>LVBD01000055.1 GCA_001604275.1 Spirochaetales bacterium Spiro_02
AGTTCCGTTCCTTGAATTTAGGGCTTGACAACAGTAGTCAAATAAAAACTATTGACAGGCCCATTCCGCTTTATAAAAGGTCTTATCATCTTCTTGGATATTTTTTCTCAACGGATTATATTTGTTGCCAATACTCTCTTATTGAGCATCTTTTATGGTACCGCTTTGTTGTCAGCCAGAATATCATGGATTCAATTCTTTGAAACTTTAGGCATCAACACTTCAAGGGGCGTTTCCCCAGCCTTGTTTTTTATTGAAAAATCGGCACCTGAATTTCTCAATTCTTCCAGCACCACATTGATATTCTCCCGTTCGATATCATGATAGCGATCATCATTCAGGAAAGCATACCGGTTCATACGACAAAAACAATGTGCCGCCGTATTTCCATGAATATCTTGGATATTCACATCCACCCCACTGGCTAGTATTTCAGACAAGCCAAGAATATCCTGCACGACATATTCCAGCAAATAATGGAGAAAAGTTTTTCCGTCATTGTCCGTAGCATTCAAACGGACGCCATGGGACAAATACAAATTGAGAAATTGTCCCTGCAGAACATCATCGTGAATCCTCGGAAGGTACATCAATCCCGTCATGCCGCGTTGGTTCCGTGCATTGACGTCTACACCTGCGAGAATACAGGCTTCGGCCAAGTCAAACAATCGGCAATATGTAGCCTCCATCAAAACAGTCTCACCTTTGTCACTGACACTTGTTATGGAAGCCCCATGCTCAAACGCATAGTCAATACTTTTTTTCCCTTCTGAAAATCCGAACCCGCCAAATATGAAACATGCTCGATGCAACATATGGTCGAAGCTTTTTTGTGTCAGATATGGACGGAACCTGGTCATCAAGGTATCGAACCATTGAATGTCGCCCATTGAATGAACATCGGCAAGACAATACCCCAATTCCCGATCAGTCAAAAGAGCATCAAGCCCCATATCCAAAAGGTACTGTACGACATCCCTCTTGTCGGATAGGATCGCGTATGTGATTACGATACCGGTTCCTGTCGGAGCTGTTTCAGCTCCGTGATCAACGAGATATCGAACCAGTTCAAGATTTCCATTTGAGACTGCATTCAACAAAGGCGTACTGCCTTTTTTCACACAATTGACATCGGCTCCAGCTTCGATCAATCGTACTGCCACATCGAACAAACCGTAGGAACATATATCCAGCAAATAATTGTAAGCGACTGCTTTTTCTATGTTCAGATACCGTGACGCGATTTCCATATATTCTTGAGCTTCGTCCAGATACCAAGACTCTGCGATCATACGGAAATTCGTTTCAGGATACGAAAAGTCCTTGCAAGATCTCACGCAATCAAGGTATGCCCCATGCGTACGTTCCATCCATTCCGCAAAGTCATACTTGTTAAATTCATACCAATCATTGCAAAAACAAGCGAAATACATCTCTTGGGATATTCGCTCATTCTCCGCCTGATTCTGAAAATCAATAGTCACGAATGGCCTGACAAAGTCAAGCAATTCAGATATTTCATCAAACTTCAGCACCTCCATATATGCCAAAAGCGTTGAATAATCAAGTTCGGAAAGTCCATAGTCTTTTTGGATACGACGAAACACATCGAAAGAAGAAAGCCCCTGGATTTCCTTTCGCAAGGCATATGCGCCTGCAAGATAATATCGTTCGAACTCTTGTATTTCATTGCCGTGCAACGTTCCCGTCAGAAAGGCATCCAACAATGCTTCACCGATAGATTTTGACACCGCTTTTCACCTCAACAACCATCCTATCATCGGAAAAAGAATATGTAACGCTTACCTTTGGAATACAACCCTCAAAATACCATTTTACCGTTGAATTTTCTCTTTCCGCTTCCATACCTACCGTACTTGTCCTCTTTTTCCGTTCCACCTACACTGTTGACATGAAGATCATCATCTCCCCAGCCAAAAAGATGAGAACCGACTACGACTTTCTTGCCCCCCGAAACACCCCGGTATTCATCGACCGGGCAAAAAGACTCGTCGAATATTTGAAAGGCTTGTCCTACGACCAACTCAAGGTCTTGCTTGCATGCAACGACGAAATTGCGACCCTCAATTACGACCGGTACCGCAGAATGGATTTGGAAGGACCCCTGACCAATCCTGCGATTCTCTCCTACGACGGCATCCAATACAAATACATGGCTCCGCAGGTCTTCGAGACAAAATATTACGAATATATTGAACAGCATCTACGAATTCTCTCCGGACTGTACGGAATCCTCAGACCATTCGACGGCGTCGTCCCATACCGACTTGAAATGCAAGCAAAGGTGAAAACCGATTTCTGCAAGAACCTCTACGATTATTGGAATTCGGGAATCTTCACTGAACTGACCAAAAACGACAACGTTATCCTCAATCTTGCCTCCGAAGAATACTCCAAGATCGTGTCAAAATTCCTTGTAAAGGACATTACGTACATTACCTGTGTGTTCGGAGAGATGACAGAGGGAAAAGTCAAGGAGAAAGGTGTTTACGTCAAAATGGCCCGCGGCGAGATGGTACGGTTTATGGCGGAGAACAATATCACGGATCTACAGGATGTCAAACGTTTCGATCGACTGGGATTTGTCTATCGCGATAAACTGTCCGATGAGAAGGCATGGGTGTTCGTCAGAAATGGAAAGGAACATGCGGCAAACCCCATTGGATAAAACCTGCAAATTTCATAGACCGAACAGGAAAACTGATACGAGCGGACAATACGGAGACCTCGCCATCGGGCCGTTGCGGCGTTTGCGGTCTCGCCAACGCCGCATATTAGCGCGTTGACGATGATCCATCATCTTGCTCTCCGTATTGAAGCAGTGACAAGCTTCAATATTTCCCCGAAATTCTCCGCATGCAGGACCTCTTTTTCCAAAGAAGGATCATGCAACCGGTAGGCGATGAAATTCATCCCTCCCGCCTTGGCAGCCTCGATCCCCGACAGAGCGTCCTCGATCACGACACATCCGGAAGGCTGAACGGCCAATGACTTGGAAGCCTTCAGGAACACCTCCGGGTCAGGCTTGCTATTGGAAATCATCGCCCCATCGACTATGGCATCGAACATCCCCGTGATCCCCAGCCGATCCAAGATCAACCGTGCGTTGCGGCTTGAAGAGCCCACCGCAAGCAAAAGGCCCAACTCATGCAGCCGGACAAGGGTCGGCCTCACGTCGGAATCCAAATCGGACGGAGACATCCGCAGCAAGTATTCGCGATACCACATGTTCTTTTTGTCCATCGCATAGCGAATCGTCTCTTCCGGCAACCTAATCCCGTTATACCGGAGAATGATCTCGAAACTCTCCCGGCGACTTACCCCGCGCAACTGTTCGTTCAACGTTCGGTCGAAACCAAGCCCCAACTCGTCGCTGATCCGTTTCCACGCCAGATAATGGAACTCGTCGGTATGACACAGGACACCGTCCAAATCAAAAATACACGCCTTCACCATCATGAAATCTCCCTCGACCTGGATGATGACGATTCTTGAGAAACATCTTCCGTAGATACACGCCGCAAAGGAAACGATTGCTCATTCGTAGACATATCCATCGGATTTCCATAGATGAATATGTTGACAGGCCATGAAACATGCCCTTCCACTGCAAGCAACCGTACGCTCACCAGCCCTCCTCCGACCTCGATACGCACCCTCCGTCCGTGAAATTTCAAAGTAAATCGGTATCCCTTCCATGCATGAGGAACCGAAGGAGACAGGAAGACACCTTCGTCTTTGATCCGCAACCCTGCGAACCCGAAAAGGATAGCCAGACAACTCCCCCCCATGTTCGCCGTATGGATGCCGTCTTTCGTATTGCCATGTGTATCGTGTATATCGATCTCCACCGAATCGCCGAAATAATCATATGCTTCGGTTTCAAATCCCAACCGGGAAGCCATGATACTGAATATGCACGTCGACAACGACGAATCGTGAGTCGTCAATTTCTCGTAGTAACGGAACGACCTTTCCATCACATCGCGGGAAACTTCATCTTCATACAGGAAATGCGCAAGTACCGTGTCGGCTTGCTTGCACACTTGGTATCGATACAGCGTCAACGGATGGTAATGCATCAACAGAGGAAAATCTTCAACGGGAGTCGCCGCAAGGTCCCACACTTTCTTGGAAAGGAAACTATCGTCCTGCGGCGTAATGCCAAGCTTCGCGTCATACGGCAAATACATCGCATCGGAAGCAGCCAGGAAACCATCGAGTTCTCCATCGCTGATCCTCGTCGCTTCACGCGCTTTGCCGGCCAACCCTTTGCTTTCAAACAACCGGAAATACTTCACCGCCCAAACCAGATCGTACTTTGCGGACACGTTGGTGTAATAATTGTTGTTCACCACGCAGGTATATTCGTCAGGTCCAGTTACACAATGCAGTTCAAATTTTCCGTCGTAGAAATTGCCCAAATCATACCAGAGGCGTGCGATCTCCAATAACAATTCCAATCCCATTTTTTCCATGAAATCATCGTCGCCGGTCACCAGATAATACATGACCACGGCATACGCGATCGCTCCGTCGATATGGTATTGGGCGGTTCCTGCGGGAAAAAATCCGGAACACTCCTTGCCGGAAATCGTACGCCATGGAAACAAGGCTCCCTTACGATGCCCCAATGCTCTTGCGTTTTCCCGTGCCTGAGGAAGAATCGAATAGCGGTATGCAAGCAATTGCCGGGAAAATTCAGGTTTTGTCAACGTGAACAACGGTTGCACGTACATCTCCGTATCCCAAAAGTAATGCCCCTCGTATCCTTCGCCGGACAACCCTTTCGCAGCCAGATGACTGCGGCCGTCCTTTCCCACCGATTGCAACAACTGAAAAATATTGAACGTCAAAGCTTCGCTCAAAGCCTCGTCCCCATCGATCTCGAAGTCCACGTCGCTCCAGAACGCCCGAAGATATTCCGTCTGCTCGGCATACAATCCGTCGACTCCAACTTCCACCGCGCACTCGATCACTTTCGCCGTCTCTTGAGAGGGATCGTCATACCGCAATCCATCAGAAACCGCCGCATAACGCGTCAACGCAACAGGCCTGTCCGCTCGCCCCTGTACGGTAAAAGTACGAACGACTGCCTCAGGGAACAGTTCCTCCATTACATCGATCGCATCATCGCCTGCAGACTCTTGCCCATCGGGGCCTCCTACGGATACTTCATCTTGTACTGCGGAGACGACAGCAATTTCGCTCGTGGCGGCATGGGTAGAAATCAAGGATCGATATCCTGTCTTTCGGTTTCCTGCACGTCGTATTGTTTCCGGTCCGGATTCCACTCGATCGACCACGATGTGCTTGAGAGACTCCGATGCGACACGCGGGTCGCTTGGATCGCTAAAATTGCACACGTCGGCACGGTGCGAAGCTACAAACTGGATTTCACAAGGTGCGTCGACTACCACCCGATACGTCATGAGAAACAGAGGAAGCCTCACGAACGAAGCCATTCGCTTCACCTCGACGCGTACGACCTTTCCTTGAGGGCTTTTCCACACGAGCGTACGTACGGTCACGCCATCGTCCATATCGAGGATGCGACAACCTTCAACGAAACCATCGTCAAGAGGCGTGCACAGAATGCCGTCCACATACAGTTTCACATCTTGGATATCCGCGATATTGACCAGCGTTTGCTTCTCGGTAACCAATCCGTGCAACGGCTCTGCCTGGGGCATCGGCACAATATCGTACACCCCGTTGACGTACGTTCCTCTCACGGAGGCGTATCCTTGAGGATACCCTTCTTCGAACGCTCCTCGAACTCCGATGTATCCGTTCGCATTATGGAAAAGAGTTTCGTCCAACGACAAAGCCCCATTGTCAAAAGCACGCAACTCCTTCATGAACCTATGCCGTCGATACATTTATTTCACCGCCCCGGCTGCGACGCCCTTGATAATGTATTTCTGTGCAGCGAAGTAGAAAATGATCACTGGGATGATCGCCATCGTCAGACCGGCCATGGCCTGGTTCCACTGGATCGTGAACACGCCGAAGAACGAACTGGTCGAAAGGGGGATCGTCCGCAACGCCTTGTTGTTCAGCACAAGCGACGGCAGCAGGTAGTCGTTCCATATCCAGATGATATCAAGGATGATGACGGTGACCGTCGTCGGCTTGAGCATCGGAAACACGATGCGCCAGAACACTCCGAACCGGCCGCACCCGTCCAGCGTCGCCGCTTCCTCGAGCGAAACGGGAATGCTCTTGACGAACCCATGGAACAGGAACACCGCCATCGACATGCCGAATCCGATGTACATGAACACGATCCCCTTGTAGGTATTGAGAATCTGGATGCCCAGCGACACCTTGGACCATTTCATCATCTGCACCAGCGGCATCATCAGTGTCTGGAACGGAATGAGCATCGTAGCGACGAACGTGAAGTAGATCAGCTTGCTCAACTTGTCGTTCTTGCGGGCGATCATCCAGGCGCACATCGACGAGAACACCACGATGAACGCCACTGAAACGACGGTGATCAGCAGCGAGTTGCCGAACGCCCGGACGAAACTCATCTTCGCAGCGGCATCGGCGTAGTTGCTCCACAGGAACGTCCTGGGAAACGCCACAGGACTCATGTACAGTTCGGCGCGGTTCTTCACCGAATTGATGAACATGATGTACAGGGGGAACAGGAAGCACAGCCCCAGCGCAAGAATCAGAACGGACAGGACGATGCGTCCGACGCGCCTTTTCACGGTCATAGCTGCACCTCCCGTTTCTTGGTGAACGCCACCTGGGTGATCGTCACCGCGGCGATCAGCAGGAAGAACATGATCGCCTTCGCCTGCCCGTAGCCGTAGTTGTTGTATGAAAAGATTTCGTTGAAGATGTTCATGGCGAACATCTCGGTCGACGTCCCCGGCCCGCCACCGGTCAGCGACAGGTTGATGTCGTAGATCTTGAAGCAGTTGGACAGCGAGTAGAACGTACAGATCGTCACCGACGGCATGATCAGCGGAAGTTCGATCGAGAAGAACTTGCGCCAGGCCCCCGCCCCGTCGATCGTGGCTGCCTCCATCACTTCGTCGGGCACCGCCTGGATGCCGGTGATATAGATGATCATCACATACCCTGCCATCTGCCAGGTGATGACTACCACCAGCGCGGCCAGCGCGGCGTTGGGCACCAGCAGCCAGTTGAAGAACAGACCGGTCAGCCCGGTACTCTCCCCGATCGCCTTGAACGCATCGGAGAGAATGAATTTCCAGATATACCCTAGGATCAGACCGCCGATCAGGTTCGGCATGAAGAACATCGTGCGGGCGATCGTATTGACCTTGAGCTTGGACGTGACCAGCAGCGCCAGCGCCAACCCAAGCACGTTGATGCACAGGACCGCCATCACGGTGAATATGAGCGTGTGTAACGCCGACTGCCCGAATCGGGCGTCGGAGAACAACGCCTTGAAATTCTGCAGTCCGACGAACTTGGCAGGATTCATCGCCAGACCGTCCCATTCGACGAACGAGTACCCGATGCCGATGATGAACGGGACGATCACGACGATGATGAACGCGAACAGCGCGGGGAACACGAACAGAAAGAACAGCAGGCGCTCCCGTTTCCTATTTGTTACCATGAGGGTATCTCCATGTCTGGAAAGAACCGGGATCCTCCCCCGGCCACAGGCTGCGCCTTGGACGAGAATGGATCCCGGACATATGCGAAACCGCTACTTCTTCAGCCTCGACTGATAGGCATTGTCGATGCGGTTGACGAAATCGATGCCGCTCATCGATGGGGTGGTGAAGAATTCCTGGGTGATCGGAGCGAAATCGGTATCGATGATGTTCATCGGCCAGTCGTTGAACGTCCACGGCAACGTATTGCCCGCCCCGGCGGCCTTCGCGACATCCGCGGACAGCGGATCGAGCGAATCGGTCGGAATGTTACTGGTGGCGGGAACGAAACCGAACTGGTTCACGATATAGTCCATCCCCTTGTCGGAGGTGTACAGCCAGTCGAGGAACTTGATCGCCGCTTCCTGCTGCGCCGCGGGGACCTGTGAATTGACGACCCAGTAGTACGGGACCGATACGGAAATCTTCTGGTTGCCGAGCAACGGAACGCCCTTCAGGCTCATGTCGAACGAAACCGAATAATCCTTGAACATACCGTAGCACCAGTTGCCCTGATGGATCATCGCTGTCTTGCCGGTGGCGAAGTCGCCGCAGGACCGATCGTAGTTGATCTCCATCGGGTTGACGCAATACGAACGGATCAGCTCCATCAACTGGGCGAACGCCTGGAACTCCTTCTGGTCGGCAAGCCGCACGCCGCCCTGCTCATACGAGGCGCGGAATACGTCAGGATCGTCCATGATGGCGAACGGAGTATTCAGCAGGTGTCCGATCAGGAAGTAGGACTCCTGGCTCAGACCGAGCGGATTGGACACCTTGCCCTTCAAGCTCTTGATCGCATTGAAGAACGCCTCCTGGGAGGCCAAGTCGGAATCCTTGACCAGTGCGTCATCGACAACCAGACCAAAGCCCTCGACGCTGTACGGAACACCCACGCTCTTGCCGTCGATCTTCAGCGCCATGGAATCGGCGATGTACTGCTGGACGGCCCCCGAACCGATGTCCGCAAGATACGCCTTGAACATGTCGGCCTCGGCGCCCTTGCTCACGGAGAACAACGTCGGAACTTCGTCGCCGGCCAGCTTCAGCCGCAACTGGGCGCGATAGTCGTCGCCGGTGGTCTCCCATATCTCCACCTTGATTCCCGTCTCGGCGGTGAAATCCTCCGCGGCCCGTTCCAGCGAATCGGTGATCTCCACCTTCGATTGGAAGATGATGATTTTCGTTTCGTCAGCTTTCTTTTCCGCGCTGCCAGATGCGAACAACGGCATCGTCATCAGCGCTACAAGCAACACGACTGCGATTTTCTTCATAATTGCCTTCTCCTTTGTATGGTTGGTTATGATTTTCATAAATCGTTCAACTAATTATCAGAGCGACAATGAGGATTCTGTCAAGAAAAAATTTATATTAAGTTGCTTTATAATGATTTACTGCGATTATTCAGTAAATTTTACATAAAAAGTAGTATTTTTCAACATAAATTGCGTTTATCAACGCACAGAAGATGAAGCGACGGAGGTTCGTTCGATCAGTTTCGCCGTAATGCGGAACGTCTCCTTGTTCATCTCCCCCTCGATATTGCCCACCAGCGCCTGTGCGGCGAGATATCCGCGCTCGTAGTCGGGAATGTCGATCGTGGTGATACCGTTGTATTCGGCGATCGCATTGTTGTCGAACCCGGTCACGGAAATGTCGCGCCCCACGACGAGCCCGTTGGCGTTGAACGTCCGGATCGCCCCCATGGCCATATTGTCGTTTGCACAGACGAGTACCTGGGGCCGCGATTCGGTCAGCAACAGGATCTGGGCCGCCCTGATGCCGCTGTTCTCATGCCAGTCCCCGGCGATATACCCGTCCCGGGTGAACGTGATGCCGTTGCCCTCCAGCGCATCGAGGAACGCCTGATAACGCTCCCGGTTGTCGGCGGTGTTCTCGATCCCGCCGAGGAACGAAAAACGGGTAAAGCCTCGTTTCGCAAGAGAATCGACCAATGAATACATCGGGTCGTAGTTGTTGACGAGGATGCTTTTTACATATGGATTGTCCAATATCCGATCGAGGACGACGATCGGATAGTCCGCCGCCGCCTTCCTGTCGAGGATTTCGCTAGGAAGTTTGCCATCCAAGGCGATGCAGCCGCTGGTCATGGCGGGATGCATGTATTTCTCGCACACTCGGCCGGTACAGATCAGCAGGTCGTAGTCATGGGCATCGGCGTAGTCATGGATTCCATGGATCACCTCCAGATAGAACGACCGGTCGAAATCGCTGAACGTGAACAGCAAGGTCTTCGGCTTGCCCGTCTTCAGGTTCTTTCCGATGATGTTCGGATGGTAGTCATACTGCTTGCAGATCGCGAGGACGCGATCTTTCGTTGCCGGCCCCACGTTGGTCCTGCCATTGAGCACATTCGATACGGTCGCCGGCGATACGCCCGCCAGCTGCGCGATTTCCTTGACGCCTATCATGCCTCCAGTATGCTGTGTTCTGTAAAATTTACAACACAAATTTACTGGATTTTACAAAGTTTCCGGCAGAAGCTCCGCGCCGATCGGGTGGTTCCAGTCGCATACCGGAACTTTGTCCAGCATCAGACGTGCGAACTCTGGGTCGGAAAACGGCGTAGTCAGTTCGGGCTCCAAGCACCAGGTGAGCTTGTACAGCTTCTTGTCCAGCAGGTTGACGCTTACCCCGCGGTATGTATCGTCGGCCACCTTGGAACCATCGTCAAGCACGACATACTCGGCATCCTCATACATGACGCGTCGGCGCGCCGTCCACCAGGCGGACGCTTCGGTGACCGAAGGCGCATCCAGCAACAGGAACGCCTTCCCTCCTTCTTGCTCCTGCGATAGCAGCGAGGCAAGGTCGCGACACGATGCGATATCTTCCGTCGAAAGATCGACCGCCACCGGAAACTCTTTGGCCAGCGGCTGAGACAAGAACGCATCCAATCCCGTACGGTTCAATTGTCGTAGTGTGTATTTCATGTCCACAAGATACTGGAAAAATCACAAAAGGGCAAAACCTCTTGAAAGTAGGAGAAAAATATTGCAGAACGTACCGGTATCCACTACGCTTGATAGCGATATCAAGGAAAGGAAGCGGACCATGACCAAAGACACTCTCTATGCCCTGGCGTTCAGGTTCAAGAAAACGGAACTTTGGAACAAGTTGTTGGAACAACAACTGTTCGCCGTCAAGTTCTCGGACGGAACGATCGGATACTGTTCCGTGATGGGCTCCCAAGGCATCCATCTTTCTCTGGGCATCTATCTGGGAACCGAAGGACTCGCTTCCTTTCGAAAAATCAGCAACAAGATGCAACCGAAACTGACGCTTCGAGACTATGAACTGTTGCTCAGCCAGAAATGTCTCCAATGTTCATTCGAGGGAAAGGAGGAGCTGTCGCCCCAGGAAGCGAAAGAGGTGCGAGCCTATGCGAAAGCGCACGGCATCCCGTTGAAAGGATCGAACGCATACCCCCAGTTCTCATGGTTCGAACCCAGCAAGGTTCCCTGGCATGTCGATCTGCCCGTGCATTTCATATACCTGCGGGAGGCGTTGCTGGCAACGCTGGACATTGCGGCGAAACTGCAGGCGGACACCGCGCATGCCCTCGGCTTTACGGAAAACATCGACTCCGGTCCCATTCCGTTGTTGAGCGTCGGAGACGACGGCGTCGTATGGAGCACTACAGAACTGCCGGAAGACAAGAACCCGGAGTATCCATCCCCCCGGATCGAAGACGAGATACTGACCGCAAAAGTCCGCGCACTGCCTCGTTCGGCGCAATCGTTGTTGTGCGACGTGGCCATGCTCCCGCGTCCGGAACGGGATGTGGAAGCGGAGAAAGCCAGCGGATACCGGAAGAAAGAACCCATGGTCGCCCCGTTCTACCCATACATGCTGCTGGCAGTCGACCAAGCGTCCGGCGCCATCCTGACGGCGCATGTGATCAAGGACTACGGCGCTGAGAGCGACCAATTGGTCAGGAACCTGATGGAGCGCTTCGTCGAGATAGGCTCCCTACCTGGGACGATCCTCCTGAAGGACGAAAGGACCGAAGCGCTTCTCAAACCGATGGCCAGGCTGCTGGGAGTCAAGCTCCAGCGCAAGAAACGGATCAAGGAACTTGAGGAAGCGGAAGACGACCTGTTCGACTATCTGCTGGGGCAGGACGAAGAAGCCATGGACGACGAAGACTCTTTCGCCGGATACGAAGAAGACCTCGCCCTCGATATGGACCAGTTCGGCGACTATTTCGACGCTTTGGGCAACCCTGTCGCAAGACTGGAGTCGACGAAGGACAGCGACATCGATCCGTTGTCTCCCCGATTCATCGAATCGGTGCTATCGATGGTTCAGCAGGGAAAGCTTCCGCCTGAATTCCTCGAAATGGTGCTGAATTCCGATCATGACGCAGACTGATACGGAAACAGCTTCTCACCGAGCACGTTCGCCACGCGTTCTACGAAGGATGCGTCATCGACTTCGAAACGGCCTGCAAGGGGGCTGTCCAAGTCAATGACCCCGACTACAGCCTGAGAGGGATCGCCGATAGCTCCGCCCGGACGGGGATCTCCCCCGAGGAAGATCGGAACCACCAGTTCGCTGCGGGACGCCGAATCGCAGGAGATATGGCCGGCGAAAGCATGGACATCGGCAACCACCTGGGGAAGACCGGTCGAAGCCGCCGTCCCGCACACCCCTTTGCCGAATGGAATCGACGTGCAGGCCGGCAATCCTTGGAACGGCCCCAGCCGCAGAATCGGAATATCCCCGTCATCATCACGAAGATAGAATCCCGCCCAGTTCAAGTCGGGCAGATACCACCACAGCAAGGCGGCGGCATTCGCCAGACCGCAGTATCGGAGCGCGACCGATCCTTCGGAAGGATCGAGCAACGCCCCGAGCGTCTGGAGAAAGGTTTCATCGTCGATGCGCTTGTCACCGAGACGGGAAAACGGTTCGAACATCTGGACCTCCGGCACCGGGGGACGTCCCGGATCATCACCCATGGAAAAAAATCGCTCCGGCAGGCGTTCGGAAGGAACATGTAAAAGACGCTCCGGACACCATGTCGGAAACGAATCTTATGATTTCGACGGCATCTTCGACGCAGGCGTCGAACCGCCAGCCGCCGGCCTGCCTCCCAGGACGGAAGCCGCCACCTTTCCCGCCGGGATGCCGCTGCCGCTACGCAGCCGCATCGCAAGCGCAGGCTTGACGATCGTCCCCGGACCGGCGATACAGCCTCCTTCACAGCACATGACCTCGACGAGGTCCGCATCGGGAGCCTTGCGCTCCCATGTTTTCATCAATCGCACGGACTTCTTGTCCAACCCGTTGACGGGCAACGTCCTGATATCCTCCTGCGACACCCGATGCAGCACGCATCCCGCCACACCCGTGCTACAGGCGAACTCGCGGCAGTCTGAGAATGACGACGTATCTCCGAGATCGACCGCCTCCATTTCACGGACATCGATATCTCTGGCGATGAACAAAGCCGCAAGCTCGCTGAAATTGATCACGCCGTCCACTTCCGGCGTCCTGGCCGCCTCCACACGTTTCGCCAGACAAGGACCGATGAACACCCGTCTGCTCTGGGGATCCCGCTCCTTGCAGAGCTTGGCGGTATACGCCATCGGCGTCAGAGCCGTGGAATGCCGCTCCTTCAGAAACGGCAGATGCTTGTTGATCAGCTCCATGTATGCAGGACAGCAACTGGTCGTCATGTATCCCTTGCCTTGCTCCTTGCGTTCGACCACTTCCTCGGCCTCATGGATCGAAGTAACCTCCGCTCCTTCCGCGACTTCGACGACATCGGTGAATCCGAGCTTGAGCAGCGCCGCCTTGATCTGCGCAAGAGATCCGGGGAACTGTCCCTCGATCGCCGGGGCGACCATCGCGGTCACCTTTTCCCCGTTCTTGAGCATCTTCGCCACCGGCATCAGGCCGCTGCGCTCCACGATAGCTCCGAACGGACACGAACGGGCGCATTTACCGCAACTGATGCACATCTTGTGGTCGATCTCGACAAAACCCTGTTCATTCTTCTTGACAGCACCCACGGGACAGGCGTCCTCGCATGGAACTGGGATATGAACCACGGCATGGAACGGACAGACTTCCATGCACTTGCCGCAACGGATGCACCGGTCCTCCAGGATATGAGCTTGCCCGTTGATGAACACGATGGCGTCCTTCGGGCAGTTCGCGAGACATGGACGGGCGAAACACCCCCTGCAGGCATCGGAAATCCGGTACTGGTCCTGGGGACACCCGGAACAACCGGTAATGATCGTCGTCAGCACCGGCACCGCCGGAGGATCTTCATCCATGATTTCCTGTACATACTCGGCCAAAGGCTTCATTTCGTCATCGAACCGCTCGATATCGATCCCCAGCAACGCCATGATCCGATAGCGGACCATCGCCCGTTCCTTATAGATGCAGCATCGATTGGGAATCCTATCCTTGGGGATGATGAGGAACGGCAGCTTGTCGGCGTCCGCCTCAAGCCGATCGTCAAAGAACAATCTCAGAACATCGGTATCGATGCGCCGCTTCATCAGCGTATACTGATTGTTCAATTCAAGCATTCACAGCCTCCTCGAGGAGCTTGCAGAAACGATCCTGGTTCACACTGCCATAGATCTTTCCGTTGATGGAAACGAACGGTGGCTTGGAATCGACATCCGCGACCTCGGCCTTCGCGTTCTTGCATGAGTCCAGACAGGAACTTCCCTCGATCTCGCATCCGGAAAGCACCTCGGGATCGAGAAAATCATTGTACAGGAGCAAATCGGCGCCACCTTGGACAAAGCATGCCGTACCGACGCAAATCTTCACTTCCACTTTCTTCTTCTTGTTCATATGCTTCTCCTACTCATCATTGATCCTATACGTACGATAGGTAACTCCTTTGTCGGACCAACGGAAAGGCCCTTCGTGCCATGCCCGCCTTTCTGCCGCCCCGCCGCTATTTCGTTGCCCGATGATGCCGCCGCCATATCCGGCCCCGCACCGTCGCAATACACATCCTACAGATACTCCAGCGAAGTCTCCTTGAGATAATTCTGTTCCAAAGCGGTACGGATCCTCCCGATGATCGTCCGTCTGATACCTATCTCCACCGGAATGCTCGGATCCTGATGCGCCTCGTTGATCTTCGTTCCCACGATGAAATGGACCTGGTCGCTATCCAGCAGAATATCGACGAACCGACGCACCGCATCATCGGGCAGCTCTGATGTGGGGATCTTTTTTTCCAGAACCGTCGCAACCTTGCTGAGTGTCAGCATTCCTTCGGTGACCAGATCCACCCCATCCATCGTGGAACACGGAGGAACGTCCGGCGACCAGGAATGCATGTCCACCTTGATCCTTTTGCCGAACAGCCGGGATACGATCTGCGCGGTCGTCCCGCCGGAAATGATCTTCCGCCCTTCGAACGCCTTCAGTTTCTCACCGAGCACTTCGTCCTTTTCCTGAGTGAACGGGGGGCCGGTGACGATCACAGCCCGACGAGGCCTGCGCACATACACCACAACGCAGGTAATGTCGTCCTGCGATACCAGTCCGTCCAGCGCATACGCCTTACGGACGATCGCCCGGGACAGGTCCCTCGAGGAAACGTTCGCGTTCGCTTCGATCTGCCCCTTGATGAACCGCCTCGCACCGTCGAGCCGCCATCCGAGCGGCAGGCTCCTTCCCAGCCCAGACTGTGTCACCCCGTCGGTGAACATTACCAGTCGATCGCCCACGGCGAGCCGGAACTGCGACTGGGAAAGGATTTCCTTCTTGAATGCCCCCTCGCGCTGCAAGTCGATCAAGTTCCGCGACCATTCGAGCGGTTCAGCACCGGCAAAATGCAACGCCTGGGGATTATCGTATTCGACGAGTTGCACCTCGATATCGTCTCGCGAAGGAAACCTGATATCGGCGATGGTGAACGTCGAATAACTGATCTTCCGCTCCTTGCATACCGGTAGCGTATTCATGATGATCTTCGCCGAATGCGTCAGATTGATCGGACTGAAACTCAGCTTGTGCGCCATGTGTGCGGTCAGGCTGGCAAGCACGTTCGCCTTGACCCCGCTGCCAAGTCCGTCGCTGAGCGTGCAGACGATCTGGTTGTTGTCCGGGTTGCGGGAGAGGAGGAACACGTCGCCGCCGATTTTCTGGTCATGTTTGTAGATCTGCGAATAATCCACATCAATGAATATGTCGTTCATGTCAGATCCTGCTGCTCGTCGGGCAAGAAGCCATCCTCGGAATCGGTTCCGGGCACCTTGAACGCATCGATCAGCGAATTGAGCATGATCTCCGTCTCCGCCGCGTTCTCGCCCAACAAGGAAGCGATCTGCTGGACCGTCTCCAGACTTTTCTGAATCACATCCTCGGCCTTCTTGACGACAGTCTCGCGCCGCACGGTCGGAGAGGTGATATCCTCGAAGATCGCTCCGACCAGCCGCTGCTTCTCGACGACGAAGAACGTCACCCGCAGGAACTTGTCCTGATAATGGAGACGGTACTGACCTGGCTTCGATGTATGGAACTGTTCTCGGAACTGCTCGTAGAACGGTACGAACCGCTCCAGCGGCAATCCGCTGATCAGGTTGATGATCTCGCTCTCGATCGAATAGTCGATATCTCCGAACAAATGGAGGAACCCGACGTTGCAGTCGACGATCTTCAGGTCCTCGTCGACCATAACCACTCCCATGGGAATGGTCCTCAGCAAAACATCGATCTTGCTCTGCGCCTCCTTGCGCATCTTCGTGACGCACATCTCCGGCTCAGCCATCCCCTCCAGATAGGCAACGGCCATATCGCGGCACGTATTGTAGCCGCATCCGCCGCAGTTCAGTTCATCGGCCTTCGAAACCTTGCCCAGATCCTTGAGCGCCTGATCGATCTGCGCATCGCTGAACTTCGCCTTCAGTTCGGCGGGAAGGAACCCTGTAGGAGGATATTCGCTTCTTCGATCACCGCGGACCAGCAGGTCATAGCCCTTATCCAGCAGCTTGTCCAGAAACTGCGCAGGAGGAACGAACAGCTTGTCGGCCTGTGCGGTAATCCGAGTCTTCGTATAGCGGGCGGACAACGATTTCTTCGCCGCAGGAGATCTGCCTTTCGAAGCCCCCGGGCCGTTGACGCAGCCGCCTTCGCAGTTCAGCAGTTCGAGAAAGTCATTATATACGTCCATCTCGAGGGTCCCGCCCTCGCCCCTGACCTCCTGCCGAGGCAGTTCGTCCAGCACGTCGATCACCTGGTCCACGCCGCTGATCGCTACGGCATGATCCTGGAATGCGTCCTCCCCCCACATCAGCGAGGCGATCATGCCGCCCTCGACCGGATACAGCGTCGTCTTGCCTGCTGGAGCGGGGACGAAATCGGGAACGGAAATCTTGCCGGCTTCGATGCCATCGACCATCTCGTCAAGGAAAACACCTTCGCGCTCCAGCCATTGCCGCAATTCTCCGAAGGTAAGGGCGAAATCGGGAAAGCCGGGAGTCGTATCGGCCTCGACTTTCTTGGCGATGCACGGACCGACGAACACGATCCCGATGTCCTCGCCGTAGAGTTCTCGCAAATATGCGCAGTGGCACTGAAGCGGAGATGGCACATGGGACAAATTGCCGACGAGTTGCGGATAATACTTGCGGACCAGCTCGACCACCGACGGACAGGCGGTGGAAATCCACGGACAGACTCCGCCGTTGCGCTTCGCATATAGATCGACGGAAGCCGATACCAACGCGGCTCCGATCGCCGTTTCCGATACTCCGGAAAATCCGAGCCGCATCAACGCGGCAAGCACGGCATCCCCCTGCCCGGCGAATTCCGCCGCATAGGAAGGGGCGATCGAGCACAGCACGCGCTTGCCGCCTCTCAGGAACATCTGCACACGCGCGATATCATCACGGACTTTCTTGGCATGATTCGGGCAGACATCGACGCAATGCCCGCAGAAAACGCAACGATCCTTGATGACGACGGCGCTGCCGTCCTTCACCTGGATCGCCTTGACCGGGCAGGAACGGACGCATTTGTAGCAGTCCCTGCACTGAGTCAGCTCTGTGTAAATCGGATAGACCATACACTCCTCCCGGATCGTCCTCCCGCGGCACGGCGGCGAAGGAATGTCCTACTTTGTAGCAGCCTTGTTCAGCGCCTCGACCAGCAGATCGACTACGCAATTCGGATCTACACCTGAGTAGGAGACATCCCCGACCTTGATGTTCGGACCTTTCGAGCATGCTCCCAGACAGAGATGCCCTACCAGATCCACACGGTCTTCCAGATTGTTTTCAGAGATATAGTTCTCCAGATTCGCCAGAGCTTGCGAGTTTCCCCTAGCGAAACAGGAACTGCCCATGCACAGTTCCACCGTCACTTTCTCCATCGCCGACACACTCCTCGCATACCGGGAGGTCCTTTCGCACACGAACCCGCCGGTATCCATATCAAGGATATAGCACTGGTTTTGAAAAGTCAACAAAAGTCTATAGATTGCCGATATAAATGCTATTATCACTAGTTAATTACAATATTTTGCAGTAATTTATCAGTTTAATGTGATTATAGTAATTTTATTATGACAATATTGGCAATATCTGTGACAATCGTTCCTTCAATAGCTTCTCGTTCGCCTTTGGAGAAGAGGATGTGAAGACGGAATACCGACGGAATCGGAACTATCATGTCGTTTCAAATCGGGACGATGGTCGCGACAGAAGTCGCCGACCGATATATGACTACTTGCGCCACATCCGCCGAACGACATCGGCGGAGCATTCCACTCAGAGCTGGCCGGGATCTTCTTCTTCCTCAAAACTGTCCACACCCTCACCGGCCATCATGCGCCGCAACTTCGCGGACAGAACTGCGAAGCTCGTCGCAAGATCCGTCCGCTGCAGGACGACACCCGGCGGAAGCTTCAGATCTTTCGGAGCGAAGTTCCAGATCGCTCGGATGCCGCATTTGACCAGAAGTTCCGCCACTGCCTGCGCCTGATTGGCAGGGACAGCAATGACAGCGATATTGATCCTGTTCTCCTTGATGAACATCTGCAGCTTCTCAAGCGGCAGGATCTCGACCTCGCCCAGTTTCTGTCCGCACTTCTGCGGATCGCGGTCGAACATGGCGACGATCCGCAGGCCGTAGGACTCGAAGCCCTCGTACCGGGCGAGAGCCGACCCAAGATGCCCCGCTCCGACGATCAGCGCATCGGTCGAATTGTCCCAGCCAAGGCAATGAGTGATCGCACCGAGCAAGGAACGGATCTCGAAACCGACTTTCGGACGCCCCTCCACGCCGGTGGCCGACATATCCTTACGGACCTGTATCGGCTTCAGTCCAAGCTCTTCGGCGAGTTTCGTCGCGGACACCCATTCGTGCCCGGCCTCCTCATACTGCCGGAGAATTCTCAGATAGGACGGGAACCTCTTGATCGTAGGAATCGATATGGAAGACCTCAGTTCGATCTCCCGCTTCTTTGTTCTATCGACATGACTCATTCGAACTACCCCTCTTCACATCCGATTCAGACGGTCCTCGACTGCGCCGATCACATCTTCCGGAGAAGACGCTCCGGCGGTCAATCCGACGCAACGATACCGACGCAATTCATCGGTCAACTCGTCGACGGTCTCGATCATATACACCGCGGCGCCCCTGTTTTCCGCAATCTTTCCAAGCGCCTGCGTGTTGGCGCTTTGGGGACTTCCGACCACGACTACGGCATCGCAGAACTCGCACAGCCGAACAACGGCGTTCCGTCGTACCGTCGAACTCGGACAGATGCGATTGCCGACCACCACCTTCCTGTCCTGGAATCTCGATGCGATTGCCGCATACATTACCTTGCTTTCAGCCTCGGGGAACGTAGTCTGGATCATGACAAGCAACGGAACGCCGTCAGGAACCCGCTCAAGATCCTCGGGCCGCTCGACCACAGTGGAAGGCACGACCCGGCCAGGTTGCAACTCGCAACCGGCGAGCGCCAACGTCTCATGGTGGCCATGCAAGCTGATGATCACGACATGCAACCCCTCCATCCCGGCCTTCCGGATCATCCGCTGAGATCGCGCGACCGTCGGGCATGTCCCGTCGACCAGGATGAAACCGGCGGAATTAAACGCTCTGCGCACGGCATCGGAAACACCGTGGGCCCGGATCACGACACAGCCAGGGGCGTGCCCCTCCGGTCCGTCGATGATCCGCAACCCTTTTCGCTCAAAGGCCTCCATCACCTGCTGATTATGGATGAACGCTCCATACGAATAGGCAGGGACACCACGCTCGGCGGCCAGCGCAAGACAGGAATCCACCTGCCCAATGGCAAAGGAAACCCCGTTGCAGAATCCCATCGTCGTCGCCTTCAACACCTTCATCCGACCGGTACCTACCTTATCAGCGTTCTTTCATCCTAATGTACGACGGAGCCGCACGACTAGGCAAGCCTCCCACCCCGGCCTCTCCCGCCCCATGGAAACGAAAAGGGCCGTCGACGAAGTCCTTCGACTCATACGACAGCCCCTCATGATTTTTCATTTGCAACGGAGTTATTTCTTCTGCTGCCGCTTGCCTTTGAGTTTCCGTTCAACGACCGGAATCTCCACGACCTTGGGAGATTCGACGAGCTCGGCATCGACGACCGACGAGGTCTCCGCAAGGCTCTCCTTGCCGGTGTCCGGCCCCTTTCCGCCGTTTTTCTTGCCTTGGGCCTTATTGATCCAGTACAGGAACGCGGGGGAGATGAAGTTCGACGAATAAGTACCGACCACGACACCGAACACCAGCTCGATGGCGAACAGCCTGATATCACCGGAAGTCATGATGGCCAACGGCAGAATCGCCAGGATCGTCGTCAGAGAACTGAACGTAGTCCTTCGCAACGACTGCGTCACGCTCATGTCGATCAATATCGGCATCGAAGACTCCTTGTTCAGTCCCACATTCTCACGGATCCTATCGAAGATGACGATCGTATTGTTCAACGAGTAACCGATGATCGTCAGCACTGCGGCGATCGTCGTACTGGAGATTTCGAGCTGGAACACCAGGATGAAGCTCAGCAAAAGCAGCACATCGTGGAACAGGCCGACCAACGCGGAAACCGCATATGCGAAACGGAAGCGGATCCAGACATAGGCCATGATCAACGCCATGGCGATCAGCACCGCGATGACGGAACTGGATACCAACGACGAAGAGAACTTCGGGCCGACGAAATCGTTCTGCAGAATGACGACTTCATCCGCGCCGAACGCATCTCCGAGCAGCTGCGAGACCTTCTCCTCCATCGATGCCTGGGTATCGCCTTCCTCGGTACCAAGGCGGACCTGGAATACAGCATTGGAGGAAGATCCGACAGTCTGGACCTTGACATTGCCCAACGATGCGAGAGCATCGCGCATATCGTTGATCGAGACATCGACCGTATCGGTACTGAAATTCAGATTTTTCGGCGCCGCGCTCAGCTTTGCGGGAAACCCGAAACCGGAGAGAAGATTCCGGGTCAGCAACCCGCCGTCGACCGCGACGGCATCGATTTTGTCGATATCGTTCAATCCCTTGACGAGATCCGTGGAGGTCGGATAAGCCGAAGAAGCGAATCTATGCGTCGCCACACCGGATGCGCCTCGCACCTCCAGCACCAGCGTATCGCCGGAAATGGAGAGCGTAGCGTCGTCGTTGCCGGAATATGAAACCGACAACCCCACGGGAGCGATCTGGATCCGCTGGCTCAAGCCGCTGTCGAAGTCGATTCCGGTATTGAACCCGCCGAACACGACGGCGGCGACGATACCGGCGGCCAATAGGACCAAGGACATGGCTACCGCATAGAAACGGAATTTGATGACAGGAACTTTCTTGTTGGCCATTTTAGTTCTTCCTCCAGCTGATATGCAGCTTGGCGTTCGGCTTGTCCGTCACCGTCGCATCGAATACCAGATGCGCGACGAACAAAGCGGTGAACAACGAGCTGACGATACCGATCGCCAACGTATTGGCGAAGCCTCTGACGGCGCTGGTCCCGAGCTGGGAAAGCACCAAGGCCGCGATGATCGTGGTGATGTTGGAGTCCATGATCGTCCAGAAAGCCTTGCCGAAACCGGCTTTGACCGAAGCCTGCGAAGTCTTGCCAGCCGCCCGTTCTTCCTTGATGCGCTCAAAGATGATGACATTGGCGTCCACCGCCATGCCCAACGTCAGGATCAGACCGGCAATGCTGGTCAGCGTTAGCGTAAAGTTGAACGCCGACAGGATGGCGAGCATGATAACCAGGTTGAAGATCAGCGCGATATCCGCCACAAGGCCGCTCCAAGCATAGAAGACGACCATAAACACTACTACAAGCACCAACCCGATGAAGATAGCCGTCAGACCTGTGGATACCGCATCTTCGCCCAACGAGGCTCCGACCGCCTGCTGGCTGGAAACTACCAATTCAATCGGAAGCGCGGCGGTCCTGAGCACTACGGCCAGATCCGCGGCTTCGTCTACGGAGAATCCGGAAATCTGCACGTTGTTGCGGATTCCTTCGGTGATCGTCGCCATCGCCTTCACCTTGCCGTCCATCACCACCGCCATCGTATCGTTGACATGCGTGGAAGTCAGCTTGTAGAAGATGTCGCCTCCAACGCTGTCAAGCTGGAAGTTGACGACCGGGCGTCCGGTGATCCCATCGGTGGAGGTCGTGGCCTGCTCGAGATGGATGCCGTCGAGGCCGATCTCTTCGTTCAGGACGACAAACCGTTCCAATTCGTCGATGCCATAGGCGTCACTGACGTAGTAACCGGCGGCGATCTTGCCTGCCGGCAGGAAATCAGGTTGCTTGATCGCGCCTTCGTCGGTATAGACCTCGGAAGGATTCTCAGCGAAATAGGTATTCAGCTGGTCGGTCAGTTCGGTGTCGACGATCTGGAACGTCAGGGAACCTTTGCCCCTGAGGAACGAATTCACCCGTTCTGGGTCGGCGGCGCCGGGAATCTCGATCAGGATCTGGTCGGCACCCTGCAGCCGGATATCGGGTTCGGACACGCCGAACTGGTCAATGCGGTTCTGGAGGATCTCGATATCCTGATTGATCAGCGTCGTAACTTCGGAAGCGGAGACAGTCCGGCCGACCTTCGCCTCATAGGCGTCGACATCGGCGTCGAGCAGGATGCTCATGCCGCCGCGCAGGTCGAGACCAAGCTGCAGAACCTTGGCCCCAAGAGCTTTGAGGTCGAGCAACTGGGTGCGATGCTGGTTCTCAAGAGCGTCGAACATCGCCTGTTCATTGACAAACGCATAGAAGACATCTTCGACGGTCCATGTCTTGGGGACCGGCTTCTTCATTGCTTTGTAGTTGGTCTTCGCGACGGACTTGAGGAAGCTCAATTCCTCAGGAACGACTGCCGTCGGATTGCTCCGGACCAACTCCTTCAATTCCCGCAACTCACGCGAAGCCTGTCCGCGGGAGTACTCCTTGATCTGCGCATTCGAGCCTGTTGCCAGTTCCTTGGCCGACTGCGGCACGAACCCGTACCACTTGATGGTAGGATACAGGAAGAACCCGCAGACTACCAGGACCAGAAGAACGATGATCAAGCGCCCTCGTTTTTTCATGATTCTCTCCAGATAACTAGACTAAATATCCAATGCCCTCCCGGTGTCCAAGCAAAACGAGATTGCCGCCGGGCTTGGCGGCAATGCGTTGTTCATAGACACGAGGCGGTCAGTTATTTTTCTTCGGAAGCAGCCGCTTCGGAGGGATTCTCCTCCGTCTTGGCAGGAGCCTCTTCTTCAACCACGACTTCCTCGACTACATCGACAGCGTCATCAGCGCCTTTATTTTTTTTGCCTTTCTTGGCGGGAGCCTCGACCTTCTCGACTTTTTCATCGGCCGTCTTCTTCTTGGCGGGCTGGGCAGCCTCTGCTTTCTTGTCGATGACGGCGGAAATCGCGTTCTTAGCAAATTCGATGCGGGTATTGTCATCCACCTTCACAATGATGGAAGACTCCTTCACCGAAACGACCGTTCCGCGGATTCCTCCGATGGATTGGACCTTGTCGCCTTTCTTGATGGCGGCGAGCATGTCCTTGGTCTCCCTGTCCCGCTTCTTCTGCGGCCTGATGATCAAGAAATAGAAAATCAAGATGATGAGTCCGAACGTCACGAACGTCATCATCATGGACCCGCTGGTGCTGCCATCGGCAGCGGGAGCCGCCATAGCCGTCAATAGTGCATGCATGTGTCAAATCCTCGCTTTGAAATACAGGGCGGTCGTTCCATCGGAGGAATCGGGAACCCCGGTGCAACGCAACGGCTTTGTCCGAATCCCGTCCAAACGATCCCGATGGGGTTCGCCCCTTGGGGGAATCCCCGAGGACAAACGCACCCAATTTCCATAAGTACCGTTAAAAGTATCACGTTACCACCGATATAGTCAAGTTTGACCTACCGTCGGCAACCGATACAGCCAATATAAAATAAGCCGCGGGGACAAGCTCCGCGGCTCGAAAAAATATCTCGACGCAAAAAGGCTTACATCATGCCGCCCATACCGCCGGCAGCCGGATTCGGGGCCGGTTCCGGAGCTGGGATATCGGTGACTGCGCATTCGGTGGTCAGAATCAGCGCGGCGATGGACGCTGCGTTCTGCAAAGCGGAACGGGCGACCTTCGCGGGATCGATGATTCCGGCGGCCATCATGTTGGTCCACTGCATCAGATTGGCATCGAAACCGACGCCGGATTCCGCATTCTTGCACTTGTCGGCGATGATCGAACCATCCAGCCCTGCGTTCTCGGCGATCTGGCGGATCGGTTCCTCAAGCGCGCGGCGGACAATCTTGTACCCGACCTGCTCCTCGTCGGAGAGCTTGGACAGATCCTTCGCCTCGAGAGCCTTGGCGGCCTGCACCAACGTTACGCCGCCGCCGGGAATCACACCCTCTTCGATTGCGGCGCGGGTGGCGCTCAGCGCATCCTCGACACGATGCTTCTTTTCCTTCAGCTCGACTTCGGTGGCGGCACCGACATTGACTACCGCAACGCCGCCGGCCAGCTTGGCAAGCCGTTCCTGCAGTTTCTCGCGGTCGTAGTCGCTGGTGGTATCGGCGATCTGCACCTTGATCTGCGCCACACGATCCTTAATGTCGGCCTGCTTGCCGGCGCCATTGATGATCGTGGTATTCTCCTTCTCGACCTTGACGCTCTTGGCGCGACCGAGCTGGGAAAGATCGGCGTTCTCAAGCTTCAGGCCGAGCTCTTCGCTGATTACCTGACCACCGGTAAGGATCGCGATATCTTCGAGCATCGCTTTACGACGATCTCCGAAACCGGGAGCCTTGACCGCCACTACATTGAGAATGCCGCGAATACTGTTGACGACCAACGTAGCGAGCGCTTCGCCGTCCACATCCTCGGCGATGATCAACAACGGCTTGCCGGACTGGGCGACTTTCTCGAGAACCGGAAGCAATTCCTTCATGTTGGAGATCTTCTTGTCGTAGATCAGGATGAACGGATCATCCAGCACGGCGGTCATGGTATCGCGGTTGTTGCAGAAATAGGCGGACAGATAGCCGCGGTCGAACTGCATGCCCTCGACGAACTCGGTGGTCGTTTCGATGGTCTTGGACTCCTCGACGGTAATGACGCCGTCCTTGCCGACCTTCTCCATCGCGTTGGCGATCTCGTCGCCGATGGTCCTGTCGTTGTTGGCGCTGATGGAAGCGACCTGTGCGATCTCCTCCTTGTCCTTGATGATCTTCGCCTGCTTCTTGATTTCGGCCACGGCATCAATGACGGCTTTGTCGATCCCTCTGCGGATTCCCATCGGATTCACTCCAGCGGCGACGCTCTTCATGCCTTCCTTCGTGATGGACCAAGCCAGTACGGTTGCGGTCGTGGTTCCGTCCCCTGCGACATCGTTCGTCTTGGTGGCGACTTCCTTCAACAGTTGCGCGCCCATGTTCTCAAACGGGTCTTCCAATTCAATTTCACGAGCAACGGAAACACCGTCCTTGGTCACCGTTGGAGCTCCGAACTTCTTGTCCAGCAGAACCAGGCGGCCCTTCGGCCCCAAGGTAGTCATGACCGCACGAGAAATCTTCTCCACGCCCGTGACGAGCGATTTACGGGCTTCTTCATTAAACTGAAGTTGTTTTGCCATGTGTATATCCTCTCTTTAATGAAATAATGAGTGTGTTTTTCAGCCTGCCAATTGTGGCAGGACGCGCAGATACTGTCAACGGGTACCTCCGCCGCAATGTAAAATACAAATAAAGTTCCGGATTATCAAGAAGAATTTTTACAAACCATGGTTTCACGCGACTTTCCCCGGTGTTTTGTCAAAACGAACGACCTCCGCTACACGATCAGCGCCAGACCGCCGGCGATGAGAACGCCGAACAGATTGCTGAACAAGTTCACAATGTCGTTGTCAAACCATCGGATACCCCGGGACAGTTCCAGACGCCGCCCGTCGACATACTCGTGCTCGGTCAGCCGCTTGCTCTCGTCGTCCCAATAATGCGCCTGGACCAAGGCCCCGAGCAGACTGTCCAGCAGACAGCCGGAAAATCCCCCGACGGTCACCAGCGAGGCGTACGCCACCCATGAAGAGAACCCACGGGCTTCGAACGCGGCGAAACATCCGAGCCAGAACACAGCGATCAGAGCCGCGCCGGCAAGCCCTCCCAGCGTACCGAGAACAGACACTCCTCCTGACAGTCCGGGAGCAACGGGTCGCATCGTCAGAATGGACACGGGATTCTTCCTGGACAGAATCCCTATCTCTCCCGCCCAAGTGTCGGAAGCCGCCTCGGCGACCCCTGCGCCGAACATTACCAGCACCAATGGGCTCGGAGCCACGGCATACAGCATCGCGGTGATAGTGGAGGCCCCACCGTTGGCCACGACCTGCATCCAATCCCGAGCTCCGCTCTTTTTCTGGATACCGTCGATGCCTCGAGCACGATGGATTCTTTTCGAGAATTTCCCGATCACAGCCGCAGAAAGAAAGAACAGCAGCATCACCGCAAGTCCGTCGAAACCGAGGAACCAGACGATGCACACACCTTCCGCCCATGCCGCGATCGCACCGCTGACAGTCAGCTGCCCCGCCTTCCATGCGAGAAACCCGATCAGAGCCATCGACAGACACACGAATACCAATGACCAGGGAAATGGCAGAGTAAGCAGCAAGGCGTCCAAAGGCGCTAGCATAGAACGGCCACCCACAGCGCCACGCCGAGCGGAACAGTCATATTGTCCAGTCCCAGCGGGGTCGCCGCCTCCAGGAACGCACCCACCACCCCGGTCGTCACAACGACGAGGACACGATAGGCGCGGTCGGATATCGGAATGAACAAGAATGCGATGGCGGCGACGACGAGGAACATCACCAAAGTACCGAGCCATGTCTTGCCGCCCGTGAGGAACGGAAGCTTCCGTCTTCCCCATGCGTGGCCGATGATCGCGGCCAACCCGTCGCCGTACCCCATGGACAGTACTCCGACCATCGCGGCGAACGGCGCCAGCTTCCCCCCGTAGACCAGCAGGACCAGAACCAACAGCGAAATAGGAAAGTAGATCAGCCCGTAGTTGCGCTTCTTGTCATCCATCCCCAGAAACCCACCGTATCCACCGAACGTCAGGATGCTATTGAGGATGATGAACACGACCGGTCCCACGACCGCATATCGCACGTCATTCATCCAGGCAAGAAGGATGAACCACCAGTTGGATACCCCGATGTGGATGAACTTGCGAACGATTTCAGACGAAAGGCGCGTAAAGCGCCGCAGGAGGACCGCTACGGCGATGATCAATCCAAGGAAAAGAAACGAAATGATAAGACCGGATATATTGCTGTCCATGGACTGTATCATGCCCTCAATTCGCCAGAAAAGCAAGATTCGCAACTTCCCGATCTTTTTTTTGTTTTTGACAAGGTCGTCAAGTTGACAGGATGCACGCGCCGTGATACCGTTCAGATGCTTTAGTTTTTGTTCGCTGCAGCTAGTTCTTTTTCCTATCTTTCGTTTGCGCGTTACTGAGTCGTTTTCCCGCAGACAGGTTTTGGTTCGAGCATGCCGCCAATTAAAGCAATATACAAGGATACAGGCCCAGAGCCTGTGAAGGATGCTTTTCTATGGCAAAGAAAATTTATGTTGGTAACATGAGTTACAACACCACCGAAGAAGAACTTCGGGACCTGTTCGCACAGTTCGGTACCGTACTTAGCGCAAACATCATCATTGACCGCGAGACTCGTCGCCCCAAGGGCTTCGGTTTCGTCGAAATCGAAGAAGACTCCGCAGCCGACGCCGCGATCTCCCAGCTTGATGGCAAGGAGTTCGGTGGACGCAACCTCCGCGTGAACGAAGCGATCGCGAAGACTCGTCCTTCCCGCGGCTACCGCGACTAATCACCGTTATACAAAGACCCAAGACTCAGTAATGGGACGGGACCGGCTATCACCGGTTCCGTTTTCATCCTCCCCCCCCCAACGCCCATTCATTTGTTTTCAACTTATTATATTATATATAGTTATCAACACGCACCCCTAATCGATTGCTACATGATTGCTCGGTCATTACTGCATGATTGCTCGGTCATTGCTCACACCCACTATACATTCACATACTGACAGTAATATTATATTACCTCTAGTAATAATACTTATGCATTTTATGCATTTTCAAAAAACCGGGCACATGGACGGATCCTCACAAGCCATGCGAAGCAGGTTTTGGCACTTCCGTCCGGCTAGGAGTCTTGTCCACCTTTTTTGGCATGCACGGCAAATCGAAAACGAGGAATACCAGGGCAAAGTCAATCAGGTAGAAATTCAGGATGCTCGGACCGAACAGGCAACCGTTCAGCCCCGATCTACCAAAGCACCCGCTGGCACAGCCACAGCGCCGCCACGAACAACAGATTCACCCAGGAGAACACAAGCAGATACTTCCCGACCCCGGAGGTCATCTCGGGATGCTGCGCATGGAAGGCGGCATAGTACTTATAGGAAATGACGCTCGCCAGACTGGCGATCAGCGTGCCGCACCCTCCAGCGTTCACGCCGAGCAACAGCTGGATACCGTCATCGGTGAACCGCGACAGCAAGAGTGTCGCAGGAACGTTGCTGATGATCTGGCTTGCCAGCAGCGATGTCTCGAACACCCTCCCCTCCAGCAGTCGTCCGAACCAGGAAGCCAAGGAATCCATCGCCGACAGATTGCCGATAAAGACGAAGAAGCCTACGAAAGTCAGGAGCAACGACCAGTCGATCTTCAGATACAACTCCCTGTCGGGAAGCATGGCCAGGACGACGACTACCAGGGCGATGTACCAGGGAATGATCGAAAACACAGCGCACAGCGACAGAATGAACAAAGCGCAATATCGGACGACCGCCCATGCGGAGATCGCTCCGTATGATCCGGGCGCGATCCCTTCTCCCCCGTTCGGAAGCCCGGAGACGACGGACGGATCCGCCGACACAGCCCCATCGCGAAGCAATATCACAAGCAACGCAGCAAGCAGAACGGCCCCTACGATGGCGAACGGCAGCATCGTGGAAAAGAACGTTCCGACGGAGAAGCCATACCGGTTGTAGATATACAAATTCTGAGGATTTCCTACCGGAGTCAGCGCCGACCCGATGTTCGCCGCCACCGTCTGGAGCACCACCACCGGCAGAATCGCCTTCGGCCTGCCGTCGGCCAGATAGACGGCGATGACGAACGGCACGAACGTGATCAACGCAACATCGTTGGTAATCGCCATGGAGACGAAGAATGTCAGGAACACCAAGGAAAAACCGATTCCACGAACTCCATGGACCCGCTTCAGCAACGCGGAGGCAAGGCGGACGAAAACCCGCTGCTTGCGAAGCCCCACCACGACAAGCATCAGCGCAGTCAGACAACCGAGCACCTTCCAGTCCACGGACGCCACGAGAGACGATACTGAAAACGGCACAAAAAAAGACGACGCCACCGCAAGGAACAACGCCGCCATGAGAACGGGCTCGCGCTTGCAGAACGATGCAAGACGGGCCCGCAGCCGGACACTACCAGGCACGGCCGCCACCACCTCCGAAGCCGCCCCCGGCGAAACCGGAAGAACCGAACGACGAACCGCCGAACCTCATACCGGGATTGTGCGGACTCGTGCTATGCCCCATCGCCGCTCCTCGGGCAGTACTGAACGAATTATTCCATCTCCGAGCCAAAGCGCTGTAGAACATCGCGTCCCACACAAGACTTCCTCCCGCATACCATGTCGGAGGCTTCATGGTGATCGAACTGAACTTCTTCGCCCACGTGTCCTCGAGTCCCAGCACGATCGCGTACGACAACACATGATAGAAGACCATCGGATCGTGGTCGATCATCATCCGGAGCCGATCCATCTCCACCTTGTCGATGAATTCGCGCAAGCCGAGAACCTGCTCCAGCATCTCCTGCCCGTATGCGCTTCGCTTATGGGTGATCTGCGACAGGAACATGATCGCGGAAATGGAGAAAACCTGGATTCCGGCGCAACCAAACACCCACGCCGGAGAAATCTCGCTGTTGAACAGCAACGAAGCGACGACGAGCACGACATATTCGACGATCATCAGTACGCCGAAAACGATGATCAGCGCGATGTTCGCCGCTCGCGAACGGAGATACCATTTGCGCATCAGCGACCAACTGAACGTAGCCCCGACGAACATGGCCACGGCTCCGCAGACAAGCAGCAACAGGGTCAGGACATCCATGTAGTTGACAGTCATGGCCACCGCATAACCGAGGGCGGGGATGACTGCCAGCGCTCCGCAAACCAACGAGACGCCGGACGACTTTCTATCGGTCAACGCCCGCTCGCCGGTATAATAGGAAGCCACGTTCCGCTTCGTTCCTTCGATATGACGGCCGAACGATCCCTCCAGGTCATCCATAGTCACCACGCCGTCATTGCCGCAGGAGAAAAACTTTTCGAACAGCTGCGCCTCGTGGGCCGTCGCGCCGGCAGGTTCCTTGACCCGGGTGAACACATAGCTCTTCTTCCGCCCCGTCTCCCCGATCGTCAGGCACCCTTTGTCCGCCCAATAGAAGATCATGGCGGTGACATCCTTGTCATCGACTACGCCATCGGACAGGTATCCCACGTCCATCGGGGTCAAGCCGTCGGGAGCCTCGTACCGAGCCATGATGATCGGTTCGTCGTCCCGCCCCCAGCGCAACCAGAGGAAGAACGCCGCCGCGACGGACAGAGCGGTCCCGATCATGAACACGGCGCAGGCCACGGCGGTCCAGTCGTGGATCTGGCGCGTCCCGACGAAATATCCGTCAGGGAGTTGGACGCGCAGCGTCAGCGCTTCTCCGGGCATCAGATCCGTAGCTCCACCGGTCACCGTCAGCAGATCGTCAGACACCGCGTTCCAAGCATCGCGTGATCCTTCGGATCCCCACACGCCTCTGGTCAAGAAAACATAATCCGTATCGATCCGCTGGGGAAAGGAAACCTGGAACGAGAATGTTTCAATCGGAACCTGCCATCCTTCCCCGACCAAGTTCAGATAGAACTCGTCATAATCATAATGGCCGTCGTCCCCCGGATCATAGCGATACTGGATATCGTAGCGCTTGGTTCCGACCACCGTCCGGTCAGCATCCCCGATCTGGAGGGAGACATACTGTCTGCTGCGCTGCACCTGCGCCGGATCACTGACATGGATATCGGAAACCTGTACCTGGTTCGCTCCGTAACCGACGGGAATTTCGCGGATAATGCCATGCCGAGGAGCGTTGAAATCGACATACAGCGTTTCGTGGATCGTATAGACCCCATTCATCCCGACTTGCACATCGACATCGTATCTGTCGATGACATAGTCGTATGAAGCTGCCGACAGCCCCACAGAAAGACTTACGCAGACGATTAGCGCAAGCAGCGCCTTGCCGGCCGTCGTAGTTCTTGCCATGCCGGATCCTAGAACTTTACTTCCACGCGAGCGCGGGCTGCTTCTTCAATGGCGAGATACGGCTGCTTCTCAAAGTGTCCGAGCCGGGCGAATATCGACGACGGAAATACCTCGACGACCGTGTTGAACTGCTTGATCACCGCATTATAGTACTTGCGGGCGTTGAGCAGCTCCACCTCGATTTTCGAAAGCTGGTTCTGCAGGTCGATGAAACCCTGGTTCGCCTTGAGATCCGGATACGATTCGGCGAGTGCGAACAGGCTCTTGAGCGTGGCGGAGAAACTCTTGTCCGCGGCATCCTTCTCTTCGATGGTGGTGGCGGACATTGCCCGGTTACGGGCATCTATGACGGCAGTCAGCGTCTCCCGTTCGTGTGCGGCGTATCCCTTGACCGTTTCGACAAGGTTCGGCACCAGATCGTAGCGCTGCTTCAGATGCGCATCGATCGCTGCGAACGCTTCCTCCCCCTGGTTCCTCAATCTGACCAGACGGTTGTGTACGCTGATCGCGTACAGAGCGATGATGACGATAAGCGCGAGAATGATCCAAATCGCGGCCATGGGCTACTCCTCCTCGTACGATGTTCTTCGTATGCTAGATGATACGTCCAATGTCCCGTCGCAGTCTAGTGGTCGGCTCTTGCCGGCCATCCGGCGCCGGTCCCCGACGAATCGGGCGGACCACCCCGCCGAGGCAAGGTAATTGTCCTTGCTTTTACCGTTCCGGTACTGTATATTTATCCACGTAGGATGAATAATTATTCTAGTTTCAAATATATGCAGAATAGGAGAACTCGACCATGAGGGAACGTCACAATAGATTGTCGGTCGTCAAGGAAATGATCAAGAACAATCGAATCGACAATCAGGACACGTTGCTTGAGATGTTGCGCAAGGAAGGATACTCGGTGACACAGGCGACCCTGTCGAGAGACTTGAAGATGCTCAAAGTCGGCAAGATTTCCGACGGCTGGTCAGGGTACTACTATGCGCTCCCCGAAAACGATCTGATCTCCGAGTCCGAGAAAAGCTACATACAGGACGTGCGCAGAGGAATCCTTTCCATCGAATTCAGCGGCAATTTCGGAGTCATCAAGACACGCCCCGGCCACGCGAACAGCGTGGGCATCGCCCTTGACGTCCTGGCTATCCCGGAAATTCTGGGAACGCTCGCCGGAGACGACACCATATTCGTCATCCTCAGGGAAGGCATGACGAAGGAAGACCTCCAGGAAAGTTTCAAGACAAGGATCCCCGAGATCGAAGAATGAGCCTTCGCATGATTGCCTAGATGCGTTTCGTTGTACTACACTGGCGTGGGGAACCTGTTCTCCGCGCCAGATGCACGTATCCGGAGAAACGGTCGCAGAAACACCGGCGCATAGGTTCCCGCCGTCGGATCACGCCCGAACGACAACAGGACCATCGGAGGAGAAAAAATGGAAATGGACTATCGGAACCTTGACCAGACCGAGGCATTCGCCGCATTGACGAAAATGGCGCCCGCCGACATTCGCACCGGACTTTCCGCGAAAAGGATCGCGTCGTACGCGGTACCGGCGGGAGCAGGGCTGACCTATCGGTACGCGACCATGCCCGTCTCGTCCGAGCACCTTGCGCTGTTCCAGGCGCTCGCCGACGAGCAGCGCCTCATCGAAAAATACCGGTCGCTGCTGGCAGGAGAGATCATCAATACGGGAGAAAAGCGACTGGTGCTTCACCATCTGACACGCGGACGGGTCCTGGGCGCCGGAACCATCGTCATGGCCGACGGAGAGGAAAAAGGCGAATTCTATGCCGGCCAGATGGAACGCATCAGGATATTCTCACAGGCGGTGAGAGAAGGGACGATCGTCGGATCAACCGGCAAGGCGTTCAAGACGGTCGTCCAGATCGGCATCGGCGGCAGCGACCTCGGGCCGAGGGCACTGCACCTTGCGCTACAAGGATGGGCACGAGCCGAAGAAATCCCGCAGCTTGAAGCACGTTTCATTTCGAACGTCGACCCGGATGATGCCGCCCAAGTGCTCGATGGCATCGATTTCGAAACGGCTTTGTTCATCCTCGTATCCAAAAGCGGAACCACGCAGGAAACGCTGACAAACAGGGACCTCGTCCTGCAGGCGATGGAGCGATCCGGAATACCGGGGCTCGATCCCGCGAAACATCTGGTGGCGGTCACCAGCAAGACCAGTCCCCTCGCTTCATCGAAAGCGGTGCTGGATTCGTTCTTCATCGACGACTACATCGGAGGCCGATATTCTTCGACGAGCGCGGTCGGAGGCGTGGTAATCTCCACGGCACTCGGATACGATACGTTCAAACGCTTGCTCGAAGGAGCCCATGAAGCCGACATCCTGGCGCTGGAAACCGGCATAACCGCCAATGCGGCGTTGCTGGACGCCTTGATTGGCATCTATCTGCGCAACGTACTCGGATGCACCTGCACAGCGATACTTCCCTATTCCCAGGCTCTGAGCCGTTTCCCCGCCCATCTGCAGCAGCTCGACATGGAAAGCAACGGAAAGCATGTGAACCGGTACGGCGAACCGGTGGAATATCCCACCGGCCCGGTGATCTTCGGAGAACCAGGAACCAACGGCCAGCACTCGTTCTACCAGCTGCTTCACCAGGGAACCGATGTCATTCCGTTGCAGTTCATCGGCTTCAAGGAATCCCAGCGCGGCAAGGACATCGTTACCGCTGGCTCCTCCAGCCAGAAGAAGCTCGACGCCAATCTCGTTGCCCAGATCGTGGCGTTCGCCAGAGGCAAGGACGACGACAACCCGAACAAGCGGTTCGCAGGCAACAGATGGTCATCACTACTGAACGCAGACAGGCTCACCCCGGAAACGCTCGGCGCGCTGCTCGCCCACTACGAGAACAAAGTGATGTTCCAGGGCTTCGCATGGAATCTCAATTCGTTCGACCAGGAAGGGGTACAGCTCGGGAAAGTGCTGGCGAAACAGGTGCTCGCAGGATGCGGCGGAGATGAAATTCTCAAAGCATTCGCCGATTTGTTCTGAGTTGCATCATTTTTCTAAGAAACCAGGTCATCGCACAAAAATGTGATGGCCGTTTTTTATAATACCAGAAAGACTTATCAAAACATCCCGCAATGTCGTTACCGATATAAAACACGCATTTCCCGACCGAACCCACGACAGGAACGCATTGAATCGAAAATGATTCGAAAGCACAGCTACATTCAGCATCATCGCAGAACGTCGAAGATAAACACACTCACGATAATGTTACAGTTTTCACATGATTAGCACACAGGGATAAAAAAACCCCCTCAGGAAAAGGAGGTTAAACCTGAGGGGGAACAAAAGGAGGTTAGAAAAATTCCGATGTTGCAACTCATATACCCAACGGGTGCTATGGTTGGTGTCGTTCTCTTTCTGCCAAAAAAATACAGATATCACCTAAAAGAATCAAGGCCTTTCATAAAATTTTCATATAATATTTTTGCTGATTGTATACCGTTTTTCTCATCCTTTCGGGTTTTTCATCGAAAACGGCTGTCTGGTGTTCTCTAGAACGTCTCTCCACAACGATCCCTCGAGATCCACGTGGTTCCTTTCGGAAACCGCTACCTTGATGGGGATATGAACGAACTGGTTGTTCACCAGAGACACGAGCGCCTGCGTTTTTCCCGCCATCGCCGCATGAACCGCATGGGCGCCGAGCCTTGCGCAATAGATCGAATCGTTCGGGTTGGCCGGAGCGCTGCGGATGATATAGCTCGGGTCGATGTACTTGATGTTGCACTGGATTCCCTCGCGCTTGAAGAACGCCTTGATCTGATCCTTGAGAAACAGCCCGATGTCCTGGTATTTCACGTTTCCGGAAGCATCCCGCTCGTTCGTCGGAGGAACAAGGTCCTGTCCAGCTCCCTCGGCGACGAGGATCACCGCATGCCCTCTATCAAGAATCCTGTGTTTCAGGTGCTCCAGCAGTCCGTTCGCTCCTTCCAGATCGAACGGATTCTCGGGAATCAGGCAGAAGTTGACATCGCTTTGCGCGAGGGAAGTGTGCGCCGCGATAAAGCCGGACTCCCTGCCCATGACCTTGACCATACCGATGCCGTTGATCGAATTCTTAGCCTCGACATGGGCGCCCCGCACGGAAGGAACCGCCATGGCGACCGCGGTATCGAAACCGAACGAACTCTGGATGAACGACAGGTCGTTGTCGATCGTCTTGGGGATTCCCACCACAGCGATCTTCAGTCCACGCTTCTTGATCTCTTCACCGATATCATATGCGCCGCGCAACGTTCCGTCGCCGCCGATCGTCACCAATATGTTGATGTTCAGCCGTTCCAAAGAATCGACGATCTCCTCCACCTGCTTGCCGCCGCCACGTGCGGAACCAAGAATCGTGCCGCCTTTCTCCTGAATATCGTCCACCACATCGGGATCGAGGGGAATCAACGGATACGGACTGTTCTCCAGCAACCCCTGGTAGCCGAACTGGATGCCGCTGATCCTCCGTACGCCATACCGATACCAGAAGCATCGCACCACAGCGCGGATCACGTTGTTCAGCCCCGGGCATATGCCACCGCAGGTGCAGATGGCCGCATGGACATGGGCGGGATTAAAATACAGTTTGGACCGAGGCCCGGCGAGCTCCACAGTATCCTCATGGAGCGGAACCGGATGCCCGTCCTTGCCTGCGACAGTCTGGATACTGTACAGGATACGGTCGTCGTCACTCACATAGTCGGCCATTCCATCGCCCTGATAGGTCGACATCATGATCGGGGAAGGAATCTTCGCCTCTCCGAGATTCGGAATGGAAAAGTCATAAATTGTATCATTGCCCACGGTACGCCTCCTCTGTGCGTCATGCAAAGAGCCATGCATGCGCATCAATGCACATGCGCTGAACCCTCTTCAATATCGTCTACGGTTTCAAGAAGTTTTGCAAGACCCGACTTGAATTCTCCGAACGGACCTTCCACCAGGTCCTTCGCTTTCGTCTGGAATGCCCGATAGAGCTCGACGAAGCTTCTTCCGAACGGAGTCAGCGTGGCTCCGTCATGGGCAGCCCCACCCTTCTTTCTCACGAGGACGGGAACTCCGAGCCGCGCCTCAAGGTTCCGGATCATGCCGTAGGCCTTTGAATAGGAAATGCCCAGCACCGCCGCGCTTTTTCGCAGAGAGCCTTCCGTCTCGATACGCTCCAGAATCCACAGAACGCCGATGCCCATGAATTTATCCCCTTCCTCATCCACCAGATAGAGCTTGACCTTTACTTCCATGTTTCCTCCGCAGCCGTGAAGATGACATCCACCAGATCGTCGATATCGTCGCATTCGACGCTACAGTAGGCTACCCGCAACGTCCGTCCGGAAAGGGCCACCGTTCCGACCTGATAGTGGTCCAGCAACCGCAACCGCAGCGCTTCCGCATTTCCTGCGCACCTGAACGACATGAAATACCCGGAATTGAACGGGTACGGAACCAAGGCGCGGGAATCGGAATGGCGGCGCAGCGCCTCGCGGAACTTCCGGTACCTCCGCTCCATCTCCTCCCGTGCGCATTCGTGGTCGGCCTGGTATGTGGCGCCGCGCTCCATGGCACGGATCAACAGCGACTGCCCGGGCCTGTCGCAACTCGACACCGTACCGCGGATCGCACCGAGGGTCTTCTGCCCCAACGCCTCGACGGCGGCTTCGGACAACCCCTTGCCGCCGAACGTCAGGAAGCCCAGCCGGAAGCCCCACACCATGTCCTCCTTGGTCGCGGCGTCGCATTTGACCGCAAGGAGGTTCTCATGGGCGTTCGCCAGATAGGCGAAGGGCGATTCCATGCAGGTATCCGCTTCATAAAACAGTCCGAAATACGCATCGTCGCAGAGGACGAGAAGCTGCATCCCCTGATCGGCGAGACCGACCAACGCCTCCGCGATGCGCCGCATTTCCGATACGGACGGCGTGTAGCCTGTCGGATTGTTAGGAAAATTGAGCAGCAGCCTTGCCTGCTCCCCGCACCCGGCCAGCGCGGCCCGCATCCCGTCCACATTGAAACGCATGTCCCTATCGAACAGCTCGAACGTCCTCACTTCGGCTTGGCAGAGATCGGAGAGAATCAGATCGTAATTGTCCCAGCGCAAATCGGGGATCACGACACGATCCCCCGGCCCGACGAACATCATCGAGGCAAGAGAGATCGCATGGGTCAAACCGGCCGTGACGACCGGCGTCGATATGCGGCAGGACTGCAACGACGGGTTCTTAGCCAGCATCGAAGCTCGCCACAGTTCCCGAAGACGGGGGTCGCCTCCCACCGGAGCATAGTTGAAGATCTCGTTCGGAGAGAACGCTCCCGGAACGAACTGATCATAAATATCGCGAAGGAACATCGTCTGGCCAAAGCTCATCGCAACTCCGGCAGTGGCGTTATGCCTGCCGGAACATCGCTGTGCCTGGGCGCATTGGGCGATGATTCCTTTCGGGAAATACATCCGTCGTCCGAACGGGGAAAGCATCGCCTCGGCGACCGTCCCTTCCATGGCAGCATTCAACGCAACCGCAAGTTCATGCATCGTTCAGTCCTCCCGTCAATGCTCGTCGAACAGCCCGGGAAGCATGGCATCTTCCGCATCCGACGCCGCCACCGGTTTCTTTCCCTCTATCGGTTTCCCCGGTTGTGTTTCCGGGTGATCATCGGCAAGCATTTGCAGGAACCGCGCCTCGTCTACGATGTCCACCCCCAGCGCCTCCGCTTGGGCGAGCTTGCTTCCCGCTCCGTCGCCTGCAAGCAGATGTGTCGTCTTTCCGGTGACGGAGCCGACGGTACGCCCCCCCCGCTTCTCAACTTCTTCCATGGCCAGAGAACGGGGGACGAAATGTTCGAACGACCCGGTCACGCACCAGACCTGTCCGGCGAAAGTCTGGGACAGAGACGTCGGCTTCGGCTCGTCCTCTTCAAAACAAAGGCCCGATTCTCGCAATCTCGCTATACGGATACGCATCTGTGGATCATTCAGGCCATCAATCAAAAGTCTAGCTGTCTTCTCTCCGATCTGCTTGATCGCCACTAAGCGCTCCATGTCGTCGCGATCGGCGATCTCCAGCAACTGATCCATCGACCGGATCCCGTCGGCGACGAGCAGATCGACCGCCTTCTTGCCGAACTCAGGAATCCCCAGCGAAACCAATACATTACGAAACGGCTTTCCCTTGCTTTTCTCCACCCCGTCGATGATCAAGGATATCTTGCGGTCACCGAAACCAGGTTCTCCGCCGAGTACCGTGCGATAATCGATCGCATAGATGTCCGGCACGTCCTTGAGCAGCCCTTTTGCGATCAGCACCGACGCAGTTTCGGGACCGAAGTTCTCGATATCCATCTGCCCTTTGCCGATGAAGAAATAGACTCGTCCAGCGATCTGGTCGGGACATTCGTAGTTCGGACAGAACGTATGCGCACCCCGCTGGACAAGCGGCGAACCGCATGTCGGGCAGGCATGGGGCATTCGCCACGTCGCATTGCCCAGCTCGTTCTTCTCGACGACCCGTTCGACAGCGGGAATGACGTCCCCGCGCTTCGATACTGAAACGATGTCTCCGACAGCCAGTTCCAGCATGTCCACATAATCCTGATTGTGCAAGGTGATGTTCGACACAGTGGACCCCCCGACGAACACAGGCTTGACCCGGGCCAACGGGGTGACTCTGCCGGTACGGCCGATCTGGACATCGATGCTCTCAACGACGGTCTGCGCCTCGGGCGCTTCGAACTTATAGGCGATCGCCCATCGCGGATGATGCTCGGTATAGCCGAACACCTCTCTGACGGAGATCTCGTTCACCTTGACCACCAGCCCGTCGATTTCATACGCGAGGGACTTTCGCGCTTCGGTACGGCGCACGATATATGCCGGTATCTCGTCGAACGACCCGGCGACCCCGTCCAAACCGGCCCGCTCCAGCCGTTCCCGGGCCTCCCGAGCATCCTTGCAGAACAGCCCCAGCGTCGGATTGACCCGAAAGCCATATCGTTTCAATGCGGAAAGAATCTGCACATGGTCCTCGAACGGTTCGGCCCCATCCGCCCAGAACCCTTCATAAACGAAGATCTGCAAGGGAACTTTCGCGGCCTCGCTGCTCTTGATGCGCCGTACCGTACCGGCGGCCAGATTGCGAGGGTTCGCGTACGGAGTTTCCAATTCTTTGTTGATCGCCTCGAAATCGGCTCTCGGCAGGTACACCTCTCCTCTGACGGCGATATCGATCGGCTCCGTCAGCCGCAACGGAACCGAAGCGATCGTCCTGATGTTCGCCGTCACCTCGTTTCCGACGAACCCGTTGCCACGGGTCACGGCACGCACCAACACGCCCTGCTCATAATAGAGGACCATCGACACTCCGTCGATCTTCTCTTCGACCACGAACGACAGACCGCGATTCTCCTTGGTCTCGCTTTTCGCGATCCATCCCAGCACCGCGTCGGCGCTGTAGGCTTTGTCGAGGCTGAGCACCGGAATCGTATGCCGGACCTCGGGGAAATCGCTGGTCAAGTCGCTGCCGACCCGCTGCGTCGGAGAATCGGAAGTCTTCAGGGCGGGATGCTCCGCCTCCAATTCCACAAGCCGATCGAACAGACGATCGTATTGCGCATCGTCGACCAATGGCCGGCCGTCGACGTAATATGCCTTCTGATAGGTTCGCAGCAACTCGGAAAGCCGGGCGACTTCCTGTGCCGGTGAAGTGTCGCTATGATTCATGCCCCTATCCTACCGATTAACTGTGCGAGGTGCAAGAAAAGAACGCTTCGACGCATCATCAAAATCCTACAACCAATTGCCGATATCCCATCGACATGCTATCCTTTGGCACAGGAACTATCCGGAGATTCCCACACGATGGCAGAAAAGAAAGCGACACCGATCAACAAAATGAACAACCTCCACGGAATCATCATCCGTTCGACTGTGGACGAAGGACAGATCGTGGACATCCAGCTGCCGAAAATGGACAGCCATTTCCTCATCATCGCCGCCAGGGACATCCCCGGCAACAACCGCATCCAGATACTCGACAACCAGATGCCGTTGCTCGCTTCATCGCAGATATCGTACAAAGGACAGCCGATACTGGCGTTGTTCGGCCATGATTTCGAATCGGTGGAGCTGACCGCGCGGGAAATCCAAATATCATACAAACTTCCTCCGTCGGTCGCCGCCGCGGCCGCTTCCGTCGTACCGCCCCAGGAGGGAGAACCGGCTCCGACTTCTGACGGCCGGATCGCGCCTCCGCAGACGGTACCCGCTCCTACCGGAGAAAAGTCCGAAGCGGAGCAGGAACCCTCCACTGCCCCCGCCGACGCTCCGGAGCCTCCGCGGCAGACCGTACAAACCGCACAATCCGTACCGAGCGCGTCGTCCGCATCGAAAGACAAACGGAAGGTGGCGCTGAACGTTCCCCCCCGGACTCACGGCTGGGGCGACGTGAACGCGGTCTTCGCCCAGGAGGGGATCAAGATCTTTCAGAAGACCTATACGTTCCGCTCCACGCATAGCAGCACGAGTTCGATCATCAAGGTCTCCGCTACGAAAGTAGACGACATGATGCATATCGACGCCCCCACCCAATGGCCGTTCCATCTGCGCGACACGGTCAGCGAGACCGTATCGATCCCCAAAAAGAAAATCGTCGTCCACCAGCAGCAATACTTCGCTCCATACGATGAAAAGCTCATCGAGCCGACGATATTGGCCTGTCTTGCCTCGATGGCTGCCAACATCACGGGCTTTTCCGTGGAGATCCAGAGCCAACAGCCATCGATCTCTCCCGAAATCCTGATACTCAGAAAAAGCGCGATGGACAAATACGGCAAACCGCTGGCGGAACGGATCGATGTCACCGTGGATCAAGGTGCGTTCCCGCTATTCAGCAACGAACTGATGAACCAGCTGATCGCAGGCCTTGTCCCCCTGTATCCGCTTCAGGCGATGCAGATCAAGATCACCATCCTTACCAGTGCCACGCCTCCCGCCCATTTTTTCGGAGACCTTGGCTATGCAAGAGCCACAGCGAGCACCGAAGGTCACTATTCCCTGCTTGCCAGGGCGGCGGGGATGAATCCCGCCGACTGGCGGATGAAGTATCTCGGGGAGTATCCGCAGCGGACAGCCCAGATCGCGAGTGTCAGATTCTCCCGTCTGAAGGAGATGCTGACCGCCATCTGCGAAAAGAGCGACTTCCAGCGCAAGCATGCGACCTATGAGATACAACGAAGCCAGAAGCTCAGGATATCGACCTTCCTCAACTACTCCCGAGGAATCGGAATCGCCTGCGGAGCCGGCATCAGCGGATTCAGCGGCTCTTTCCCTCAAGGCAGCCAGTTCTCCGTCCAAGTCAAACTGGATGCGAACGACAAGACACATCTCAACACGTCGTTCCCGACGAAATCCTCAAGTGCAAGCGTATGGAAGGCCATCGTCGCCAGGGAGCTGGATGTGGACGACGACGATGTCGATTTCATCGAGGACCCCATGGAGATCGTCGACAGTGGTCCGGTCGTTCTCTCGCGGAACATCGGACGGCTGCCGCTGCTGTTCGAGAAAGCCTGCGCCACGGTCAAGTCCCAGCGGTTCATCGAACCGTTGCCGATCGTCGCCTCGTGCAGTTCGAAAAGTACCGTTTCATCAGGATCCCAGTTCTACAGCGACAGCTGGGCGGCGCTCGTGCTGGAGCTGGAGATCGACACGATCTCGCTGCAACCGGTCATCAGACACGCGTGGGCTTCGTTCGACTTCGGCTATGTGCATGATGAACAGGCGCTCCGGTCGAAAGTGCACAACATCATCGTCAGGACGCTCGTCGAGAACGGAGCTCAGCTGAGCAAAAAGAAAAACAACGAGTTCTCCATGGACATCGAAATCTCGACGCAGAGCAAGGGGGAGCCGATTTCGATCAGTTCCGTTCTCCACGGGCTGGTCATTTCGGCACTGGGAAACGCCATCATCCAGGCGCTGGACGCCGACATCCCCTACATGCCCGTCGCCGCGGAAGATGTGCTCGATGCGATCAGAGGAGGCGAAGCATGAAAATCGAATGCACCATAGACGGCAAGCATCTCTCCCTATCGGTGAACTCGAACAAGCCGCTTTCGCTGATCCTCATGGAGGAAGCGGGCAATCAGTCCCTCAACAGCAGATGTAGGGGGAACAACTGCGGCAACTGCATTGTCCTGCTCAATGGGGAGGCCGTCCTATCCTGCATGATTCCCGCGTTCCGGCTACGGGGGGCGGATATCAAGACATTCGACAGCTTCCAGAAGACCAGGGCTTGCCACGATATCGAACGAGCCTATGCCGCTACGGGCAGCAAGCCCTGCCCAAATTGCTATGCCGCCAAGACGCTGATCATCGAATCCATCCTCCAGGGGCTGGAACGTCCCGACGATAGCCAGCCGTTCCCGCTGCCAGCCCGCGGGCGCGTGCAGAACCTGACCGAAGAGCTCGATCCCGAGAACATCATCCAGGAACTGGAACTCAACCGATGCCGATGCATGGATTCCGCAGAACTTCTGCAGATCGTGAACATCGCCGCGGGATACAGGAGGCGCAGACGTGTACGAAGGAATTAGATCTCCGGCGATCCACACCCCGCGGTCCGTCAGTGAATTCATATCCACAGCTTCCCATTATCCCCACGCGGTCATCTGGGCCGGCGGAACCTATATCATGGGAAGGCCGAACTACTACCCGTCGGACGGACTTACCGACATCATCTATCTTGGCGAAATCGCCGACCTGAAGAAGATCACCAGGAACGACCGGTTCATCGAAATCGGTTCGATGGTGACCGCCAGCCAGTTGCTCAACGCAGGAAAACTCGTCCTGTCCGATGTGCTGTTGGACACCCTGAGCAAGGTCGGGTCGAAAATCGTCCGAAAGCAGATTACGATCGGAGGGGCGCTGTGTACGCCGGACATCAGGCTGGTTCTCCCCGGCTCCTTGGCAATTCTCGATGCGATCGTCGAAGTGAAGCAGATACAGGGCAACAAGACGATCAACCGCTGGATCCCCGTTTCCCGTCTGTACGATAAGGATGGCCAGTTGCTTCTGACTGGAATGAATCTGATCACCAGAGTGCGGATCGGTCTGGAGACCGGAAATTTTCAGCGCTTCATGATGGTCGACAGTCCCGTCCACGATCCCAAGCGTTGCGTCATTTTCGCCTTCCAGTGCACGAAAGGGCAGAGCAACATGTCCAAGGCGCATTTCTGCTTCACGTTCCCGACTGCCGGTTTCCACATCAGCAGGGAGTTGGAGACGCAGCTTTCCGGCCAGCCCCTTCCGGTTCCCCCGCAACGGATCAACCGGCTGTCCTTCGCGCTGACTTCGGAAATCCACAAGATGCATCCGCAGGTCACCGACTTGCAACTGGAACGCTGTCGCAGAATGTTCGAAGCAGTGTTCCATGAGCTGAATACCGAGGTATTGGAAGAATAGCGAGATCGTGCCGTCGATGTCCGATCCGTTTTTCCGGCGACAACGGTCTACCCCCATCCAGCCATGATATGCTACAATGGCCGATAAGCCGAACCGCCATGTGGGTCGTCCATGGAATGCGCCGGACAGCCGGCGCAGGACAGCAGGACGAACAGGAACGGCTCCAGGAGTACAACAGGCAATGTCCCAATTCGTTCATCTGCACAATCATACCGATTATTCGCTACTCGACGGAGCGGCGAAAATCTCCAAGTACGTGGAGAAGGCCAAGGAATTCGGCATGACGTCCCTGGCGATCACCGACCATGGCAACATGTTCGGCGCTCTGCGATTCTACCGTGCATGCAAGGCCGCTGATATCAACCCGATCGTCGGCTGTGAATTCTATGTCAATCCGGAAAGCCATCGCCAGCGTGGAACGGTGGCGGGAGGAAGCCGGAACTACCATCTGGTGTTGCTCGCCATGAACGAGAAAGGCTATCACAACCTGATGGAGCTCAACTCCATCGCCTACACCGAAGGCTATTACTACAAGCCGAGAATCGACGACCAGCTGATCACCGAGCACCAGGAAGGATTGATCTGTCTATCGGCCTGCCTTGCCGGTGAAATTTCGCAGCTTGTCCTCAACGAGCAGTACGACCGGGCGTTGGAACGGGTCAACTGGTTCAAGTCGGTCTTCGACGACGGACGGTATTATATCGAAGTGCAGGACCATGGGCTGCCGGAGCAGCACAGGATCAATCCGATCCTCAAGCGTCTGTCAGAACAGACCGGCGTACCGTTGGTCGCCACCAACGACATCCACTACATCAACCAGGACGACGCGAACGCCCAGGACATTTTGTTGTGTATCGGCACCAACTCAAAGAAGAACGACGCCGACCGGATGCGCTTTCCCACCCAGGAATTCTATATGAAAAGCCCCCAGCAGATGGAGGAGCTGTTTTCCTGGTGTCCGGAGGCGGTGGAGAATACGGCCAGGATCGCGCAACGGTGCAACCTAGAGATCCATTTCCCAGGCCCGCTGCTCCCTATCTTCGAAGTTCCGGAAGGGTTCGACGACACGTCGGACTACCTGCGGCATCTTGCATCGGAAGGGCTGATCCGAAGATACGGGGAAGCCACGCCGGAACTGACCCAGCGGCTCGACTACGAACTGGACACCATCATCAAGATGGACTTCCAGGGCTACTTCCTGATCGTCCGCGACTACATCTACTGGGCGAAAACCCATGGAATTCCCGTCGGTCCCGGCCGAGGTTCCGGCGCCGGCTCGCTGGTCGCATACTGCATAGACATCACCGACGTGGATCCGATCAAGTACAATCTGCTGTTCGAACGGTTCCTGAACCCTGAACGCGTATCGATGCCGGACTTCGACATCGACTTCTGCTTCGAACGGCGACAGGAAGTCATCGACTACGTGACGGAGCACTACGGCATAGAACGCGTCGCGCAGATAGCGACCTTCGGAACGCTCAAGGCGAAAGCGGTGGTCAAGGATGTGGCGCGGGTGCTCGACATTCCGTTCGACGAATCGAACCAGATCTGCAAATTGATCCCCGATGATCCGAAGATGACCTTGGACAAAGCGATGGAGATGAGCCCGGAACTGAAGGAGAAGGCTGAATCCGGCGGAATCTATGGGGAGCTGTTCGATGTTGCCAAGCGAATCGAGGGAATGAACCGTCACACGTCGACGCATGCCGCCGGAGTGGTGATCGGCAAGGAAGCCCTGATAAACTATGTTCCGCTGTACCGAGACCCGAAGACCGGGGCCATTTCCACGCAATATACGATGGATCTGATCGAGGACTGCGGGCTGGTCAAGATGGACTTCCTCGGGCTCAAGACGCTGACGCTGATCAAGCATACCGTCGACCTGATCCGCAAGCGGGAGCCGGACTTCGATATCGAAAAGATATCCGACACCGACGGCCCGACCTTCAAGATGCTCTGCGATGGAGAAAGCGCCTGCGTGTTCCAGTTCGAAAGTCCCGGCATGCAGCGGATCCTGCGCGACGCGCAACCGAGCAGCATCGAGGACCTTGTAGCATTGAACGCCCTGTATCGGCCGGGACCGATGGCGTACATCCCCCAGTTCGTCGAATGCAAGCACGGCAGAAAGCCGATCACCTATGCCGATCCGGATCTGGAGGACGAGCTGAAGACGACCTATGGCGTCATCGTCTATCAGGAACAAGTCATGAAGGTGGCCCAGATCATAGCCGGATATACCCTCGGCGGAGCCGACATCCTGCGCAGGATCATGGGCAAGAAGAAAAAGGACAAGCTGGCGGAGGAGAAAGTCAAGTTCATAGCCGGAGCGAAAAAACTCGGTCGGGATCCGAAACATGCGGCCGAGATATTCGAGATGCTCGAACCGTTCGCCGGCTATGGATTCAACAAATCGCATGCGGTGGCCTACTCGGTCGTCGCCTATCAGACAGCGTTTCTCAAGGCGAACTACCCCGCCGAATTCATGGCGGCGAACCTGACCAACGAAATCAACAACCCGGATAAGTTCACCGAATACCTGCTCAAGGCGAAGGACATGGGGCTGGAGATCCTGCCGCCGACGATCAACTTCTCCGACAAGCACTTCAACGTCGTAGACGGCAAGATCGTCTACGGACTGGCAGGAATCAAGAACGTCGGCGAAGGGGTCGTGGAACTGATCGTCAAGGAACGCGAAGAACACGGCCCCTACAAGGACTTCATGGATTTCCTCATGCGTGTCGATGCAAAGGCGATCAACTCGAAACTATTGGAATCGCTGATCCATGCCGGAGCGTTCGATGCTTTGGGAACAAACCGTCCGACGTTGATCAACAATCTCGAAGCTGCGGTCAAATTCGTACAGAAACGACGTGAAGCCCAGGCCTATGGGCAATGTTCGCTGTTCGATGCGGAAGAAGAAGCCGCGATGGACGTATTCGACATGGTCCCCGCACCTGACTTCGGAATCATGGAGAAACTCGAGAAAGAGAAGAGCCTGCTCGGATTCTACATATCCGGCCATCCGCTCGACCTGTACAAGGATGCGTTCAAGCGGTGCGTCACCGTCGATATCGGACATACCGACCGGTTGCCGAAGAACAGGACCTGCGCATTGATCGCCATGGTCACGAGCCTGCGGGAGTTCATTACCCAGAAAGGTTCGAAGATGGCGTTCCTTGCCTTGACGGACTTCAACGGAACCATCGACGCCACGGTATTCCCGAAAACATGGGAAAGGATCGGCCCCCAGATCCAAGTGGACGGAATCTACGGCTTCAAAGGCAAATTCGACAACAACCGGGATACCGAGAAATATTCGTTCCTCATCGACGAGGTGGTCGACCCAAACTCGCTCGAACCGGAAGCGGTACGGGAAGCCCATATCTCGTTGCAGAAAGAGATGTGCACCCCGGTGGCGCTGAGGGAACTGATGGATCTGTGCCTGTCCTATCAAGGATCCTGTTCGATGCTCCTCCATGTATCGGAGAGCTTCCAGTCCCAGGACCCGGCGCCTTCTGCGGACGAAGATCCGTCGAAGCCGCAGGAAACCCTGCAGGAAATCCAGAAGGAATGCGCGATAGTCCAGGCCGGCAGGGAGTTCTCGGTCAGATATTCCGAGGACTTCCTCGAAGAGTTGCGGCGGCTGCCGCTGGTCAGATCCGCATGGTACAACTGACCCGGCTCCGATCGAACATGGCCGCATCGGAAAACCTCGCTTTGCCATCCGGCTCTTCCTGTCGTATATTGGAAGAAGATAAGGAGATCATGGAACCATGGAAATCGTGACCCCGCCGCCATCCAGTTTCCTCATGACGTTGGCGAACATCGCGGCGACGTTGCTGTCGCTCTATTCGTTGCTGATCTGGATACGGATCATCCTGACATGGATCCGCGTTCCGGGAAGCCAATGGAACGGAGGCGGCAATCCGTTCGTGAACTTCCTATCGAAGATCGTCGATCCGTACCTCAATCTGTTCCAGGGGTTCACGGCTCTCAAGCGGTCGCATATCGATTTTACCCCGCTGGTCGCCATGGCGGTCCTGAGCATCGTCCAGAGTCTCCTGCGGATTTTCGGAGCATATGGGAGGCTGACGCTCGGTCTGGCGCTCGGCCTCGTGGTGAAGACATTGTGGAGCTATATCTTCTCCTTGTTCTTCTGGTTCTTCATGGCGATGCTCGCCATCCGTCTGATCTTCTGCTATCGAAGGAGCCCCAATTCGATCCAATACATCAGAATGCTGGACTCGATGCTCGGAGGGATCCTCAACCGGGTGCAGAAAGTGTTTTTCGGCGGAAAGCCGACGAACGACCGGAATCTCGTCATCACGTCCCTGATCGTAGTCATCGTCCTGTACATCATCGCCGGCATCGTGGTGAACCTGGCCGTCGGTGCGTTGGCGAAACTACCGATATAGGCGCCCGCGCCTGACAGCTTGCAGGCAGGAGGAACGGATGTTCATCAGAGAGCTCAAGCAAAGCGTCACTACCTTGCACGGCGTCGGAAAAAGCGCTGCGAACGGGTATGAGGCGCTCAGCATCCGGACGCTCTCCGACCTGCTGCTTCTCGCCCCTCGGGCATGGGAGGACCGAAGCACAGTCATGCCGTTAGGCAAAATCCGCGAACAACCGGACGGAACCTATGCGAATACGTTCGTTGAAGTTGTTTCCCATTCGTTCTTCGGCGGACGGAAAGCCGGCAAACGCACATTGAAGATCATTGTCAGGGATATCAGCGGCGAGGGGGACGGAAGGCTTTCCCTCCTTTGCTTCGGTCGGAATTTTCTGGAAAAGACCCTACGAGTGGGTCGCAGATACTACCTATACGGCGCGGTGACGCGGCACATGACGGAACTGCAGTCATCCCAATTCGAAATGACTCCGCTACCCGACGACGGTTCAGATCCTCCGAACTTCGGCGAAATCCTGCCGATCTACCCGCTGGCGGGGGCGCTGAGCCAGCGGATCATCCGCAGGGATATCCGAGCTGTTCTCGCAGCGAATCGATTCGACGACGAACTTCCCCAGTACCTTATGGACAAATATCAGCTGATCGACACCGACTCTGCGATCAGAACCTGGCATTATCCGCATGCGACAGCGGACATTACGGCGGCACGAAGAACGCTGGCGTTCACCGAACTGATGTATCTTCAGCTCGTGGCCCGACGACGTACGTTCAGCTCGCCGGGAAACGTGCGTACGGTATCGGAACGGATTGTCTTGGCGGCGAAAGCTCTTGAAGAAACGTTCGTCGCTTCCCTGCCGTTTTCCTTGACCGCAGACCAACGCACCGTACTGCAGGAAATCAAGCGGGATCTCGACGCACCTGTACCGATGAACAGGTTGCTGCAAGGCGACGTCGGAAGCGGCAAGACGCTAGTGGCATGGATATCCGCGCTCCATGTCATAGCAGGCGGCCAGCAAGTCGCGTTCATGGCCCCGACGGAACTGCTAGCACGCCAGCATGCGGAACATGCCGCGCAACTGCTGGAACCTCTGGGCGTACGCATCGCGTTCCTGACCGGTTCGGTCAAGACCAAGGAACGCAAGCTTCTGCTCGAAGCGCTCGCAAAAGGAAACATCGATATCCTGATCGGCACCCATGCGCTGTTTTCGAAAGAGGTGGAGTTCAAGTCGTTGCGGTACATCATCATCGACGAACAGCATCGCTTCGGCGTCGAGCAGCGGATGGCGATGCTGGACAAGGGCCGGACCCCGGACGTCCTGCTCATGACCGCCACTCCGATCCCACGGACACTGGCGCTGACCGTCTTCGGCGACCTGAACGTCTCAACGATCCATACGATGCCCGCAGGAAGATTGCCGATCATCACCCACCTGGTAGCCGACAAGAGTCGGCAGAGGATGTATCAGGCGGTCGGCGTGGAGTTCGAACGCGGACATCAGGCATATTTCGTCTACCCTCGCATCGACGACAGCGGAGAGAGCGATCTTCGGGATGTGACCAACATGTATGAATATCTTTCCGGAACCATCTACCCGGGCGTCCCCTCCGCTTTGATCCACAGCAAGCTCCCCGAGGAGGAAAAAGTCGACATCCTACTGCGATTCCGAACCGGACAGCTTCGGTATCTGGTCTCGACCAGCGTGGTGGAAGTCGGCATCGACATTCCCAACGCCACCTGTATGGTCATCGAACATGCCGACCGATTCGGGCTATCGGCGCTCCATCAATTGCGCGGACGCGTCGGACGAAGCGATATCCAGTCGTATTGCTTTCTTGTCTATGGGGACGACCTGTCCGATGATGCGAAGCTACGCCTGAAGGTGATGCGGGAATCGACCGACGGTTTCCATATCGCGGAGCAGGACTTGTTGATCCGGGGCCCCGGAGAGATCACCGGAACAAAACAGTCAGGATTCCTCCGGCTGCACTTCGCCAGCCTGACCGAGGATCTGCCGATGATCCAGGCGGCCAGAACAGAAGCTGATCGGATACTCGCGGACGATCCCGGCTTCATCCTTGCGTCGAACAGCGTCATCCGCCGTGTCTTCGCGCAAGCCCCTCCCTTCGACGAAGAAACGACGGAGGTGTCATGAATACGCTGCACACGATGTTCTCGTTGTGGGTACGTCGTAGTTTTTCGATACTCCAAGCATGAGTTTCCGGCATCGTGTTGCATAATCCGCAGACTTTCCGTATCATCGTCTTTGACAGTTTTCCAAAAAAGTGACAGGAACGAATGGGGAGGATGCGCTCATGAGAATAACCGGCGGACTCTATCGCGGAAGAACGATTCAGTGCCCCCCAGGAATCATCAGGCCCGCGATGGACCGCATGCGGGAATCCCTGTTCTCGATTCTCGGCGACATCGCGGGATGCTCGTTCCTCGACCTGTTCTCCGGCAGCGGATGCGTCGGCATCGAAGCCGCATCCCGCGGAGCGGAACCGGTGCATCTGGTGGAAATGGATCGGGGCAAGAAGCCGGTGATTCGCAAGAACATCGGTTTCGTCGAATCCCAGATCAAGCTGTTCATGACGAATGTAAACCATTTCATCCCCACGGCGAAAATCCAGTATGACTTCGTATATGCCGACCCGCCGTTTCCGATGTCGGGAAAAGTGGCGCTCGCCCAATCCATCGACCGAGCGAACCTCGTCAAGAACGAAGGACTGTTCATTATCCATTACCCGGCGGAAGAACAAAAAGGATGGCCGCAACAGATCGGAGAGTTGGCGTTTCTCGATGAACGGGCATACGGCAGAAGCCTGCTGCGTTTCTATCGCAGGACGAATGCTGCGCAATCCGAACCAGTGCAGGAATAAAAGCAAGGAGCGTATATGTTCACGATCAACGACGACAATGTCTATCAATCGGATTTCACCACGTACACATACAATACCGACGCCCACTACCATGCCCGTCTCGCCTTCTACTTCCAGATGTTGCAGGAAGCGGCCGGACATCATGCGGCATTGAAAGGATGCAGCATTCCCCAGCTCAACACGGAGGGTAGGACATGGGTGGTCACACGAACGAAAATGGATGTGCGCCGCTACGCGCCATGGCCGGAGCAACTGTTTCTGGAGACGTGGGCTCAGCCGGGATACAAGCTCCACTTTCCTCGCGGAACCGCTGTGCATGACGCACAGGGCGAAGCGATCCTCACGGCCATGTCGTGGTGGGCGGTTCTCGACATCGAGCACAACTTCCGTCCGGTCCGCCCCCAGGAGATTACCGATCGCATCGGTTCTCCCTCCTCCGCCGATTCCCGCCACTTCTTCGACCCTGCATTGGCCAAACGGGTTCCGTACGAAGATGTTCCGGTAATCGACCTATATACATTCAAACCACAGATCAGCTATCTCGACACCGACTTCAACAAGCATGTGAACAACATCTCCTACATCGGATGGATGATCGATTCCCTGCCCGTGCCATTCCTCGATGCATACAAGGTCGCACAGATCGACGTATCATGGTTGCACCAGACCTTTCGGGACGACGACATCCTCGTCTACACAGGGGCGACAGATTCTCGGGAAATGGAAAAGGAACGCCCGGTTCTGCACCATAAGATCCAACGGACCGAACCGGACGGCTCGACGACAAAAGTCTGGGAAGCCACTACCGTGTGGGCCCCCCGGTCGGCCCTCTTCAAGGGGATCTGACAATGCGCATTGAAGAAATTCTTCCTCACCGCGAACCATTTCTCTTTGTCGATGAACTGGAACATGCCGATACACGAAGAACTGTCGGTATTCATCGCTTCCGCCTTGATGAATACTATTTCCGAGGCCATTTCCAGGGATATCCGGTCGTTCCCGGAGTTCTGTTGATCGAACTGATGGCGCAAACCGGCGGAGCCGGACTTGCTCAAGCAGGCCTGCTCCCCCCTCAGGCGCCGTTCTTTCTCGGTACGGTGGACAAAGCGAAATTCCGCCATCAAGTCAAACCGAACGATATCGCCCGTGTCGAAGTGGACAACATCCGTATCACGGAACATACCGTACGGCAAAGCGGCAAGGTGTTCGTCGCCGGAACGCTCTGTGCGGAAGCGACTTGGATGTGCATGATCGGAACGCGTCCGAAAGTCCCCGTCCCTTCCGCTTCAGCGGAATCGCCCGACGCCTAGCGACGCATCGACACGAACAGGAGCATGCCATGCTGATTCAAAAGAAAATCCTTCACAACGTATCGTTGACCGCACATCCGCAAGGATGCGCCCGGTATGTGCACGACGAGATCGCATGGACCCGACGTGCAGCGACCGGCGCAATTTCGGGATATGTTCCGTACGATATGGAACATGCCCCCGAACGGGTGCTGGTCCTCGGAGGTTCGACCGGCTACGGCATGGCCAGCAGAATTGTCGCGGCGTTCGCAGGAAACGCGGCCACGATCAATGTCTCGGTGGAACGCCAGCCGGCGGAAAAAAAGACAGCCACACCGGGCTGGTACGCCTCACGGGTCTTCGAACAAGAAGCACAGCGTCAGGGCTTGTTCGCACGTTCGATACACGCTGATGCATTTTCCTCCGAAACCAAACGGATGACGATCGATTTGATCAAGGAACATCTGCAAACGGTGGATCTCGTGATATATAGCCTCGCATCTCCGTTCCGTACCGACCCCGAGACCGGGACCGTCTATCGTTCCGTCCTCAAGCCGATCGGCGCACCGTTCTCAGCGCTTTCCGTAGATACCGGTACGGGAATCATCGAGAACGCTTCATTCGAACCTGCCGATGAACTACAGATAGCCGAGACGATCAAGGTCATGGGGGGAGAAGACTGGTTGCTTTGGATCAAGGCTCTCAAGGAGGGCGGTTGTCTTGCGCCGAAGGCAAAGACGGTGGCGTATTCCTACATAGGCCCGCATCTGACCTACCCAATCTATCGGGAAGGAACCATCGGAAAAGCGAAGGAGGATTTGGAACGGACTGCTTCGGTCATTGCCGATACCATCGGCGTACCGGCCTACATCTCGGTGAACAAAGCGTTGGTCACCCGGGCCAGCGCGGTCATTCCCGTCGTACCCTTGTATATCTCGATCCTCTATCAGGTGATGGAGGAACGCGGACTGCACGAGTCATGCATCGAGCAGATGTACCGCCTCTTCTCGACGAACCTGACCTCCGACGCACCGACACAACTCGATGCAGAAGGAAGAATCCGCATGGACGACAGGGAGATGCTTCCTGAAGTTCAGCGGGAAGTGGAAGCACGCTGGAACCGGCAGATCGTCGGACAGCCGGCCATCGATGGAGATCTTAGGACGTTCAACCGTGACTACGACAGGATCCATGGCTTCGGCTACGATGACATCGATTATACAAAAGACATTTCTCCTACGGAAATCTAGGGGACTGCGAACGACTACGGCACCGCTTTTCGATACATTCGGCAGCTGTTTCGCTCAATAATGGGGAGGACGGCGATTCGGCCGAGGACCGTCCCCCGCCTCTTCGATCAGATCCTCGACTTTCTTCGTCAGAATTTCCAGCCGCTGCTCCAGCAGAGCCTGTTCCTTCCGCTGCTCGACCACGATCGCATTCAACTCATCCACCGTCGCTTCCAGAAAAGAAAGTTTCATTTCTATCGTGACCAAGACTGCATCGTCCATATCGCTACCTCCGCGCGTCATCGTATCCTACCATGGACAGGACATGTTGTCAGTGGTTTCGGCAATTGTTGCAAAGTATGTCTCATTTTCCCTTGCGGCACAAGAAAAACATGGTATACTGAACATGATTTTGTTGCAAATTGGTGCAATGCCGGAAAAAGAGGTACTCATGAAAGGCGAACGCGTAGCGCAACTTGAATTGCTTCTCCATTCCCACCCTGAAGGACTGCGACGGGCGGAAATAGCGAGGAGGCTAGGTGTGCATAGATCCACGATCAGCAGATACGTGGATGAACTGAAGCAATACATCGACATATACGAAGACAACAACCTGATCAAGATCAAGGAGCGGGAAGGCGACGAAAACATCGCCCTGAGCATATACGAGAGCCTCGCATTCAACATGTCCGCGGAAATTCTCGCGAACAATGCGGAATTCCAGAATCCGCATCTCGCCTCCGGTCTCCGAAAAATTGCGATGAACATGCGCTCCTATGCGCCGAAGATCAGCGACAACATCATCCAGGTCGCGGAATCGATCGATCGGGAGGCACAGCGGAAAAAGGAGAACGGACAGTTCAATTCGATTCTGGAAGTGCTGATCGACGCATGGGTGTCCGGAAGGATCGTCAGGATCACCCATACGCAGAACGGAGAGCAGACGGAGACGGAACTGGCCCCCTATTTCATCGGTTTTAGGGAAGAGGAGAACGGCAGGAATCCGATCAGCGTCACCGGCCGGCTTCGCCATACCACGGAAATCGGAACGATCGACATCAGCACGATCACCGCCGCGACGATTCTCAACGAAACCTATACGATCCCCGACAACCTCAAGCCGTTCCGCCATCCCGACAAGCCGGACGGATACGAAAGCATCGACATGATTCCGCTGGTTCTGAAACTCAAGGAGAAATCGGCCCTCAACGCCTTCCGCAACCTCGTCCACGGCACCCCGAAGCTCGAAAAAGGTCAGAACGGGGACATGCTCTGCACGATGGATGTCGAGAATTCCATCGAGCTGATGCTCCGGATCATACAATGCGGAGATGACGTGGAAATCCTAGGACCAGAACAATATAGAAAGAAATTCTGCAAAGAATTGAAGAAAATACTCAATATCTATGAACAAGTATAGTTGCCGAGCTCACCGGATGAGTGTATCCTATGAGTATCTTGGAAACAGACAATACGGAGGAATACTATGAAAAAGTATGTTTGCGACCTGTGTGGCTATGTGTACGATCCCGCTGAAGGCGATCCGGACGGTGGAATCCAGCCGGGAACCGCGTTCGAAGATATTCCGGACGACTGGGTATGCCCGATCTGCGGAGCCTCCAAGAGTGATTTCTCACCGCTGGACTAGACCGTCTTGATCATGACTCGATAGAAGAGACCGTTTCTCATTCGCTCGACGGATGATGCGACGGTCTCTTTTCACATCTTGTTTGTTTGATTATTCCAGATGCACGATCTCTTTCTTCACCGCGGCCTGGAGACGCTCGTCTTCGGTGACGATGGTCGGAGATTCCTTGATCGCCGAAAGAAGGAACACGCCTCCTACCGCGAGGAAATGTATCAGCAGCAGCTCCAGCCGAAGATAGGCGCCCCCACCGACTGTCGCGAACAAGACCATGAACACGCAAACGAACGAAGAACAAGCGGAGAAGAGACTTTGCGTCGCGGTCTCCGGGACCGGACGGCTCAATTCCGCCGCATATTGGAGCCCGAGCGGTCCCGCACCCATCAGGAAGAACCCGAGGATGCCGGCGCCGACAAATGCGACGACCTGAGGGGAAAGCACCCAGAACGAAAAGAACGAAGGAAACGTAAGCGGCAGTCCGCCACAAATGGCGCCGATGCCGCAGACGACCATGATCCGGCGTCGCCTGCGCACCCGATCGCTGATCGCGGGTATCGCCAGAGCCCCCGCTATCCCTCCGCTGAACAGAACCACCCCCAGCAACGCATTGGAATCTTCGATTCCTACCAGAGCGCCGACTCCATCGATCTTGATCGCAAGATTGATGAAATACCCCCAGCCGAAACTGAAGACCGCAAGCAACCCGAGCAACGACCGATTGCGGAACATGTTCTTGTACGATGACCGGAAGTTCAAGGAAACGGCAGGCTCGAATGAAGCGGGCGTCGGAGGCTGTTCCCTGATCAACAGACCGGCGACAAGCGCCATTGCGGCGCAAACGATGCCATAGACCTGCATCATTCCATCGATTCCAGTGCCATAGTCGCCTGCGCCGAAATCCGTACCGACGAACAGAGGGGAGAATACCATCACCAAGCCGAGAGCCAGATACTGGGAGAACGCGACCATGCCGGAAGCGAATCCTCGATCGCGAAGGGGGAACCACCGCATCGTGACCGTCGTAATTCCATTGAAAATCAATGGACGAGCGAACGCCAACAGAATCTGGAACCCAATGACCGATGCAAAGTCGGCTGCATACAGCCATTTGCCGATACTACCGACCACCACCATGGCTGCGGCGATCCGAAGTCTGACCGTAATGCCGAATTTCTCGATGAAGAACGAAGCCGGAATGCTCATGACCACGAATACGATCAGATAGACGAGAGCAAGAAAATCGACGTTCACGAACGAGGAAGGATCGAACTGCCCATGATAGAAAATATCGGCAGCTCTGACGACAGGCGCCAGCGCCATCCAATGGAGATCGACGGAAAGCACCAGTAGCATCAAAGAAACGAGTATAAGCCATCTATATCTGTATGCCCGGACACTTTTCATGGCTTCAACCGTACTCCACTCGAATATATATAGGTACCATACCCATTCTACTCCAATAGCCTCCCCTCTGTATAGGACAATCCATCCATCTGGATGCTTCGGCGAAAAACTGGTATGTTTTCGGCATCCGTAAAACAACACCCCCGGGAAGGAGCCATGATGAACGACACGCTGACGACAATTTTCAACAGACGGACCATCCGGGCGTACGACGACCGTCCCATCGATCCAAAGGATCTCGAACTACTCAAGGAAGCCACGCTACGGGCACCGTCCGCAGGAAACATGATGTACTACTCCGTTATAGAAGCGAAGGATCAGACGGTCAAGGACAAGCTGGCCGTTTTCTGCGACAACCAGCCGATGATCGCGAAAGCACCGCTTGTCTGGGTATTCCTCGCCGATACGCAGAAATGGGTGAACTACTTTCATGAAGGAGGTTCGGTCGCCCGTGGAATCGCCGAAGGCACCGCAACATGGAGAAAGCCAGGTCTCGGAGACATGCACCTATGCATCCAGGATGCGATCATCGCAGCCCAGACGGCGGTCATTGCCGCACAGTCCTTAGGAATCGGTTCCTGTTATATCGGGGACATCATCGAGCGATACGAAGACGTACGGGATCTGCTGGGACTCAAGCAGTATACGATTCCGGCCTGCATGGTCATCTTCGGCTATCCGAAGAACCCAGGAAACAATGTCGAATTGAAAAAGCGGAGTCCCGCTTCGAGCATCTTCATGACCGATCGCTACCGCGATCTCCATCTGGAGGATCTCAAGACGGCCTACGGACCGATGGAAGAGGAGATGCGCCGCCACAACCGGCTTCCGTTCGGCAATACGGGATCCATCGCCGACTATTACTATTTCCGTAAGTACTCCAGCTCGTTCATGGAAGAGATGAACCGTTCGACAAAGGCGTTCATGCAACACTGGGACGGACCTGAGGAGACTCTCGGATAGAAATAAACGACCCAATAGCCGTATGAAGAACGTTTTCTCCAAGGCCGGGCAACGGGCGGCTACGATTTCGCAGTCGTCGGCTGACCACAGTCGGGACAGAAACGTGCGGCGATCGGAAGGGAGGACCCGCAAAACGAACACCGTCCCACCGATTTTTCAGCATGTATTTCAGGTTTATGACCGTAGGAAAAGGACGAGGAAGAATCGTCGTCTCTCGATCCAGTCACGATGCCGATCGAGTAGGAGCTCGCCTGGTTCTCAGATTCGGAAAGCTGCCTAAGCGTCGCCAGACAACGGACGATATCGTCATCGTTGATCCGAAGCGTATCAAGACTGAAAGCACTCATCGCAAAACCATATGCCTTCAGATCCTGCTCGATCGCATGCTTGATATACTGGGACATAAGCGGATATGACAATTCAGTGACAGTCGTCCGTCGATCATGGATCGCACGCTCCACGTTCGTCTTCAATCGCCTGTTGACAATATTCCTGCAAAGCCCCAGCATCTTGTCGGCATCGATCGTGGCACCCTTCCCGATGGCCAGCATCTTGGCGAACAAGACCGAAATCTCCATAGGCACCAAGGTCAACCGTCCGAACAGATACAGACGATACTCGATCAGACAGACAGGATCCTTCACATACAGGGGACCTCTGCTGGTACCGAAATACAACGACCACTGGACCGCTGTACTGAGGAAGAAGAGCTCTACATCGACAGGAGAATCATCCATCGCCGGGATTTTTCTCGACAGTTCCGGAAACGAACTGAGAACAATCGGATACTCCCCCGTCGAAAGACAATCATACAGACGCCCGTCTTTGACGATGGCTCCGACCTGATCTTCACCAACTATCAGCCGGTCGACGGAATCTTCCAAGGCCGGACAAATCCGCGCTATCCGCAAAGGGCCAGGATGGTGATAGCTGAACCATTTTCCAGCATCACCTTTGCAAGGCCCCGAAACAATCTCACCCAATTCCTTCTCCTTACCCCACACAGCGCCATGCTGTGAATTACAAGCTCATTTCGCGATGGTAGTATTTGTTTTCTCTGAGGTGTCTAGCGGAACAAGCACATGTGACTCATTGCTGGAGATACACAAAATCGCTCTATCAGTATTCAATATCTTAAGAGCAATCGATATTTCTTGTCAAATCCACGATCACGTATACTTAAGTTCGCAATTTGACAGTAGATTGAAATTGGTCATGAGAAGACCCA
>LVBD01000056.1 GCA_001604275.1 Spirochaetales bacterium Spiro_02
TAAAAGGATTTATGTAAAACTCACCACCAAATTCTCGTTAGGTGTTTCGGGAAGGCAGGGGGCATTGGAGGACATGAGCAGGTTCATCGTTGAAATGTGGCGGTAGCAAACTAGCTCTTCGCAAAAACAGAAGCGGAGCCCGAAATTGGGACTCCGTCTTGGATTTTCATAGGGTATCGATTCTGGCGCAACCGATGGACGTCAACCAGTCGGTTGCTTCAGCGGTTATCGCTTTTTTCCGCTTTTCTTCGAAGCTCCGTACGGCTTTTTGAAACTACTTGCATTGTCGCGGCCCTTGCCCGACTTGCTATACAGCCCATGAGGTTTCTTGCCGCCCGACTTTGAAGCGCGGGATCCTGACGGCCCACGGTCTTCGCGGTAGCTGTCCCGATAGAATCCGTAGTCATCGTCGTCACGCGTATCACGACCATAGGGCTGCCATTCATCGTCACGGTCTCGGCGCCGAGAACGACCTCCGAAATCCGAGAATCCAGTCGCCCGATCATCGTATCTTCCGCCGGAACGTCGCGGTCTGTCGTCGAACCTGCCGCTTCGGCTATCGTTTTCCCGTCCAAAATCGGATCTCCGTTCGGACCGGCCTTCGGAACGTCTCCGATCATCCCGTCCGCCGCGGTCGTAATCACGATCCCTGCGCTTGGGTGCGGTCCTGCTGGAAAGATTCTTTCCGTTCGGATTGTCCGGGCGTGCCTTCGTCACGATCGGCTTGCCCTCGGACGACGTTTCGGAGAACTCCCGGAGGATTTTCTCGGCCACTTGGAACGGGGCGGTGACGAACGAGAACTCCTCCATCACTTCGACTCCCTGCAGATCCCTGCTTTCCGCACCGGTCTGCTGGGTAATGTAGTCGACCAGCATCCGCTTGTCCAAGCCGTCCTTGTGCCCTTTCGCTATGAACAGCCGGGTGTAGCCATGGTCATCCAGACCTGAATCGCGCCTGCGATCGCTTCGGTCGACGCCCGGGCCGTCGTCGCGGGTCTTTCTGTCCCGCTCCCTGTCCCGACGCTGGGAACCGATCGGCCGATACTGCGAGACGTCAAGATCGTCCTTGTACGTGTCGTTGAGCAACGCGGCGACGACTTCCAGCGGATCCCTGTCCTCCAGCAGCTCCTGCGCCATCGCCCGGAACGCATCGCTCGTCGAAGCTTCGTCTCCGTCGGACGTCAGGATCGAATTGATCTTGTCGAAAATCCTTGCGCGCTTGACCTGGATGATCTGATTCGCATCCGGTATCGATTCCTTGCGGATGTCCGTCTTCGCCACCCGTTTGATGAACGAGAACTTGCGGAATTCCTGCGGGGTGATGAACGTGATCGCCGTCCCCATCTTTCCCGCCCGCCCGGTACGACCGACGCGATGGATGTATGCTTCGGGATCCTGTGGAATGGAGTAGTTGATGACATGGGTCAGGTCCTGGATGTCGATGCCTCGCGCAGCCACATCTGTGGCCACGACGATGCTCGTCAGATGGTCTTTCATTTTGTGGAGGATCAGTTCCCGCTGTTTCTGGGACAAGTCCCCATGCAACGCTTCGGCGTCGTACCCCCTGTCCACGAGCCTGCGGCCGATCTCGTCGCACTGGACTTTCGTCCGGCAGAAGATCAGGCCATAGAAATTCTCCTCCATATCGATGATCCTGCACAGGGCTTCGAGCTTGTCCGCTTCACGGACTTCGAAATAGATCTGGTCGGTCAGGACGCTGGTCATGGTATCCTGCTTGACGCGGACCAGCCGATAGTTCTTCATGAACTGTTCGGCGAGGCGGAGAATCGGGTCGGGCATCGTGGCCGAGAAGCAGAGCATCCGCTTTTCGGACGGCGTCTGGGAAAGGATCGCCTCGATGTCCTCGATGAATCCCATGTCGAGCATCTCGTCGGCTTCGTCCAGAACGGCGAACTTGAGATTCTCAAGCTGAAGCGTTCCCCGCTTGAGATGGTCCAGTACGCGTCCGGGCGTACCGACGACGACTTGCACTCCTTTGCGGAGCTTGCGAAGCTGCAGTTCCATGGAAGCGCCGCCATATACTGCGGCGACCTCTATCTGACGATCTCCCTTCAGAGAGTTGATCTCCTCAGCCACCTGTACGGCCAGTTCCCTGGTCGGAGCGAGAATCAGGGCCTGGACGGCCCTGTCGTCTGGGTCGACGATCTCCAGGATTGGAAGACCGAACGCAGCGGTCTTGCCCGTACCTGTCTGTGCTTGACCGACGACATCCATCTGCTCCTTGAGCAAGAGGGGGATGCATTCCTTCTGAATCTGGGTCGGTTCCTCAAAGCCCTTTTTTTCGAGGGCTGCGATAGTCTGCGCGGAAAGTCCTAGCTCCGCGAAATGTGATAAATCCGGCATGTAACTCCTACATATGTATCTTTCTTGATTTCCAGACATGACTGACAAGGCTTCTAGCGATAAGCCGCGGTGTGCAAACCGGAAGGTGTCATGTCGGTCGGACGCGGGGCAATCTTCCGCGCTGTGGAAAACCAGAAACACCTGCTGTACGGGTTACAGAACAGTAGCTTAGAAAAGCCGTGGTATGTGTCCAGTGATGGATACGGCTTGCAGTCTATCGAAAACGGTATCCAATGACAAGTACAGAAAAGCTTGTTGGATAAAGAAAAATAAAAATCATCGTCAAGGTGCCTCCGAGACGATGATTGCATTTTATGACAAATCACCGCAGGGACACCGAACGTGCCCCTGCGACGAACCATGTCTAGAAAATCGAAAACGCCACGAATAGGGAGGAAAGCAGGGATGCGACCAGTGAAACGACAGTGATCTGCGTGTTGATCGATGGACCTGCAGTGTCCTTGAACGGATCGCCGACCGTGTCTCCGATGACCGCCGCCTTGTGGGCTTCGCTGCCTTTGCCGCCCTCGTTGCCAGCTTCGACGTACTTCTTGGAGTTGTCCCACAGTCCGCCCGCATTTGACATGAACAGGGCGAACAGCAGTCCGCTGATGATATTGCCCAGCAGGAAGCCGCCGATCGCAAGCGGTCCGCCGATGAACCCCACCGCCACGGTAGAGAGAATCGCCATCAGCCCGGCAGGAATCAGCTCTTTCAATGCCCCCGTGGTGGCGATGTCGATGCATTTGCCGTATTCTGGCTGAACTCCCGGCTTTCCTTCCTTCAGGCCAGGAATGCTCTTGAACTGGCGATGGATTTCAGCGACCATCCGCTGGGCGTTCCTGTCGACGCCGAGGATCAACATCGCTGAGAACACCGCGGGAATCGCCGCACCGACCAAGGTTCCGAAGAATACGGTGGGGGACATGATGTCGAACCCAGTGATCAATTCTCTTCCGGCTTCGGCGAGCGCGACATTCGTTTCGGACATGAACGCGCCGAGCAACGAGATAACCGTCAGCCCAGCGGCGCTGATGGAAAATCCCTTGGTGACAGCTTTGACGGTATTCCCGGCGCTGTCCAGTTCGTCCGCGATACGGATCGTCTCTTCGCCGAGGTCACCCATTTCCGCCAGGCCTCTGGCGTTGTCGACGATCGGGCCGTAGGCATCGTTGGAAATGATCATTCCTACAATGGAGAGCATCCCCACCGCAGCCATCGAAATGCCGAAGATCGCATAGCCGGTTCCCATCGGTTCGCACAGCTTATAGGCGACCAATGCGGAGATCGCGATTCCGACCATCGCAGGCAGCGCCGAGATGAATCCGTAGGAAATGCCGGAAAGAATCGTGAACGCCGGCCCGGAAGCGGACGCTTTCGCAACTTTCTGGACGATCGGCTTCGTGTCGTCGGTGAAATAGTCGGTAGTGATGCCGATGATGACCCCGACCAGCAGTCCCGTGGCGGCGGCTCCCCAGATTCTCCACGAGAATCCGTCGAAGAACGCTGTTGCGGAGGCTGTCAGCACCAGGAAGATCGCCGTAGTCACATAGGTGGATGAGTTGAGCGCATGGGTCGGGTTGCCGTTCTTGCCGACCTTCGCCGTAGCGATGCCGATTGTAGATGCAAGCAAACCGAGGATTGCGTAACAGAATACCATGGAAATATTCGCAAACTGGCCGCCGGCCAAGGACTGGGCGATTACAAGCGCCGACGCCATCGCAGCCACGTTGGAGTCGAACAAGTCCGCGCCCATGCCTGCGACATCGCCGACATTGTCACCGACGTTGTCCGCTATGACTGCCGGGTTTCGTGGATCATCCTCAGCGATACCAAGTTCCACCTTGCCTGTCAAGTCTGCCGAAACGTCCGCGGTTTTTGTGAAGATTCCGCCACCTGCTTTCGCAAACAGGGCGAGCGAGCTTGCGCCGAACGAGAACCCGAGGAGGATCGTCGTGTCCCCGGTAATCATCAATACCGCGGCAACGCCGAACAATGAACATCCGACGACCAGCAGTCCCATGACCGCACCGCCACGGAAGCCGACGAGAAACGCTGGTTTCAGGCCTTTCTGGGCGCTTTCCGCTGTTCTGGAGTTGGAAAGGGTAGCGACCATGATCCCGATCTTGCCAGCGATTGCCGACAATACGGTCCCTGCCAGATACGAAAGCGCCATCGCGATATTGGGCACCGCGCTTCCGCGCCAGATCGGCGTCGGCAGCAGAATAAGGATGATCACCGCTACGACCGCAGCGAAAATCCCTAGGATTCTGTATTCACGGCGCATGAACGTATTGGCGCCTTCCTTGATCAGCTGTGCGACAGCCTCAATCCTGGGATTCACGATTTTCTGGCGTTTGATCCAAAGATACAAGTAGACGGCGAAGGCGAAGGCGATCACCGCGGTCAGAAACGATAGTCCATAGAACAGGGACAACTGCTCTTCCATACAAAGAACCTCTCTTTTCATTGAATACCAAACCAAGAGATGGCGCTGACAGCTACGCATGATCGCCTTGCGCTGACACACCTGTCTTCCGGACATCTCCGGGCTCCAGGTTCCGCCAGTCGTCTGAAAACGTTGTTACGACATGAAAAAAGAGACAAGCACACCGTATCGTGTTCCGTCTCCTTTCCTCCTGCCGATGAGTTTCCACCATAGCAATCAAAAGTAAATCAAACGGATTCTTGCTCCGTTCGATGACAGACTCCACCGCTTACTTTGATTCAGAATCCAGTATGCCGAGACGTCCACCAAGCGTCAATCGTATCTTCGGGAATCGACGCCACCTCCTGCTTTTTCTAACTATTTCCTAGCGATCGCGGCCGTTCCTTCACTACTGCGGCGACCGCCGTACCCCGTACTATCAGGCTATGCCCGTCAATGCGTTCGAGCGAGTACGTCGGAAACAGCAACAGGTCTGCCCCCAACAGCTCTCCTTGCCTGGCGAGCTCAAGGTTCGCTTGTTCGATCACTGCGTCGAAGATCGTGAAGTCGAATTCCGAAAGGACATGGCGTCCAGCGAAGACCATCCCGTCGGGGATCTCGATCGAAACCGTTCCTGTCACTCTTCCCTTGATTTCATAGGAATCCGCTGAAAGCGAGAGTTCCGACGTCCCTTTGGAGACGACAGATCCCCCGGAACCTTGATGCACGGACTCGCACGAAGCCATGAGGATGCATGTCAGTACGGCCAGCGCGACCGCCAGGGAACCGAGACGCAAAGTTCCGCCCATACCTCCCTCCATCCTGCCGATACACTATATAAAATAGTCCTGTGACGGAAACGTTACGTTCTTGCGCCAAGAAAAGGGGATGGACGCTTTACCATCTGTTGTACACGTCCTCCGCGAATCCCGGAAAACGATGTAGAGCGACTTTCGCCTCGTCGTCGAGGATCGCAGTACCGGAAAACCAGCCGAACACCTGGTGCTGCACCGATTTGACGATGCCGAAATTGACGGCGGAACTTCGGTCCGCCGCAGGCAGGAAATCGAGCTCCAGCCTGCCGTCACTGCTGGAAAAACGCCATGGGTCGGTATATCCGCTTTGCGGGATATGGAATGTGATTTCCTCCAGCTTGTGGACCTTGCCTTTATAGAACAGTGTGTTTTCGGTAGCGGGGGATCTGTCGCTGAATCCGTAGCCGATGTTGAAGCCGAACGGAACGTTTTCTACGAGTCCCGATGCGGAACCCCAGTACCAACGATTCGAATATGTCCATCGTCCCCGTCCCCAATCCAAGACTCCGAACGCTTCGTCAGGATCGAGCTTCACTTCGTCGTAGCCCATCCGTATCCTGCCGTCCGCCGGCATGCAGTTGATCTTTTCATTCAGATAGAACGCCTTGCGATTTTCTTTCCATGAGGTGGCGATGTTCATGCTTTCCATTTCCGGGGGCTGGAAAAGCGTGACATCCACGTCGATTCCCACAGTTCCGTCCGGCAACGTCAGCTTCGGAGCTGCGAAAATCAGATGTCTCCGATCCTCATTCTTTATGAACGCCAGGCGCATCTGCTTGTTCGCCCATGTGATGGAACTGTTTTTTGTGGATGACGGGCTCAAACCCGTTCCACCGAGCGGGAAGAAGGTGATCGCATCGGCCTGGACTGCCTGTTTTCGATCCATGTCGATGAATGCGATCGCGAACATCGCGGCGAAGCCGAGGTCGCTGATCGTTGCGGTCACCGCGAAGCCATGCCGGTGCGACATGACCGCATAGTAGTCCCATTCCTTGATACGAAGCGCATTCGCGCGGATGGCCTTCCTGCTGTACCGCCATACGGGACGTCTCGCCCATCCTTCTTCGGTGATATGGCCTTTCCTGTCCAGCAGATCGACAGGGGATGTCACTTCGTGCTGCATGGCGCCTCCATTGCTTTTCTTTATTCCAGTATACAGCAGGTTCGGGGCCATGACGAGACAAGGTTTATGAATTATTCGCAAGAAGGTGCCCATGTCCGATGCTACGTACAATATCATGCACGGAATCGGTTACCGGCTGATGGAAATAAAAAAGCAAACCCACACAACGTATTGGTTTGCATGGATTTGCTTCTATCGGGCAGAGAGGATTTGAACCTCCGACCCCTTGGTCCCGAACCAAGTGCGCTAGCCCCTGCGCTACTACCCGGAAAATCGGCGGGCCATCAGTCGCGCCGACGATGAATGACTATACTGGTTCATTCTACGAATGTCAATCGTTCCGAAGGAAAGTTGCGAACTTAGCCTCATTGGGAAGTGATAAAGTCCTGAGGTAATGAAAGGGACTTTGTCACTGGGGTATA
>LVBD01000057.1 GCA_001604275.1 Spirochaetales bacterium Spiro_02
CAGAACAGAGTACATCAAATAACTGCTTTCTGGTATCTTATACGGGAATCATATCAACTACCAGGACCCTCACCTAGGCTAGAAGGGAGAAGCTGTGGTATAGTCACATCATGGCAACAAGTCGCAGAGATCGGGCCGACTCATATACGCAACGAGCCCACAAGGAAGGATACCCAGCCAGATCGGTGTACAAGCTGGAAGAAATCCAGCAGAACTTCAAAATCATCAGAACCGGAGACAACGTGCTCGACGTCGGAGCCGCCCCGGGCTCCTGGACACTGTACACACATCGGATGCTGCTCAAAGGAAACGGAACCATCATAGCCGTCGACCTCAACCCACTGAACCTCAACCCCGTCCCCCCCACCGTCACAGCATATGTTGGCGACGCCTTCAGCAAGGAAATCCGGGAAAAACTCGTCGAACACGGACCGTACGACGCAATCATCAGCGACGCAGCGCCCATGACCACCGGCAACAGATCGGTAGACACATCACGAAGCGAATGGCTTGCCGAACAAGTCGTATACCTAGCCTCGGAACACCTCAAGCCCCACGGGAACCTCGTACTGAAGATATATCAGGGAGGAGGACAGGAAACCGTCCTCAAACAAATGCGCTCGCTATTCGCAAAAGCACGAGCGTTCAAGCCGAAGGCATGCCGCTCCGACTCGTTCGAAGTATACCTGATCGGACTAGACAGAAACCCCTGACCCCATACAGCCGCCCCATGTTACGGATGAAAACCAGTGGGCACAGCCTCGACACGAAGATGCCCCCGTCCTCCTGCGGACGGGAATGCTCCGGGCTCCCCTTTGTGCCGGACGGCGCGATCTACGCCCTCCTGTGGACAGGAACTCAGCTTCGGCGCATCAACGCCGAATTGGTCGATTCCCTGACGATCAGTTCCGTCTCCAGATACATATGCTGGATCGGAATCGTCTCCTTGTTGATCAACTTGCTCAGCAAATCGCAGCTGAGCAGGCCCAGCTGATAGCGAGGCTGATTGACCGTCGTGATCGACGGAGTACACATATAGGATATCTCGATGTTGTCGAATCCGACGACGGCGACATCCTCGGGAACCCGCAGCCCGATACGCGAAACCGCCTTGATCGCCGCCGCGGCATACACGTCGGAACTGGCGAAGAACGCATCGGGACGCTTGGGCGAATTGAGCAACTGGAACGCCGACGACAGCGCCATCTCGTAGTTGATCTCAGGCATCTGGATGACCAGATCTGGATCCTGCACCAGCCCAGCCGCCTGCAACGCCTCCTGATAGCCCTGCAACCGCCCCTGTGCATACTTGTATTTGAGCGGCCCGTTGATGAACGCGATGCGCTTCTTGCCCAGCGACACGATGTATTCGACCGCATTGCGGGCGGCCGTCACATCGTTGATCGTCACGAACGGATACGGAAGCTCGGGCACGCACTCGCAGCACTGGACCACGGGAAGCAGGTCGCCCAGCCGCTTGAGCAACGACTTGGAGATACAGTTCGTCAGGATCAGCCCCACAGCCTTGGTCTGCCTGAGCAGCTCGATGAAGTCGTCCACGGTCTTCTCGTTGATCGGATCCTCGTTGAGCAGCAGGTTGTAGCGGTTGCGCAAGGCGGCGGCGCGGGCTCCCTGCACGATCAGACTGTAGAACGGATTGTCCAGGCTCGGAATGTTGAAGATGATCAGGTTCCCCGCCGCCAGCGCGGGAGCATCCAGCCCCGTGGTATCGTGGCCGAGGGCCTGCATCGCATCAAGCACCTGCCGCCGGGTCTCGTCCTTCACGTTGGGAGACTTGTTGAGGACTCTGGAGATCGTGGCGAGGGAAATGCCGGAAGCCTCCGCGATATCGACATATCTGATCTTCTTCTCATGGTCTCGCATCGTGTTCATCCCCTCGCCGCTTGCGGCTTCCGTATGACTACACCATATCGCTAACCGATAAAATCTGCAATGGAAAAACTTGAAAAATTTTCATCATCCATGAAAAAGAACGATTTTCTGAAAAAAATTAGCATGATTCCCCAGTCAATACATTTTTTTACGAAAAAACTTGACAAATTTTCAGAAAGTGATAGGGTGGATATGAAGTGATCGAAAAAGAATGCACACATGTCCGGTCACGACGAATCTAGGGAGGTATCAGATGAAGAAAATTCTCGTAGCCCTTTTGGTCCTGCTGATGGTCGCAGGAACCGTTTTCGCCCAAGGGAATACTGAAAAGAAAATGTTGATGGGCGTCATTACCCCGGCGGCGGACCATGGGTTCACCGGCGAATCCATCAAGCACTGCGAAGCCGAAGTCAAGGCTCTCGCCGAAAAATACGGCTTCGACTACAAGATCGTATCCGCTGGAGAATCGGCCGCCCAAGCCAACGGAATCGATACGATCCTCGCCATGAAGCCCAACGCCATCATGCTGTGGCCAGTCAACGGCGACGAACTGAGAAGCCAGGCCCAGAGCATCATGGACGCCGGAGTACCGCTGATCGTCTATGACCGATTCATTACCGGTTTCAAGCCCACAGCCGAGATTTCCGGCGACAACGTGGCGATCGGAGTCGGAGCGGGCAACTACTTCAACGACTATTTCAAGGCCGACCTGGCCAAGGGAAAAGTCAACTATCTCGAGTTCAAGGGCGACAGCTCCACAGTTCCCATGGAAAGGACCGACGGGTTCCTCTCCGTTCTCGATCCTAACTTCAACCTTGTGCAGTCGTTCGTGACCAACTGGTCGATGCAGACCTCGATGGAACAGATGGAGAACTACCTCAACACCAAGAGCGTAGCGGAGATCGAGTCGATCAAGGCGATCTTCACCCATGACGATGAAATCGTCGCAGGTATCGTCGAAGCCTTGAAGAACTACAAGGGTCCCGCGAAGATCAACATCCGTCTGATCAGCGGAGTCGCCGCCGGCGAAGCGTTCATGAAGCTGTTCGAGGACAGCGGCCTGCCCGGCATCGACTTCATGACCTACACCTTCTCGCCCGCCATGGTCCGCGACGCGGTCGACCTGACCTACGACGCAATGACCGGCAAGCAGCTTGAAGCCAGCTACAAGATTCCGACCGATGTCGTCGACAAGAGCAACTACAAGGAATATATGGCTAGCGATTTGTACAAGATCCGCTACAGCATCTAGTCTCCACGGAGTAGCTGCAAAGAGGAAGTCACCTGCGCGGGAACTCTCGACGCAGGTGGCTTTTTTCATACGGCGGCTTTCCGCGGCGAGAAACCGACGATACCAACCAGACGAGGTTCCGCATGAATCTGGAAATGAAGAACATCAGCAAGTCATTCGGGCCGGTACAAGCCTTGATCGACGTATCCTTTTCCGTCGGACCGGGAGAAATCCACGGCTTGCTCGGGGAAAACGGCGCAGGCAAAACCACCCTCATGAACATCCTCGGCGGAGGACTTCCGCCCGATTCGGGGACGATCGTCATCGACGGCACGGAAGTGCACGGCATGACACCCCGCAAATCCAACGAACTCGGCATCAGGTTCATCCATCAGGAACTGAGCCTTTGCAACGACCTGAAAGTCTACCAGAACATGTTTCTGGGAGAAGAGTTCACCAACAGACAGATCATCAGAAAGCAGGATGAGATATCCCGCGCACAGGAAGTGCTGGATACCCTGCGTACCGATATTGCGGCGACGGATCTCGTAGGCGAATTGACCACCGCGCAGAAGCAGTTGGTCGAAATCGCCCGCGCGCTCCTGTTCAAGTCGGAACTCATCATCATGGACGAACCGACCACGGCTCTCAACACGCAGGAAATCGAAAACCTATTTTCCATCATGCGGTCGCAGAAAACCCAGGGGGTGAGCTTCATCTATATCTCCCACAAGATGCCGGAGCTCTTCGAAATCTGCGACCGATATACGGTACTGCGAGACGGCCGCTTCATTCAGAGCGGATTGTTCCGGGATATCGACGAGCGCCAGGCCACCGAGCTCTTGATCGGAAAGACATTCACCAAGGAAGTGGTCAAGGACCAGTATGCCCCATCGGTGTCGGACACAGTGGCTCTTTCGGTGAAAGGCCTGTGCGGAGAGTTGTTCCACGACGTGTCGTTCGACCTGCACAAGGGAGAGATAGCCGTCGTCACCGGCTTGCAGGGCTCCGGAATGGACGAGTTGGCCACGGCGCTTTTCGGCGCCACACCGGTCACCGCAGGGGCCATCGAGCTACAGAGCGGCAGGCTGTCGCTCAAGCAGATCAGCCACGTCATGCGCAGCGGCGTCGGAATGATCCCACGCAACAGGAAGGAACGGGGCATCCTCCCCGATCTGAGCATCTCCAAGAACAACTCCCTGGCCTATTTCACCGCATTGCACAGAAAGCCGTTCGTATCCGACAAAGAAGAGTCCGAACGGTTCGAAAACAACCGTCGGAGAATGGACATCAAGGTCGGCGACCCAGACGACCCGATCACATCCCTGTCCGGTGGCAACCAGCAGAAGGTCATCATCGGAAAATGGCTCAACATCGACGCCGACGTATACATTCTCGACAACCCTACGCAGGGCATCGACGTTGGCGCCAAATTCGCCATCTACCGATTGATCAACGATATCGCCGGCCAAGGGAAGGCGATACTGGTGTTCACCAATGAATATCCGGAGATCGTGCAGGTCGCCGACAGGTGCATGGTCATGTACAAGGGGACGATCGTCAAGGAATTCGAACGCAAGGATTTCTCCGAAGTGGCGATCATGGCCTATTCCACCGGCACGTCGATGGCCGACGGTACCGACGACGGGACATCCCCCATCATGCATGGAGGCCCGCACTGCGACACGCACGACATGAATGAAAACGACACGAAGGAGCAGAACTCATGAAACCGACAAACATACGCAATCCGTTCAAGGACAGGACGCCGAAGGAACTGTGGAGGAACGTCACGACCAACTACAGCCACTGGCTGAGCTTCGTCATCCTGCTGGTCGCCGCGGCGATCGTCAATCCGGCGTTCCTGTCGTGGACCAACCTGACCAACCAGTTCGTGCAAGGGGCGATCATCGGCATCTGCGCGATGGGCATGAGTCTGGTGATCGCATCGGGAATGATCGACTTGTCCACCGGATCGGTGGTGGCGTTCCTCTCCGGGATGGGGATCGTCGTGCTGAATAAGACGCAGAGCCTGTTCGTGTTCATCCTGTTCTGCCTGGCCGCGGGGGCCGCGATCGGCATGCTCAACGGGCTGCTGATCACCAAGGGACGGATCGCACCGTTCATCGTCACCCTCGCCGCGATGTCCGCATGGCGGTCGGTGATCAACCAGCTCGGGCAGGGAGGGCCGTTCACCGTCAATTCGGCCATGTATGAATCGCTACGCAATATCGCGTCGGGGAAGACCCTCGGACTGCCCAATCTCATGATCTTCCTGATCGTCATCTCCATCATCACCGGGGTGATGATGTCCAAGACGAAGTTCGGCACGTATGTGTACGCCATCGGCTCCAATCAGCAGGCGGCGCGACTGACGGGCATCAACGTAGACCGGGTCAAGACGATGATCTTCGTCTACACCGGACTGATGTACGGGATCGCCGCGCTGCTGCTCGCCAGCCGTCTTACCTCGATCCAGGCGGCTAGCGCCGGCAACCAGTACGAAATGAACGCCATCGCGGCGGTCGCCATCGGCGGCACGAGGATGGAAGGGGGCAAGGGAAAGATCATCGGCACGTTCCTCGGCGTACTGATGCTGCAGATCATCAACACGGTCCTGATCATGGCGAACGTACCGCCGTTCCTCAACGGCTTGGTGCAGGGAATCATCATCATCGTCGCGGTTCTGGCCCAGAGCCACAAGAAGAACAGATAGCGGAGAGGAGGAAACAGCTTGATGACGCAACAGAGCAGCTCCGATCGACCGATCCAGGTCGGCATCGTCGGCGCCGGCGGCATGGCCGGCTACCATTTCGAAGGATTCACGCAAGCAGGCGCGCAGGTCGCGGCGATCTGCGATACGAACATCGAGCATGCGAAGCAGTTCGCCCGGGAGCATGGGATCGAACGGACGTTCTCGTCGTTGACCGACATGCTCGATGGCACCCCGCAGATCGACGCGGTTTCGATCATCACCCCCAACAGGTTCCATTGCCCGCTGGTGCTGGAGGCGCTGGGGAGGGGCAAGCATGTCTATTGCGAGAAACCGCCGGCGTTGAACGCCGAGGAAGTAGGCCGGATGCTGGATGCATCGCGACAAGCGGGACGGATCCTCATGTTCGACTTCAACAACCGTGCGCGGCCGGAATCCCAGGCGATGAAGCGGTATATCGCCGAGGGGGATGTGGGGCGGATCAATTCGGCCCAGGCGACATGGATCCGGCGCAACGGAATACCGGGGTTCGGAGGCTGGTTCACCAACAAGGCGCTTGCGGGGGGGGGACCTGTGATCGACCTACTGCACATGATCGACCTGGCATTGTACTTCATGGACTATCCCGAGCCCGCCTACGTGCTCGCTCGCACGTTCGATACCTTCATGGGGAACCCCGCCTTCAAGGGGCCGTGGGGGATCCCCGACACAAAAGGCGGGGTGATGGACGTGGAGTCGGCGTGCCATGCCATGCTTACGTTCAAGAGCGGGCAGTGCCTGATGATCCGCAACTCATGGGCGGAGATGAACGAGCGGGAGGTCGTGTCGGTGGTGTTCCAGGGGACCAAGGCGGGTGGCAAGGTGGAACGTCTGTTCGCCCGCGATGGCCTGGACGAGACGTCCGTCGATACCTGCCGGCTTTTTACGGAAGAATACGGGCGCCAGGTGAACCGTGACATTATCGTGCCGCAGGACGAGGCGATGGGCAGGATCGCCAACGCCAGCAACTTCGTGCAGAGTGTCGCCGGCGAACAGCAGCCGCTCAACACGCCGCAGGAGGCGTTGATCCTGATGCGCATCACCGATGCGATCTACGAGTCGGCCCGGACCGGCGGTCCGGTCGAAGTCCGCTGACGTTCGACCTGCAGATAACGAACATACTCGACGTACGGCCATGATGCCGGCGTCATCGAATAGGAGATCATGACATGAAACGAATCGTTACGCTTGCTTCCGGGCAGTTCGGCGATCTTCCGCTGGAGGATTTGTGCGTTCTGGCCAAGAAGATGGGATACGACGGGCTCGAGCTTGCCACCCACGCCCATTTCGATGTGCAGAAGGCGTTGCACGACCAGTCCTACATTCCCGCCGTCAAGGCGACGCTGGCCAAGCACGGTCTGCAGTGCCAGGCGATCAGCGCGCATCTGACCGGACAGTGCGTCGGCGATGTGTGGGACGAACGTCTGGACAACTTCGCACCATCGGCTCTCGCCGGGCAGCCGGAGAAGATCCGTCAGTGGGCGGTCGAGGAGATGAAGGATACCGCCCGCGCCGCTCAGAAGTTCGGGGTTTCCGTGGTCAACGGGTTCACAGGCTCCCCTATCTGGGCCCGCTGGTACTCCTATCCGCAGACTTCGCAACGGATGATCGATGACGGCTATCGGCTGATCCACGATCTGTGGACTCCGATCTTCGATGTATTCGACCAGTGCGGCGTTTCGTTCGCACTCGAAGTGCATCCGACCGAGATCGCGTTCGACTACTACACCACCGAACACCTGCTCAAGCTTTTCGACTACCGTCCGACGCTGGGGATCAACTTCGATCCCAGCCACTTGGTGTGGCAGGGGGTCGATGAAGTGGGATTCGTCCGCGATTTCGCTTCGCGTATCTACCATGTCCACATGAAGGATGTGAAGATGTTCCGCAACGACCGCGCCGGCATCCTCGGTTCGTTCCTGCCGTTCGGCGATACCCGCCGCGCATGGAACTTTGTGTCGGTTGGTCATGGCGATGTCGATTTCGATGGGATCATCCGCGAGCTGAACCAGGCGGGTTACGAAGGTCCTCTCTCCGTCGAGTGGGAGGATTCGGGCATGGATCGCGAGTTCGGCGCCACGGAAAGTTGCGCTTACGTCAAGAAGATGAATTTCAGCGCATCTGCCTTCGCTTTCGACAGCGCTCTCTCCACCAATTGAGGGGAAGGTAAGGGTCATTGCAGGGTCATTGCAAGGGGCATTGTGGGGTCAGTGGAGTGGGTACGCGTTTTGTCCCGATTCGTTGCGACAAGATGCTCACTGAGCACTGAGCAATGGGTACCGGGCAATGGGTACCGGGCAATGGGTACCGGGCAATGGGTGCTGGGCAATGGGTGCTGGGCAATGGGTGCCGGGCAATGGGTACCGGGCAATGGGTGCTGGGCACTGGGCAATGCGCACGCTCCACTGGTCTAGTCCTAGCCGTTGTCGGTGGCCTTTGTCAGTATCTTTGCCTGTGCTCTTGTCATTCCCCCTAGCCTCGGTGGCCCATGCAATTCCTTGCATGAGAATGCTGGTTGGGTTTACTGGCAAGGTGGTCGCTGGGTTTGACTATTGCAGGGTACGGGCACGTACCCCTGACAATGAATGTTATGCGTGCCAGCCTTGAGAAGCGGTCTGCGAGCCACTGGCCGGACGGCGCTGGCGGACATCGCCGCCGATCCTATCGATATCGTAGAGATTGACATCCAGCTGGGGGAACGGGATGGAAATGCCGTCGTCCGTCAGCTTGTCATAGATATCTGTCTGGAACCGCCAGAAAATCTTCCAATAGTCGCCGGGGAGCGTCCATGGCCGGGCGATCAGATCGACCGAAGAATCGTTGAGCTTGCTGACTTCTATCGTCGGAACAGGATCCTTGAGGACTTCCGGATAGGAATCGAACAGTTGGCGAATATCGGCTTTCACTTTCTGCAGATCCGAACCATATGCAACGCTGACGATCATGTCGACGCGACGATTTGGCGTATATGAGTAGTTGGTGATCGGATTCCCCCACACCAGTTTGTTCGCCAGCGTGATCTGCTTGTTGTCAGGCGTGGCAAGGGTGACGCACATCAGATCCATGTTCGTCACGGTGCCGCTCATCGAACCGAGATCGACATAATCGCCGATACGGAACGGTGCGTTGATCACGATCATCACCCCGGACAGGAGATTGCCGATCGATTCCTGGAACGCGAAGCCGAGTATGACGCCGGTAACTCCCAGACCTGCGATGATCGGGGTCATGTTGATTCCCATGTGTTCGAACAGTACCAACGCCACGAGAATCCAGCCGAAGCTCAAAATCACTTTCAGCAGGAACTTGGCCATCAGTTCGTTGATCTTCTTCGACCGGGCGAACATCCGCTTGAACATTCTGGTGAAGAACATGATCAGCAGCTTGCCGACGACGATGATCAGAATCGCTATGACAAGATCCCACAGGAACGCGACGAAGCCCTCGTTGGTCAAATTTTCCAACGAACGTTCCAGCTGACTGAAAAAACTCATTTCCGCTGCCGCGGTATCGGTGGCGGTCGCATCGGCGGTACTTGCCAACGCCATGAAAGAAGCAATCATATCTACTCTCCCTTGCGAGAAATGCTCTTGGAGAGACTGTATCACAATCCTTCGTGACACGACAAGGACAACCTCGCGCTCCCACGTGCCTACGTGACATCGCCTTGCGGCGGAAATGCCGTCCTCCCGCCAGACGAGCTGTCACGGAACACGCTTCCAGCCGTAGCACATACACACACGGAAACGGAACCAATTCCCGTAGATGAGCAAGCATCCTTCAAGGTAGTGATGCCCTGACGATATTGCCTTACCTTTTTGATGATTTTACTGAATTTGAATGGATATCACGCCCTAGGGACGCGCCACGCCCAAGGAACACATGTAGTTGATATGATTCCCGTATAAGATACCAGAAAGCAGTTATTTGATGTACTCTGTTCTGA
>LVBD01000058.1 GCA_001604275.1 Spirochaetales bacterium Spiro_02
AATTACCCTCTATTCATGAATACCCAATTGAATCTTACCCACCATAAACAGCGAATAACCTTCATTACACATATAAGTTGTTATAATATATGCAATTATTTACATCAGCACCATCATCATTGCTTTGTCTTTGCTTTGTCATTGCTACATGCATGCTCGGTCATTGCTTTGACATTGCTCAAAAGGCCGCGAAAGCAAAAGACAATAACGAATCTACATGCAACGAATCAGATGGCTACTCGATCGGAAACCTGATTCCCCACTTGGCCCGCAGGGCATCGGCCAGCTCCATCACCTTGATGATCTGGGAAGCAGGCATCTGAGAAGTCTCCGTGTCGCCGTTCTCGACGGCTTCCATGCAAGCGGCAAGTTCATATTCGAACCCATTGATCTGCGGAGGCGGATCATAGGAAGCGACCAAGCGATGTTCCGTGTCGAACACGCGGACACCCTCACAGTTATTGATGTTCTGGACCTCGATGTACCCGTTCTCGCCATAGATCATTCCCCGTCGGTCGGTTGCGGCCAGCATGTTGGCATGCAACATCGCCATCTTTCCGTCAGCATACGTCAGCGTAACGTTCTCATAGGCATCCACGCCGGTATCCAGCTTCACCACCGAAGAATCGACCGATGCATACTCGCTGCCGAACACCATGAACGCGAAGTTGATCGGATAGACGCATAGATCGAGCAATGCGCCGCCGGCCAAAGCAGGATCGGTCATCCGCTTCACATGCCGCAGCGAATACCCCAGGTTGGCGGTCAGCGAAGAAATGCGGCCGATCACTCCGCTGGCGACGACATCGTCCAGCACCCTGCGCATCGGCAGGTACCTCGTCCACATGGCCTCGGTGGCCAGAAGCCCTTTCTCCCGTCCCATCGCCAGAACATTCCTTGCCTGGGCGGAATTGACGGTGAACGCTTTCTCGCACAACACCGGCTTGCCATGCTCCAGGCAGGCGACCATATTGGCGAAATGCTCGGAATGCGGCGTAGCTACGTACACCAGTTCCACTGCGGGATCTGCAAGCAGCCGCTCGTACGATCCATAGGCATGATCGAACCCGAATTCGACGGCGAACGCCTTCGCCTTCTCCTCCGTGCGCGACGCCACCGCATACGGATGCGCCCCTTTCACATGAGTGATCGTGTAGGCCATTTTTCTAGCGATGTTCCCTGCACCAAAAATTGCGACGTTCATGGTCATCCCCTCCTTGCGATCAGTATCCCAGTCCTGCCTGATCGGCGAATTTCAAAATGCCCCCAACCTGTCGCGACGTATGCGCACTGCGTACACCACACCGCGACGTCCCGTGAATCTCACAATCCTGACCTTTCGCTTCAAGCTCTTCGGCTATGAAGCTCCACGTCACGGCGCGAGCATCTTCACTCGATAGCCTCCGTCAGGCCGATCGTCAATGCGGATCCTGACGAACTTCAGACCGAACCCGGCGGCGAACTGCCTGCAAGCGGGCCAATGAACGGCTACATCGGAAGCGTCATGGGCATCGCTATTGGTCGTGACCAACAGCGACGGGAACTCGGCCGCGGCCAGTTCCCAGAACCGCGGGATCGGATAAGCCATCCGCATCCCGTCGGGAGCTTCCACCAACGGTTTACGGAACCCGTAGCCGTTGATCTCCAGCGCCATATCCAGATCCACCGCGCAGGACAAGATCGCCCGCGAACACGCGACGGCCTCGTCATCCCAAGCGCGATAGTTGAATGCGAACAGATCGGGATGCGCCCCGAACAGGAACAAACCGGAACGCATAGCCTCGATGTACTGTTCGGTATATGCATGCAGATCAGCCTTGCCCAGCGGCCCCCGATGCACCGGAACATCCCGGCGTTCGGGAAGCTGCAGGTAATGGACACCGAACAGCAGATAGTCGCATCCAAGATCCCCATATAGGTGATCCTCGAAATACGACCGGTATTCTGGTCGATAATCGCACTCGAACCCACGCAGCACCAGCAGATCGTCCCGGCCGGCAGGCCCGTGCGCCGCTTGCGTCGCCTTGCATGCCGCCACATATTCGTCCAGACGGCCGAACGACATTCGGGAACGAGGCCAGCGATTGTCCGGCGTCGGACAATGCTCGCTGCATCCGAGCACCGACACCCCCTGATCGATCGCCTGCAAAGCATATTCCTCAACAAGACCGGTGCCATGCCCACAGAAAAACGAATGGGTATGCAGATTCACCCGATCCTGACTATATTCATTCATGTTTCAAACTCCAACACTACCATTCACAAGCATATCGGCCGAACAGCCGATCGGCGCGATCGATCGATACGACGTAGGACCGATCATCATCCGGACAGGACGGAAACCGGAAACTATCACCGCCATTGTGTGATATTTCGCTGATGGTCCTCGTAGGTACGGGCGAAATGGATCACGCCGTCCGTACCATGCAGATAATAATACCAAGGGGACTCCTTTGGATAGACCGCGGCGCGCAGCGCGTCAAGGCCCGGGCAACCGATTCCCGACGGAGGCAAGCCCTTCTTGCGCCGCGTATTGTACGGAGTCTGCGTCTCCAGATCCACAGGATCGATCGGATCGTTCCAATTGCCTGTCTCATAGCGGGTCGTCGCATCGATGCCAAGGGCGATATCCTCATCCAGACGCTTGTAGATGATTCCGGCGATCAGCGGCATCTCCTCGGCGTTATTCGTCTCGCGCTGGATCATGCTCGCAACAATCAGCACATCGGCCACCGAACGATCCAAAGCGGCGATATCGCCCAGCATCGGACGGAGGGCGTCAAGCATCGCCCGATACATTGCCACGGCAAGATCGCGCGACCCATCATCACGGGATATCCGATAGGTTCCGGCCAGAAACCATCCTTCGGCGAACGGTAGGTCGAATCCGTTCGCGAGCACCCGGGCAGCCTTCACGAAATCGCCGGGATCGGCATAGCCGCGGGTAGCCAGCATCCGGTCCACATCCTCCAGCGTATAGCCGGCGAATACCGTTGCATCGACCATCGACGCATCGCCCTTTCCTGTGATTGCCGCGGCGCAGGAAGCGTTGTCCATTCCCCGACGAAGCAACAGGCTCCCCTGTCGGATGCCCCGGTCGAGCCCTTGCGCCGCAAGATACGCCAGTAGCGCCTTCGCATCGGCGACAACTCCTCTCGAAGCCAGCATCTGACATACTTCGCCAGCGCTCATCCCCGCACGAATCTCGACCAGCACCGTCTGATCGTCGCCCAGCGTCGCAGAGCGATCTGGCATGGAAGCAAGTGCGGTGGTGGCAGACATCGCGCCGGAGGACATCGCCTGCCCGGCGATCGACGGAACACGGCGTTCGGCTCTCTTTCCCGTTCGGACGAATACCACGATCAACGTGATGAACAACACGACGACCAGGATGACCACGATCAGCAACAATGCATCGACACGCTTGTTCGTCCGCGCGGACGTCTTTTGCACGCGGCGGGTCGCTGGTGTTCGTTTGTTTCCTCTTGAAGCGGATGATGTCCGCTCACGGGCGGCCGTCCCGCGCGATGATGTCCGTTTGCGGTTCTCCACATTCGGCCCGGGGCCGGCATGCAGCGGGACATCGGGATCCACATCACGCGAGCGTGTTGAGGAAGGCCCCTGTCTGCGCTTGATCTGCTCGAGCATCTCTTCGCGAGCGGGGCGCTTGCGTAAGTCGGAGATCCCCTGGCTCCTACGGAAATCCTGGCCGGCAGCACTCCGACGGTCCGGCGATCCAGCCCCAGCGGTCCTGCTCGAACTGCTTCTGAAATCGACCGACTCCGCACCCTCGGAGAACACCGGGGCGTCTTCCATGAACTCCTTGGCCGCCGGGGCGTCAGCCGCATGCCGTGCGGTAACCGCCTTTCCGGTTTTCGGAGCCGGCTTTCCGCCTCCACCGAGATCCCCTCCCGCTCCAGGAACCCCCTTGGATCCAGAGCCTCTTTTGGCTCCAGGGCCGCCTCCGGTTACAGATGTGTTCGACGAAGGCTCCTTTCCTACAGAGGACCGCTTTGCACCCGCACCGGAGACCGGCACGTTCTGGCCTGAAAACTTATAGCTTCCGCCGGAAGCCTTTTGTGAAGAACCTTTTTTTTCCGTCGGCTGATATACGGTAACCGTTCCCTTCGCAGGAGCGGCGCTTCCGAACGTCGCTTTCGCACCATGGGGAACGGGTGGCTTGGAGACAGGGCTGGAGACAGGCTTGGCGCTACCCTTGGAGTCAGGCTTTGCCGCCTCACGTTTCTTTTTCGCACTTTCCTTGCTGGAATCCGAAGACTCCGCGAACGGTAACGAAAGTTGCAGATCGGGCCCCTTCGTTCCGGACGGACGGTCATCGCTCATCTGCCGCCATCCTGACGCGATACGTCATCGACCAGTCGCGGACGAACCTGCTCGGAACGCAATTGGGCGATCTTCCGACGGTTTTCGGTGACTTCATCCTGAATCTCCACAATCTGACGCTGGAACGAAGAGATCTGTTCCTTCAGGTGACCGATCCGCTCGGCGTCCTGGCTGATCAACAGTTCCAGTTCCTCGACCTCGATATCGATTTCGAGCGATTCGATATGCCGCTGCAGCATCGCGATGCGACGTTCATGCCGAGTAATCTGCTCGTAACAGGAACGGACCTGCTCCGTTACGGCCGGCATGCCGATCCACTGCTCCACTTCGCCGGCGAGGGCCTTTCCATAGGCGACCGCGCGCAACCGCACTGCGGCGGATTTCTCCCTGGACTGTTTTTCCAGTTCCTCTACACGGCGACTGGCCTGGTTCAGTACCGTGGAATCAAGGGCCCCCTGAACCTGCTCGATCTGCTTCTGCTGCAGTTCGATTTCCTCCACGATTCCTTTCCGTTCCCCGCTGATCGCCGACAACTCGGAAGCGAGATGCGGAGCGTTCTCCCCGGGAAGATCCATCACACACCCGCTCTTGTCAATCGCCTTCCCGATCTGGCGGAACAATGTCTCGTAACTTCGGTTGACTCGCTTCAGATGCCAAGCGCAGTATCGCTCCTCGCCTTGAGCGAACGCCCGACGGATACCAGAAGCCGACAATGACAGCCGCTCCGCACGAACCATGCGCTTCTGCCACCGTACGTACTTCCTCTGCTGGGCATCGACAGGAGGTAGCATTCCAGCCAGATGGATGGGAAGCGTATCAGCCGTGGCGGCCTCGAACGCGATCGCGCCCGCACGCGAACAAGCGGTGTCGTATCGCCTGTCCAGCGACTTGAGCGTTCCTTTCAGAACCGATATCTTCTTGGATCTGTCGTCGATTTCTTCGAGGGCGGTGCGAACATGCGCCAGCCGTAGCTGGATTTCCTCCAGCTCCCCCTTGCCCCGATAGTATTCCTGGAACTCCTGGGCGCAGACCGGGATGGTCACGCTCTGGCGCAAGGCAGCGACCAGCTGTCCTAGTTCCTCGAACAGGACATCGAGGTCCTGCCGGGCAAGTTCTATCTCTTTCTGTGTCGCGGCGATTTCAGCTTGCAGCCTACCCATGCCCGATATCCTACCACATAACCTGTTTATTGACAAAGGATGCCCCGGCCTATATTCTGGAACAAACTCTAGTGTGGAAAAGAGGCTATCGTGGGCTTCACACAGGATCGGGGCATGACAAGCGAATACAGACATATGTTCCCGCCCCTCCTTGAACAGCGACTTGCAGACATCGAGAAAACGCACGCCCGGAGAAACATCGTGATCGAAACGGGCGACGATTCTCCATACCTCGGGCAAAGATGCCTGGCAAGCCTGCTGGAGACGGTTCGGTCGCTCGGACAGGATTCGCCACTGGCGACCCCGAACGCGCTGCTGCTCCTCTCGCCTGCGGCGCTGGACGCGCTCGAGACCTCCACCGAAGCGGAATCTCCGTTCGTGGCGGTCTTGGACGAGATCCGGCAACCAAGTGATGACCTGGAGTTCATACAAAAACGTCTGCTCGTAGTGGCGGCCACCCCCAGACGGATCATCGACCATATCCGGCGCGGAAACATATCCATGCGCTCCGTGCGGAAACTGGTCGCGATGGATATGGGGCTGGACGACGGGGCTCGTACGTATGAACGACGGAACTTCGTGCACGACACGCAGTTCATCGCGCAGAAACTTCGCAAAGGAAGCTACTGCACGTTCTTCACATCAGACCTTTCCAAACTACAGCCGTGGGACGGGCAGATATTCACCCGGAACCAGGTGCTGGCCAGAAGCTCCTGGGACCGCTTGCCGTGGCCGGTTGAATTCAGGCTTTCGGCAGACCCGTCCCCGCAGGATGTGACCGACATTCTTTCGTTGGGCGACGTCGCCGCTGAGTATCGACTGGTGGTATGCGGCACAGCTGACCAACGGATGGCGGTATCCGTCCGATTGCGTCGTCAGGTTCCTCACACCGACGCAACCGCAGTGGACCTGCAAGAGGCCGCCGCTAGCTCGTACAACCCTCGGCCGGGGCAAAGACTAGCGCTCGTGACCTATGGTCTATCTCTGGAGGAATGCATCGTGATGTTGCGCAGATCACTGTCCTGGCCGACAGTTCCGATCGGAGCCGCATGCATCCTTCCCGACAGCGCTCGGGAAGAAATACTTGAAACCAAGGAGACCTTGCTCATGAACAAAGACATCAAGAGCACCCCTACCGACATGGACGTCCTGACCGGAAAGATCCAGTTGCTCGCAGGCAAAACCCGTGCGGACGCCAATCCAGAAGAACTTGACCGGCTGAAGAAGATGATCAAGAAGAACGTACCGTTCTCCCTGCGCGGCTATTTCATGGCCTATCTGCTGCGCGAACTGCTCGCCGCCACCGAAAGCTCCGGATCCCGTACCCGCTCACCCCGGCAGGACCGACAGGATCGGCAGGATCGGCAGCGACCGGCGAAACCCCCGACACAGCAACAGAAACCCGCACCCGCCGCGGTTTCGGTCCAGAAAGCCGAACCGAAGGAAGAGCGCGAGAAAGTGGAACGCCCGATTCCTGAAGGGGCGAAGACCCTGTATCTGAACATCGGCAAGATGAAACGCCTCTATGCGAAGGAACTTTCCCAATTGCTGCAGACCGAACTGGGGATTACCCGCGACGACATCTACTCGATCCGCATCCACGACAAGTATTCGTTCATCACGATGAGCGAAGCCAACTGCGAGGCTGCGATCGCAAAGCTCAACGGCATGGACATCAAAGGACGCACCGCCGCGGTAAGCTATTCCAACAAGGAGTAGCGGAAACTATGAAACTGGAACGCCTGACGGTAGGCCCCTACGGCACGAACTGCTATATTTTCTCTGATGATACCCGTGCGTGCTGGATCATCGATCCAGGCTACGACGGACAGCGTATCATCGACCAGATCGTCCGCCAAGACCTCACCCCCCAGGCGATCCTGCTGACACACTCCCACTGGGATCATGTCATGGCTCTGCCCGCCCTGCGCGGCATATGGCCGACTCTGCCCGTCCTCGTCCACCAGATGGACGCGCAGATGCTCGGGCCCTCCGGAGGGCTCCAGTTGCTGCAGCGAGTCCAGCGAATCGACATCAGGTTCGCACGCGACAACGAACCGCTGTTCTCCCAGCTACCGGAAGCCACCGGATTTCTGACCGACGGACAGCAGATCGCCGGATGCGGGTTCACCGTCATCCATACCCCCGGCCATACGCCGGGATCCGTCAGCTTCTACCATGAAAGCGGAGCGATACTTCTCAGTGGGGATACTCTTTTCGCAGGCGGTATCGGCCGTACCGACCTGCCCGGCGGGAACCACGACCAGATTGTCGAAAGCATCCGCAGGTTGCTCGCCCTGCCGGGCTTGGTCCGCGTCTTTCCCGGCCACGGAGCATCCACGGCCATAGAATCCGAGCGGACGAATCCCTGGATATAATCCACGACCGCGCATCCGCTTTGAAGTAACGTTGGTGGATGAAGGCCAGCGACACGCATCGTGGATCGAACAGGGTGTGAAAATCTAGAATCGCCGCTTGTTGGGCCCTTCTTCGCCGTTCTTGCAGTCGATGCACAGCACAGCATACGGAATTGCCCGCAGCCGCTCTTCGGGAATCTTCTTGCCGCAACGCAGGCAAACCCCATACCGGTCGTTCTTCAACCGAGCAAGCGCAGCTTCCACAGCCTTGAGCCGATTCGCATCATGCTGGTTGAGCGCTTCCATCTTCTTGAAAGCGATATCATCCGCCGCAACATCTATACTGTCCTTGATCCCCATGGCATTGACCATGCCACGAAAATCATCGTCATCATTGGACAACTTCTCAAGCAGTTCCTTTCGCATTGCCAGGAGCTTGGTCTCCATTTCAGAAAGAAAGTCATTAGCCATGCGTGCCTCCTGAGGGAAAAAATTACGTCGCGCGCATCCGGCGACAGGCCTTCCCGCCAAGTTATCCATAAAGATGGATGGCATCGCCTGACAAGTCAAGCAGTATCGATCACATTTTTTGAAAATAATACGAAATCTGGTAAGATTTCATTACTCGGGGAACAGTCAGGACGCATTTTCAAATATCATTGACGGATGATGACAGCAACTCGCGGCGGAGGATCGCTATCGCGCCCATCGCGCCCATCGTGGCGGACGGCAAGCCAGCGAAACCGCACCAGATGCTCCATCCCTACCGCAATCACCCCGCAATCACCCTGAACTCACCCATACCAGAACATGACGCCGAGCCCGAACCGAAGGAACAGAGATACCGCAAGAAATGCAAAAGCGAACCCCACCACGGCATAATCCGCCGCATGCATCGGAGCGGACCGATACCACGTGCGCCTCTTTCCTTTTCCGAACCCGCGGAGAACCATCGCGTTGGTGATCACATCGATCCGGTCGATGCTCGACAGAACCAACGGGGCTAGAACCTTGCTCACATTGGAAATACGCCGCTTCAACGGCACATTCTTCGATATATCGACACCACGCGCCTGCTGGGCATGCATGATATGGACGAAATCGTCGGTGATCTCCGGAATATAGCGCAACGCAAGACTCACCGCATACGACACCCTGTACGACAGCCCGATCCGGTTCAGACTACCGGCGAACTCCGATGGCTGCGTACAGAAGACGAACACCAGCGCAACGGGAAAGATCGTGAAATACTTCAGGCACACGACGACCAGATAGAATAGCGTTTCAGCCGTCAAAGCATATCGGCTGGCCTCGGGCCCAAGCAACACCGTACGGGAACCAAGGTACACCGTCCCCTGCATCGGCGAGAACAGATAGATGAACAAGGCGTTGAGGGAAATCACCCCGAGCATCGCCACCAGAAGCGGCCGGAACTTGCGAAACGGCACTCTACTGATCCGCATCGCCACAATCGACACTGCGAGCGCCGGCAGCAGGATCCGGATATCGAACGTCGTCAGACACAGCACCATCCACACGATGAAGAACAGAAATTTCGTCACACCGCTCAGCCGATGGATCGCAGACCCAGTCTCCACGTACGACAGCCCGAAGCCGAACTTGCGACCCTTCTTCGCCCCTTCTTCGGAGGAGCCGCTCTTCGTTCGGGGCGACGCGCCGCCTTCCTCCGACACACCAGCTTCCGCAGACTCGACCGGACCGGCAGAACGCAACTCCTGCGCCGTCTCGTCCAAGACCCCGACAGGCTCCATATCCATTTCGTCAACCGAGACATTCCCGGTCGTCTCGGCGGAAGCCTCGGCCACCTGACGCCGCTCGTCCTCCGCGGCGATGAACGTCTCAATGAAAGAAGGAATATCAGCCAAAGAGATCCCCGCTTTCTGCGCCAGCGTGAACAGCGACGTCACCTTCAGATTCGCCCGCAACAACAACGCTTCGTCGCTGAACACCTCGCTCACCGGTGCATCGCGAAGCAACCTGCCGTCGGCCAGCACGATCGCTCGCGGCGTATACTCAAGCGCAAGATGCATGTCGTGCGTCACGAAGATGATCGTGATTCCCAACCTCCGATTGATGTCGCGTAAAAACGACATCAACGCCGTGTAGCGCCGGTAGTCCTGCCCTGCCGTCGGCTCGTCGAGAATCAGCACTTCGGGATCCATCACCAGAATCGAGGCGATCGTCACCCGCTTCTTCTGCCCGTAGCTGAGGGCGCTGATCGGCCACTTGTGATGCTGGTGCAGTCCACAGAGCCGCAACGCATCCATCACACGGACCCGCACCTCGTCCTCCGGCACCCCCTTCAGACGAAGCCCGAACGCCACTTCGTCGTAGATCATCGTATGGCTGATCATATGGTT
>LVBD01000059.1 GCA_001604275.1 Spirochaetales bacterium Spiro_02
TCCTACCAGATTCCGCCTCGCGCTGTCAACCCCCCAGGGCCTCCCTCGCTTCGCTTCCTCCGCCCAACCTCCGGAGACTCCCGCCCCCCTCGGTCTCAAGCCGAACAAGCTGGGATACTAGCTTTTTCACACGAACTTGTCTAGTGGGTTTTCTACAAAAATATGAGGAACCGAAAAAAAACAAGGAAAAAGACGAAGAATCCTGAATCCATTGGAAAAAAACGACGCATGACTTGCAATGGAACCGCCGGATAGATACGCTTGCGACATCGCACCGAATAGATTGAAAGCCGGGAGTAGAGTCAGAAATGGAAAAAGACCTCAGCAAGGGCAGTCCTGTACGGTTGCTCCTGTCGTTCACTTTGCCGCTTCTCGCAGGCAACATTTTCCAGCAGTTCTATAGTATGGTAGATACGTTCGTAGTGGGAAGATTCGTCGGAGTAGAAGCGCTTGCCGCACTGGGCGCCACCGGTGCCATGGCCTTCCTCGTCCTCGGTTTCGTCGGCGGTCTGACGGCAGGCTTTTCCGTCATCATCAGCCAGAGATTCGGAGCCGCGGATCCTAGCGGCATGAAAAAAGCGACGGCGATGTCGATCATTACCGCATTCGGCCTGTCCGTGCTCCTCACGGTTCTGAGCATGACCACATCGATGCCGTTGCTTCGATTGCTCGGAACTCCAGGCAACATCATCGAAGACGCCAATACATACATATCCATCATCTATGCGGGTGTCATCGCCACCATATACTATAATTTGTTCGCCTCGATGCTCAGAGCTCTCGGAGATAGCAAATCGCCGCTCTATTTCCTGCTGATCGCCTCGGCACTGAACATCATTCTTGATCTCGTATTCGTAATCAGATTCGATCTTGGATGCGCAGGAGTCGGATTCGCCACGGTAATCAGCCAGGCGGTATCCGCTCTTTGCTGCCTGATCTATATCAGGAAACGGTATCCGCAGCTGAATCTTTCCCGGCAGGATTGGATCATCGACTGGGTCATGATCAGAAGACTGCTCCGCATCGGCATCCCGTCAGCGCTCCAGTTCTCCGTCTGTGCCGTCGGAGTGCTGATCGTGCAATCGTCGATCAATCAGCTTGGCTCCGATGCTGTCGCCGCATACAGCGTAGGTACGAAAATCGAGAATCTGATCGCTCAACCGCTTTCCACGCTCGGTATGGCGATGGCGACATTCGCAGGCCAGAACCTGGGTGCAGGAAGACTTGATAGAATAAGAAAGGGAGCGAAGCAAGGGACAATGCTCAGCATCGGTTTCGCCGTGATCGGACGAATCATCGTCATGCTGGCTGGACAATGGATAGTCGGACTGTTCATCACATCCGGAAAAACACAGGTGGCGGCGGACGCCTCCCTCTATCTGGAGATTGCTTCCACCTTTTTCATCCCTCTCGGACTGATATTCATATTCAGAAATACTTGCCAAGGAGCCGGAAGCGGTTTGATACCGCTACTCTCATCGTTGCAGGAACTGTTGTTTCGCGCACTGGTAGCGGTTACTCTCGTCGGCCCGCTCGGATATCGAGGAATCTGTCTCGCAAGCCCGATCGCATGGATCGCCGCGGCCGTATTGCTGCTTGTAGCCTATGCGTTGCAAATGAAACGGCTCGAGGATTTGCCCGCAACCACCGCCAAGACCAAGCCTGTTTGAATCGAAACCGTCACATTCCGCTCTACATATCGTATGACGACGGACAGCGATGCACGTCCGTCACAACAAGGAGGGCGACATGAGACTGTACAGTCATGTCAGTCGGGGATATTCAGGACAGCAAGTAGGGATCGAAGCTGACCTTCGCAATGGGTTTCCCGGTTTCGACATTGTGGGACTGCCGGACGGTGCCATCAAGGAATCCCGACATCGAATCCGCTCCGCGCTTCGCAACAGCGGCTTCAAGTTCCCGCAGGAACGGGTACTTGTAAATCTTGCGCCCGCAGACTTGCCGAAAGGAGGCTCTCAGATCGACCTTGCCATCGCGGTATCGCTTGCCATCGCAGTCATGAGGACATATCGGAATGCGGACATCCCCATGCTGATCGTCGGAGAACTGGGGCTTGACGGTACTATCCACCGCACCAGCGGAATCGCCGCCGCATTGACATGCGCAAAGCGCAACGGTTGTTCGACGTTCGTCTATCCGAAAGTCTGCGGAGCGATACACGACGACAAACTGACCTGCATCGGAGTCTCGAATCTCGGAGAAGCGATACAGCTGATCGTCGGACATCTGCATGCGCATCCTCCCGAAGACGGCCTTTTCCACGGGTGGCCGATTGCAAAGGAAGATGCTGCCGAAGGCGTGACGAATCCTTTCGAAGGCGTGGTCGGGATGCAGGAAACGATCCGTGCGATGGAGATCGCTGCGGCAGGACGGCACGATCTACTGCTCTTCGGTCCACCGGGAGCCGGAAAGACGATGATGGCTACTCGACTGAAATACTTCCTTCCCCCGCTTTCGGAACGTCAAGCCGAAGAAATTGCAGTTATCTATTCGAATCTGCGATATATGGAAGCGCCGAAGACTCCCCCGCAACGGATGCTGTCTCACAACACGTCGGCGCGCGCCTTTTTCGGAGATGCCGGACACGGTATTCCCGGGGAGGCGTCGCTCGCCCACTACGGACTGCTGTTGCTTGACGAACTTCCTTCGTTTTCTGTCAAGTTGCTGGATATGGTCAGGAGAGTCTCCGACTGCGGACGGGTGGAAGAATCAGGAGGCTTTGAGGAAACTTCTTTTTTCCCTGCGAAATTCCAGATAGTAGCTACGATGAATCCCTGTCCTTGCGGCGGACTCGGACAAACGCAGGCATCCTGCGTCTGCTCCGCGAACGCGATTCGACGGCATTGGGCGAAGATCGGAACGCCCTTGCTTGACAGATTCGAAATCCGCCTTCCAGTAGTACCGGAAACGAAACTGGAGGAGTTTCCCGATGTCGAGCGAGCCCGCATCGCATTTGATTCGGCGAAGAGCCGCATATCGGCAGCGGTCGAACGACAGAACGCATTCTGGGCGAACGAACCGGATATCGAACGCAATGGCGATGCCGTCAAATTCGGCAACACGGGCATTCCGCCGCAAATCGGCCGCATATTGGATCGACTGTCGAAGATACCGGAGCTTGCAGGCAGGAGTGCACGGGGGATGCTGTCCACAGCACTTGTAGCACAGACGATCGCCCAAATCGCCGACCATGACATTCCGAGCGACGAGGAGCTGGAAGAGGCGGTCAGCTATCAGCAGTACGGATTGAGGGATATCTATTGGCGCGAAATATAGACGGAACAGAAGTGTTTGCATCTCATAGGATTACATGGAAACAAATATCAGATCGCAAGAATTTGCCGAAAGATTTCTCTTCGATAGTTGACAGACAATCCCACAACCTGTTATATTCCATCACGTTGCGAGACAAGGGGGCCGCTAGCTCAGCTGGTAGAGCAACGCCCTTTTAAGGCGTGGGTCACAGGTCCGAATCCTGTGCGGCTCATTGGACTCCAACGGAAAGTCCAGGGCTTTTCCCACGGAGCGAAAGAACGATCATGTCTCCATCGTCTAGTGGTTAGGACAACGGGTTTTCATCCCGTCAACAGGGGTTCGACTCCCCTTGGAGATGGATAGCGGGCTGTTTCAAAATATTGAAACAGCCCGTTTTCTCTATTGAGAGCCATTTTGGAAGCTGAACATCATGTAGTCTAGACGGCATCCTCGAGCAACTCGAGTTTCAGTCGTTTGATCGTGTGGTTCTCCACGGAACAGATGGTAAAACGGCATTCGTCCACCACGATCGGTTCGATGGAATTTACGTCCTCGTCCGGAATTTCCCCCATGGCATCAATGACGAACCCTCCGATCGTCGCCTGGTCCTCGCATTCCAGAGAAAGGCCAAGCTCCTCGTTCAGCTCGTCGATCCGATAGTGGCCATCGATGCGCCAGACATTCTCGGCAAGCTGGTCGATGTGTGGCTCCGACTCCCCATGCTCTCCGCCGACGTTGCCCATGATTTCTTCGACGAGATCCGTCATGGTAACGAGGCCGGAAAAGCCGCCGTATTCATCCAGAACCAGAGCCAGACGCTGTCCGTCACGCTGCATCTGCTTGAAAAGCTCGTCGATCTTCTTCGTCTCCGGGACAAAATACGGAGCTTGGATCAACGGAGCGATGTCGATTCCGTCGAAACCGCATCGTCTCGCTTCTTGAAACACATCCTTGATCTTGACGACTCCCACGACATGATCGAGGTCGCGTTCATATACGGGCACCGAACTGAACCGACTGTCCAGCAACTGTTCCAGACATGCAGACGGAGCATCGGTGACATTCACGGCGAATACGGAAGTCCTCGGGGTCATGATCCTGAACGTTTCGGTATCGTCGAAGTTGAATATGCTCGTGATCATGTCTTTGCCTGTCTCGTCGATCAAACCGGCACGATGGCCGGCGGCAAGCAACGACTTGATGTCATCCTCCGAATACTCCGTCTCGAGATGGTTGTCTTTCATTCCCGTGATTTTCATCAGAACGGAGACAGACGTCGACAGCAACCAGACGAACGGAGCCGTAATCTTCGATACGACATGGATCGTGCGGACGGAGAACAGCGCATAGCGTTCGGCATGGAGCAAGGCCACACGTTTGGGAAACAGCTCGCCGAAAACAAGTGTGAAATACGAAAGCAGCAATGTCACGAGGACCATCGCCACTTTCTGCGCATACGGGATACCTATTTTCGCAAGAAATGCGCCGACATCATCGGAAAGCGCCGTCGCGGCAGAAGCGCTTGCCAGAAAGCCAGCGAGCGTAATCGCGACCTGTATGGTCGAAAGGAATTGATTTGGATGTTCAAATTGGTCTACCAGCAAGCTCGCGCGGCGATCGCCATTCTCAACGAGTTGCTTGATTTTGTTCCGGTTCACCGAAACGATCGCCATTTCTGCGGCGGCAAAGAAAGCGTTGATCAGAACCAACACAGCCAAAAAAACAAATTGCATCGTCAACGACGTACTAGGGCCAGGGTCGTCCATAGGACAAAAACACCTCCATCGATAGGAATATTATTTTTACAATACTATGAAATTGGTTATCGGACAAGATGTCGGCTTGCGATCCACACTTTGACAGCTGCATAATCTGAACCACAACCCCAAAACCTACAACCAGCCACCCCAGGGTGGTTTTTTCACGCCCATACCCCTAGGGTTTGAAACATTTTATCATTTATAAGTATTTATAAGTTTACTCATTCACATGAATGTGCTACACTCTACCCATGGCATATGTACTGGTGAAGACACAGCTCAAGAACGGGGATGTCGCCTACAACATCTCCAACGCATGCAGGATCCCCGGCTCCAAGAACAAGCAGCGGAGGACCACCGTCGAGACCCACCACCGCTCCGACCTGACGGTCAGGGGGATAGACCCCGAGGCGTTCATCGCCCAGCGGATGGAGGCCCTCAAGCGGGAGGCGAAGGCCTCGCCGAAGGCGGTCGGCTACCAGGTCGACTTCGGCCTCGGGCTCAGCCTGTCCGGAGAAGGGGACCTCCGGGTTTCGGATGACTGCAAGAACCTCGGGTTCGCCGCCTACTCGAGGCTGTACCA
>LVBD01000060.1 GCA_001604275.1 Spirochaetales bacterium Spiro_02
AATAAAAGGATTTATGTAAAACTCACCACCAAATTCTCGTTAGGTGTTTCGGGAAGGCAGGGTGTCATTCCTTCTCATCCTGCTTGGAAAACGTTTCATCCAGAAGCTGAATATCAGGAATCTCGAGGAAAAGCGGAAAGGTACCGAGCTGATCCAGGAATCGTTGGAGAACGTACGGGATCTCAAGGCGCTGCACAAAACCGATCAGTATCTTTCTCGGCTCGACGATACGCTTGAACATACTGAGCGCCATATCGTGAAAGGGGAACTTGGCACGGGGATCATCGTCACATCGGCGCAGATGATTCTCAAGCTGGGCATCGCGACCGTTGTGCTCGTCGGTTCCATCATGATCTCCAATGGAGCTCTTTCCTTGCTGGAATTTTTGGTTTTCCTGTTGGCGGCTACTAGAATGTACGATCCGCTTTCCATGACGTTGCAGAATCTGGTGGAGATGCTTTCGGCGCAGACGAAGATCGACAGGATGAAGCGATTGGACTCGGAACCCGAACAGAGCGGAACGACATCGTTCGCTCCTACGCACTTCGATATCGAATTCAATGATGTCGGGTTCTCGTACCATGCCGATGAACAGGTACTGTCGAATGTGTCGTTCACGGCGAAACAGGGAGAGGTGACCGCCTTGGTCGGCCCTTCGGGAGGAGGAAAAAGCACCGTTGCGAAACTAGCCGCCAGATTCTGGGATGCGACAAGCGGTACGATCCGGCTTGGCGGGATCGATATCAGTTCTGTGGATCCCGAAACGCTGCTGACTTCCTATTCCATCGTATTCCAGGATGTCGTGCTGTTCAACGATACGGTCATGGAGAATATCCGGCTCGGAAGGCGCGGTGCGTCTGACAAAGAGGTGTTGAAAGCGGCGAAAGAGGCTTGCTGCGATGAATTCGTATCTCGCCTTCCCGAAGGATACCAGAGTCTGATCGGCGAGAATGGGCAGAAACTGTCCGGCGGCGAACGGCAAAGGATTTCGATCGCCCGTGCGTTGTTGAAAAACGCGCCGGTCGTCCTTCTGGACGAAGCCACGGCTTCCCTAGATGCCGAGAACGAATCGCAGATACAGACGGCTCTTTCCCGGTTGCTCGAAGGCAAGACCGTCCTGGTCATCGCACACCGGCTCAGAACTATCACGAAGGCGGATCACATCGTTGTGCTTGAAAACGGAAATGTCGTACAACAAGGAGCTCCGGAACAGCTATTGGAAGCTGGCGGCGTATTCAAGCACATGCTCGATCTTCAGGAAATCAGTTCCAACTGGAGCCTATAAGTAAGGGTCATTGCAGGGTCATTGCAGGGTCATTGCAGGGTCATTGCAGGATAGTTGCAATGTAAGGTCAGAGAGGGTGTTGGTAGGGTTGCGAAACGAACCCTACCATGCCCTGGACCTCTTTTATCTTCTTGTGCAGGAGATGCGGACCTGTTTATACAGCCCGTCTCCTTCGCTCTTAGTGTCCACTCCGTCTACATCGTTTAGTGCGGAATGAATGAGTCGGCGTTCAAACGGATTCATCGGCTCCAGCAGCTTGCTGCGGCCGGTACGCTTGACTTGTTCGGCGGTTTTATATGCAAGACGGATCAATTGCTCTTCGTGGCGCATCCGATAGTTCTCGCTATCAACGATGATCTTTTGGTCAGGATCGATCTGGCCGGCATAGACATTGGCCAACAGCTGGATCGCATCGAGGTTCTTGCCTTTCCTGCCGATGATGATGCTGGAGAACTCGCTGTCGATGTTCAACCCAAGCTTATGATCCTTGCGAAAGTTGATCGTCACGGTCCCCGGATATCCCATCTTGGAAAGCAATGTGGCAACGAACTCCACCACTTGTTCTTCCAGTTCCCCTTCCGGAGCGAGCGGCTGGGAAGATACCACGACATCGTCGAAATGATCATCATACGAGTCATCGATGAACGGAAGATCTTCCTGATCCTCTTCGTCTTCGCCGATATGGACGCGAATCTTGACCATATTTTTCTTAAAAAGCCCCTTGCGGCCGGAATCAACTATCTCCACATCGAAATCTTCGCGTTCTATATGCAGTTCATCGATAGCTTTCGCAATGGCCTCCTGTTCGGTTCGTCCTTCAAACTCTTTCGTCATATATCACTCCACGGACACCCTTCGCAGGGTGTCCTCATAGGTATTTTAGTATTATTTGCGCGGCCCTTTGCCTTGTTTCTTCGATGTCTTCTGATCCGTCCTCTGCGGGAACTTCGATACGTTGGCGACGGACGAAGATTCCGAAGCCATCTCCTTCTGTTTCTTCTTGTTCATATAGTACTGCTGAACGATGGAAAGGAAGTTCTGCACCGTCCAGTAGAGAATCAGCCCGGAAGGGGCATCATACAATACGAAGAAGAATATCAACGGCATCCCCCAAGTCATGAACTTCATGGTGCTGTTGTTCTGCGGAGTTCCTCCTGTCTGGGTGAACTTCATCGAATAGATCATGCTGGCCGTGTAGATGATCGGAAGAATGTGGAGGCCGTTGCCGAGGAACGGAATATTGAACGGGAATGTGAAAACGGTATCAGGCATCGACAGATCGGTGATCCAGCCGGGGATAAACATGGCTCCGCGAAGTTCGAAATGCTTGTTCAGCAGCCCATATAGCGCTATGAAGATAGGGAACTGCAAAAGCATCGGCAGACATCCTCCCAGCGGATTGATTTTCTCCTGCTGATAGAGTTTGGCCATCTCCTCGTTGAGCTTCTGCGGATTATCCTGGTACTTGACCTTCATCTCCTCCATCTTCGGGCCAAGGGTACTCATCTTGGCGGTCGAATCCATGCTTTTCTTCGTCAATGGATACAGAATCAACTTGATGAATACTGTCAGCAGGATGATCGCGACTCCATAGTTCGGGATAATCTTGTAGAACAACTGAAGCAACCATTTCAGCACGTTCTCCAGCCATCCCAGCCAGGAACTGCTGTCCAACGCTTTTTCCAGATGCAGATTGGCGAGGCCGAACCCATTGTGGGCGGATTCGTTGTAGATTGTCATCTGGCTTTTGATCTGGGGACCGCAGTAGAAACGAAACGTATCCGTATTGGAAGCGCTCCTGACCGCGGGACGGGAGAAATACAGCTTCGAAGAAAGCGCGATATCGCCGGCAGTGCTTTCCGTCAGCGTAGTAGTGTAACGGGTGGCGTCGGGAATGCCGATCAAGGAGAAGTATTTCCCGCACAATGCCGCCCAGGTCAGATAGTCGGACGTCTGGTACATCCCGTTGGAAAGTTTCGGAGTGCTCTTCTTTCCGCCGTCGGCCTGAACATAGAATCTTCGATAGTTGTAGTTGTTGTTCGGCATTTCGTCGAACGCAGGACCAATCTGAGGTTCGAACGCAAGCGTATAGGCAAAATTATTGTAGGAAAGAGGAATCGACTTGTTGACGCTATTGCGTATATCCACGACGATTTCGAACAGATAGTCTTTCTCACCGAAATGATACGTCTTGGTGATGGTGAATGTCTCGTCAGAGACAGTTCCATCCGTAAGAATGGGAGCGAACGTCCGAGAGAAAACGACTTCATTGCCACGGATATCATAGGTAAAGGCAGCGTCTATCGGATTGGTCCTGTCATCGCCGGCATACATCATGAAAGCGTTGTTGTCGTTCGGACCTTTGAAAAGCAGTTCGACAGGTTCACTCCCGTCAAGGTGGTCCTTCAGTCTGATACTCGCGACAGAGGCTCCTATAGGATCAAATTCTATATCGAACACTTCTGTCTGATACTTGAACGGAGACGTGTCGCCTGGTTCACCTATACTTGTGAACGACCCGGGCAATCCGGAATCCCAGGCCAGCCCGGCTCCCGTCGTCAGGAGTTCTGAAGAAACCGAAGGAGCTTCAGCGGGTACGATGGTCGTTGTTTCGGTAGGTTCGGTCGCTACGGGGTTCGGTGCGAAAAACGTGGTCTGGATCGTCATTGCCACGGTAATGACAATGACGGACAAAACAATGGCGATAATGGTATTCTTGTCCATCTCTACTCCTCATCGACAAAACGCAACGTCTTGCTGACTTTGATATGTTTCCGCCTTGCGGAAGAGGCAATGATGTATCGGAAAGACAAGAATCGAAGATCTATTTCAACCGGATATGGAACCACCGAACCGGCGATCATCCTTCATCAGGACCATACACACCGGCTCTTTTACAAAGAGACACTATCTGCTTCGCTTGCTTTTCATGATCAAGAGCCTTTCCTGGATACACCACGAACGCGAAATCATAACCAGGAACCATCTTTGGCTTTTCGTTTCTCCAGATCTCCTTGATCTGCCGCCGGATCCTGTTACGCTGTACGGCCGTGCCATAATGACGCACAGGAATGACGATGATACGATTATACTGGAACTGGTTCTTGGAAACTATCAACCGCAGACCTCGGCAGGAATTTTCCTGCCCGGTCTTGAAGATCCTGTCGATCTCCGGTTGTTTCTTGACGATTTCTTGCTTAGTAAGGCTTCTTCTCATCACTGGCCGTGAGTTTGTATCTACCTTTGGCTCTTCTTCTAGCAAGCACAAGACGGCCTCCCTTGGTAGCCATGCGGGCACGGAATCCAAAGCTTCTATTTCGTTTCATCTTGCTAGGCTGGTACGTTCTCTTTCCTTTGTTGCTCATGGGATCATTCTCCAAATATTCATCGCTTTACGCGGGATTTTTTCATAGTATCGGGCATAGGCCACCGAGTTTTGCAGTATAATGAGCAAGTCGATGACAGTCAAGTATGTATACGGACGACAACTAGATAGCGCGCAGGAAAAAACTCTGTTGAATGGCGTAGGTAAACAAGGTTTTCCCTTAGCGGGACACAACCTGTAGCGTGAATATGCCAAGCGACGGATATTTTGCGTTGATACGCGCGAGAATCTGTTTTTTCTGCATCTGAAGAATTGACGACCAGCTGGGATGATCGCTTTTCACAATCAGTGTGCCGTTCTTCACATCGATGGGAGTGATATGCGGATACAGTCTGGAACCGATCAGCCCCTGCCAGTTCCTGCAGAAGGAGACGTACGGATCATCGTCCGTGATATTGAGCCTGATCAACGTGGCGTCCAGCAACTCCTTGATATCAATTGGTTCGTCCGGACTTCTATGGGGTCTGTCATCCCTCATGAACGGAAAGCCTCCCGTCATCGACATCATATATGAGGCAATCATCATCCGCAAGAGCGGAAAAATACCGTTCCTCGGGAAGAAACGTGAAGAACGCCTGGCTGTAGCCTTCCATCATTTCAAGAAACGCGCCGCGGCGTTTCACGTCGAGTTCCAGCAGCACGTCGTCCACGAGCAACACAGGCTCCTTTCCCGTCTTCATCCTGTAGAAAGATGTCTGAGCCATTCTGAAGATCAGTGAAGCGAGCCGCAGTTGTCCGGTGGAGCCAGAAAGCGTAAAAGGACCGTTTTCATCGACAACAACGAACCGGTCTCGATGGACTCCGCTAGCCGTCGTCTGAAGCTTGATGTCTCGCTGTAGCGTTCTCGCCAATTTTTCCTCGACATCCTGTACTGTAGCGCAGTCTCCCCAAGACGGAACATATTCAATGCTGATTTCCGTTCCGGTGCATGATACCTGTCCGTACATTCTAGGAAAAATCTTATTGAATTCGTACACAGCCTTGATTCTCTCGCGTTGTATTTCAATCCCGTATCGGGCAAGCTGTCCATCATAGATGGGGATCAGGTCGGTTCTTTCATCCTTGATGGCGGCGTTCCGTTGCTTGAGTATCGCCTTGTATCGACGCATATCGTCGAAAAAAAGTGGATTGTACATCGACATTGTCTGATCGAAGAATCTTCGGCGGAATTCCGGCTCCCCTCTGACAAACGAAATATCGTCATGACTGAACACGATGCAGGGAACGTTGTAGATGAGTTCCTTTCTGTCCCTGACTTCGCGTCCGTCGATGGACATAGACCGTTTGCCGTCGAAGAACCGATATTCGATAGTCTGATCGAACCCTTCGTCATTCTTCAGCGTGGCGGATAAGGAGAAGTCTTTTTCTCCGTGCCGAATCATTTCACGACTGTTGACAGCCTTGAACGACGAACCATAGCAAAGCGTATAGAGCGCCTCGATAAAATTCGTCTTGCCCTGACCGTTGGGACCTATGAGCATCACCTGCTTCGCATCGACGGAAACGGAGGAATTCGAAATATTTCTGAACCGATCGAATCGAACGGAAGTAAATCTCATCAGTTTGATTGGGGTTGCATCGGCATGACAATGTGGAAATAGTCCCGTTCAGGATCGGGCTTGACGGTCATAGCCTTCGTAGGTCCACTGAACTGTAGGAAGAAATGGTCTCCTTCCATGACGCGCAGCGGGCTGAGCAGATACGTGTAGTTCAACGAAAGCTTGCAGGGTTCTCCCTCGTATTCGCATGGAATGATTTCCTTTGCGGCGCCGAAGTCGCTTTCTTCGGAACTGAGCATGATTCCCGTAGATTCGATGTCCATGATCAGCCTTTTCGATTTATTCTCCACAAATAGGGACACTCTCTTCAGTGCATCAAGCATCTCCTGGATGGAGACACGGCAAGAGAAAGACTGGCTTTCAGGGATGACTCGTTTGTAGTTTGGAAATTGTCCGTTGATCAGCGTAGAGTAGATGCAATGTCCCTCGAAACGCGCGAATATCATTGTTTCCGTTACTGCAAGCTCGAATGTCCCTTCTCCTGTACCCATTTTTTTGACAAGATTAAGAAATTTAGCAGGGATGATGACCGATGGAAACTGAGCTGTCTGCTCCATCATTTTCCTTCTGATGATGGAAAGACGTCTGCCGTCGGTGGCTACCATTGTCAGGCAGTCCGGAGCATGTTCAAAGAAAACTCCGTTCATGAAGTATCTGGTCTCGTCCTCGCTGATAGCGAAGATTGTCTGATTGATCATTTCCATGAAGTCGCTTTGAGGGATGGAGAAGTATTTGCTTTCATCGGCGATCTGCAATTGAGGAAATTTATCCGCCTCGATCGTTCTGAGCTGAAAATCAATGGTCTGTCCGATAGGACGAATCACAAGCTTCATATCTTTTTCTTCGAATTGGACATCCCCGTCTGGTAAGGTACGCAGAACTCCGAGGAGTTTGTCGCAGAATACGGTCGTAGAACCGGCTTCTACCGTCTTGACTTGGATTTCGGCGGAGAAACCTATTTTTTGGTCGGTAGCTTTGATGGTCAGCTTGTCGTCGTAGTTCTCGAGCAGAACGTTGGAAACGATCGACAGAGAATTGCGCTGGCTGGTGAAATCCAATGCAAGAGTGATTTCTTTCAGCAGGTTGTTTTTTTCGCAGACGAATTTCATTTCGGATTACTCCTATGTTATTATATCTTGTAGTAATGGTAGTAATAATAGCACATTTTCTGTGGATAAAGATACTAATTCGTTACACCGTTTTTCATTAATCCTTTTCTAACCTGTGGATGAAACGAATGGTTTTTCCACATTCCATCCACAGGTTAATTATACTATCCACAGGTTCCTCACTTTTTCCACCGTTTGTCCTATGGTTCTCAACAACTTGTCTGACAGTAAGAAAAATGAAGGTTTCCCAGTTGTTATGGAGTCCTTACTAATTTTTCTTGTAGTTCTGTATTTCTCGTTCGAGCTTCTGTATCGTGTTGCTCATGCCGGAATCGCTTTTGATCAACCCCTCGATGCGCTGTATGGCGTGCATGACGGTGGTATGATCCCTTCCTCCGAAATCATTACCGATTTCCGTCGTGGAGAAATCGGTAATATGGCGCGCTATATACATAGCGATCTGCCTCGGCTGGACAAGGGATTTCGTCCTCTTTTTTCCGCGAATATCATAGGGGGAGATGTTGAAGTATTCCGCGACCACCTTGATGATGGTGTCGATGGACAGGGCCTGGTTTGCGTTGATGATCGGATACGACGTCTTCAATTGCTCCTTGGCGATATCCAGCGTAATTTCCTGACCGAGAAGATCGCTATATGCTATCAATTTCGTCAGCGAAGCCTCAAGATCCCTGACGTTCGTATTGATGTTCCGACTGATGTAGTCGAGTACGTCGTCCGACATGTAGCTGTTCTTTTCCTCGCATTTCAATCTGAGGATCGCCATCCTGGTTTCGTAGTTCGGCGGTTGGAGATCTACGTTCAGACCGCGCTCGAAGCGGCTTCTCAGCCGCGCAGTAAGATCTTTCAGTTCGCTGATGGGCCGGTCGCAGGTAAAGACAAGCTGCTTGTTCGTATCATAGAGATTGTTGAAAGTATGGAAGAGTTCCTCCTGCGTCGAATCCTTGCCTTGCAGGAAATGAATATCGTCGATCAGCAGTACGTCCACTTTCCGATATTTGTTCTTGAATGAATTGGTCTTCTTGTCGCTGATGGCCTGTATGAACTCGTTGGTGAACATCTCGGCCGTTACATACACGACCTTGAGCATCGGCGTGTGGTCGAGGATATAGTTGCCGATGGATTGCAGCAGGTGGGTTTTTCCAAGACCTACTCCTCCATAGATCAGACACGGGTTGTAGTTCGTGCCCGGATTCTTCGAAATTGCATAGCATGCGTTGTAGGCGAACGAACTGTTATCTCCGGTAACGAAGGTCTCAAAACGATATGCAGGGTTTAAATTGCTAGCCTGTCTCACGGAAGCGGACACTGTTTGGGTTTTTTGCTTTTCCGATGAACCGATGGTTTTTCCAGCTTGGACGGTCTGTTTTTCATCAGCTTCCTTGGCCTGCTTCTCAAGGGCTTCTTTCTGATCCGGATTCAGTTTCTTGACGATGAATTCGACTTTGATATCTTCCCCGGTCAGTTCGCTCATCATGTTTTCGATCGGGCTTTTGAACTGTGCTGAAACCTTGTCGAGAATAAACTGTGAAGGAACGGATAGAACGAGTCTCCGATCCTTGGAGGAATCGTAGGAAATCCGTGTGAACCAGAAGCTATAATCCTGTTCGGGCAGGGTGTCCTTCATCCGTGAATCGGTCTCCTGCCAGAAAAGCAAGTAGTTCAGATTGTTCTTCGACATGCCCCTATATTACCTTGTCGGACCGCTCCTTGCAATAGTTGTCGACATTCCGTTCGCCCCTCTTCTTTAAATTGTATATATTTTTTTATAATATAAAAATTTAATATTCCCTATTTTTTTACTGGTAGGGTTGCTATTTGGGATGAAAAATGGTATTCTGATAGAGATGTTCCTAGGACTACTTTTTATTTGTACACAAGGATATAAAGCATGAACGAAGCCAATTATGACGAAGCTTCCCTGAAGCCGGCGCCGCACCATGATCTGGCGCATCAGGCCGAGGGTACGGAGACCTATACCGCAAACAACATTCAGGTTCTCAAAGGGCTTGAAGCTGTCCGCGTGAGGCCCGGTATGTATGTCGGCTCCACCGGCATCGACGGGTTGCATCATCTGGTCTACGAGGTGGTTGACAATAGTATCGACGAGGCCATGGCCGGGTATTGCGATACGATCGACGTCACCATTGATCCAGGACAGATAGTATCTGTCGACGATAATGGCCGCGGTATTCCTGTGGATATCCATCCTACCGAAAAGAAGAGCACGCTGGAGGTCGTTCTGACCCAGCTTCATGCCGGAGGTAAGTTCGATAAGAATTCCTACAAGGTGTCCGGCGGTCTGCACGGAGTGGGGGTCTCCGTCGTGAACGCTCTGTCCGAGTGGATGGAAGTGACCGTATTCCGCGCCCCGAACGTGTTCCGGCAGGTGTATCATCGCGGGGTTCCCGACGAACCGGTCAAGATCATCGGTGAAACCGATCGTTCTGGAACCATCGTCAGGTTCAAGCCGGACACGACCATCATGGAGACGGACGATTTTAGCTACGGTGTGCTTTCCGAGCGGTTCCGCGAGCTGGCGTTCCTCAATAAAGGCATCACGATTTCCATCACCGACAATCGCGGCGAGGAGAAGCGAAGCCGGTCTTTCCATTTCGAAGGCGGGATCAAAAGCTTCGTACAGCACCTCAACGACAACAAGAAGGTGATCCATGAAGAGCCGATCTCCTTCGAGGGCGAGAAAGACTCCGTGAAGGTCGAGGTGGCCGTCCAATACAACGATCGATACGACGAGGTGCTCTATACCTTCGTCAACAATATCAATACGCGGGAAGGCGGTACTCATTTGTCCGGTTTCCGTGCGGGCTTGACCAGGGCGGTGAACGAACAGCTGAAGAAGAACGCCAAGTTGTCGAAGAAATTCGACGAACAGCTGACAGGCGACGATCTGAGGGAGGGCTTGACCGCTGTCATTTCGGTGAAGATTCCCGATCCTCAGTTCGAGGGCCAGACGAAGATGAAGCTTGGCAACCCGAAGGTGATGGGCATCGTTTCGTCGATGGTGTATGAAAAGCTTACAAACTATTTCGATGAATTTCCCGCCATCACCGAAGCGATCCTTGAGAAGTCGATTCTGGCTGCGAAGGCCAGATTCGCCGCTCGGGACGCAAGGATGCGGATCCGTAAATCCAGCGAAGGCGGCGGTCTGCCCGGGAAGCTCGCCGATTGCAGCGAAAAGGATCCAGCGAAGTGTGAGATCTTCATCGTTGAGGGTGATTCTGCCGGCGGCAGCGCCAAGCAAGGACGTGACCGACAGTACCAGGCGATTCTTCCTCTCTGGGGAAAAATGCTTAATGTCGAGAAATCCCGGGAAGAGAAAGTCATGGGAAACGATAAGCTTCAGCCGGTCATTTCCAGCATCGGGGCCGGACTTGGCGTACATTTTGACGTTGATAGGGTCCGATATCATAAAGTGATCATCATGGCCGATGCCGATGTCGATGGTTCGCATATTCGGACCTTGTTGCTGACATTCTTCTTCCGATATATGCGGCCTCTTATCGAGGCTGGATATGTGTATTTCGCAATGCCTCCCCTGTACAAGATCACGATCGGGAAAAAGCTTTTCTATGCGTATGATGAGGATGCGAGGAAGCGGATATTGGCGGAGAACGGTCTCGGAAACGACGACAGCAAGGTTCCGATCCAGCGGTACAAGGGTCTCGGTGAAATGAATCCTGACCAGCTGTGGGAAACCACCATGAATCCCGACACCAGAATGATCACGCAGGTTTGTCTCGAGGACGCCGTGGAAGCCGACAAGGTCTTTACCATGTTGATGGGAGAAGAGGTCGAGCCTCGTAAGGAATTCATCGAAAACAACGCGGTATATGTCTCCAACTTGGATATTTAGCAGAGGATAGTCACGTGGAAGAATCAACCAACAAGATAATCAGAGTGGACGTGTCGAAGGAGATGAAGGAATCCTATCTCAACTACGCCATGTCCGTCATAGTCAGTCGAGCGCTCCCTGACGTCCGGGACGGTTTGAAGCCTGTCCATCGGAGAATTCTCTTCGATATGTTCGAGATGGGGCTTCGCGCGAATACTCCGTTCAAGAAGGCGGCGAGAATCGTCGGTGATGTGCTCGGAAAATACCATCCGCACGGCGATGCTTCCGTCTATGATGCATTGGTCCGTCTCGCACAGGATTTCTCCCTTCGGTATCCGGTGATCAAGCCTCAGGGCAACTTTGGCTCCGTCGACGGCGATCCTGCGGCGGCGATGCGATATACCGAAGCGAAGATGAGTCGTATCGGGGAGGAGATGCTCGCCGATATCCAGAAGGAGACGGTGGACTTCGGACCGAACTACGACGATTCGTTGCAAGAGCCGCAGGTCCTTCCCGCCGCGTTCCCCTATCTGCTGGCAAACGGCAGCAGCGGTATCGCGGTCGGTATGGCGACGAACATGGCTCCTCATAATCTCACGGAAATCTGCGATGCGATTTGCGCGGTCATCGAGAATCCCGAGATCAGCATCGACGAATTGATGAACTGCATCAAAGGACCTGATTTCCCCACTTATGGAGTCATCTGTGGAAGGAGGGGAATCCGGGATGCGTTCTCGACTGGTCGTGGCAAGATCGTGATCAGGGCGCGGTACGAGATCGAGGAACATGCGAACCACAGCCAGATCGTCTATACAGAGATTCCGTACCAGGTGAACAAAGCGGAACTGGTCAAGAAGATCGACGAGCTTCGGAAGACCGACATTCCTGCGATCGCCGCGGTCCGAGATGAATCTGACCGTGACGGGATGCGAGTGGTCGTCGAACTGAAGAAAGGAGCGGTAGCTCGTGTCGTAGTGAACCTGCTGTTCCTCCGCACGCCGTTGCAAAGCAATTTCAACGTCAACAATCTCGCGTTGGTAAACGGTAAGCCCCAGTTGCTTTCGTTGAAGGACATGTTGGTCCATTTCATCCACCATCGGGAGGTGGTCGTCGAGCGACGTACCCGGTATGATCTCAGGAAAGCCGAGGAACGAGCCCATATCTTGCTTGGGTTGAAGATCGGTCTGGAGAATATCGACGAAGTGATCAAGGTGATCAAGGAGTCGGAGAACAACGATGTCGCGGTCGATCATCTGATGAAGCGGTTCTCGCTGACGCAGATCCAGGCGCAGGCGATCATCGACATGAAACTGGGGAGGCTTTCCCATCTGGAAACGGAGAAGATTCTTGAAGAGTTGGCCGATCTTGAAGTCAAGATCGCCTATTATAAGGATTTGCTTTCCGATGAAAAGAAGATTCTCGGTGTCGTTGAACAGGAAACTCGTGAACTTGCCGGCAAGTACGGCGATAAGCGACGCACTGAAATCCGGTATGAAGAAATCGGGGAATCGTCGATCGAAGATTTCATCAAGGAAGAGGATGTCGTCGTCGTGATCAGCCATAAAGGCTTCGTCAAGCGAGTTCCGGTCGACGAGTATCGTTCGCAAGGTCGTGGAGGCAAGGGGGTTCGTGGGGCGGCATTGCGCGATGAAGACTTTGTCGAGCATTTGTTCGTGGCTTCGACTCACGAGTACGTCATGTTCGTGACAAATCTCGGAAAGGCGTATTGGATCAAGGTCCATGAGCTTCCAGAAGGGTCAAAAACGGCGAAAGGAAGCAGTATCAAAACGTTGCTTCAGCTGGAAGACGGAGAGGAAATTTCTTCGATTATTAATTTTAAAGATTTTTCTTCAGATATCTATCTTCTTATGGTAACTAAACTTGGAGTGATAAAGAAGGTTTGTTTGGATGCCTTCCGAAATGCAAAAGCACGAGGTGTCAAGGCGATAATCCTCGATGAAGACGACGTGTTGATGCAGTGTGAATTTGTCTCGAACGGGGACGATGCCATGTTGGTTACCAGAAAGGGTCAGGGTTTACGATTCGCCGAGTCAGATGTTCGGGCGATGGGACGGGCCTCCAGAGGGGTGCGAGGTATCAAACTGATTGGAGATGATACGGTAGCGGGTTTGGTGAAGGTCGATCCTTCCAGACGTATTTTGATGGTTACAGAGCTCGGACAAGGCAAGCAGGTTGAATTCGATCAGTTCAATCGGCATGGCAGAGGCACGCAAGGTCAGAAGATATATAGAATTGGAGAAAAGACAAGTCAGATTGTCAATGCTTTGGCGGTGAATGATGACAATGATCTTGTCTGCATCACTTTGAATGGGCAGACGATTCGTGTGCATGTCAATACGATTTCTATTCAAGGGCGAAATGCAAGCGGTGTTTGTGTCGTCAAGCTTCGTACCGCGAAAGAGCGCATCGTTGCAATGGCTGTTACAGAATATGCGAAGGATGAAGACGAAGAGGATTCTGAGATTTCGGAGAACGGAGACGAGTCGGATGTTTCACGTGAAACACAGCAAGAAGTATCTGATGCGGCAGAAGTAGAAATGAATTCTGAAGAATAATCTAAATTCGTGATTTTTATGAATGGCCGGGATATCTCCCGGCCAATTTTTTTGTTGTCTGACGGTGCGTACTCGACGGTAGCAATCCTGAGAGAAGTTTTAGAGTCTTCTCTATTCTGTTTGTCTGATGTCTGGTCGCACAACAGAAAGACATTGTTTTTCCCTTCTGGATAGTATTCTGTGTCCAATAGCATTCCAAATGACGCATGCTCTTTGTTTGCTGTATGAGCATGTTTCACGTGAAACAGCAGTGTTCAGTTTGAGAATGTGTGGAGTCGTTTTTTTATTCACTACAGACGACACGGCGCGTTGTCTGTAGCGATGGGATGATGAATACCCCGCAGCTTGCTGCGGAGAAGCCAGAAGACTGATATAATCAGGCTGAGGGGGCGGCAAAGGAGATGTCTGACAGTGAATATGTGCATGGAAGTCTCAATGTATCGAACCTTGTCTACCAGTATGTATGCCCTGCGAAATATCGTCGCATTGCGATTAATGAAGAGGTGGATGTAAGCCTGTGGCAGATATGCGAGGGTATCGAGCTGATGTGGGACCGGATACGATTTCTTGAGATCGGGACGGACGGGGACCATAGTTAAGAAACGACTATGGGGCGGGGAGTTCTGGAGCGACGGATATTTCGTATCGAGCGTCGGCAAGTATACGAGTGAAGACGTGATAGCGAACTGTATAAGGAACCAAGATGGACAGGGTGAGTACAGGCAGTTGTACTTGCACCCATGAGTCGCCTTGGGAGAGATGCCTCGGCTTGCCCCGAGGAGATTCATTGCCCTTATTCATTTTTTTACTAGAATATAGGTTTTTCCTTACACGATTCTGTATTGATACATAGAAACAATTGCTGAAAAAACGACAATTTTGGTATTGTTTTCGCGGTTTTTTGTGTTTTCGAGAAATCTTTTTGATTTGAACCAACCAGTGAGTTTGCGTCCCGATTTGCCGTGCAGCTTACTTGAAAACAATTTGATATTCAGTACCTTGATTCTTTCATTTGTGCTTGGTGTTCGTTGTTGGATCTTGGAAGGTTCTTTATATGGTAAGCCAATGAGATGGAAATGTGCTGTGTATAAAAAAAGTTTCACGTGAAACTGGCTCCGATTGAATGTTGTGTTTCACGTGAAACATAAATACGAATGTCTGAGGGCTTTGCGTTAGAAGGTGTCGTTCACAACCTCAAGACCGCTGTCAACCGTTTCCTTCAAATACCGTTCAACTCCACTCTTGAGTGTCATCTGTGACATAGGGCATCCTGCACATGCGCCATCCAGGCGAACATATACTTTTTTATCATCGAGCTTGATGAATTCGATATCTCCCCCATCGTTCTGTAATGCTGGGCGGATCGCTTCGATGGCTGCTTTGACTTTATCTTCCATGTTTTTCTCCTTATCGGTATTCAGAAGATACATCACCCTGTGCTACAGGTCAAGGACTCGACGAGTTATGTTCTTTTTCTGGTGACATTTGCTCTGTTATTCTTTATAGTAGAGACATGAGCGCAGAGAAAATTATCTTTTTGAATCAGAAAGGTGGAGTCGGAAAGACTACGACGGCTGTCAATGTTGGTTCTGCTCTTGCTCAGATGGGCAAGCGCGTTCTTCTCGTCGATATTGATTCGCAAAGCAACATGACAAGCGCCGTGTCTGCTGACAGTCGCCTTCCTGGGACTTATGAGGTTATCGTCGGTCAATGTTCCCCTCGTGATGCTTGTCAGCCGACACCAGTGAAAAATCTCTTTGCCATGGCTGGCAATATTAATCTTGCTGGGTTGAACATTGAACTTGTCAATGAGGAATCAAGGGAATTTTTCTTTAAGAATGCGATCGCTCCGATCGAAGACGATTGGGACTATATCCTTGTCGACTGTCCTCCTTCCTTGGGTTTGGTGACCATGAATGCAATGTGCTGGGCGAAATATGTCATAATCCCACTGCAGTGCGAATACCTTGCCATGGAAGGGCTCAATATGTTGATGAGGACGATTGCGAATATTAAGAAGTCCTTGAATCCTGATCTTGCTATCCTGGGGATCCTATTTACCATGTATAGCAAGCGTACGAAATTGGCGAACGATGTCGTCGAGGATATCTCATCCTTTTTCCCGGATTTGGTGTTCAAGACGATCATTCCACGCAATGTTCGCCTTTCTGAGGCTCCTTCTCATGGCCTGCCAATCAACGTGTATGATGCAAGTAGCGCAGGAACAAAGAGTTATCAGAGCCTTGCCGAGGAGGTTGTCAGCCGTGTCAGAAAGTAATCTGAATAAAAAGCATCATGGATTGGGGAAAGGCATCAGTTCCTTGATGGACGACTATTCCTTTGACGCCGTATTTGAAAATGCTCTCGGCGTCGCCGCTGCCACCAAGGATGGAGCTTCGACCGAATCTTCGACGAAGCAGTCCGTAGTTCTTGAGGTGGAGATCTCTCATATCCGGCCGAATCCCCGCCAGCCTCGAAAAACATTCGATGAAACAGCATTGATGGAATTGGCTCAGTCGATCAAGGAACAGGGCGTGCTTCAACCGATTCTTGTGGAGAAGATTGCCGACGATGAGTATAGCATCATCGCCGGAGAGCGTCGTTATAGAGCGTCCAAGCTTGCTGGATTGGAAAAGGTACCAGTCATAGTCAAGGATTTCACCGATTTGCAGCGGCTCGAAGTTTCCTTGATCGAAAATATCCAGCGCGAGAACCTCAATCCGATCGAAGAGGCGAAAGCCTACTCGTATCTTCTGCAAGAAGCGGGTATCAAGCAAGAGGAACTGGCGCAGCGAGTTGGCAAGAACCGCTCAACGATCAGCAACAGCATCAGATTGCTTCAGTTGCCAGAACCGATGCAGGACGCCTTGCTGAGAGGAAAGTTCACTGCCGGGCACGCCCGTGCGGTTCTGTCCGTCGTCAACCCTGCGGACCAGGAGATTCTCTATCGAAGAATGCTGGAACAGGATTTGTCAGTACGCGCGACGGAACAGCTCGCATCGGATCTGAACAGGGGCAAGCGTGCCACGCTCCAGAAGAAGCGAGGCGCCGGATCTTCCGATGAAATGATTCCCATGAAGTCCGCGGATATGCTGGCAGTGGAAGAGAAGTTCCTCGAGGCTTGCGGAACCCGCGTTGAGATCAAAGGAACGATGGATCGCGGAAAAATTGAAATCACATATCATTCGCAGGAAGATCTGCAACGATTATATCAACTCTTGGCCCCCGGTCATGATTTGTACGAATTTGAATAACAGGAATGAATAAAATGGAAAAGAAACTACCGGACGGCCTCTATGCTATCCTGCACACGAGCAAGGGTGACATCGTCGTCTCCCTTGAATATCAGAAAGTTCCCATGACCGTAGCGAACTTCATAGGTCTTGCAGAGGGGGTTTTGAATCTCAAAACCGAAGGAAAACCGTATTATGATGGTCTGAAATTCCATAGGGTGATCAAAGACTTCATGATTCAAGGCGGTTGCCCGAAAGGAAATGGCACTGGAGGTCCCGGCTATACGTTTCCCGACGAATTCGATGATTCTTTGAAGCATACGGGGCCTGGCGTTCTTTCGATGGCGAATGCCGGTCCGGGAACGAACGGAAGCCAGTTCTTTATTACCCATGTCGCTACTCCATGGCTGGACGGCAAGCATTCCGTTTTCGGCCATGTCGTCGAGGGACAGGATGTCGTCAATGCCATTGAACAGGATGATGTACTCAATTCAGTAGAAATTCGTCGGATCGGGGACGATGCTCAGAAATTCATTGTCAGTCGCGAGTCGTTTGCGAAATATGTCGAACGAGCTGAAAAAGCCGCTGAAGAACGGGATGCGGTTGCGAAGGCTTCGCTTGATGCGGAAATCAAGAACCGCTGGCCAGAAGCAGTCGGTACTCCCTCCGGACTGCGCTATGTGGTTCTGAAGCCTGGCAAGGGAGGGAAAAGCCCGAAGCAGGGACAGCTTGTGACCGTCCATTATACCGGGACATTGATGGACGGACGGATGTTCGACAGTTCTGTGCATCGCGGAGCTCCGGCCCAGTTCTCCGTAGGACAGGTGATCGAGGGGTGGAACGAAGCGCTGAAGCAAATGACGAAAGGAGAGAAGCGTACGTTGATCATTCCTCCCGAACTGGGATACGGCGTACAGGGATATCCCGGCATCATTCCGCCGAATGCCTATCTCATTTTTGATGTCGAGTTGCTTGATTTTTAAATAATTATATATATTATAAGAGGTTGTTTGTATGAAAGAGCTCGTTGCCCGATTCGTCTGCTCCCAGTGCGGACGGGTTGAGTCAAAGTGGCTCGGGCGATGCCCCGATTGTGGTTCGTGGAATTCTTTTACCGAGGAGGTGGTGCGCCAGTCCTCCAGAAAAAGCGGGAAAGGCTCCCCCTCCGCGACCGGTGGCGTCGAGAATGTGCAGAAACCTCGTTCATTGTCTTCCGTCGTCGTGGAACCTGAATTCAGATTCAAAACCGGAATCACCGAATTGGATCGCGTCCTTGGGGGTGGCGTGATGCGTGGAAGCGCAATCCTTCTCGGAGGAGAGCCTGGCATCGGAAAGTCTACATTGATGCTCCAGGTTCTTGCCACATGCGGGGGCGGCCCTTCGGCGAGAAAGACGCTGTATGTTTCTGGAGAAGAATCTCCAGGCCAGGTACGACTTCGGGCGGAACGGCTGGGGCTTGCGCTCGATTCGATCATGATCTTCTGCGATACGCGACTGGAAGAACTGACTAAGATTCTGCAGGAGGAGAAACCGTCCGTAGTCGTCATCGATTCCTTGCAGACTCTTTCCGCCGCCGATATCCCTTCCGTGGCTGGTTCCGTGAATCAGATCAGGGCGTGCAGCATGGAATTGGTCAGTATCGCAAAACAGCTGGGTATCGCTTTGTTCCTGATCGGGCATGTTACGAAAGAAGGGATGATCGCCGGCCCGAAAGTGATAGAACATATGGTCGATACTGTCCTGTACTTCGATCAAGCGGGGACGGGAGTCAGACTGATCAGGGCTGCGAAGAACCGGTTCGGGTCAGTGGACGAGATCGGAATTTTCCTGATGACCGCCACAGGGTTGGAAGCGGTTCGGGATCCGGCGGGCTTCTTTATTTCGGAGCGTCCTGCCGGAGCGCTTCCTCCGGGAATCGCATATACCGCCGTAGTAGAAGGCACGAGGACGTTTCTTGTGGAAATACAAGCATTGTGCGTTCCTGCGAAAGGTGGATTCTCCCGCGTCTATTCCGACCGGATCGATACAGCGCGCGTCACTCGCGTTGCTGCGGTTCTGGAGCGACATGCTGCGGTTCGATTGAACGACCAGGACATCTATGTGAATGTCGCCGGTGGAATGAAGCTGTCGGAAGTCTCGATCGAGCTTCCTCTCGCATTGGCGCTCTGGTCCGCCGTGACCGGAAAAAGTCTGCCGGAAAAACTGGTGAGCTTCGGAGAGCTGAGTCTTGCCGGGGAGGTCAGGTCTGTGGGATTCGGCGACAAACGGGAGAAAGCCGCAGCCGACATGGGCTTCAAGCGGGTTCTTGCCCCTACGAACATGACGATGGGCAAGCAACTGGCCATTTGCAGATGTACAGCAGTAAAGGATGCGATAACCGCTTGTTCTCAAATGAAATGAATATATTTGTAAGTGTCTATTACTAACTTGCCAATATGCCTACGAGTACCGGAAATCCGACAAAAGTGCCCAGCATGCTGCCGATGCTTGTCAAAAAAAAGACCAGTAGAGCATGCAATACCCGGTTCCTATACCAACCTTTGATCGTAAGGGCGTCATCGGAAAGGCTTTCGAAATCCTTGACCTGCGGTTTCCTCAGATTCGCTTCCAATATGCCGCTGACGATGCCTACTCCGATCGTGGGATTGAGGCTCGTGAACGGTGCGGCGACCATGGATACCAGCCAGTTCAGCGGATGCGCCCAACTCAATACGGCGGCTATTCCGGTGAACGTGGCGTTGACGGCGACCCAATAGAGGAACATCTTCAGCCCTTGCGACCATCCTGCGTGTATGAATCCGTATATGATGATCGCGACGATGATCGCGGGAATGAGCCATGCCACGACTTTGCCGACTTTTCCTGGCGGGGGAGTCTCTGAAATTTGTGTCAGATCGGTGCTGAGCGTGCCTTGTTCGAGTTCCTGCATGGTTGAGACGATGCCATTCGCATGCCCCGCTCCGATGACGGCGACGATTTTCTTGCCGGGCGCCCCGAAGATGCTGGTCGCAAGATACCGGTCCCGCTCGTCGATCAGGACTTCCTTGACCATCGGAAGTTCCTTGGCCATTTCATCCATCATCGTCTGCAGGATGTCCGACTGCTTGAGCTTCGCGAGCTCTTCCTCCGATATCTCTTCCTTGCTGAATGCTGCGGAAATCAATGTGGCGAGCAGTTTCGCTTTGTTCCAGAGGTTCGATTTTCGCCATGCGCGTTTGAGCGTGATCTGGATTTCCCTGTCGCAGAAGGAGAACGGGATTCCTTTTTCTTCCGCGATGCGAGCGGCGCCGATGATTTCCTCGCCCGGAGCGCTGCCGGTCTGGGCTCCCATTCGTTTCTGGAAAGAGGCGAGCGCCATGTTCGCCAGCAGAAGAAATCCTTTTCCTTCTTTGAGCACCTTCGAGATATCCATGTTCGACCAGGACTTCCCTTCGGTCTTCGTCTGATATCGACCTGCATCGAGTTCCAGGCAGATGTGGTCGGGCTGTTCGGTCTCGATCGTCGAAGAAACTTCGTCGACGCTGTCCTTCGAGACATGCGCCGTCCCCACGAGAATGATTTCCCTTCCATCCGCCATATGGAGCTTATGTATCGTATCGCTCACCTGTTCAACTGTCATAGAGGAAACTATACCTACGAACAGACAAAGGTACAAGGGGAAAGTAAGCCTAGCGAACTTGATGTCCTCCTTCTTTTGCCTGTACACTGGGTTGCTATGCATACGTTGCTGTACTTGGCCAAGCTTTTTTCCTTTTTGTTCGCTGGAATGCTCCTTGCCCGTGTAGTGGGACGGGATAGGTTTGTAAGGATCACTTCCTTGATGCGTTCGATCGTGTTATGGGCGCTGCTTTTCTTTATGGGTGTGAATACCGGCGGTATTCCGAATATCATGCAGGAGATGTCGTCGATCGGAGCTCTGGCATTTTTCAGCGCCGTGGTCGCCATGCTCGGGACCTTCGTCCTCGCGTATCCTTTGGGCTGGTTCGTTTCCCGGGCCGATCCTGCCTCCTCCGTCGCGCCGGTGACGCAGCGGCGCGACGGAGGAGGACTTCGGATGGTATGGGATATCCTTAAGGAGCCGCTCGTACTTGTCGGGATCGTCGCCATGGGGTTGCTGCTGCGGCTTCGGACCCCCCTGTTCGATTGGTTCGACCCGTCGTTGGTCACATATCTGCTGTATGGCTTGCTGATGTTCGTCGGTATGTCGATGGTGCAGCAGCGCGTTGATTTCAAAGGAATGTTCTCGACACCTGTCGTGTTGCTGCTTCCCGTATGCACGATCCTCGGTTCATGGCTTGGCGCGCTTGTCCTGCCTCTGTTTACCGAATGTACCGTCAAGCAATCGATCGGATTGGTCAGCGGGTTCGGCTGGTATACGCTCAGCGGAGTTCTGATCTCCGATCTCGGGTACCCGCTGTTGGGTTCTGTCTCATTTCTCAGTAATCTGTTTCGGGAAAGCCTGACGTTCTTCCTTGTTCCGCTTTTCGCCCGATTGGGAGAGCGGTACCTGTTTCCGTCGATCTGCATCGCCGGGGCGACGAGCATGGATGTGACACTTGCGTTGATCGCCGGAACGTTCCATGTCGGATGCGTCGGAGCGGCGGTCTACCATGGGTTCGTGATCTCTCTTTCGGTTCCGTTGCTCATTCCGCTGTTTTTCTGATCGTCTTGTGTCGTTTAGTCCAATGGAATCAGCAGCTGGACAGTGGTCTCGAATTCCTTCTCCTTGATCATCCTGATATAGAACGGGCCGGAACCTGGGCTCGCCCCCTCCGGTGCCGCAAAGAACGGGAGCAGCGCCTGGACAAGCGAGGTTCGTTCCGGCGTCCATGGCAACTGTGTGAAACGATAGTCGGATGCAGGAATAGAGAAGGCGATCCTCGACGCTTCGGGAACCGGAACGGTTTCTCCTTGTTCAACGGCCTTTCGTATCGCCTCGTCGGGAGGATTCGACCAGCCTGCCGTCTGGACGGAAAAGAGAATTCCATCGTCGGAGGCTCCGTACCTGCATGCTAGGCAAGCCTCGCTGCCAGCGGGTGCCGCATCGATGTGGTCGAGCAGGATGCCATACGTTCGGCCGAGGTCGTCGGTAGGAACAAGGTTGTGAAAGAGATATGGAATCGCCTGATACAAATGAAGTATCATCTGTCTAGGAGCATGTTGCATGGGGAACATTGTACTGGAAAGCGATGGCAAAGTACAGACGATGCCGTATACGCTGAAACGGAGAAACGGAAAACGGGGAATCACCATCAGAATCTTCGCCGACGGGAGTGTCGTCGTGTCCGCTTCCTCGAGAGAACCGATTGCGAATATCGAGGCTTTTCTCCTTCTGAAGCAGGAATGGATCATGAAGAAGGTAGCGTTGATGCGTTCCCGTCCTCAGCTTCCGCAGCATACCTGGACCGACGGCGACGTCTTCCCGTTCTTCGGAAATCTTGTGCCATTACGCATCGAACGAGATGTGTGGCTCGGAAGAAAGACATCTTCAATCATCGTTCAGGATAATGAAATGATCATTATGACGGCATCTCAGGACATCGATCAGAAAAAAGTCCATGATCTGGTTATCGCTTTTTACCGTGAGCGTGCGCTGTCCATCCTTTCGGACGAAATACCTCGGCGTGCATCGGAGCTGGGGTTGCCGGTTCCCTCCTTTTCCGTGATCGACTGCTACGGGAGGTGGGGAAGTTGCAGTTCGTCGAAGAAACTGTCGTTCGCCGTCAGGATCGCCACGCTTCCGGTCCGATTGATCGAATATCTGGTGTTGCACGAACTGGCTCATCTGGTGCATTTCAATCATGGCTCTGAGTTCAAGGCGTTGCTCAGCTCCCGGATGCCCGACTGGCGGAAGCGACAGAAGGAGTTGTACGAGATGCAGGCGCTTTCCGATCTCCGCTTATATGCATCGCAGTCCGGATCCAGCGTGCGATAGCCTCTCCGCCAGGACACCGACCCTGTACGAGGCTCGGACATTCTGCTATATTTTTATCGGTATCATTATTGAAGCTGTATATGGAGGTTGTTATGCATCCTGATATCATCGCCGACGGTGTTTGGCGTGTCCATGCCAAAATCGGAAGCCGCGATTTGTTCGAAGGTATCTGGCCAATCCCTCAGGGAGTTCTGCTTAATTCGTATATCGTGAAAGGAACCGACAAGATCGCCTTGATCGATCTGGTCAAGGATTGGGAAGGAGCCGAAGGGGAAGTGACCCGGCAGATGGCCGAACTGGGGATCAAGGTCTCCGACATCGACTACCTGATCCTCAACCATATGGAGCCCGACCATACCGGATCGCTCGCCGATTTTAGGAAGAAGAACCCGCGCATGGAGATTCTCTGTACGGCGAAAGCCGTTCCGTTGGTGCAGACTTTCTACGGAGTGTACGACAATGTACGCGCGGTGAAGACCGGCGATTCCATCGACCTTGGCGGCAAGACGCTACAGTTCGTGGAGACGCCGAACATCCACTGGCCCGAGACGATGATGACGTTTGAACCGGAAAGCGGGACGTTGTTCTCTTGCGACGGCTTCGGCGCATATGGACAATACGACCATTGTTTCGACGATGAGCTGACACGGGAGGAACGCGAGCTGCTGTCCACCGAGCTGGAACGCTACTACGCGAACATCGTTTCCTCCTTCTCTCTGTTCGTTCAGCGGGGGATCGCCAAACTTGCCGAACTGCCGGTGAAAATCGTCGCTCCGAGCCATGGCGTCGTCTGGCGCAGGGAGCCGCAGAAAGTGATCGACTGGTATGGCCTTCTTGCTTCGTATATGAACGGTCCTGCGGAGCCGGAAATCACGTTGGTCTGGAGCAGCATGTACGGCAATACCGCCTCCCTGCTGTCGGCGGTTCGTGAAGGCGTGGCTTCCGAGGGCGTGAAACTGTATGAACTGCAGGTTCCTCAGACCCATGAATCGTTCGTTCTGGAAAAAGCATGGCGTTCAAGCGGTTTGATCATCGGCATGCCGACTTACGAATACAAGATGTTTCCGCCGATGTATCATGTACTGGATGTCTTGGAACGAAGCCATGTGAACAACCGCAAGGTGATGCGCTTCGGCTCGTTCGGTTGGTCGGGTGGTGCGCAGAAACAGTTCGATCCGTTCGTGGAAAGCCTCAAGTGGGACTGCGTCGGCAATGTCGAATATCAGGGCGCTCCGTCGGACGTGGACCGGCAAAAAGCCCGAGAGATGGCCGCCGAGCTCGCAAGACAGGTCAAGGGATGGTGCGCGCGGTAGTGCGTTCCCTGTTTCCGCTGGGATTGCCCGACGGGCTGTACTATGGTTCGGTCCGCCGATAAGAACGGGAGGCGATCGATCGTGCGGCCAGCTCGGCCGTCGACCATGCCGCCTGGAGGTTGTATCCGCCGCTTTTCCCGTCGGCATCGATCGTCTCCCCTGCGAAATACAAGCCCGCGGCGCGGGTCGACATCATCGTCTTCGAATCGATCTCCTCGAGCGAGACGCCTCCCGCTGTCGCCATGCAGGTCTTGAACGCACCTTCGAACGAAACGACCAGCGGCCATTGGCAGAGCCCTGATGCGATTTTCGCGGCCAGAGATCCCGACATGTCGGCGCATGGGATGTCCTGCGATATCCGTAGCATGGACATCTTGTGCGCGACCAGGCGTTTCGGGAGGCCGGTCGCAAGATGGAGCATCGTATCGATTCGTTTGGCCGGCATGCTATGCGCCTGCCGCAGCAGGACGGCAGCGAACTGTTCCCGGGACATCGGCTTTCCTTCATCGCGGAAGACAAGACGGAGACGGACGGTCTCTCCTGTGGCGAGGTCTCTGCTGTTGTCGATGACCACCGGTCCCGAGATGCCGTTCCGGGTAAAGACCAGCGGACCTTTCCAGCGGCCATGGCTGGCGGAAAGCTCCACGGTTTCGAGAGAGACTCCTTCGAGATCCGCAAGGTCTTCGTTCAGGACGCGAGCCGATGCGAGGGCCGGGCGGGGAGGGATGATTCTATGTCCGAATGTCTTTGCCAATGCATAGCCGTCTCCGGTCGACCCCGTTCCGGGACAGCTCATGCCGCCGGTTGCGATCAGTACCGCGTGCGCTACGATCGACCGTCCGTCCGATGTCCCGACCGAGAACGCGGAGCCGTCCGTATCGATCGACATGCAGGCAGTATGGTACTGTATGTCGATGCCTAGCGCTTCACAGCGTCCCATCAGTACATCCAGGACATCCATGGCACGAAACGACGCGGGGAAAATCTTTTTGTCGGAACGTGTAGTCAACGGCAGTCCGCAGGTTTCGAACCATGAACAGGTAGCTTGCGGCGACAGCGTCGCAAGCGCAGTGCCAAGAAAGCGGCCTTGCCGCCCGTAGCCTGAAATCATCTCCCTGCTTGTTTCCGCTCTCGTCAGATTGCACTGCCCCGCGCCGGTGAGCAGGAGCTTGCGACCGCATCGGTCCATCTTTTCCAGAACCATTACGGTGATGCCGGGATTCAGTTCCTTCGTCCTGATCGCGGCGAACAGTCCCGCAGGACCTCCTCCGACGACGACTAGGTCGATGCTAGTGTCCATAGGATGTCCTGCCGCGGTTCTTCGCTTGAAGAACGAACTGTAAGAAAATCGGAAGCATCATGTCGTTGCGCATCATCATCGCTTCGGGATGCCACTGGATTCCGACTGTCCATCTCCCGTCGTCGATCGATTCGATCGCTTCGACGCCGCCGTCTTCCGAGCGAGCCGATACGGCAAGCCCGGTACCGATCTCGTCCAGCTGTTGATGATGCAGGCTGTTGACCAGCAGGTGCGGCCCCGGAAACAGCGAGGCGACCTGCGAACCCGGTTCCAGAAATGCCTGGTGACAGCCTTCCGTCGGATGGGCATACTGTCGATGCTCGATTCTCGTTCCTTCGACGGGGCGCAGACTTTGATCCTGCCAGAGCGTTCCTCCTTGCGCCACATTGATCACCTGGCATCCTCTGCAGATGCCGAGGATCGGCGTGCGGCGGATTCTCGCCGCATGGTAAAGCGCGAACTGGAACCTGTCGGTCACCACGTCCGTCGGACCGAGCAGCTCATGCCTCCGTTGCCCGTAGTACGAAGGATCGATGTCGTATCCTCCGGGGAAGAGTATGCCATCGCACAGAGAGACGAATTCCTCGATTCCGACGATCGGCTCTTCGCACGGGACGGTCAACAGAACCGGAACCCCTCCCGCCAGCCTGATGGAACGGGTATAGGCTTCGTTGGTGATATCCCTTCGGATATCGGAAAACGGCGTACTTTGTGGCGGAGCATCCAGCGTTCCCGCGATACCGATGACAGGCCTATCATATCCGTCAGTCATGCTATCTGATGATGGCGAGCAACTGTTTCACAAGCGATGACGTCCGTTCGGTGGAGGGGATGGAAAGCCGCTCGTTCACCGAATGCACGCCGAACAGATCCGGACCGAGCGATACGGAATCCATTCCCGGAATCTTGCTGTTGATGATGCCGCACTCCAATCCTGCGTGGATCGCGGTGACGACGGGCTTCTTTCCCTCGATCCGTTCATAGGCCTTGGCGCAGAAACTGGCCATCTTGGAAGACGGGTCAGGCGTCCAGGACGGATACGCACCGCTGAAACGGAGATTCGCGCCGCTTGTCGCCAGTGCCACGCCCATGCGGGCCGCGACATCGTCCCGAGCCGACATGACCGATGATCTATGGCTGCTCACCACATGGTACGCTCCGTCTTCGAGCGTGACGATGGCGAGGTTCGATGACGTCTCAACGATACCCGGAATGGTCATGCTCATCGCATCCACGCCATGGGGGGCGATGTACAGGGAATCGACGAAACGCTCGGTCCGCTCCACTTCCATCGCCAGTCCTTTCGCGGTTCCCTGACAGGATACCGTGACCGACGCATGAGGATCGGATACGCCATATTCTTTGGCGAACGCTTTCTGAAGCGAGGCTACGTGCGCCTCGATATCGGCATGGGCCTCCTTCGGTGCGAAGAATACGGCGTCGCAGAGGGAGGGTATCACGTTGCGTTTCGTGCCGCCCTGCAGGGAGGCGAGCATGATCGGGCTGTCCTGCTGGATGACATGGAGCGTGCGTGCGGCGAGTTTGATGGCATTCGCCCGTTGCTTGTGGATTTCCGCTCCGCTATGTCCTCCAAGCAGTCCATCGACGCGCAGCGACCATGATTCCCATCGAGAGGGGGCCTGGACAAGCGTCGCTTTCAGCGTCGCGTCAACTTCGATTCCTCCGGCGCAACCGATGTAGATGATGCCTTCTTCCTCGCTGTCGAGATTCAGCATTCTGCGGCTGGAGATCAATGATTCATCAAGCCCGAAAGCACCGGTCAGCCCGGTCTCTTCGCTGACTGTGAAAATAGCTTCCAACGGGCCGTGCTTGACCGATGGGTCGGTGAAGATGTCGAGAATCATCGCCACGGCGATGCCGTTGTCTCCGCCGAGCGACGTGTCTTTTGCACGGATGAAGTCCCCGTCGCGGACCAATTCGATCGGATCCTTGAGAAAGTCGTGGGTGCTTTCCTGCGTCTTGACGCAGACCATGTCCATATGTCCCTGCAGGGCCACGGGAGGGACTGCCTCATACCCTTTTGAGGCTTCCTTGTAGATGATGACGTTCCCGACGGAATCTACGGCATGCCGAAGCCCATGCTCTTGCGCGAAAGCGACCAGCCAGTGACGTACTCCCGCCTCGTTGCCGGATTCCCGCGGAATCTGGGAAAGCTGGTAGAAATAGGTCCAAAGATTTGCCGGCCGCAGGCCTTTGATCGCATCCAAAGATGATGACATGATGAATTCCTCCTAATCTGCGTGAATTTCCTGCGAGGGGGGTTCCTTTCAGGCAAAGCGGTCCCGGACCAGATCGCCGTCGATGAACACCCCCTTGAGCTGGAAATTGTCGTCGAATACGACGACGTCGGCTTGATAGCCGGGGACAAGACTTCCGATCTTGCTAAAGTCATATATTCTGGCTGGGTTGGTGCTGGACATCTGGATGACCTGTTCGATCGGAACCTCCCAGTCGACCATATTGCGGACGGCCTGAAGCAACGTAAGCGAAGAGCCCATGAACAAGTCGGGATTCGCGGCGCTGATGAATCCGCCTTCCGGACCTGGTACGCAAGGCTCTCCGTTGGCGAGCAGCTTGCCGGTTCGTTGCTTCGTCGGTTTGAGGGCGTCGGTGATCATGACTACGTTGCCCAGCGGCTTTTCCCTCAGCAGCAGCTTTACCAGCTCTGGATGCACATGCACGCCGTCGCAGATGATCTCGCACTGCATATCCCGCTGAATCATGATGGCCCCTACGGTTCCGGGGTTCCTGTGGTGGAGCCGGCTCATGGCATTGAAGAAATGGGTGGAATGAAGGATTCCGCACTGCATCCCCTCGAGGATGTTCTCGTACGTGGCGTCGGTATGACCAGCCAGAAGCGTGATGCCCTCTTTCCGGGCTGCAAGGGCAAGTTCTCGCATATGCTTGAGCTCTGGGGCTACTGTCATGCAGACCACGTGCCCCCTACCTGCGGCGATCAGCGTGTTGAATACATCGATGTCCACGTTCTGCAGTCCGGCGGGATTCTGAGCGCCGATCCGAGCGGGAGAAATGAACGGCCCCTCCAGATTGACCCCCAGAATCTTCGCTCCCTTTTCCTGTCCCATCGCATCGACGATTGCTTCGGTCGAAGCGATCATCTTGTCCAGTACGTCGGTATAGACGGTCGGCAGGAACGCCGTCACTCCGAAATCGGCGAGCCGTTCCGACATGTTGAGAATGGACTCCGCCTTGCAGTCTTCCGTGCCGTAGCCTCCGATCCCATGGATATGTGTGTCGATCAGTCCTGGCGTGATGTATGCGCCTCCGACGTCGATCATGACGGTCTCGGGGGGGAAGTTCTTCTCCGCTAGTCGTTTCATGTTGAAGATGTCGCCGATCGTTCCGTCTTCTTCGATGTATAGTCCGCAATTCGGCAGTTTCGCGAAACCCGTGATGATCGTACCGTTGACCAAAACCGTCCGGTTGTTCATCCCAATGCTCCTTCCAGACCTCCTGCGGAGAAGGAACCTCCTTCGGAGTCTGTGATATCCTGGGTCTATGATTCAACTATACGTACGAAACTTTCAAAGGTCAATTCACGACCGCCGCGTTCGATTCCGCTATGCTGGGTTCCGCGCCAGATCGTTGAGCCATCTGCCGGAGCGGACGCGCAACGTTCCGACGACGAACTTGCTCAGTTCTTCGAGCCCGAGCAGCAGATAGAGCCACCAGATCGGAAGATTGAGCAGCAGAGCTCCGATGAAGGCGCAGGGAACGCCGACGCCCCATACTCCGAGCATTTCGGTGAACATGGAGAACTTCGTGTCCCCGCCGCTTCGCAGGATTCCGACGATGATGTTCATGTTGACCGATTTGATCGGGACAAGGCAGGCTCCGACCAGCAGCGAACGCGATGTCATGATGTAGATATTCCGGGGGACATTGAACAGGCGTGGGATGAACGGGGCGGCGACCGCCATGCACGCTCCGACCGCCATGCCGAGCAGGAATCCGATCTTGACGAACTTTTTCCCGTATCTGGCCGCGGTTTCATGGTCCCCTTCCCCGATCTTGACGCCGATCATGATCGAAGTAGCGCTGCTGACCCCCATCATTGCCACGAAGAACAGGCTATTGATCGCTTCCGTGACGTTGACCGAGGCGATGACATCGATACCCATCCGGCTGAAGGCAATTTTATAGGTGGTCATGCCAAGCGACCAGAATACTTCGTTGACGATGACCGGCAGGCAGGTGGCGAAGAAGACTTTGATGAACGGGCGGTCCCATCGCAGCGCATTGCGAAGGTTCATTGCGGCGGGAGTCTTTTTTTTCTGCGACAGAACGATCAATGCGATCATCTCTATGAATCGGCTGCCGGTTGTTGCCAGCGCAGCACCTGCAACTTCCATCCGGGGAAACGGGCCGACGCCGAAGATCAGCAGCCAGTTGAATACCGCATTGAACGTGAGTGCGAAGCATGCGATCACAAGCGGAGTCTTCGCATCGCCCGTGGCGCGGAGCGTCGTTGAATAGACGGCCGTCACCGCCGAGAATATATAGCTGATCCCGACATACCGGAGGTACTGGCAGCCCCGCTCGACGACCGACTGGTCATAGGTGAAAATATGCATCACCTGTTGCGGGAACAGGATCGAGACCGCCGAAAAGATCATCGCCCCCGCGATGCCCAGCGTAAGAGCGATGCCCATCACTTTCTGGATCTGTTCCCGATTCCCCGCTCCCCAGTACTGGGAAATGAAGATGCTCGCGCCGCTGCTGATTCCGAAATAGAAGAGATTGATCAGGAAGAACATCTGGTTCGCCAGTCCGACCGCCGCGATTTCGTCGCTTCCTAATTGGCCGATCATCAGCGTGTCAACGAAGGAAAGTGAAGATATCAACAGGTTCTGCAATACGATCGGCAATGCGATCGCGATCATGCGTCGGTAGAAATCTTTCTGAGATTCGATGCTGGTCGGCCGAAGCCGTTGGTCGCTGGACATGCTGATATCTCTATAGGTTCTCAGTCGGCAAGTCAAGCCTTTCCGAAGAGATTCGCGGAAGTTCCTCCGGCCGTTCTGCGAAAGCTCGACGGAATCCGTCCTCTGCTTCGGGCGGATCCTGAATTTCCTCCGAGGAGCACAGGGATCAGATCCTGGCGACCAGCCGTACGTAGCGCTTCCATGACCAGCGCACGGTTCTCCGGTTTGTGGAATTGGAGCAATGCTCGTTGCAGGCGTTTTTCCCGTCCTTTCGGAACAAAGATAGGGGTGAAGTTCCTGCCTGGACGAGGGTCGAGCCCGGTATAATACATGCACGTGGCTACGGTTCCCGGCGTGGGATAGAATTCCTGGGCTTGATCGGGAACGAAGCCTGCCTCATGCAGATGGAGCGCCAGCGCGATCGCCGAATCGAGCGTCGAGCCGGGGTGCGCGGCAATGAAGTACGGGATCACGTATTGTTTCATGTGCAGTCGTTCATTGGTCTGGAAGAAAGCCTGCCGGAACGCTTCGTATACCGAGATATCCGGCTTGCCCATGGCATCGAGCACTTCCGGCGCCACGTGCTCCGGGGCTATCTTCAGCTGGCCGCTGATATTGTTGAGAACCATATGTTCGAGGAACCGCCTGCGGGTCCTCTCGGCGGCGGTTTCCATGAGATAGTCGTATCTGATGCCGGAGCGAATGAACACTTTCTTTACCCCTTCGACGGCCTGCACTGCGTCGAGGATGTCGAGATATCGTTCATGGGAGTCCTGTAGATTCGGACACGGGGAGGGGAACAGACACTGCCGTCCTTGGCAGGGCCCGGTTTCCGACTGCCGGTCACAGGCGATCTCCTGAAAGTTCGCCGTCGGCCCCCCGAGATCGTGGATATAGCCTTTGAAGTCAGGATGTGCGGCGATGGTGCGCGCTTCCTTGACAAGTGACTGCTTGGTGCGGATCTGGATCATCCTTCCTTGGTGGCTGGTGATGGCGCAGAATGAACAGGCTCCGTAGCATCCCCTGTTGCTGGTAATGCTGAATCTGACTTCTTCCAGCCCCGGAATTCCACCCGCGTCGTCGTAGCTGGGATGCTGGTTTCTGGTATAGGGGAATTCGTAGAGTTCGTCGAACTGTCTGGACGTCAGCGGGGATGCCGGAGGGTTCTGTATCACGACTCTGTCCCCGCAGGCTTGCATAAGCCGTTTCGGCGCCATCGGGTTCTCGTTTTCCATAGCGATCCGGAACATGTGCGCATACGCCCATTTCCCGGATTCCGTGGGAATGTTCGATCGAGGATCCCGTTCGCTTGCCTGCTCATAGGAAGGAAGCGTTATGACCGGCCATGGCGAGGTCCTGATGCTGGCATCCGCGGTTCTGGAGGGGATGGAGCATACAGTGCCCCTGATATCGGTCATATCTTGGATCGAAGCTCCGGACGCAAGGCGGGAGACGATCTCCACGGTCTGTAGTTCCCCCATCCCGTATACCAGCAGGTCGGCTTTCGAATCGACGAGGATGGGGCGACGGACCGTGTCGGACCAGCAATCGTAGTGGCTGAGCCTGCGAAGCGAGGCTTCCAGCCCTCCGATGACCAGCGGGATATTCCGTCCATAGGCCTGTCTCGCTCGTGAACAGTAGGTGGCGACAGCCCTGTCCGGACGCTTTCCGGCGAGTCCACCGGGAGAGTATGCGTCGTCGCTTCTCGGCTTTCCCCCCGCCGTATAGTGGGCGACCATGGAGTCTATGTTGCCGGCGCTGACCATGCAGCAGATGCCCGGTGCGCCCATGGCCAGAAAATCGTCTGTTCGATCCCAGCGCGGCTGTGCGACGATCCCCACTTTCCAGCCTTTCGCTTCCAGAAGCCTTCCGAGCAATGCTGCGCCGAACGACGGATGGTCGACATACGCATCCCCGGTCACGAACACGACATCGAGATGATCCCAACCCCGTAGCTCCATGTCCGAACGACACATGGGAAGGAACGCGGAGGAATCGGTGTGTCGAACGACGGTCGTATTGCGCATTGTATCATGATATGGTATTGCGCTCCGGGTGTAAATAGGGTACATTAACCGGTTGTGGTATTGAAATTTATATGCATGGTCCGTCCATAGCGAAGAGAAGATGGATAATGGAAGAAAAGAACCCCAGAGACCGCGAGGTTTTTGTGATATTGAATCCGAACGCAGCGAAAGGAAAGGCCGCCGGGCGACGCAGTTCGATCGAATCGTATTTTTCCAACGCCGGATACCGGTGCGAACTCGTCCTGACCACGGAACCTCGTGAAGCCATTGTGCTGGCCGCTCAGGCGACGAAGGACGGGCGGCGCTTGATCGTAGCCGCCGGAGGCGACGGGACGTTCAATGAAGTGGTCGACGGCGTCATGCGCGCGGTCGAGGAACTGGAGCTGTCCGCAGGGGATGCTCCGGTGGTAGGCCTGATCCCCATCGGAAGGGGAAACGATTTCGCATTTTCCGCAGGGATTTCGAAACGGATCGAAACGGCGTGCGGCCGGATCGTCAACGGCAAGCTCCGCAAGATCGATGTCGGCAAGGTCTATGGAGGCGAATTTCCGGAAGGACGCCATTTCGTCAACGGAGTGGGAATGGGGTTCGAGCCGCTGGTCAATTTCCAGGCCATGGACTTCAAGCGGATCAGCGGCATGCCCAGCTATGTGGTCGCATTGATCAAGATCCTATGCCACTATCCAGCCCCGTACAACGTGACCATGACGACCGACTCCGGCATGGAACAGCTTGCGACACAGCAGATTTCGATCTGCAACGGCCGGCGCATGGGCTCTGCGTTTCTCATGGGCCCCGATGCGATTCTTGACGACGGGCTGCTGGACATCGTCTACGCCGCCTGTCCGATCAAGGGCCGGGAACTGATTCCCATAGCGCTCCGCTTCTTCAAGGGCGGGCAGGTCCATCATCCGTACTTCAAGGTGCAAAGGACCCTGAATATCACGCTGGACGCTCCACAGGGAAATATGCCGGTTCATGCGGACGGAGAGGTCATCTCGAGGTCCTGCGGCCATATTCGCGTAGAATTGACGCCGGGAGTCTTGACAATGGTGCTATAATGGATAAAGACGCCGTCAGTTGACGGATCGGGTGATTTTTGTGCGTTTTTCGGATTTATTCATTGATATATGTAAGTTCTTTCATTGAAAAGAAAAAATCCGAGATTTCAATGATGAAAAAACAAGTTTTTGTTGACTTGTGACGTTTTGCAGTGTATTTTATATACTAAGCGTCATGTCGGCAATATTCTGTCGGTACTTTGGAAGGAGTTTCCCATTTTGATAAAGGATTTGGTGCCATCCGTACATTTTTATGATCAGGATTTCGTCGATATGTACGACCGTTCGTGGGTATGGATCGACGAGCTATGGAGACAAGGGACCAAGGAAAATAATTTTCCCGGAGGGTATCTATCGTATCCAAGCCAGACGACGTTCAATCAGTTCTATTCCTGCATGGCCGCATTGTTTCTGGTATACAGCAATCAGGTGTATTCTCCGTTTCCGTTGCTGGATTTCTTCTATCAGAAGCAGGAGGAGAGCGGAGCGATCCGCGGCGAGTATTCGGTGGAGGACGGGAACGCTGTCGTCGATCCCCTGAACCCGGAAGGAATCTTTCCGCCGCTGTTCGCTTTCGTCGAATACAGTTTCTATCATAAGATCGGCAACAAGAAGCGCTTGAAAGAGATCGTTCCGATTCTTGAAAAGCATTTTTCATGGATACAGGCTACAAGTCTTCGGGAGAACGGTTTGTATTCCGTACCTGTAGAAGCCTGCATGACGGGCAATCTTCCTCGCGACCGGGTCTACTATCCTGTGGATTTCAATGCGGAACTTGCAGTGAACGCTCTGTACATGTCTGCGATCGGAGACATCCTCAACGACAAGGAGCTGAGCTTCCGCTACAAGCGCATCTATTTCTCCTTGAAAACAAGGATCAATTCGCTGATGTGGGACCCCGATACGGAGTTCTACTATGACCTTGACATCAAGGAGATCCGGGTCGGCTACAAGCATATCGGCGCCTATTGGACGATGCTTGCGGAGATTCCCAACGATGAGCGCGCCGCCCGGATGATCGAATACCTCAAGGATCCTGAGAAGTTCGGCACGGAGAATCCCTTTCCCGCGCTTTCTGTCGATTCCCCCGATTATTCCGAGGCCAGCGACGGATATTGCGGCGGCGTGATCCCGTTCTATACCTACATGGTCATCAAGGGACTGGAACGCTACAAAGAATTCGTTTTCGCCAGGGAATGCGCGATCCGCCATATGTATTTCATTCTCGATACATTGCACCCGGACGGGGACAAGATGGGGGATGTCTGGGAGGCGTATCTGCCTGCCAAGGAAGGGTACCCGCTCTGCGACAAGCTGCCGGGGTTCCCACGCAAGCGGTTCATGCCCATGATCGGACTGGTGACCATCACGCTGATGATCGAGAACATCATCGGGCTGGATATTTCGCTTCCCCGCAAGACGGTCAACTGGACCATGCCGAGCCTCGAGGCCATGGGGATAGAAGGCTTGTCCCTCAAGCGGAACTTGATCACGATCCTGAGCAACAAGAATGCTCGAGGATGGGAAATCCGTCTCGAATCGGAGAAACTGTATTATTTCACCATCGAGATACTGGATGAGCAGAAAAAGAAGACGCTCCCGATTCCTTCAGGAAAGTGTTCCATGCTCATCGACAAGCTGTGACGTGCCGGTATGGGTTGGCTCGGTAAAATCATCGGAGGAACTCTCGGGTTCATGTTCGGGGGACCTCTCGGCTTGATCGCAGGTGCCGCGTTCGGGCATATGTTCGATCTGGCCGGAGACAAGGGGGCCCCGCATCAGCAGCAGGACCAGCGCTCATCGTTTTTTCACGGTCAGGATCAACGATACTACGGGTACGGACCGGTAGCCTCCGGCATTGACCAGACGCAGATGCTGTTCTTCGTCGGAGCGTTCTCCATGCTCGCACGTATCGCCGCGATCGACGGGCAGGTCTCCCCGCTGGAACAGAGGAAGGTCGAGGAGTTCATCGACAAGGATCTGCGCCTCGATGCCCAAGGCCATGCGGCCGCGATGCGTGTGTTCAACGCCGCGATCAACGGGGGCGGAACGTTCGAACAGTTCGCCACTCAGTTCTACCAGAATTTTTCCCGCGAACCGGCGCTCCTGCAGCTGATGATCGATATCTTCTATCGAGTCGCGGCGGCGGACGGGGACGTCAACCGTGCGGAGAATGATCTGATCAGGACGGCCGGCAGAATATTCCATCTGTCGGATGCCATCATGGACAGCGTCAGCCGTCGATATGGTGGGGTCTCCGCTTCCACCAGATCGTATGCCGTGCTCGGCCTCACGCCGCAGGCGACGGATGAAGACGTCAAGAAAGCCTATCGGAAGATGAGCATTGAGTTCCATCCCGATACGGTCGCCAGCAAAGGGTTGCCGGAAGAGTTCACCACGTATGCGACTGAGAAATTCCGTGAAATCCAGGAAGCGTACGAGGCGATCAAGCGGGAACGCGGGATCAAGTAAGCGTCGGGAGGCAGGCGATGGAGCAGAAGAAAACGCAACCGTCCGATATTCTGGAACGAATCAAGCTGAATTATCATTCGTTCAGCAGAAAACGCAGGATGATCGCCGACTATGTTCTTTCCAATGTCTCCACGTGCGGTTTTCTCTCCTTGAAGGAGTTCTCTGCCGCCGCCCAAGTTACCGAAGTGACGGTGCTGAGTTTCTGCAAGCAGCTCGGATACGACAGCTTCGTCGAACTGAAGAAATCCCTACAAGAGTATGTTCTGTTCTGGATCCGCCCCGACGAACGATTCAGGCGGATCGCGAATCGGGACGTCGATGTCGAGGATTTCCTCCGGCAGTTGGATAGGGACGAGCGGGACATTATCCGCGAAACTTTCATGCAGAATACCGCCTCCAGCGTTTCCGATTTCATCGGTGCCATCAAGGCAGCCAGGAAGGTTTTCGTGGCCGGACACGGTCTCAGCTCCATCTCATCCGCATACTGCGTCTACCGCATGCTTTCCCTCGGCGTCGATATCGCTCCTCTGAATCTGCAGGACACCCATCTCATGGTGGGACAGCTGGCGGTAAGCAAGGCTTCGGAAGTTCTGGTAATCGCCATTTCGATGCCCCCCTACGGCAAAGTGACGCTCGCCACTGCATCGATGTGCAAGAAAGAGGGCATTCCGTTGATCGCGATCACGGACAGTCGGTATTCTCCTCTGGTGCCGTTTTCCTCCCGTACGTTGATCTGTCCTTCTCGGATTCTTGGGGTGACGAACTCCGTGGTATCGGTGATCGCTATGATCGATCTGATCTCCATGCTGTTTCCCGGAAACAGCGAAGACCGCTCCGTCGATGGAACTGACTCCGGCTCGTTGCATGAACGGCATGAGGAACTGTTGCGATGTCTGGAGAATTGCGATACCTAAAGACTGTTCAACACATCGGCGAGAAAGAGCATGTCGTCGGTTCCATATCGCTGGTCCAGTTGGATCGAGCACACATGTCCGTAGATATAGGAAGCTCCTGGGAAATACCGTTCGTAGCGCTCGATCCGCTTCAGATGCGGAGGGACCGGCCAATATACGGTGCTTGCCACGCCGCATGCCGCCAGGTCGCTTCGAAGGCTCTCCCTGTCTTCCGCATAGAACGTAAAATGGCTCGGCACGTCCTGAGGGTGGAGTTCCTGGAATACGGGGACGTATCGGGACGACGGAGCAAGATGTCCTAGTAGCGTTTCGAAATTCAGTCTTCTTCGAGAGGCCATCTCTTCGAAATCGAAAGTCCGTACGATCCGTTCGGAACGTTCGTCGCTTGCGAAAGCGTCGAACATCTTCCTGAGCCGAAGCTCCGTATTCCAGAATACATCGGCGGCCTGTTCGTCATACATCCTGTCGCCGGTTTCCAACGCGAGCCGATGGAGCTCCATCGCCTCGTATCTGCCGGCCAGATGTTCCTTGTCGGGTTGCAGCGCTTCAACGGAAAACTTGCCCATCCGTTTGACCGCGACGCCACCGCAGGCGATTCCCATCCATTTACGCAGACTGCCGGCGGCGTAGTCGGCCAGCGGATCCACGAACAGAGGGGAATGGGTCGTGTCGTGCACGATCGCGATACGGCGATCCCTGCATGCCTTCACGAACGATCCGTCGTATCTGGCGAAACCGAAATAGCCGCAGAGAGCGAGCGTCGAGACTCCTGCGAGCTCCTCCTCCCGGAAGACGGGGCGCATCTGTTGCGGATCAAGATCGTAGAATCTGCAGGAATACCCTGCTTTTTCATAGCTGTCGAGGACGGTTTCGCACGTATATGCCGGAAGATACGCGACCGGCTTTTCTTCTGTCTGCGGTGGCCGATGCATGGCCAGATCGGTCAGAACTGCGTATAGCGCACAACGTCCTGACATGCAAAGCAGCGTGTCGTCACCGAGAGATTGGAGATACGAATTTTTGATATTTCCAATTGGTTCGACTGTAAACATTCCCCCGATACGCATGTCAGGACTCCTATTTCGTGCCGGATCTCAGAATGAGGCTATCGTTTCCCGATCAAGGCTCTTGATGATCTTGATGGCGAGCTTCACTCCGTTCTCGAAGTCGGAATACGCGGACATGCCGTAGTGCGTATGGGCGTATCTGACCGGAGTACCGATGACGATCGTCGGAACGCCTTGGTTCGACATATGGATCGGAGCGCCGTTCGTCGCGCCGGCCGCGCGGACCGCTTCCTGCACAGGAATTCCGTTTCGTGCGGCCATGTCCAGAGCGTATCGCTGGAAGCGGGGGTTCGTGATCATCCTGGCATCGATATGGCGTAGCATCGGACCTTTCTTGACGACGGTCTGCGCCGCATAGGCGGGAACCACGGTATCGTCCGCCGGACACCCCTCGAACACGATCGCGATATCCGGTTTGACTTTTCGTGCCGTCACCGTGGCGCCTCTGGTTCCTACTTCCTCCTGCGAAGCGAATGCCCCGACGATATCGACCGCAAGCTGTTCTGCGGCGAGCTCTCGCATGGTGGCTATCACCGATGCGCAGCCGAGCCTGTTGTCGAACGCTTTTCCTATCAGGATATCGTGCGTTTCATCGTAGGTGCAGGTCGCATCGGGAACCACAGGCGCGGCGATCGGGATCCGATACGTTTCCACGACCTCCTGTCTGGAACTTGCGCCGATATCGATGACCAGCGCGGTGATCTCCAGCGGAGCTTTCCGTTCGCTTTCCGTCATGAAGTGAGGCGGTTTGCTTGCGACCACTCCCGGAACGTAGCGGCCATCCCGATTCAGAACCCTGACGCGATGTGCCGGTACGTTGGTCGGGATCCATCCTCCGATGGTGATGAACTCGATCATGCCGTCGTCGCGGATCGCCTTGACCATGAAGCCGACTTCGTCGGTATGGCAGTCCAGCTGAACGACCGGCTTGCCCGGGGTGGTTTTCCTGCTTTCCAGATAGAGGTTCAGCAGAGAGTCCCTGCTTGTCGTGCCGATATCCTTCGTCCAGTTCTTGATGATATCCAGGACTTCGTCCTCAAAGCCGGATATGCCGTTTGCATCGCTGAGCTGCTTGATCAGCGCCAGATTCGTTTGTTTATCTATCATGAATATTCACGTCCTATAGCTGTACACGGGAGAATTCATCGAGGAACGACACCATGAAAGAGGCGAACGTGTCAAGCATCTTCGTTCCCCATTCCACCGTCGCGAACCGTGGATGATCCGGTCCGATCCAGCCGTTATCGGTCACATGGTTCGTCAGGCGAGGAACCGTGACCGTGATTCCATTGTATTGCACCGTATTGAAACCGCTCCCCTTGATCGTGTCCGAAATGTCAGTCAACTCCAGGGGAAGATCGATGTAGGTCCTGTCGATGAGGTCCGGATTGATCGCCATGACCGCGGCGGTCTCTTCGCCTCCACCGTGGCCACCTTTCCACGCCGGATCCATCTCCCAGACGTTCAGCCACCAGTTGAGGATCGCCATCAGGCATCCGTCGGCATCCAGTTCGTATCCGATTCGCTCCAGCGCCTTGATGTTCCCTCCATGGCCGTTGAGAACGACGAACTTGCGAGCTCCATGGCGCTTGAGGTTCTCCACAATCTTCTTCACAAGCTCGTACAGCAGATCGGTCCCGAGATTGATAGTGCCGCTGAACGGATAGAGGCTCTCACAGGCTCCGTACGGGATGGTCGGAATGACCATGACCTTGTCGTTCTGTTTGCGCACCAGCTCGATGATCTTGTCGGGAATCATCGTGTCGGTCCCCAGCGGCATGTGCTTGCCATGGCATTCGATGCTGCCGATCGGAATGATCACCATATCCGATTCCTTGAAATATGTTTCGGCCTGCACCCAGGTCATTTCTGATAACAACATGTTGAACCTCCAGTTTTCAATCGACTGCGACTTCACTATGTGAAGACATGGCGAAGAGCTGACAAAGTGTCAGCTCCTCGTTCTGCTTCCGGCTTCGTCCTAGTTGCGGACTTGGACGCCTTCCAGCTTATGGTATCCGATCGGATCCAACGTAAAATTTTCCACCTTGCTGCTGGCTCCCGCGGTAATGGCGGTATAGAGGATCGGCGCATTGTTGGCGATGTCCTTGAGCAGGATCGCCAGATCCTTGTAGGCCTTGAGCCTGACTGCGGAATCGGCGTTGGTCCGACCGATTTCGACCAGCTCATCGACCTGCGGATCGGCAAGGAACGTTCTATTGCCAGCGGCGCCCTGCTGCGAGGAATGCTCCAGCGAGTAGTACGTATAGTCGGCGTCCTTCGTGGAAGTGACCCAGCCGAAATACCCCATGTCGTGTTCGCCTGCGGTGGTTCGGCTGATGAACGTACCGAATTCCATCACCTCAACCTTGCAGGTGATGCCGACTTCGCGCAACATCTCCTGGATCGCCTGGCACATCTCGACGCGGGACTGGTTGTTGTTGACCCAGAGTGTGCAAGAGAATCCGTTGGGATAACCGGCCTGGCCAAGCAGTTCCTTGGCTTTCTGCGGATTGTATTCGATAGCTCCAGGACTATAGTAACCGAATACCGCAGGAGCGATGATCGCGTCGGCTGGGGCTCCTGTTCCGCTGTTGACGGTATCGACGAGCAGCTGGCGGTCGATGGCGTAGTTGATCGCCTGGCGGACCAGCTTGTTGTCGAACGGAGCCTTCTTCATGTTCATCGAAATGTAGAAGCAGGTGAGGGACGGAGCTTCGAACAGCGTGAGCTTGCTGTTGTTCTTGACCCGCTTCAGGTCGGAAACGAGCAGATCGTAGGCAAGATCGATCTCCCCGGTCTCCAACGCGATCGTCCGCTGGGAAGCTTCCGGGATGGTCTTCATCACGATATTCTTCGTCTTCGGGGCTCCTGCGTAGTATTCGTCGAACGCGGTGAGCTTGCAGTTGTCGTTCTGCGCCCATGAGACGAACTTGTACGGACCGGATCCGACGGGAGCGGTCTTGAGGATGTCGGGATTCGCGGAGACATAATCCTTCGGGACGATCGCGGCGAACGGAACGGCAAGGTTCCTCAATGCGGGAGCGTACGGAGCCTTGGTCGTGACCAGTACGGTATATTCGTCTTCCATGGTGATGTTGTCGATGAAATCGACGATATAGGATACCGCGGCGCTTGCGATCGCGCGATCGAGGGAGAACTTCACATCGTCGGCGGTCAGCGCTTCGCCGTTATGGAACTTCAATCCCTTGCGGATATGGAACCGATATTCGGTATCCGACAGCTGTTCCCAGCTCTCTGCGATCTGCGGTACGACTTCTCCGGTAACCGGATCGACATCGACCAGCGTGTCATAGATGTGGTTCGTGACGGCGACCGCGGGCGTCTCTTTCCCGATGTGGGGATCGAAGGACGTGACGTCGGCTCCTTGGCCGAAGATGATCGTATCCTTGTAGCCGGTGGCGCCGGATGCGGCCCCGGTCTTTTCGGACGATCCGCCGGCGAAGGCGAGCGTACAGCTTGCGATCAGCAGCAACAGAACGGACAGTGTTCTTTTCATAGCGTTCTCTCCTTAGCTAAGAAACAAAATATGATATTTGCGATATGTGTCGCAAAATCCCACACCAATTCATCGGACGAGCGTACAGGCCACGAAATGATCCGGCTCGACTTCTTTCAGCGGAATATCCGCTTCGCGGCATTTGTCGCATGCTTTCGGACACCGTTTCGCGAACCGGCATCCAGGAGCAGGGTTGATCGGACTGCTCAGTTCCCCCTCCAGCAGGATCCTGTTGACGGGAAAATCAGGATCCGGTACAGGAATCGCAGACAGCAGCGCCTGGGTGTACGGGTGGAGCGGATTGGCGAACAGCCGCGAGGTTTTCGCCTTTTCGACCATCTTGCCCAGGTACATGACGATGATCTCGTCGGACAGATGCTTGACGACCGACAGATCGTGGGTGATGAACAGATACGAAAAGCCGAACGAATCCTGCAGATCCTGCATCAGATTCAGCACTTGCGCCTGGATGGACACGTCGAGCGCCGAAACCGGTTCGTCGCAGACGATGAACTTCGGATTCAGCGCAAGCACCCGAGCGATGCCGATCCGCTGTCTCCTCCCTCCATCCAGTTCATGCGGATAGCTGTTGATCAGTCTGGGTGCGAGACCTACGAGATCCATCAGTTCCGCCACCCGTTTGTCCAGACTCCGCTTGTCCTGCTTGTCGACCAGGCCTTGGATGATGAGGCTTTCGGAGATCGTCTGGCCGACGGTCATTCTGGGGTTGAGGGATGCGAACGGATCCTGGAAAATGATCTGCATATCCCTTCTCAGCGCTTTCATCCGTTTCTTGTCCAGCCCGGTGATATCCTGGCCATCGAAAAAGATCTTTCCGTCCGTCGGTTCGTGCAGCCTGAGGATCGTTCTGCCGAGTGTGGACTTCCCGCAGCCGGATTCTCCGACGACCCCTAGCGTCTTTCCTTCATCCAGAACGAAAGACACGTCATCGACCGCATGAAGGATTCCGCTCGGAGTGGAGAAGTATTTCTTCAAGTGTTCGATCCGAAGTAGTTCCCGTGTTTCCTGCATAGCCATCCCTATTCCCTTGTTGAAGCGTAGGATTGTGTATCCTTCGAGTTGATGCAGCGGACCATGTGCCCGTCACCGATATCGATCAGGTCGGGGACGCGCTGCGCACATCGTTCACAGACGAACTTGCACCGTGGCGCGAACTTGCAGCCCGGCGGCAAGTCGGTGGGATCGGGCATCATGCCCTTGACCGGGTTGAGCCGTTCCACATCCTTCGCCAGCGATGGAATCGATTCCAACAGACCGATGGTGTAGGGGTGCGTCGGGCGTTTGAAAATCTGTCGCAGGTCGCCGATCTCGACGATCTCCCCCGCATAGATGATCGCCACCCGATTGCAGTTCTGCGCCACTACCCCAAGGTCGTGGGTAATGAGCATCATGGCCGTGTTCAGTTCCTGCTTCAACGTGCGGATCATGTCCAGCACCTGCGCCTGGATCGTTACGTCGAGCGCCGTCGTCGGTTCGTCTGCGAGCAACAGCTTCGGATTGCATGCCAGTGCGATCGCGATGATCACCCGCTGTTTCATCCCTCCTGAGAACTGGTGGGGGTATTCGTCGATTCTGTCGGCGGATATCCCGACTTTCTCCAGCATGGCACACGACCATGCATGGAGTTCCTCCTTGTCCAGTTCAGGATTATGGTTCCTGATCACTTCCTGTATCTGTTCTCCCACCGTCATGACTGGATTGAGGCTGGTCATAGGATCCTGGAAGATCATGGAGATCGATTGTCCGCGGATTTCCTGCATGGCATGCTCGGGAAGCTCAAGCAGATCTTTGCCTTCGAACCATATCTTCCCTTCCTTGATCTTCCCGGGAGGATCAGGAATCAGCCGGAGAATGCCTTTTGCAAGGGTCGTCTTGCCGGCTCCCGTTTCACCGACGAGCCCGAGCGTTTCACCGACATGGAGCGTCAGCGATACACCGTTGAGCGCATGGACGATGCCGTCATCCGTTTCGTAGTCTATGAAGAGGTCTTCTATTCTGATCAGCTCTTGATTTGTCTCCGTCATCGCCTGCTCCTAGTTCTTCAATCGCGGGTCGAGCGCATCGCGCAGCCCGTCGCCGAGGACGTTCAGCGCAAGGATGGTCAGCATGATCCCTAAGCCCGGAATGACCGTGATGTGCCAGCCGTCTCGGATATACGATCGTGCATTGGAGAGCATCGACCCCCATTCCGGCGTAGGCGGCTGGATGCCCAACCCGAGGAACGATAGTCCTGCGATCGATAGGATCGCGCCCGCCACTCCGAGACTGGCCTGGACGATCAACGGCGCCAGGGAGTTGGGAAGAATGTATTTTCCGATGATGCGCAGGTCGCTGGCGCCCAGCGCCCGGGCGGCTTCGATGAATTCCTGATCCTTGATCGTCAGGACGGAAGCTCGTACCGTTCTAGCGAACGTGGGAATATAGCTGATCGCGATGGCCATCAGCACGTTTGTCAGACTGGTGCCCAACGCCGCGACGATGGCTGTGGCAAGGAGCATGGACGGAATCGCAAGCAGGATATCCATGAACCGCATGATGATGTTGTCCGTCCGTTTTCCATAGAAGCCGGCGATTGCGCCAAGAATTCCTCCGACGATCGTCGACATGGCGATGGCGATGGTTCCCATGAACAGCGAGTAGCGTACCGCCCAGAGCATCCTGAGGAATATGTCCCTTCCAAATTCGTCGAGGCCGAAGATGTGGTCCTTGCTGGGACCTTGGAGCCGCAGCCTGAGGTTCTGCTTGATCACGTGGTCGTTGTAATAGGATTTGTTCGTGGCGATATCGATGATGATCGTCGATATGGCGATCACGACCAGGAGCGCTAGGAACAGGAGTCCCGCCATTGCCAGCTTGTTCTTCTTCAGCCGTCTCCAGGCTTCGAACCAGAGGGATCGCTGCTTGCGTTGTGTCCGTGTCGTGCTCATGCGCGTACCTCTTTCTTCGTGAAGCCTGCTTTCCTATATTGGCTTTTGATTCTCGGGTCGATGAACGCATACACGATATCGACGACCAGGTTGACGAACGAGAACATGACCGCCATGAAGATGACCGCGCCCAGCACCATCGGGATGTCCTTGCTGGCGATCGAATCTACCATCAGGCGGCCAAGGCCCGGCCAGGAGAACACCGTTTCGGTCAGCATCGCACCGCCGAGCAGTTGACCGAACTGCAATCCGACCGCAGTCACGATAGGAATCAGCGCATTCTTCAGCATGTGTTTCTTCGTCACGATCTTTTCAGGGAGCCCTTTCGCTCGCGCCGTCGAGATATAGTCCTGGCGGATGACTTCCAGCAACGAGGAGCGCGTCATGCGTACCACAGTGGCCGCCGCGCCGGTGCCGAGCGTGATCGCGGGCAGAACGAGGCTTTTCAGCAGCGGTATGAACTCTTCGCCCATCCCTTGCGAGGGCAACCAGCCGAGTTTCAGCGCGAACAGGAGGGAAAGAAGCAGTCCAAGCCAGAAGTTCGGCATGGATACCCCGACCAGCGACAGCACCATCGACGTGTTGTCAAGCGCGGTATACTGCTTCTTTGCGGAAAGGATGCCGATCGGGATGCCGATCAGCAGCGCCACAAGGATCCCTGCCACCGCCAGGATGGCCGTGTTCGGGAACTTGTCGATGACTTGGGCGGCTACGCTGATCTGGTTCTTGTACGAGGTGCCGAGATCGCCGCGGATCATGTTCAGGAGGTAGTTGAAATACCTGATGAGCAACGGATCGTTCAATCCGAGCTCGATCCGCTTGAGTTCAAGCGCTTCCGCGCTTGCCTGATCACCGAGAATGATCGCCGCAGGATCTCCGGGTGTCATCGCCAGAATGAAGAATACGATGAACGTCACTCCGAGAAGCACGGGAATCATCATCAGCAGACGCTTGAGAATATACTTCCACATACACACTCCAATTCACGCACTAGCATATGGGTCTTGCTATAGTAAAACGCGAAAATTGGGAAAAAGTAAAGCATTTACTTTAATTTTTTACATTTTTATGCAGAATAACTCATAGATATGCAATTGATATGCATGTTCGTGCGTTCAGTCAGGAATTGCAGGCGCAAGGGCATGTTGTGTTCATTTGGATTCCAGCGCTTGCTTCGTCGCTGAGAACAATGCGGAAAGGAAGGCTGCGTCCTCCACATCCTCGATCAGGAATATCGGTTTCGCGCCTTGATATGGGGGAACGAGCATCGTTTCCTTCCCGAATGCAAGGAGCACGTCCTGTCCCTGTCCGGTGATCTTGCAGAACAGCCGGTCGTCGCACAGCAATGCGATGAACACACCGTCGCAATAGATGCCGTATTCCCCGAACATTTTTCTGTAGGTCAGGACCCCCGCCTCACGAGCCTGGTCCACGATGAACTTCGCATACGCTTCGCTGCTTGCCATGTCTAGAGTTTGATCCTTCCCCGAAGCGAACGCGCCAGCGTCAGCCGGTCGGCGTATTCCAGGTCTCCTCCGATCGGAAGCCCGGATGCCAGTCGGGTGATCGTCAGGTCCGGCCGGTCCTTCAGCAGATGCCGGATGTACAGTGCGGTCGTATCGCCTTCTTCCGTGGGGTTCGTGGCGATGATCAGTTCCTTGAACGAGCCTTCGTCGATCCGTTTCAGCAGTTTGTCGAACGTCAGGTGCTCAGGTCCGACACCGTCGAGCGGGTTGATCGCCCCTCCCAGCACATGGAACAGGCCGTCGTACGCTCCGGAGGCGCTGATGGTCACGACATCCTGCGGTTGCTCGACAACGCACAGCGTCGATCTGTCCCGCGAAGGGTCGGTACAGTACGGGCATGGATCCGTTTCGGTATAGCTTCCGCAGATGGAGCAGGGGAAGATCACTTCCTGGATATGGGCGATATCCTGGGAGAGCGCCTGGTTGTACGCATTGTCCGTCTTGATCAGATGGTATGCGATCCGTGACGCACTTTTCGGTCCAATGCCCGGCAACCTGCTGAGATTTCTTGCGAGCTGCTCCAGCGCCGTCATTGCGGGAACCCGCCTTTCATTAGGTCGTTCAGCCCCAGCTCGCTGGATTTCCGTATCGCTTCCTGCTGCAGGTATTCCTGCAACTGCGAATTTGCATTGTTCGTAGCGGATGCAATCAGGACTTCCAGCGTCGGGATATCGTTCGGATCGACGATTTCCGGGGCGATCTTCACCGAGACGACCTGATGCTGGCCGTTCACGACTACCGTCACCATGCCGGCTCCGGCGGTGCCTGTGAATGCCTTGTGCTCGAGTTCCTGCTTCATCTGCTCCATCTTGTCCTGGAGGTTCTTGACATTCTTGAACATTTCAAATGGATTCATGGTGTTTCCTACTCCTGGCGGCTGACTGTTCAGCCTACGATTTCTCCTCGGAACATATTGGCTATCCGTGTGATGGTCTCATCGGTCTGAGCTGCGGAACGCGGTTTGTTTTCCTGCCGCTGTACGATGAACTCAAGCGGCCCCGTGTAGCCGCAGATCGTTTCGATGGCCTTGCGGAATACGGCGATATCTGTTTTCGCTTGGTCGACGCAGAACTTGCTGGAAAAGACGAATTTCAACGTTCCGTTCTCGACGAAGCAATCGACGAGTTGCCCCATCAGCGTCGCGGCGCGTTCCTTGGATTCCTCCAGAAGATTCTTGAGTGCGGGGATGTCCTCTTTCATGAACGGACGTGGCTGTTTTTGGTTCGATGGCGCTTGTGCTGGCTCGATGTCCTCTGAGGGCTCTTTTCGTGCGATATTATCCTTTTGTCTGGGAAAAGGGGCGTCTGTATCCCTCCTTTCCGGTTGCGTTGTCCGTAGGGGGGGCGTTCGGACTTCCATGCTGTCGCGCCGTGCGTCGGTGCTTGGCGCTTGGTTCTGTTCCTTGCTTTCCGTCGGAACCGGCCGGTCCGCATGGGCTGCGATACGCGGAGTTCTCTCGGGTATCGTGGCTGCCGGCTTTGCAAAAGGAAGCGATGGTATCCTGCCTGCCAGGTCGGGGTTTTCCGGCGTCATGTTTCCCGCAAGAAGATCGTTCTTCATTTTCGCGAGCTTTTCCATCAGGATGACTGGAGAGACGAGATATGGCAGCGATTCGAGTCGGCTTACCGCCAGTTCCAGTTCCAGTCGGGGATTCAGCGAGTATCGGATATCCCGATACAGGCGGAGGAAGAGTTCCACTGCGGCTTCCAGCTGTTCTTCCGTATAGGCGTTCTTGATGGGATCGGGGAAGCGCTGGGGCTGTTCGCCCAGCACATCGGCGTCGGTCACTCCTTTTTTCATCAGTAGCAGCGCTCTGAAGTACTGGGCGAAATCTTTGGTGCACTGTTCGACGGAGATGCCTTTGCCAAGCAATTCCTGCAATCCGAGAAGCGCCCCGCCTGAATCTCCCGACAGCAACGAGGACAGCAGCGAGGAAATCTGGTCGATTCCCACGAGGCCGAGTTTGTCCTGTATCTGGGCAAGGGTGATATGGCCGTTGGAAAACGAGACGACCTGGTCGAACAGCGTATATGCGTCGCGCATCGAGCCGGTCGCTTCCTTGGCGATCCAGAACAATGCGTCGTCGTCCGCTTCGACGTTCAGGTCGGCGGCCGCTTCGGCGAGGCGTCCCTTGATCGTTTCGAGAGAGATCAGCTGGAAATGGAACTGCTGGCATCGGGAACGGATCGTGGCCGGTACTTTCTGCGTTTCGGTGGTTGCGAAGATGAATACGACGTACTCAGGGGGCTCTTCGATCGTTTTGAGCAAGGCGTTGAACGCGCTGGTGGAGAGCATGTGGACTTCGTCGATGATGTAGATCTTGTACCGGCTGCTTTGCGGCGGGAAGAGCACTTCGTCCTTGATCGTCCGTACGTCGTTGACCGATGTGTTGCTCGCTCCGTCGATTTCGATCACGTCCATGCTGTTGCCTTGGGTGATCTCCCGGCAGTTCTCGCATACTCCGCATGGATGGGGGGTGGGACCGTGGACGCAGTTCAACGCTTTGGCGAGTATTCTCGCCGATGTGGTTTTCCCGACCCCTCGAGGTCCCGAGAAGAGGTATGCGTGCGCGATTCGTCCTTGTTCGATCGCGTTGGTGATCGTGGAGACGACGAACTCCTGCCCGACCAGGGTATCGAACGCTTGGGGGCGTTTGCGTGTCGCCGTCACTTCATATGCCATGTAGCTCTCCTCGGTCCTGTCCGTATGGTGATCGTTCCCGCGCAACTGGCGTGAGCGTCACAGACAAGTATATCATATCGAACGCTCCACCGACAATGAGGTAAGGGTCATGGTAGGGTGATTGCAGTAGGTACGAAGGATAGGATGAGTTCTCAATGACTCGCCGGATTTTTCTGTATGCCAATTGCAGAATATGCGGTATGCTATGAGCCATGAAAGGTCATAGATTCCTGGTTTCGCTTTTTGTCGTGTGTTGCGTTCTTGCTCCTGTTTTTGGCGCCTATACGTTCTTCGGAGACGATTTTTCCATCACGCTCGCTCCGATGGATCCCTTGTACAAGGAAAGCCGGGCATATCCGTTTACCAACAACGTGGCGTTTCGGTATTTCGTATCACCCAAAGATATCCAGTATCTGCCGACTGATATCCTTGCCACCGACGCTTCTGCCAATGAGGGAAACGGTGCCTATGTCCGGCGTTCGTTCAAGGATCCGAACGAGAACAACAACAAGTATTGGAACCTCAAGTCGGCGATCAACATCGGTCTGCTTCGGTTCGAGTACAAGGATATCATGGCGTTGGAAGGGTACATCCACGGTGGCTTGAATACCGTCTTCGGCGCATATGGCGGGGTGGACGTCCTCGGTTTCGATGGCCAATACGGTGCCGGCGTGACGATGCAGCTGTTCCGGCAACTGACTTTCCGTTTCGGATTCCACCATTTCTCCGGACATTGGGGAGATGAGATTCTCAAGGATTTCATGGAACGGAATGATGAAGACTCATATGACGGGATTACCGAATATACCCGCAACAACTCCTATCTGTTCGATGTGTCGTATCAGCCTGTCCGGTATGTCAAGTTCCTCGTCGAAGCGGAACTGCCGATGCATGTCGGCTGGATACGTCCGGCCGCCCATGTGCCGGCAGATGCGATCAAGAATACCAGCGAAGAAAGTCCCGACTATGGCAAACCGCTAAGCGGCTATATCTATGGGCAGGAATTCGGCAGTGAGTTTGAACGGAACAACGATTCCTATCCTTCCTCCTACAAGGCGTGGCGTATCGGGCTGGGGGTGGAATTCGAAGTTCCGATCCCCACTGTCGGGCTCTCCTATCTGGCGACCGACCTGCAGCTCCATCAGGACGGAAAGATCAATCTCGACACGTTGGAATATGAATCCGATCGCCCATGGGACATGGAGTTCACGGTAGCTCTCGGACTATCGTTGGAGGAAGTGGCGAACCTTCCCGATTTCACTATCGAACTGGCATATCATGACGGGCGCTTTCCGTTGCTGAATTTCTTCTTCCAGCGGTCGCGATATCTGTCGCTGGGGCTTGTCGTCACCATATGACGATATCTTGCAAGGAGTTTTCCATGAAACGTGTTCTGGCTGTTCTGTGCTTCTTTTTGTTCGCCCTGTCCGTCGTGTCCGCTTCTTTCGTTTTCGATTTCGGTCCATCGGATCCGTTGTACGCGCCTTCGTTGAACGACTCCTATACCTTCTATTCGGGGCTCCATTATATCCATCAGACGGAAAGCTCGCCCGAGGGAAACAACATCATGGTGATGTGGAAGGAGCGTGAAGCGACTGATCCAGATAAATTCGAGGTCATTTCATATCGGGATGGAACGATCAATGATTTTCTCCATCTCCAGCTAGGAACGTCCGTTTCGTTCTTCCGCATCGGCTGGCCGGAATATTTTCTGCTGAGTCCTACGTTGCAGGCTTCGTTCAATTCTGTGTTCGCCGCAAGCGACGGAGCCGATGTACTGGGCTTTGACGGGAGTTTCTTCTTCGGTGGAGAGGCTAGGATACTGGATGGCTTCGTCATGCGTTTCGGGTTACGCCACTATTCCGGGCATACTGGCGATGAAGTTCTGCAGGATGCGGTTTCTCGAAATGTCACAGACTCCACCGGATCGTTCGAAGTGGTCAATTATGTCCGCGACAACATGTATGAGCTGGGAATCGGATATGACGGAAACCAAAATGTGCAGGTTTTCGCTTCCATCCTGCTGCCGAAGAAGTCGAGTTGGTGGAATCCTGTCTTCCATAAGCCGGATTGGATCGAATCTTTGCCTGGGAAACCCACTTCCGTTCGCGACGAAGCGTACTGGAACGCTCGTGGCGGTGGCCTTGGCTCCGGCTACGGGGCATATATCCTTCAAGGGGATCTTAATCTGGCATATCCTTTTTCAGAGAAATATAAGGTCTTCAGTTCTTTGAACGTCAAGTTCCATCAGGATGGTACGACCAACCATACTCTTACGCTGGACGATGATACCGTTCGGTGGGAGATGGAATGGACCGCATCGCTGGGGTTTACGATCAGCGATGCGGCGGCGAACAAGGCTCTTTCCATCGAGGTCCTCTATCATGACGGTCGGTTTCCGTTGCTCAACTATTTCTGGAAACGTTCGAAGTATGTATCGGTAGGCATCGCTATCAGGTAAGGGTCATTGCAAGGTCATTGCAGCAGGTACGCAGGACGGAACGCTGCCCTTGCCCTTGCCCTTGCCCATGACCCTACCATGACCCTTGCCTTTCTCTTAGATCGCACTGTAGGTGATGGTGATCGTGCTTTCGTAGTCGCCGGCCGTCAGACTAGGGTTGATCGTCCAAGTGACTGCGAGTAGTTCGGCATGGACATCCGTTTTCAATCCAGTCTGATACGTACCGGTCAGATTTACGGAGGCCGGCGTTTCGGCGGTGGATGTGCTCTTGTTAGCGGAAGTCCAAGTATCGGTCAGCGTGACGGGGACGGTATCGTTTGATCCGTCGGCGGAGAAACTGGTAGCCGCCACATTGATCTTGTAGTTGAGATTCGTATAGTTGTTGTTGATATTCGAGGTATACGTAAAGGAGAGTGCGACATCGGTGACTCCCTCCGAATCCGTGATGCTGACGGGAATCGTGGCGTTGGTAGCAAGGAGCGTTCCGGTTGTCGGACTTTTCCCGCTATAGACCTTCCATGTGGGGTCGATCTGAGCGACCTTTGTTGTAAGATTCAACGATGAAGCGCCCTCCGTCGCTGCAGACACGCCAAAGAGTGCGAACGTCAGCAATACCAGAACCGATACTATAGTCTTCTTCATCTTTTCGTTCCTTTACAGAATCAAGCATGTGCAATGTGATTTTCATCAGCGCTCGTTTCCCATAACGCATAAGTAATGTACGTATAACCGTTAACTTGTGTCAACTCTTGTTGTTTCGATGTGGTTGCTTGGCTGATTTTTAGTATCTGATTATATACAAATAAAATATAACATATAGAACAAGCAAGGGAAATATTGTGCCAAAAAAATCTGAGGAAAAAGGTGAGATTTTTTTGCAATCAGCCATAGGTGATGAGTGAGAAGAATGTCAACTTATGCCATCGTTTCAGTTGGTTCTTGAATTGATGGGTCCTTCTTGCCAGCATGAAAGAAGAAAAGAATTTCCATATCATCTGGACAGAATGGTTAGAGTGTATAGTTTATGGCAAAGGCAAAGCAATGGCCGAACACTATCACCGCCGGGTAAAAAGTAGTCACATACCGACGGGCAGAATTTCGTCAAAAAACAACG
>LVBD01000061.1 GCA_001604275.1 Spirochaetales bacterium Spiro_02
CTCGCCGGTGTCCACAATACTTGGCTGGAGACGGCCCGGGAAGATAGATTGCTGCCGGATTAAATTCCTCTATAGCTCAGTCGGTAGAGCATGCGGCTGTTAACCGCAGGGTCGTAAGTTCGAGTCTTACTGGGGGAGCCAAAAGAAGTTGCTAACATAGCAACTTCTTTTTTTTGTGTCCGGATCTCTGCTCACCCGAGGACGAGCTTCTGACCGGGCATAGGACGTTTTTGCAGATAGTGGGTCTCTCATCGTATAAAGTGACAAGTATCGGACTGGTTCAGTTGACGAGATTTCCGAACAAAAAGAAATCGTCCTACGATTTTCGCTAAAATGTAGGACGATTCGGGGTGTTTACATCAGATCTGTCATATAGATTTTGCGATCGCATAGGACGGATTTGTGTCTAACTATAGAAACCGTCTGATAAAATCTTGGAATCCGTACCACGGATTCTATGATTTCCGGGTTTCCGTCCTATGCAAGAGCGAAGCCAGCAGGATGGCGTATGACGAAATCAAGGAAAAACGCGACTCCGTCCTATGCAAGAGCGAAGATAGCAGGATGCGTATGACGAAAACGAGGACAAACGCGTTTTCATCCTATGCAAGGGCGAAGACAACTGCACTACAACCTTCACTGTGGAATCTCTTCGAAGTTAATGCCTCCCTGTTTCTCCGAAGATTCTTGCTTCTCTTGTTTTTCCTGTTTCTCCTGCTTGGAGATCACGCCGCCGGTGGATTCTCTTATATAGAACTTATAGGGCAGGTTGATGATGTCATTGTGCTCGATGACGCTGGTCATGTTGCTGGTGAGCATCTCCACCACTTTGTGCCCCATCTCGTAGAACGGCTGGTTGATGGTGGTGAGGAGAGGATATCCTGAGGTACTGGATTTCGAATCATCGAAACCACAGATCGCAAGTTCCTGACCAATCGAGTAATTTCTCTCCAGAAGACAATTACAGAACGCACGGGCGATGTCATCGGAGATACAGAAGTAAGCCGTCGGCGGTTCGTCCATGGACTCGAAGTAATTCAGAATGTAACGGGTGTTGTTGAAAGCGAAACGACCGTAGAAGAAGTATTCCTCTTCGACAGGGAGTCCGTGTTCAATGAGGGCGCGGCGATAACCGTTCTCCTTCTGCACCGAAGACCACACGCGCTGGTGGGTCGTGATGATACCGATCTTCTTGTGCCCACGATTGAGAAGATGCGTCACTTCATCGTAGGCGGCCTGCTCGAAGTCGATGGCTACGGACAGGATCTTGGATCCTTCCACGCATTCACCACATAGAGCGATCTGACAGGTCTTACGGATCTGCAGAAGTTCCGTTGCCTGGAAGAAAGTACCCATGAAGATCAGAGCATTGAACTGACCGTGACGCAGGGCGTCGACATAACTTGCTTCCAAGGTGGTATCGTTATCGCAGTGCGCATAGAAGAGAAGAACATCATTCTCCTTGGCCGCATCCCGGATACCGGAGAGTGTCTCGGCGTGGATGCTCTTGATGGCGTTAGGGAAAAGAACAAGAATACTCAGTTTCTTGTCGTTGGATTTCTTCTTGTTGGAGTGCGGCGGAAGATAGGCCAGTTTCTCGATGGCCTCGTAGACTCGCTGCTCTGTTTCTGGAGAAACGGGGCCGGTCTTCTTCAGAACACGTGAAACAGTCGCGATTGATACATGAGCATATTCAGCGACATCGCGAATAGTAGACATGATTGTTCCTCCTGAAAAGTACAATTATTTGAAAACGATTTTCATGTAACAAAAAGTGTAACGAATGATGTTTCTGAAAAAACACTCATGTTACAATCAGGATTATACCAGTTTTGACATTTGGCCACAATACCTTATTGACAATGGTTTTCTATATGGTATTATTCAATCGTGTGATACATATTGCGCTGAAACAATATGTAAATCTGTGGGAGTGGAGATGTTTGGCAGTGTGCAAATTATTGGTTCTAACGCGAACGCCCAATCTATTTCGCCGTTAACGATCCTCGCAGAAGTATCTCCTTCTTCTAATCTGCATGCAATACAAATACAAGCTGCGCACTGACCAAACTCGCCACATTTTATTTTATGTTGTCTGATCTAACATCAGAATAAAGCACGCTGTGCATACAGAACAGTTGCTGCCCCCCCGTAGCAACTGTTTCTTTATGCCCAAAAACAGGTGAGAGGTTTCCAAAGGGACAAAAAAATACTCCGGACCGATCCTAAGAATGTGGATACTCAACCGAAGCAATTTCCTAAAGTAAGTTCAAATGTAAGTTTCAATAAGCCCGGCTCACTTCACGTGAACTGTCCCGGGCCAAGGCCACAATTATTCCTCAGCTAATTCGTACGTTCTGGAGAAGAGATTTCTTTCTACGATATAGAAATCCGACAGGTCGTTCTCACGGACGGCGATATAGTCGCCCTGGGTACCGCGGACGTAGTTGTTGGCATCCCACACAGTGAAGATCTTGATGGATTCCTCGATGGGCTTAACGTATACATATTCCGTTCCCTTGGTCACGCAGGAGCGGATGTGCTTGGCCAGGTCGAAGCTCTCGCCGCTACGCTGGTTCTTGATGGTCGGACGGTATTCAGAAGAGACATGGGACTTGGCATTGCACATGTCGTAGGTCTCCTTGAATTTGTCGAGGGTAATCGGAACGATGTCGCCCTGGATACCTACCATGATACAGGTATCGGCACTGGCGGTGATATCGATATCGCCTTCGAGAGTACGAACCAGAAGCGGTGTGGTTGCGGCAACGAAGTCCTTACAGAAGACGACACCCACAGGGATACGTCTCTTGCGGTAGCGCTTCATGCCTTCGATACTGAGTTTATCGATACCGGCACGCAGGATCGTGCACTCGCCGGAATACTTCATAAGTTTGCTTCTCAGGAACTGCATCATGCGGAGCTGGCCATACTGGGCAGCATAATCGTCCTTACCGATGAAACCACCGGCCTTGTTCTTGTGACCGCCGCCAAATCCGATGTTATCGGTAATATATTCGGCCAGCTCACTGGCTTTCGTCTCCTTGATACAGGAGCGGATGGAAAGCTTATAGCCGGTATATGTCTCATTGAAAGCGATACAGATGTCCACACGGTCGACCTGGATCAGGAAGTCACTGATGAGACCGAGGATATTCGGGTCACAGGGCTGAACCTGGACAAGGGCCAGACGCAGGTCACTGTCGAAAGTGAAATCATTCATGGCCTGGGCGGCGATGGAAAGCTCACTCAGGGAAAGATTCGAATTGGAGAGACGGACCAGTGCGGCCTGGTCGAAGACCAGCGCATCCCGCATATCACGGTCAAGCGGGTGGTAAAGTTCACTGAACTGGTTCGTATCACAGTAAAGACCATAGTAAAGTGCAGTAGCACAGATGGGGTCCTTATTAATGTCGATGCCTTCGTTACGGAAAAGCTGCCAGACCAGAGTACAGCAACTGCCGACATTGGACTGGATATAGGAATAATCTACATCGATACCACAGAACTGGTGGTGGTCGATGACGGCGACTTTCGGAGCCGGGAAGAAACGGACATTTCCGGAACGGTACTGACAGTCGGTGGTGATCAGGAGATCACAGGAACCGAAATCGGAGATACAGTATTCAATCGGAATACGGAACATCTCGATCATCATGGTGAGATTGACTTTGGTGATCTTGGAGCGGCCGCTGTAGATCAAGCGGACATTGCAACGGTGACTCTTAAAGTAGCGGTACAGCGCGAAACCAGACGCGATCGCATCCGGATCAGGATTATCATGGCACTGGATGGTAATATTCTGATATTTCGTCAATTCTGACAGCTTCACGCGATATGATGCTCCTTCCCAAAGCAGATAAAACAATCACCATTCAAATAATAACACAGCAAGGCACTCGGAGAAAGTCAAAATCGTGAAAAGATGTCGTTTTTAAGCGTAAAGTAACAAAGATGTTGGAATTGGTTTCGACGTAACAAAAAAGAAATAGGTCCTTGCGAAATCAGCGCCAAAAGTGCAAACTATTTGCAGATTATTTAGAACTGTATATACTTAGTAATTGGTACGATTCAAGCGCGATGAAAGCGCGCAAAGATAAGGAGATCTCAGATGCGCAAGAGAGGGACTCTGGCCCGATGCACAGCGGTCATATTGCTTTTCTCGGTGATGCTTGGCGGATGTAAATCCAGGACCAAGGGAACGAAACTGGAGAAGACCGACAGCCAGCGCGCGGAAGCGATGCTGGATGATTTCTGCGCCTATCTGAAGATCGGAAGATTCGACCGCCTCAGCAAGATGGTGTCCGGCACCAGTAATGAGGTGGAAAAGGCCAAAGGATATTCCAAGTCCGAAGTGGCACGAGTTTTTGAAGCAGCACTTCAGCGTATCGACTATAAGGTCCGGGATGTGGAGGCCGATGCTTCGGCCAAGACCGGAACAGCCAGACTGGTCATTAAGTATTTCGATACTTCGATCCTGACGGGCAGATCCTCGGCTGAACTCAAGGAAGCCGTGGACAAGGCGGAGGACAAGAACCTGGAGTTCCAGGTAAAAGTCACCTATGAGGATGAGTGGCTGGTGGACAAGGACAGCGCCGATGAGATCCTGCGCGGACTGTTCTCCTTCTTCGACGAGCTGGGGCTGGGGACCGATGCGACGGAATCTACCTCCGAGCAGAATCTGCCACCATACCGGGTCTACCATGAAACATGGTATGACGCGTCTTTTAACGAGGTATCCGTCGTCCACGAATCCCAGACGCACCTTTACTATTTTGTCACCACCTGGGACTACTATAACAATTACACCATGAGCTATGAGTTCCTGGATGGGAACGGAAATCAGCTGGCCAAGGGCACGAATAAGATGGGCGTCAGTGACGACCTGATCGAGTGCGAACTGAAACTGGATGACAAACTTCCGCTGGGTACAATGCTGTGCCGCGTCTACGGACCCGACGGCAAGCTTTTTACCGAAGGCGGACTGCGTGTCGTGACTGACGATACGGATCTCAGCAACGAGTTCGGTATCGAATCCATCGGTCTGGTGGATAAGATCGGAAATCTGGTACCGGGCTATACGGTGGGTTCCGTGGATGTGCATGTCAACGTAACCTGTTCTAAGCCGATCACGGAGATTCTCCTGGACTATGAGATATATAAAGAAGAGGATTATGCTTCCGGCGGCGCACCGTTCCTCACGGGCAGTTACGGATACAAGACCGACCAACCTACGAATGTATTCGACGTCTATATCAGTGATATTACGGAAGAACCCAAGGGCAAATATGTGCTCTTGATCAAGGATTCGCTGAACCGGCCTTTCATGGATCTGCACTTCCAGTTTATCGAAAAGGGTGAGACTTTCGCCAACGATAAGGAGACCGCGACGTTGAGTGAGTCCTACTGGGGCACCGCGGATCTTGTACCGGCTACAATGGATGAGATCAAGAAGGGCACCGCAGAAGTACAGTTCATCTTCGTGATCGAAGAGGAGCCCTTGTGCATGCAGTTCCCGTACAAGGTCACGGGTCCGGACGATACCGTGCTCGCGGAAGGTACGGTACTGCTCCTGAACCGCGACATGATCGGTGAGATCCTGGTGAAACTGCCGGAGGACATCACGGGTGAACTGACCTGCACCGTCTTCAATCCGGATGGTTCGGAACTTATCACTTCGAAGATCGAGGTAAAAGAATGAGCAAAAAGACAAAGAAGAGTCTTCTGATCCTGGTGCCGGTTACGCTGGTGATGTTTATCACGATGGTCGTCATGCTGGTGATCAACGGCCCCTGGGCGAAGAAGGTTGCACCTTCTGAGGCAACCACCACGCTGCCGACTACCCAGACCACGGCGCCGACGACGGAGACCACAACAGAACCGACGACCACAGAAACTACGACGGAAACCACCACCGAGACCACGACAGAAGCCACCACGACGCAGTATCGGGATTACGATCTGACGGGGATGGTGGTCTGCCTGGATCCGGGACATCAGCTCCACGGCGATTCCTCCACGGAACCTCTGGCTCCCTGGTCAGACGAGATGAAAGCGAAGGTCTCTTCCGGCACTTCCGGGGTCGCCACCAAGCGTCCGGAGCACGAAGTGAACCTGGAGATCGGTCTGCGGATGCGGGATTACCTGCAGGAGCAGGGCGCGACGGTAGTCATGACCCGTACCGAAGCCGATGTGAATATTTCCAATATCCAGCGCGCCGAAGTGGCGAAGAATTGTAATGCGGATGTCTACATCCGGCTGCACTGCGACGATGCCAGCAGCAGCTCCGCCAGAGGCATCGGCGTTTTCGTGTGCAGCCGCGGAGAGCTCGCGGATAAACTGGTGGGCTGGGGCGATATGCTGGGCCAGTGCATGGAGAATGCCACCGGTTCCCATTACCGCGGATGCAATGCCTCCACTACCTACAGCGGACTGAACTGGTGTACGTCCATCCCGTCCTTCCTTCTGGAGATGGGATATATGTCTAATGCTGAAGATGACCGGCTGTTGTCGGATCCGGAATATCAGGCTAAACTCAGTAAAGGCGTAGCGGCTTTCTGCGAGAAAATGAAGGACCGCTGACGAAGGGAGAAAGAACATGAGCAAGAACGAAGAATTCAATCTGCTTCCCGGTGAGGAAGAGCGCTACAAGCCCATCGAGGCGGACATTACCTGCAAGAAGTGCGGCAAGACCCACAAGCTGACGCTGCGGGCCTGTGTCAACGTGTCCCTGCATCCTGAAGAGAAACAGCAGGTCATGGACGGGTCATTTTTTCAATATACGTGTCCCGACTGCGGCGAGAAGGTCTCGGTTTCGTACCCTCTTCTTTATGACGATATGTCAAAAGCTCTCATGATCTATCTTCTGCCGGACGAGACGGAGGAGGCGCTCCGTAAGCTGAATGAGCAGCAGAGTTCCTGGTCCGAGGATATGCTGAAGGCGGCGAAGGTCTGCACCATGCGTGCGGTCCGGACCCAGAACGATCTGTGCGAGAAGATCAAGATCGCCGACGCAGGACTGGATGACCGCTTCGTAGAACTGACCAAAGCTTTTGTTTTCGCCCAGGTCATGAAGCAGCGCCCGGATCTCAAGCCCGTGATGGTGCTCTATGAGCAGCAGGAGGGCAAGGACGGCCTTATTGTAATGGATAAGGAAGGCAAGACCCTGTGGGCCGAGTTCCCGGAGGGCCTCTATGACGAAGTGGTCCGCATGTTCAAGGACATCGTGGAAGCGAAGAAGTCCACCAACTACGAGCTGATCGACGCCAACTGGTCGGTAGCGATCCTGGCCAGAAACCAGGGTGCGAACTGATACGCACCGCGCCACGTCGCGCGGGGTGACAGCAGACAGACAACGAAGGAAACAGATGCATAGATTTTCGGCGAAAGGGTACCTCTTTTCCCGAAGCAGTAGTAAGATATAGCATAGCAGACAGAAAGGAATGGGTTTCCAGGTGAAGACGAACAGAAAGCCGCAACCGCAAGCGAAGGCGAAGGCGAAGAAGAAGGTGCGTTCTCGTCGCAAGGTCCTGATCCCGGCCATCGTAGCAGGATGCGTACTGCTGGTGGCGTTGGGTGTTTTTCTATATATCTATTTCGAAAAACGTGTTTTTAAGAACTGTGAGGTCGAAGCCGGCACACCTGTGGCGGCGGAAGATTTCGTGCGGTTCGACCTGGATAAGAGCTCCGCGGCTTTTAAGTACGGAACCTCCCATTACGACGTGCATGTCCCGGGTGAGTATCCCATCGAGATCCAGCTGGGCAGCAGAACGTACAAATCTCTTCTGAAAGTTACGGACTCCATCGCTCCGAAACTCAGCCTGATCAACCGGGAGACCATGTACAACATTCCTCTGGAAGTGCAGGACTTCGTTACCGAGATGGAAGACGAGTGCGAGTGCACATTGAATTTCGTAAAAGCGCCGAACTACAGTGAAGTGGGCGAGCAGGAGATCACCATCGAGTGCAAAGACCTGGGCGGCAACGTGACCACCGAGTCTACCTATGTACGGGTCATCGGAATCTATCCGGAGGTGACCATGGAAGCAGGCGACCCACGACCCGAGGTCAGTGCTTTTGCCTTTAACGAGGCGGACGCCATGCTTCTGACTCCCATCAACGGCATCGACATGAATGCGCCGGGAGATTACACCGTCAGCTTCAGTGTCAACGGCGTGCAGTACGACAGTATCCTGCACCTCAAGGACACCAAGCCCCCGAAGGCCGAAGGCATCCAGTACGAAGGTTTTGCCTGCTATCCGCTGGAGCCGAAGGATCTGGTCTCCGGACTGACCGACGCCACATCGGTGAAGATCGAGTTCGTGGAGGACCCGCATTTCGAGCAGCCCGGTGAGCGTGACGTGCAGATCCGTCTGACGGACCTGGGCGGCAACGAGCAGATCGTCACTTCCCACATCAAGCTGGAAGCAGATACCGAACCGCCGGTGATCTCGGGCACGAAGGATATCAGCGTCATCACCAACGAATCCATCGCCTATAAAGAGAAGGTCAGCGTGACCGATAACGCGGATAAGAATATTACTTTCGAAGTTGACAACTCTGAGGTCAACCTGACCCAGGCGGGTACGTATCACGTAACCTATTCTGCCAAGGACGGCGCGGGCAACGAGACGAAGGTGGAGATCAAGGTCACCGTAGTCTACAAGCCTTATACCGAGGAAGACCTCTGGGCGCTCTGTGACCAGATCCTGGCGCAGATCATCAACGACAAAATGACGGAGAAGCAGAAGGTGGAAGCCATCTTTAACTGGGTCGACTGGAGCATCGCCTACAAGGGTCATGCGGAGAAGGTCAGCTGGATCCAGGGTGCATACGAGGGCATCAAGAACCGTATCGGTGACTGCTTCAACGTGGCCTCGGCCTGCCATGCACTCTACACCCGTGCGGGCATCGAGACCTTCATGATCGAACGTTACCCCATCACTTACGCCCAGCATTTCTGGAATGCGGTGAAGATCGATGGTGTCTGGTATCACTGTGACGCGCTGACCAAGGAAGACGGTACGCGGTTCTTCATGTGGGATTCGGCTAAGATCAAGGCTTATTCGGATACCCATCGCGGATACCATTACTATGACGCTTCGAAATATCCGGTGGAGATCCCGTAAGGGGCTTCGGCGGAGGCGCTCGGCGGTCGAAAATCAACGGCACGCAGCTCTGGGCGGCGAGGCGCGGGCGCGACAGGACGCGGTTTCGGCGGCGCGGCGAACTTAGGAAAGAAGAGGAAGAAGGATTTGAAGAAACTGGGCATCATCGGCGGAATGGGACCACTGGCGACGGCGTATTTCTATCGCCGTATCGTGGAACTGACCCCTGCCGCCACCGATCAGGAGCACATCGAGACTTTGATCTACTCCTGTCCCGCTGTGCCGGACAGAACGGCGTTCCTTCTTTCTTCGGGAAAAACTCTTGCCTCGGATTCTGCGGACCTTCCGTGTGGTGAGGCTCAGCCGGCGGGGGCGCAGGAGAGTGCAGACCTTCCGGAGGATCCTCGTCCGAAGATGGTCGAGGTCGGAAGAAAACTTCGTTCCTGCGGCGCAGATGTGCTGGCTATGCCCTGTGTCACGGCCCATGCTTTTCACAAAGACCTGGAGGAGGGCATCGGGGTGCCGGTGATCCACGCCATCCGGGAACTGGGTGAGCTTTGCAAGAGAAAAAATATAACGAAACTGGGCATCATGGCCACCGACGGGGCCATGCTTTCCAGGATCTATGACGATATCCTTTCGGAGTTCGGCATCACCTGCGTGTGGCCGGGGGAAGAAGGGCAGAAGAAGGTCATGTCCATGATCTATGACGACGTCAAAGCCGGCAGGATCCTGAGCGAAGAGGCTTTTAACCAGGTGGGGGACGAGCTGTTCCGAGCCGGGGCGGAAGCCATCGTGCTGGGCTGTACGGAACTTTCCCAGGCTATGGTCACCATGGACCCGGGAGAAAACTATATCGATATCATCGACGTGCTGGCGCAGGCCTGCGTGCGGGAGTGCACGGGAGCGTGAGGACGCGGCGGCGCGGCGCCGAGCCGGGCAACGTCGAACGAGAAGGAGAATAGCATGCATAATCATGTGCTGAATAGTCTGAAGACCACAGCGGCGAAGTTTCCGGACAAAGCCGCTTTCTGCGGGGAGAATTCGGTTCTGACTTTCCGTCAGCTGGACGAGGCGGTGGACCGCATCGGCTCCTATCTTCTGAAGGAAGGTATCCGTAGAAGTCCTATCGTGGTCTACATGGAAAAATCTCCGGAAGAAGTAGCGGCGTTTTTCGGCATTATCCGAGGCGGCAGCTACTACGTACCGATCGACGCGGAGATGCCCTCGGTACGAATCCACCTGATCCTGGAGAATGTTCAGGCTCCGCTTCTGATCTGCGACGACCAGACTGCGGACCAGGCGGCGGAACTGGGTTTCACTGGCAAGATCGTGCGCTATGCCGAGCTCCTGGAGACCACAATCGACGAGGCCGCTCTCCAGAAGGTCTACGACGCGTCCATCGACACCGATCCGTTATACGTAGTTTTTACCTCCGGAAGCACCGGCGTACCGAAAGGCGTGGTGGGCTGCCATCGCGCGGTGAACGACTATATCGACCAGCTGTCGGAAGTGCTGGGATTCTCTTCCGAGACCGTCTTCGGCAACCAGACCCCGCTATATCTGGATGCCTGTTTCAAAGAACTGTACCCGACGATCCGTTTCGGTGCGACGACCTTTTTCGTGCCGAAGCCGCTGTTCATGCAGCCGCTGAAACTTGTGCAGTATCTTAACGAGCACGAGATCAACACCGTCTGCTGGGTGGTATCGGCCCTGACCATCATCTCCACCTTCCAGACCTTCAAGACCGAGATCCCGAAATATCTCAAGACCATCGCTTTCGGCTCCGAAGTCTTCCCCATCAAGCAGTTCCGCATGTGGAGAGAAGCACTGCCTGACGCCACCTTCACCAACCTTTACGGCCCGACCGAGGGTACAGGAATGTGCTGCTACTACAAAGTGGATAGAGCTTTTGAAGACGGAGAGGCCATACCCATCGGACGCCCCTTCGACAACACGGACATCATCCTGCTGGACGAGGAGAACCATGAGGTCACGAAGGAAAGCGGCGACCAGGGCGAGATCTGCATCCGCGGCACTTCCCTGACGCTGGGCTACATGAACAATCCGGAGAAGACCGCCGAGGCTTTCACGCTGAATCCGCTGCAAAAAGGCTGGCCGGAGTTGATCTATCGGACGGGTGACATCGGGCGCTACAATGAGCGTGGCGAGCTGATGTTCGTGTCCCGTAAGGATTTCCAGATCAAGCACATGGGCCACCGCATCGAGCTGGGCGAGATCGAGGTCAACGCCCAGATGCTGGACGGCATTACCGGCGCGGCGTGTATTTACGATAAAACCAAAGGCAAGATTGTGTTATTCTATAGTGGTGACAAGGAAGAAGACGAGATGAAGGTGCTGCTCAAGGACAGCCTTCCGCGGTACATGGTGCCGAACGTGACTCGGAAACTTCCGGCCATCCCGCTGACCAGCAACGGCAAGACCGACCGCGTGGCTCTGGCGGGCATGATCTGACCGCGGCCCGTGTCGCGGTGACAATTAAAATGCGAGGTAGCAAAAATGGATGAACTGATTTCGATCCTTAAGGAGATCCACCCGGATGTGGATTATTCGACTGCAACGAATCTGGTAGACGGCAAGATCCTGGATTCCTTCGATATCATCTCCCTGGTAGCGGAGATTGCCGACACCTTCGACGTCGTGATCTCGGCCGAGTACATGATCCCGGAGAACTTCAATTCTGCCGAGGCCCTCTGGAACCTGATCCGGAAACTCCAGGACGACGACTGAGCGTCCGCACGAAGGACTAGGCGAAGAGACCGGCTATGCTTTTTACATCCTACGAATTCATCGGATTTGTGGTGCTTCTGGTAGCGCTGTACTATGTGCTGCCGAAGAAACTGAAGTGGCCCCTGCTCCTGCTGGGGTCCTATGTTTTCTATTATTTTGCCGGATGGAAATTCCTGTTCTACATTTTCGGCGTCACCGGTATCACCTACGTGGCGGGGCTTCTGATCTCCGCCAACAAGACGCGCTCGGACCTGCAGCTGAAGGCCATGAAGGGCCAGGACCTGCCCAAAGACGAGCGTAAGCGGTTCAAGGAAGCGAACCGTACGAAGCGAAGAAGGATCATGGCGGTGGGTATCACCATCGCACTTCTGGTGCTGGCGGTCGTGAAGTACACCAATTTCACGATCCACAACATCAACTCCCTTCTTACGGTCTTCCATATTTCCAAGCAACTGAATTTCCTGAATATTGCGCTGCCGATGGGTATTTCTTTCTATACCTTCCAGGCCGTGGGCTACGTCATCGACGTCTACCGCGACCGCCACGAGGCCCAGCGCAATTTCTTCAAATACGCGCTGTTCGTGTCTTTCTTCCCCCAGCTGGTGCAGGGCCCGATCAGTCGCTATGGTGATCTGTCAAAAGAACTTTTCACGCCGCATCCTTTCTCGGGCAGAGTGGTGGGCCGTGGCCTGGAGCGTGTGATCTGGGGCTATTTCAAAAAACTGGTCATAGCGGACCGGATCCTGCCTGCCGTGAACACTCTGATCGGTACCCCCGAGCAGTTCAAGGGTATGTATGTTTTTGCCGCCATGATGTTCTACGCGCTGGAACTCTACGCGGATTTCACCGGCGGCATCGACATCACCATCGGTATCGCCGAGATGCTGGGCATCCCGGTGAAAGAGAATTTCGAGCGGCCTTTCTTCAGTAAGAATATCGCCGAGTACTGGCGGCGCTGGCACATCACCATGGGTACATGGTTCACGGATTATATCTTCTACCCGATCTCCGTGTCGTCGCCGATGCTGAAGCTGTCGAAGTGGAGCCGTGCCCATCTGGGTGAGAAGGCCGGCAAGCGTGTGCCGGTGTATCTGGCGTCTTTCGTAGTGTGGTTTACCACCGGTATCTGGCACGGTGCATCCTGGAACTTTATTGTCTGGGGTCTTGGAAACTTCGTGGTCATCATGATCTCCCAGGAACTGGAGCCGCTTTACCGAAAGTTCCATAAGAAGTTCGATACCTCCGGCAGCACGACCTACAAGACCTTCCAGGTCGGTCGTACGGTGCTGCTCATGAGCGCGCTGCGTCTTTTCGACTGTTATCGGGACGTGCCGCTGACTTTCAAAATGTTCGGTACCATGTTTACTACGTGGAACTGGGGTTCCATCGGGGACGGGATCTTCCTGCAGCTGGGCATCTCCCGTGCGGATTATGTGATCCTTGCTCTCGGCACCCTGCTTCTGATCGTAGTCAGCATGATCGCCCGTTCCGGCTCGGTCCGGGACAAAATGGAGAAGCGTCTGCCGATGCCTGTGCGGTTCGGTGTGTTCGCGCTTCTTGTGATCGTGATACTGATCTTCGGCGCCTATGGCAAGGGCTACGACGCCTCGCAGTTTATCTATAACCAGTTCTAAGCACGAAAGTTTTTATTTCAAGGGAGACGGAAATGTCGGAAGTGAATGAAAACAAATTAAATAAAGCAGAGCTCACCGGGACTGCGGCGGAGCCGGCGGGCGCCGGTGCAGCGGGCGAGCCCGGCGCGGTAAAGTCCGAATCTGGCGCGGCGGAGACTGGCGCCCAGACGAAGAAGCGCGGGGGCAAAGCGCGTGTGGCGGCACTGGTCGTGGCGCTTCTGATCCTGACCGCAGGCGTGATCTATGTGCTAGACCTTTTGCTGCGGCCGAAATACATGGGCGATGTCACGGAAGGCGCGCTGACCGCGGAGTATTACAACGCTTACGGGGACCACGATGTCCTGTTCGTCGGCGACTGCGAAGTGTACGAGAATTTTTCGACCGTGCAGCTGTGGCGCGAGTTCGGCATCAACAGTTTTATACGTGGCGGCGCGCAGCAGCTGACCTGGCAGTCTTACTACCTGCTGGAGGATGCGCTGCGGTACGAGACGCCGGATGTGGTGGTCTTTAACGTGCTGGCCCTGATGTACAACGAGCCGCAGAACGAGGCCTATAACCGTATGGCGCTGGACGGCATGCGTTGGAGCCAGACCAAGTGGAACGCGATTCAGGCCTCCATGTGTGAGGACGAGTCCATGGTGGATTACATTTTCCCGATCCTGCGGTACCACAGCCGCTGGAACGAGCTGACGTCGGAAGATTTCCGCTACTGGTTCAAGAAAGACACCATCTCTTACAACGGTTACTACCTGCGTACGGAGATCCTGCCGGCCGGGGAGATGCCGCCGGCGCGGCCTTTGACCGACCCGAATTTCGGCGACTACGCCATGGCGTATCTCGACCTGATGACAGAGCTTTGCCAGGAAAAAGGCATCCATCTGGTGCTGATCAAATCGCCGTCGCTTTACCCGCACTGGTACGAGGAGTGGGATCAGCAGATATCGGAGTACGCGGATGCCCACGGGCTCCTGTATATCAATATGCTGGACATCGCGGAGGACCAGGTCGGCGTTGACTACAGCCTCGATACTTACGACGGAGGTCTGCACATGAATGTGACCGGCGCGGAGAAATGCGCGTCTTACCTGGGTAAGGTCCTGGTGGAAAAATACGGGCTCACGGATCACAGAAGTGACGCGAAGATGAGCGCGTACTGGGACGAAGTGGGCGCACGATATGACGAAGCCAAAAACGCAGGGTGAGTGTTTTTGCCGGCGCGGCTGGACGAGATGACGGTGACTGTGGGTACGTGAAAAGAACTGGGGCCGAAGGGTGCGCTGGCGCGGAGTGGTTAGGCGCGGCGTGTATAACAGAATAGTCATTGAAAGAATGGCGGATCAATGCGAAAATAGAGTGAGAAAGAACCCGGAAGGGAAAAAGGAGAACTCAATGAAGAAATTATGTGCATGTGTTTTGGCGATCGTGATGGCGGCATCTATGGCGGCCTGCTCGGATTCCAAGACCATTTCGTCTAAGGCTTCGGGAAGTCAGGCGACGACCCAGAAAGTCGCGGACTCTCAGGCAACCGAGGGCACTTCCGTCTCCGCAGGCGTGGACGTGACGATCGATACAACAGGTAATTTTGTTTTCAAAGCAGATAACGACGCGAAGACAGACATCGTTCTGGGCACCACGGATATTGATTCGCTACTGCAGGCGCTAGGAACTCCGAAGTCTCAGACGGACATCGAAGCTTGCGGTCACGATGCGATTGATCATGTATACACATTTACTAACTATGTTCTGACTGTCCGTGAGATGAAGAGCGGCGAGAAACCTTTTGTTCTAGATCTTTATCTGTCTTCAGACCTGATCAAGACTCCGGAGGGCCTGGAAATCGGTATGTCGAAGGACGATGTGATCGCTAAGTACGGTGATGCCGATGAGGCGGACGATGTTGTAATGACGTATAAGCGCGGAACTTCCGTGCTGCGTGTATCTTTGAAGAACGGTTCAGTCGTTTCTATCGAGTACATGATTCCGTGATACGGGGGGCGTTTCGAGACCGGATCATGGAAAGATAGTTTCGGCGGGGCCGCAGGGTGAAAGACAACAGGAGGGACGACTATGCTGCCGAGTATTGAATGGTTAGACAAGAAACTTCAGGAGATGGATGCGCAGAGTGACGAGGCGCGCCGCGAGGAGCTGGCGGGCAAGATCGTCAACGATCTGCAGGCATACAGTGAAGAGGACTGGAACAGTCTGGCGCAGAAAGTCGAGGAGGAGGCTCCGGAGTGGAATCTTCTTCTGATCCCGTGTCTGAAGAAGGTGATCTGCCAGGAGGCGTTCCTGCAGCTGGCGGTCCTTTCGCAATCGGAGTTCGAGCCGGTGCGTAAAGCGGCTTCTATGGCGGTCATCAATTATGAGGGTTTTGCCAACGGGAAGTACCGTCATTACAAGGGCAACTGCTACGAGGTCCTGGGTGTCGGACGTAACACGGAGAACAAGGACTGGATGATCGTTTACCGTTCGATTGCCAACCCGCATCACATCTGGTGCCGCCCGGCTAATATGTGGCTGGAGGTCGTACGCGACGGCGAGACGAGGTTCACCAGGATCGAAGAGTGAGCGGGGACGCGCGGGTCCGCGTGATCCGTGATGAGCGGGCGAGTGTAGCGGGTGAGGCCGCGCGGAAGCGGGGCTTCCGAATGAGAGGTCCCACTGAACGATAGTGGACGTAGGTCTTCCGAATGAGAGGCCCCACTGAACGTTAGTGGACAGAGTGCACCTTATGGTGATGGGTGCGCGAAAGAAAAAGATAAACAAAAAGGGGCGAGAGTTTTTGGCGCATTATTACGAAGAAAACCCACAAGGCGAGTCGGACCGGCACGTCATCCAGGCGCGGATGCACGGGATCGACTTTTTCTTTACCACGGACGCGGAGGTGTTCTCGAAGAAGTTCGTGGATTTCGGGTCGCGTGTGCTGCTGGAGACGGCCATCGAGGACTTGTCGCAGCGTGAGCGCAAGAAGGGCAAGCTCCTGGATCTGGGGTGCGGATACGGCCCCATCGGAATCATCATGAAGAGAGTTTTTCCCGCCATGGAGGTCACCATGGTGGATATCAACCTGAGGGCGCTGGACCTGGCGCGGGAGAACGCGGAGACCAATGGTGTGAAGTGTGTTACCGTGTACCAGTCGGATGGCTGTGAGAAGGTGGAGGGGCAGTTCGATGTCGTGCTGACGAATCCGCCGGTGCGGGCCGGGAAGCAGACGGTCTTCGGGTTCTATGACGGTGCGTTCGAGCATATGGCCGACGGTGCGCTGATCTATGTGGTGCTGCAGAAGAAGCAGGGGGCGCCGTCGTCGGAGAAGTACCTACTGGAGAAGTTCGGCAACTGCGAGGTTATCGCCAAGGAGTCCGGGTACTGGATCATGCGGGCGGAGAAACGCGGGTGAGGGGCTTATTGTCCTCCTTTGAATGGGAACAGTAAACGTGTTGGAAGTGGTTAAGCATTCGCGAGACCACTTTTTTGTTATTTCTGGGTGGATTTATGATGGGCGGAAGACGGTGATGAAGGGTGTTCTGCAGTGTGTTCTGTGTTTGCGGGAAAAGTAGGACATGATGCAGAACCATGCCCGGTTGTTCTGTGGTGTGTTCTGCATTTGCGGAAAAATAGGACGGAACGCAGAACAAGGCCCGGTTGTTCTGTGAGGTGTTCTGCATTTGTGGAAAAATGGGACGGAACGCAGAACAAGCTCCCTTTGTTCTGTGGTGTGTTCTGCATTTGCGGAAAAATAGGACGGAACGCAGAACAAGCTCCCTTTGTTCTGTGGTGTGTTCTACATTTGCGGAAAAATAGGACGGAACGCAGAACAAACCCCCTTCGTTCTGTGAGGTGTTCTGCATTTGCAGGGAAAATAGTGCGTGACACAGAACAGGGTGAGGGTAATTGTGCGGATCTTGAAGAATTGCTCTTTCACTGCTGAATAAATGATGTTACAATGTCATCATTCATTCCCTGATGATGTGATATGAGATGAAATGTTTTGCGGGAAAGTATCACAACGTCAGGAGGTTTTTTATGATTTCCAAGTTTATCTTCCAAACTGGTTGGTTCCTGCATTGGCGTATGTTGGTGTCTGCGCAACGTCAATTAGATTGCCTGCCCAATATTACTCTGGGGCGGCATACGGTTAGGGGCAAGCCAAGAAAAATTCTGCGTTTCCCAACTACCAAAGATGGGAAAAACGTCCGATGCGAGGTGGAGTTTTCTTCTCCCAAAGGAATACGACATGTACAGACGTACAAGAAGATCTTGTTTTTGAAAAGAATTTTGGCCGAGTTGAATTCCGATGAACATGAGCTATTGGAGATCGTTCTTCGTTCGGAGAACAAGGATAAGATTATCGTTCGTTCTGTTGCAAAGAATGAACGGGGACAGGATGCCTTCGATTTCTCGTTAGAAGAGTGGAATGCTCTTGTTGAATTGAATGACCAGAGCATCGTGAAAGGATATCGCTATGGAAGACACGTTTTCCGGTCCAAGTCCGAGATGATCATTGCCCAGATCCTGGACGCGTTGGGGCTGGAGTACAAGTACGAACCGATCGTTATGCTCAACGGTATGGAGCGACACCCGGATTTCGCCGTGTATTGCCCGGAGACAGGTCGATACTTCTTTATTGAACACTTGGGACGCATGGCCGATCCGAAGTATCGCATGGACAATGTTGCCAAGATGGAGTTGTACGAGAACGTCGGTATTCGAGACGGAATCGATATTGTGTATACAACAGAATTCGGACTGGGCAGTTTCAATGCGGATGTGGTGGTTGGAAAGATCGTTGGAATTCTGATTGCACAGACGTATCAAGACTACATGTCTCATTCTACGGCAGAGCGTGTGGCAAGCCGAAGTGAAGTTCAGTAAGTGAAACATCATGTCGTTTGCTTTTCTTCCCTTTCTGTCGTACAATACAGATTCAAGTGTCTCCGTGTGAAAAACTCTTGCGCCCGAGGTGTTTTCCTCGGGGTTCGTGCGGATGTCCACTTAGTATGATTTGAGGTGAATAGATTATGGGTTCTTGTGATTCTTGCAGCTCAAAGAGTTCCTGTCCGTCCGCGACCGAAGGCGGTTCTTGCGGTTCTGAGCAGGAGTCTCTCATCGCACCCCTTCACGCAAAGTCCAGTGTCAAGAAAGTTATTGGTGTATGCAGCGGTAAAGGCGGTGTAGGTAAATCTTTCGTAACCAGCGTACTGGCATCCAGACTGGCCAGAGACGGCTATCGCGTAGCGATCCTGGACGCAGACGTGACCGGACCTTCCATTCCGAAGGCATTCGGCCTGAAGGGACAGCTCCGTGGTGACGAAAACGGTATTCTTCCGATGGTTTCCCATTCCGGTATTTCCATCGTATCCGTCAACCTTGTTATGGAGAACGAAGAAGCTCCGGTAGTTTGGCGCGGACCGGTTATTTCCGGCGTAGTCAAGCAGTTCTGGTCTGACGTGATCTGGGAGAACATCGACGTAATGCTGATCGATATGCCACCGGGAACCGGTGACGTTCCGCTTACCGTATTCCAGTCCATCCCGCTGGACGGAATTTTCCTGGTATCCACACCGCAAGACCTGGTATCCATGATCGTCAACAAAGCCAGAAACATGGCCCTCCTCATGAAGGTCAAGGTTCTCGGTTTTGTCGAGAATATGAGCTACACCGTCTGCAAGCACTGCGGCGAGAAGATCCCGCTCTTCGGTGAAGAAGGCAAAGTACAGAAGGCTGCCGACCAGCTGGGCGTTCCGCTTCTGGACAAGATCCCGCTGAACCCGGAGATCACGGCTCTGGTAGACGAAGGCCACATCGAGAAAGTACCTTCTGACGTACTCTCCGGTGCGGTGGAATTTGTAGAGAAGATGCTCGGAGAATGAGACCTCTGCACTTTCTGAAAAATGCGAAAATGTGGAAAGGCTTGCTGTGCCTGGCTCTGGCCATGGGCACGGCGGGCCTTTTCTGCGCTTGCTCCGGCAAAAAGGAGAACACCGATCTGGGTAACTACGAGAAGTACCTCGGCGATTATGACTACGACTACTCCATCAGCGCCATGGTCTTCGAGACCCCGGAAGGCGAGGAGACCCCGGGCGTCATGTACCGCCAGGTAAAAGATCTGGACGCGTTGGTGAAGAACTGCCCGATCCCGATCTGCTTCTTGTTCTACTCCAGCATGCACGCCGACGTGTACGGCGTTTTTGCCTGCCTCGAGGAAATGACGGAACTCCACCACGACCAGGTTCTGGTAGTTACGATCGATGCGATGAGTGAAAAAAACTTGTCATCGGCGTACAATATAGAGTCTTTGCCGGAGGGCATCGTGATCCGTGATGGCAAGCAGACGGCGCGCTTCAACGGCAAAGAACGGGAAGAGTGGACGGCGCGCCAGCTGGCCGACTGGATCCTGGAAGAAGCGACGAAGTGATGTGCCCGCGCGGCTCCGTCGCCCACGGTCTGAAACGCGCACGGCCGCTACGCGTCGTGAACCTTACAAGGCCGCCCCGCGCGGCGAAACGCAAATCGAGAAACTTCGAAAGCGCGGGCAAACCGCCCCGCGGTGCGTGTGCTATAATGAAAATGTTGCAGGCGCGATGAGCCCGAAGATCGGACTGGCGCGGTCGCAACGATCCCGATAAGAAAAGGCGGATAGGCTATGTCGTACGAATATGTAAATGGAATCGGTCAGGACAGTCATCGTTTCATGCAGCCTTGCGAGGCGCAGCTCCGCACGGCGGACAAATGGCCGAAAAAACTGATCCTGGGTGGAGTGATCTGTGAGGGAGAGACCCCGCTTGTTGCCAACAGCGACGGCGACGTGGTGCTCCACGCGCTGACGAACGCCATCTCCGGCATCACCGGCGTCAACGTGCTCGGATATATCGCTGACCAGATGTGCCAGCAGGGCATCACCGACAGCGCCGCCTATCTCGAGAAATCCATGTCTTTTGCCAAACAACAGAACTGGGAGCTGACCCATATCTCCATCAGTATGGAGTGCAAGCGGCCGAAGATCACGCCGCTGATCGGCCCCATGAAGGAGCGCATCGGCCAGCTGACCGGCCTGAATCCCCAGCGCATCGGCATCACCGCCACCAGCGGCGAGAACCTGACACGCTTCGGCGAAGGCGAAGGCATCATGGTGTTCTGTTCCGTGACCATGCGCCGCCCGGAAGAATAAGCATCTCGCGTCGCACAAAAAAGCCGGCCTTAGCCGGCATGCAGATTGCGCCGCAGAACGACACGAAAGACCAAGAATCGCCACGAAACGTCGCGGCGCGAGCCGCGGGCCTTAGTCCCGGGCCTCTTTCTGAATCAAACTTTCCGCGATCACGACATCTTCGGGTGTCGTGATTTTTATATTCGTATACGCGCAGGGCAGCAGCCGCACCTGGTACCCGAAAGCCTCGGCCAGCGCGGTGTCGTCGGTGAACTGGATCCCCGACTCCTTCGCCTGCGCCGCCACATCGCTCAGCACAGAATACTTCAAGACCTGCGGCGTCTGGGCCTCGAAAAGCAGATCCCGCGAAGGTGTGCGCTCCACCAGCGGAGCCTCCTCACCCAGCGAACCCACACCAATCATCTTGATCGTGCTTTTGCATGGAGTGGCGGCCACACAGACGTCGTACTTCGCGCCACCGCAAAAACACTTGTACAGCGTGTCCTGGTCCACAAGACAGCGGGCGCCGTCATGGATGAACACGATGTCGAGGGGAGAGGGAACACGGTCCAGTGTCGCCAGAGCCTCGACCCCGCAGGCCACCGAATCCTGACGCGTCGCACCACCCGGAACGACCCGCTCCACGATCGAAAAAGAAAACTCACGCACAAGTTCTTTTACCGCATCAATATTCTCCTCTGAAGTCACTACGATCGCGTGGACGGCGATGTCGCGCTCCTGCTGGAAACGGTCGAAAGCCTGAAGGGTCCGCGCCAGCACCGGCACGCCGCCGATGTTCAGGAACATCTTGTTGGTGCCCTCGCCCATGCGCGAGCCGGAGCCCGCCGCCGGGATGATCAGATACAGATCTTTCTGAAAAAGTACAGTATGAAAGGGAGCAAGTTTCGGTTCCATAAGAATCTCCTTTGGTTCGTAAGTTTGCGGGTCCGCCTGTGCCGGAGGCCGGCCCCGTGTCCGCGAGTTGAGATCCGCGGATCAGAACAGCACGTCGATGGCCTCGGAAAGAGAATCGACGTAGATATACTCGATCTTCACCGGCAACCGCTCAGCAGCCTTTTTGCTCGCGCCGGGAAGGACGCAGGCGGTAAAGCCCAGACGGGCGGCGTCGGAAATACGCTTCTCCAGGTCACTGACGGGACGAAGCTCGCCGGTGAGGCCCACCTCGCCGAGGACCAGAGTGTTCTCGCGAAGAGGTTTGCCGGAGACGGAAGAGAAGACCGCGCAGAGGATCGCCAGATCCGAGGCGGTCTCGTCGATGCGCATGCCACCGACGACATTAATGTAGGCATCCATGTTCGAAAGACCCACACGGCACTTGCTTTCCAGCACCGCAAGAAGCATGGACACGCGGTTGCGCTCCAGACCCTGGGTCATGCGCTGGGGATTGGCGTAAGCCGTGGGGGACAGAAGGGCCTGGATCTCCAGAAGGATCGCGCGGCTGCCCTCCACCACAGAGGTGATGACGGAGCCGGGCGCCATGTGAGGCCGGCCCGAGAGAAGAAGGGCCGAAGCATTCTCCACGCCCATCAGACCTTTCTGCGTCATCTCGAAGAAAGCCATCTCGCCGGTGGAGCCGAAACGGTTCTTGGTGGCCCGCAGCATGCGGAGCGTCGAGGAACCGTCGCCCTCGAAATACAGCACCGTATCCACCATGTGCTCGATGATGCGCGGGCCTGCGATGGCGCCGTCCTTCGTCACGTGGCCCACCAGCACGATGGGGACGTTCAGGGACTTGGCCAGCCGCAGAAGACCGGCGGTGACTTCCCGGGTCTGGGACACCGAGCCCGGCGCCGCAGAGATTTCTTCGCTGTAAAGTGTCTGGATCGAGTCAATGATGCAAAGACTCGGTTTGCGTTCGGTAATGAGTTCGGAAATGTGCTCGAAAGACGTCTGAGAGCACAGGGAGATGGAGTCCCTCGCCACTCCGAGACGATCGGCACGCATGCGGATCTGGGACTTGGACTCCTCGCCGGAAACGTAGAGAATCTCGCCGGTGACCTCCACCGCGCCGCAGACCTGCATGAGGAGCGTGGACTTACCGATGCCGGGGTCGCCGCCCACCAGGGTCATGGATCCCTCCACAAAACCGCCGCCCAGGATTCGGTTGAGCTCGGTGATGCCGGAGGAGAACCTCGGTTCGGTCTCCCGGGACACCTCGGAAAGCTTGGACGTGCCGCGCTCCGCGATCCAGCCCGCCTTCAGGGAAGGCTTGGCGTCGGAGGGCATCGCGTGGGTCTCCTTCACCTCGTCAAAAGTGTTATATTCCTGGCAGGACGGGCATTTTCCCATCCAGCCGGATGTCTCGTAACCGCAGCTGCGGCAGACAAAAGTCGATTTCTTCTTGGCCATGCAGTTCTCCTTGCATTTGCGCCCGCCGCGGCAAAAGCTCTTGCGCCTCGTGCGGTGGTTTCTTCCGCCTTGGTGCTACTGGCTGACGGCGGGATCTTGCCCGGCGAGGCGGTTAACCCCGGCAGGACCGGTCAGCGGCGCGACACCACTGCGCGACGCCACGGACCTATTAGAGATAATAATACACCATCAAGTTGCTTTTAGTATTCCTTTTTCAGGGGAAATTGAGTAAAATATTGAAGATTGTTTATGCGAATGCCGCGCCGTTTTCGGCGCGACAGAGAGGAAGGACCATGCAAGAGAATTCTAACGCGAGCCCGAAGCCGGAGAACGAGCGCGAGATCGCGGACAACGCGAAGGCCGCGCCGGCCGAGCCCGAGAAATCGGTGCCGGAGAAGACGCAGAATGCGCCGGAGCGCGCCGCGTCCGCTGAACCGAAATCCGCACCGGCGCCGCAGACCACGGCCCCGCAGGCCGAGGCCACGCCGGACCTGACATTATACGAGCGCCTGCTTCAGACAGCCACGGAAGAACCAGACGAAGAAGCCCTGCGCTGTAAGGGAGCGCGGCTCAGCTTCGCCGATCTCCTTATCGAAGTCGACCGCATGGCAAGTGCTTTTCGCGGATGCAACGTACGCAAAGGTACGGTGCTGACGCTGTGCCTTCCCAATACACTCCACACCTGGATCTGCCTTTTCGCCCTGAATAAGATCGGCGCCGTGGCAGGATTCCTGGATTCGAAGACCACCAGCGAGGAACTTAATGACTGGATGAAGAAGACCGGCAGCGAGAGCATGCTGATCACGGACCGCAATATTCCGAAATACCACGACATGCTGGTAGAACGGGATCCCGGACTGGTCATCGTCTGCAGCGCCTGCGACTACTACATCTGGCCGAGGAAATTCCTCTATCGCCGTCTGACGAGAAAGACCGTGCCGGTCTGCCCGGACGACGAGTTCTATATTTCCTTCGCAAGAATGCGCCGCTTCGGCAAATACGTGGATTTCGAGAACGGCGAGGCCGAATACGACTGGCCCTCGGCCTTCGAAGACGTACCCGAGCCGGAAGCCCCGAAGCCTTATGTCCGTCCGGTGGAACCGGATGAGACGGCGATCCTGCTTCCCAGCACGCCGAACAGCGGTGCCCTGTATGTAGGGCTTTCCTCTCAGATGCTCTGGGATCTGGCAGAGAAAGAGCGTCAGGCACCGAATACGAAGAATATCCCCGTGAAGAAAGAGGATCGGATCAAGGCCCGCATGCTGGCAGAACTGGCCATGGGCACGGCGTTCTCGCTTCTCCCGTCCGACCGGGACAAAGAACCGCATGAGGGGGAATCCTGACCACTATGAACCGGAACCATGTCTGGCACGTGATGCAAAATGAATGGCGAAAGACCTCGAAGTCGAAGATGCAGTTGATCCTGATGCTTCTGGTCCCTTTTCTGGCTGTGGCTTTCATCAGCTGGGGCATGAATTACGTGCTGAACATGACCTCCCACTACACCGCGCGGGTCTTCTGTCAGAGCGCTGACCAGATCGAGAACGTCAAGCTCGTGATCGCGGATTTCCCTGAATTTGACTGCGTCGTCGGCGATGAAGCGGACGTGGAAGAACAGGTGGAGAGCGGCAAGATCGACAGTGGTGTCCTGATCTCTGACGAGAAAATATCCATTATATACGATTCATCCCTCATCACGTCCTCGAGCTGCCTCAAGGACAGTTCCGACGTGGCGGAGTATCTGACTGCCGCCCTGGAAGGTCAGGAGGTCCTTAAGGAGATGCGGGACTTCATGCCGGAGAAGGAGATCATCGACCTGTCTACTGACGAAGAGATCCTGGATGCATTCCTGGATAAGATGGTGGGCGTCATCGGCATGATCATCTTCCTCATGATGTCCAGTAACGCCCTGGCCCTGGCGGCCGGGTCCATCACGGGTGAGAAGGAGCGCCACACTTTTGACACGCTGGTGCTCTGCCCGGCGTCGCTGCCGAAGATCCTTATGGGCAAAAACCTGGTCCTCATGAGCGAGATCTTCCTGTCGGGCCTGGTGGGCATCGTGACGGCAGTGGTGTCTTTCGCCCTCTGGAACGGCGATTCCTTCGCATTGATCCGTCGTTTCGCGGGAAAAAATCTGATGTGGGTTCTTGCATTGTTCATCCTCATGGTCACCTCGACCCTGGTGATCACCACCGTCTTTTCGGTGATCGCCTCGGCATTTTCCGAAACCAAGAAGGCGGCGCTTTTTGCCTCGGCGGGCATGGTGATCATATCCATCAGTTCCATGATCCCGACCTTCACGAAGGCGGAGATCGTGGATTTCATTCCGGTGGCCAACTGGAGCGGTGTCATCAAATCGATCTGTAAGGGTGCGGTCAACATGCAGGCTTTGCTGGCGGCACTTTGTATCAGCTTGATCCTATATATCCTCGGAATCGTAGTATCTTCCAAATTGTGGGAAAGGACAGTCGAATGATTACTATCGAGCATTTGAAAAAGACGTTTAAAAAGAACAAAGTGGAAGCGGTGAAGGATGTGTCTCTGGAGGTCCGCGACGGCGAGATCTTCGCACTGCTGGGACCGAACGGCGCGGGTAAGACCACGTCTATGCGTATGCTGTCGACTCTCCTGAAACCGACGGCGGGCCGGATCACCTACGATGGCAAGGACATCGAGGAGGATACGGTGGCGATCCGCAGAAGGATCACATTCCTGACCAATGAGATCCGTCTGGACGGACAGTTCACGCCGGACGAGCTGGCGAACTACTACGGCCGGCTTTATGAGATGAGCCCGGAACAGATCAGTAAGAATAAGAAAGATCTTTTCGATTATTTCGGCATCACCGAGTTTGCAGACAGACGGTACGAGACTTTCTCCACCGGTATGAAGCAGAAGACCTCCCTGGCCATCTGCCTGCTGCACGACCCGGATACCATTATTTTTGACGAGCCGACCAACGGCCTGGACATTCTGACCCAGCGCCTGATCGAGCAGCTGATCCTCCGTCTGAAGGGAGAGGGAAAATGTATCATCCTGTCGACCCACATCCTGGATCTGGTGTCCCGTCTGGCGGACCGGGTCGGTGTCATCGTGGACGGCAAGAGCGTGTACTGCGGGACGGTGGCGGATATGGCGCCGTCGCTCGGGGTGGAGACATTGGACGAAGCCTTCGTGAAACTCTATGAGGAGAACCACGAAGAGCAGGCTATTGTGAAGAAGAAGTAAGCCGCGCGGGGCCGGGCCCGTGGCGGGAAGATGCCGCCGCAGACCGGTCAGACGCGCGAAGATCCCGGCCCTGCGCCGGGTGCAGAATATAGAAGAACGAGGAGTTTGAAGAGGCAACGTATGAGAGGAATCAGTCTTATATTCCGACACGAGATCGCCAAGATTTTCAAAGATAAGAGTCTTATCTTCGGATTTCTTGTGCTGCCGATCCTGACACTGGCCCTGTCGGTGGGCCTGTCCGCGATCCGCCCGAATACCGTGGAAGAGAATGAATACGTCCTTTATTTCTACGGCGTCAATCTGGACCGTATCGATATCGGTGAGATGGACGGCAAGCAGATCTATGTCGTCGCCTCCCAGGAAGCCCCACAGACTTTCCTGTATTCGGAGAAGTTCCATGACTGCGACGTCCTCATCGACCTGTCGGACGTTGCCCACGCCAAGATCTATTACCACGAGAACAACTCGGTATCGGCCTACCTCAAGGGCACGGCGGATACTTTCGTGCGGGAACTGTACGGCAAGCTTTTCCGCGACACTCATCCGAATATCACTTTCCGGACCATGGAGACCCGGGATATCTCGCCGAAGGAGAACACCAACCGCATGATCGCCATGCTGCTTCCTTATATGCTGATCCTGCCGCTGACGGCCAACATCACGAACTTTGCCGGCGACACCATCGCGGGGGATAAGACCCGCGGTACCTTCTACCAGGTGTTGCTGACCCCGGTACGTCCCCTGGCGCTGATCATGGGCAAGATTTTTTCCGTATCACTCATAAGCCTGCTTAGCAGCGCCATATACATAGGCCTGGATGTGGTGGGCAGTAAGATATGTGAGAAGAACGGCTGGGAAGACGTTTTCGGCTTTGCCGGCGTGCACGTGCAGGTGGCGGAGGTGGCTATCATCCTGTTGTACGTGGTCCTGCTTTGCTATCTGTTCTCGAACCTGGGTATCCTGATCTCCCTGTTCTGCAAGGACGTCAACCAGGCCCAGACCGCCCAGATGCCGGTGACACTTCTTTGCACCATGGCCGCCATGATGTCCATGTTCCGCTTCGGCATCTCCCCGGCGCTGCACTACCTGATCCCGGTTTACAACATCTGCATCGTTTTCCAGGATATCCTCAATGACCGCGCCGACATCGGCAAAATGCTCCTGACCGCGGCTTCGTTCCTGGTGCTTTCGCTGGTGGTTCTGAGCATCACGCTGGCCAGCTACAAGAGCGAGAAGGTAACGGGCTGATCCCGCAAAAGGTAAAGAATTGTTAAAAAGTGACTAGATTGCAACGACAACCGGGCGGTTTTGTGATTAAATGACATCAGAAAAAGGAGGTTTTTCATATGAAAAAATCGATTAGAAGGGTATTGGGAGTGATGGGCTGCGCCATTCTCTCCTCTGCGATCATTCTGAGTTCGGGCTGCTCGGTGGTTGCGAAGAAAACCAGAACTACAAGGGATTCGGGCGAAACGAAGGAACCGACCGAGACGTCGGAAACAGATGATACCACAGATACATCGGACACATCGGATACATCGGATACGAAGGAAACTTCCGATCCGTCCAATACAGACGATACTACTGCTACCACCTCGAAGGCGGATCCAGATTCGGATGCGGCAAAAAAACTGCACGACCTGGATGAGCGTCTTTTCAAGGAGAGCATGAAGGACATCATTGACATGGAATATACTCTGGATCATCCGGAGAACATGGGACTGAGCTGGCCGGAGCAGGGCTTCGAGTGCTGGTCTGAGGAAGACGAGAAGAAGGAAGAAGAGGAGAATCTGGACATCAAGGCTGAACTGGAGGCCATCGATTACGATTCTCTGGGACTGGAAGACAAGATGCTCTACGATACGATCATGTACGACGTGGAGATGAGTGAGAAAGGTTCCAAGTACAAACTGCACTATACCAGCGCCCTCAACTCTTTGACAGGCGTGAACGCCGAGCTGCCGGTTCTTTTCGCGACGATGACCATCGAGGATGTGGAATCCGCGGAGCGTTACATCAAGATGGTCAACGATACCTACGACTACCTGGCTTCCCTTCTGAAGTATGAGGAGAAGCGCGCCGAGGAAGGTACCATCCTGCCGGATACGTATCTGGAGAACCTGGTGGATTCCTGTGTGGCGGTGTATAAGGACCACGACGGCAACTATCTGTACACGACTTTTGACGAGAAGATCAATGCTCTGGATTGCGACGATGCGACGAAGAAGGATCTGATCGCCAAGAATAAGGAAGCGCTGGATAACAAGTTTTTCCCGGCATATGAGATGCTGGCCGAGGGAGTCAAGAAGCTCTACGGCAAGGCCAAGACCAGCGGCAGCCTCTGCGAGATGGAGGGTGGTAAGGAGTTCTACGAGTACTACTTCCAGCTCCGTTCCGGTACGTCGATGACGGTTCCGGAGGCTATCGAGTATCTGGATAAGAAGATCAAGGACACCATGAATGAGATGAATACCATGATCTACTCCTTCTCCCAGGACGATATTGCCGAGCTGAGCAAATATCTCACCGGTAACAAGATGCCGGAGTACACTACCGGTTCTTTCGAGAAGGATATCGAGTTCTGCCAGGATGCCATCAAGAGCGATTTCCCGGAGCTCCCGAAGCATGAGTACTACACTTACCACATTCCGAAGGAACTGTCCGAGAACTTCTCGCCGGCTGCTTACATGAGCACTCAGATTGATAATCCGAACCACAACATGCTCATGCTCAATGACAAAAGCAGCGGCTTGGGCGATATGTTGACAACCGTTGCGCACGAGGCATATCCGGGACATCTCTTCGAGTTCGTATACCACCTCAATCTGAACAACTACTACCAGAAGATCGGCGGTACCACGGCTTACAAAGAGGGCTGGTCCACATACAGTGAGAACTACATCATGAAGCTGACAGACTATAACTACAATGTCTATCGTTTCTTCTATCTCAACAAGATCGTGACCAACTACTACATGCACGCCCGTATCGACATCGGTATCCACTACGAAGGCTGGAGCTACGAAGATACGATGAAGTACGTCAAGCAGTACTTCCCGGATGCTGCATCCAGCAAGGAAATGACCGACTTCTTCTACGACATGGACGTAGAGATCCCGTGCTACATCACACCTTACTGCTTCGGTAACATCAACTGCACCAAGATCATCAACGACGCAGTAGAGCAGTTCGGCGACCAGTACTCCATGAAGCAGATCCATGCAGCATACCTCGACATGGGCCCCAGCTCCTTCGACCTGCTGGCCAAATACATGCCCGAGTACGTCAAGAAGCAGAGCTGAGCACCACGCGAAGCTCCAATGGAACATACGCACAATTGAAAAGCTCTGCAACTTCGGTTGCGGAGCTTTTTTGCGTGGGGGGCGGCAACTGAAATCCACGATATAGACCGAACTTTGAAGGTGTTTCAGTCGAAATCATGAAATCTACGATTTAGACCGAACTTTGAAGGTGGTTTTTCGGTCGAGAATCCAAAAATTCATATTTAGACCGAAATATGAGGTTGTTTTTTCGGTCTAAAATTCAAAAATCGTGATCCAGACCGAAAACAGGGTGTAAAAGTTCGGTCTAAAATGCGAATTCCGCGTTTCCGGGTCAAGTCCATATTAGTGTGTAAATTCATAATCCTGCATAATGTAAGTTGTTAAGCTAC
>LVBD01000062.1 GCA_001604275.1 Spirochaetales bacterium Spiro_02
CGATAATGAATCAGACCAGGCAAGTCGATTTACAATGGCCGTTCATTTTGCAAAAGGCTCACATGCTCCTCCATGGTGATTCAACCAATACCAGCCCCTCCATCCATATCCCCAAGCATGAGGCCTGACACCACCATCGCCCTTGCGGAGTAGCACGTCTGACGTAGGGGAAGCAGGTCTGGCGGGTGAAGTAGCACGTCCGTCCCACAGAAAGCACGTCCGTCCCGTGGATAGCACGTCTGCCATCACGTCCACCCCGCGGGAAGCAGGTCTGGCGGGGTGCGTAGCACGTCCGCCCCACAGAAAGCACGTCCGCCGGTGGAGTAGCAGGTCTGAATGACCTATAGAGAGTAGAGAGAACGAAAGCATGGCCTTCTGAAAGAAAAACCCACCCGAAAGGTGAAGGCGTCGTCCGCTACCAGAAAAGGACTCCAAAAAGAGGGGCAGGAAAATGGTGCCGGTGATATCATTTGCCGTAGTGGCACCTGTCGTAGTATGATATGTGCATGTTGACACACGAGATCATCCATCGCATTCCAAAAGTGGAACTCCATGACCATCTTGACGGCGGACTCAGGCCGACGACGATCATCGAACTGGCGAAACAATACGACGTAGCGCTACCGACCCACGACCCGCAGGAACTGGCCCAGTGGTTCTCACGTGGCTACAAGCAAAAAAGCCTCAGCCTCTATCTGGAGACATTCGCCGTCACCACGGCAGTGCTGCAGACCGCAGAGGCGTTGGAACGGGTGGCGTTCGAAGCAGTCGAAGACCTCGCCGCAGAGAACGTCGTCTATGCGGAAATCAGGTTCGCACCGGTGCTGCATCAAGAACGCGGACTCAACCTAGAAGAAATCGTCACCGCAGTACTGACCGGAATGGAACGAGGCAGAAAGAAGACCGGCATGGAATACGGGGTGATCCTCTGCGCCATGCGCAACCAGCACCCCGATCTCTCGCTGGAAATCGCGGAACTGGCCGTGGCCTTCCGTGAACGGGGCGTCGTCGGCTTCGATATCGCCGGCGACGAATACGGACATCCGCCGAAAAAGCACTTGGAAGCGTTCCAGTTCATCAGATACAAGAACTTCAACATCACTATCCATGCCGGCGAAGCGTTCGGTCTGGAATCCATCTGGCAGGCGATCCAAGTCTGCGGCGCCCACAGGATCGGCCACGGAACCCGGCTGATCGAAGACATGTCGATCGAAGGCACCCGGATCGAGAAGATGGGCACCCTCGCCCACTTCATCCAGGATCGACGAATTCCCATGGAAATGTGCCTGACCAGCAACGTCGGCACTGGAGCGGCCGCCGACTACGCCAGCCATCCGTTCATCATTTTCTTTCGCAACAACTTCCGCGTATTCCTTTGCAGCGACAACCGCCTGATGAGCGACACAAACCTTACCAAGGAGATGGAGATCGCCACCCGCCAGTACAACCTCACGCTCAGGGACCTAGAGAAGATAACCGTCAATGCGATGAAATCCGCCTTCATCCATCATGAGGAGAAGATCAGGATCATCTACGACATCATCAAGAAAGGATACGCCGACATACGACGCGAGTACGGCATGCAGGACTGACTGACGGATACCGGCTTTCTGCCGAACCGGCGGGAACAGCTACGATCAGCGCCGGCGCCACTCCTGTAGAGGATTGAGCCGTAAGCGGATCAGGCAGTAGATGTATGCGAACAACAACCCTCCTAGGTGGGTCAGATGTGAAGCGCCACCATTGGCGCCGGACATCTGGCTGAATAGCTCGAACAGGAAGTAGATCACCACCAGTAGCGGCGCACGGATCGGTAGCAACCCGAACACATACACCACGGCGTACGGATACAGCACCGAGAACAACAGCATCACGGCATACAGCGCCCCGGACGCCCCCAGTAGCACCACGTTCGTTCCCGCCAGCAGATATGCGACGAAGCTGAAAACGCCCGACAGCGTCCCGGTCAGCAGATAGAACAGCAGGAACTCCTTGCTGCCGATCCGCCGTTCCACCATCGATCCGAAAATATAGAGGCCGAGCATATTGAACAGGATATGCGAGAATCCGCCGTGGACGAACATGTAGGTGAACAGCTGCCACACATAGCCATGCAGCACGAACGATGGAATCATCGCCAGATAATAGACACTTTTCGGATAGATGAACTCGGTGAGCAGGAACACCAGTACGTTGATGATGATCAAGGTCTCGGTGACATGGGTATAGGTATAGCGCATCCGTCTGTTGAGTATGGAATCTTTCATGCGTCAAAGGTACTGATGCGTGCAGGGTTCGTCAATCATGCAGTTTCTGCACAAATTATACCGAGTGTAACATCCTTGCACGGCTAAAAATACAGAAATCTGGGCGGAAAGACGAAAGAGTTGCCATTTTTTTGTCGAAACCAACACTTATTTGAGAATTTCGTAACTTGGCACGCCTTATCCTGACTTTGACAGCAGAAATACGAATAAAAGCTTGCAACTTATTCAGAAGCAAGCTTTT
>LVBD01000063.1 GCA_001604275.1 Spirochaetales bacterium Spiro_02
CTCGCAAAACCCCTGAAAACCACTACTTTCTCAGGTGACTTTTTCCCAGACGGTTGACGCACAGGAAGGAATTTTTTTTACGAGCGCCAATCAGGGGAACCGAAGCGATGTCCAGAGGGGAAGGCCTCCAGCGGCTACGTGTAGAATCCTGCGTCATCTTCTGACCATCTCGGAGGGAGGGCTTGATCAGAAGCTTGGGACCTCTTCCGGAGAAATTGGAACCACGGTTGCCATATGGTGGCCGTATCTACGACCGAGTTCGGCTCCTTGTCGAACCACTTCCGCAACAGGCAGGGGCCTTTTTCCTTTCAACACGTCAAACCATGGACTACCATATAACCATTTGTCATATTAAATGGCTATATGTATTGAATTCGGCGGTCATGCGGCAATGGCAGAGCAATCACCGACCAAGCATGCGGCAATGTCAAAGCAATGACCGAGCAATCATGTAGCAATCGATCAGTGAGAGCTTGAGTTAATTATATACAAAACAATCAATTATTACCAATCAAATGCTATGCAGGGGGGGGCAAATAAAAACCGCCGGGCGAACCATCCGGCGGCATACGAAAACAATTCGATCATTTGGAAAACCAGTATCTACCGGACACCCTTCGGGCGCATCCCCTACCAGCGGTAGTGGGAGAACGCCTTGTTGGCCTCGGCCATGCGGTGGGTATCTTCCTTCTTCTTGAAGGCGGCACCGGTGTTGGCGTAGGCGTCGAGCAACTCCGCGCTGAGTTTCTCAGCCATGGAGTGTCCGTTGCGAGCGCGAGCGGCGGCGATGAGCCAGCGCATGGCGAGCGCTTCACGACGACTGTCGCGGATCTCGACGGGCACCTGATAGGTCGCGCCTCCTACACGGCGGCTCTTGACCTCGACGACCGGCTTCACGTTCTCGAGGGCCTTGAGGAAAACATCGAGCGGCTGCTCTCCGGTCTTCTCGCCCATCGTCTTCATGGCGTCGTAGATGATTCTGGTGCTGACGGACTTCTTGCCGTCAACCATCATGCGGCGGATGAACTTCTCCACCACGATGCTATTGTACACTGGATCGGGGAGAATCTCCCTGACCGGTGCGACGGATCTTCTTGACATGCTGCTACCCCCTCATCAAGCCTTAGGCTTCTTGGCGCCGTACTTGGAGCGGCTTCTCTTGCGATCGCTGACACCCAGCGTATCCTTGGTACCGCGGATGATATGATATCGAACACCAGGAAGGTCCTTGACCCTTCCGCCGCGCAGGAGAACGACGGAGTGCTCCTGCAGGTTGTGCCCGATACCGGGGATATAGGCGGTCACTTCAATACCGTTGGAAAGACGCACACGAGCGACCTTTCTCAAAGCGGAGTTAGGTTTCTTAGGCGTGACGGTCATCACTCTCGTGCATACCCCGCGCTTCTGCGGGCAACCGTCAAGGGCCGGGGACTTGGTCTTGTTCTTGACAGAGGTCCTTCCCTTTCTGATCAGCTGATTAATAGTAGGCATCTTGTCGATACACTCCCTTGTTGATTGTCTGGTCCACCCACCCTTCGGGCGGGGACCTGCGCCGATTCCTTACGGAACGACGCATCCTATATATACAAACGAAGTCAGCATGAAAAACCGTTGACGTCCTTCACGGCGACAGAACTCCGGGAAGCGACCCGCCGACAGGCGGGATCACTCTTCGCCGTAGTTGTCGTCGACCTCGACGGCTTCTCCTTCGGTTGTCATATCCGCGATATCTTCGATGTCGAAATCATCATCGTCGATCACTTCCTGACGACGAGCGTCCATCACCGATTCCACCTTCTCCCTGAGATCGATCAGATCCTCGTCCTTCAGCTTGACCTGGCGATACCGCTTCATACCGGTACCGGCGGGGATCAAATGGCCGATGATCACGTTCTCCTTGAGACCGCGCAACTCATCTTTACTACCAGCAATAGCTGCATTTGTCAAGACCTTCGTCGTCTCCTGGAAGGAAGCGGCCGAAATGAACGAGTCAATGCTCAGAGATGCGCGGGTGATGCCCAGCAGCAGCGGACGGGCCACGGCCGGCTGACCGCCCTCCCTCACGACACGGGCGTTCTCCTCATGGAAGCGGTATTTATCGACCTGCTGACCATGGATGAAGCTCGTATCGCCGACACTGACGACCTCGACCTTGCGCAGCATCTGGCGCACGACGACGCCCAGGTGCTTGTCGTTGATATCCACTCCCTGCAACCGATAGACTTCCTGGACCTCGTCCAAAAGGAAGGACTGCAACTCGTTCTCGCCAAGGATGTCGAGGATATCGTGAGGATCGATCGCACCGTCGCACAGACGCTCCGCGGCTTCGACACGATCCCCGTCACGGACCAGCAGATGCTTGCCCATCGGGACATAGTGCTTGTACTCGTGGTTGAAATCGTCCTGGACGATGATCTGCCGCTTGCTCTTGACGATCGGTCCGAACTTGACGACGCCATCCACCTGGGACAGCACCGCCGCGCTCCTCGGCCTGCGGGCCTCGAACAGCTCGCCGACACGAGGCAGGCCTCCGGTGATGTCCTTGGTCTTGATGCTCTCCTTGAGCAGCTTGGCAAGGATATCGCCCTTGACGACCTTCATGCCGTCCTCGATCTGCAGATACGAAGAACCGGGGAGGAAGTAGGCCGCAAGGACCTCGCCCTGCCCGTCCGGTTCGCTGGTGATCGTAATACGCGGCTGGAGTGTCTCGAGACTGTACTCGGTGATCTTTTTCTCGACGTTGCCCGTCTCCTCGTTGACCTCTTCCTGAAGCGTGGTGCCCAGCTTGATATCGACGAACTTGATGAACCCGTCATACTCGGCGATGATCGGCTCGCTGAACGGATCGAACAGGACGACAGGCTCTCCGGAATCGACATATTGGCCTTCATCCACCTTCAGTTCGGAGCCGTTCTTGATGTCCTGCCGGCTTTCAGGTCCCACGATATACAGATGCTCTCCCGCCTGTCGGACGATTCCGACCTCGTTCGCGGCTACGACGACACCATCCTTCTCGTACAGAGGGGCGCCATTGGCGACCTTGTCTCCGTCGGAAACGAGCAGTTTGTCGTAGGTACCTTTCAAAATCTCACGCAGGACGCGGGAATAGAAGATATGCCCTTTCCGGGTGAACAGCTTGCGATGGTCGGCTTCACGTTCGACCATCGTCCCGGTGATCCGGTTGATCAGAATCGGGTGGGTGAACGTCAGCTTGTTGTCCTCCGTGCTGGTCGCCGCGGTTCCGCCGACGTGGAACGTACGCATCGTCAACTGGGTGCCGGGCTGGCCGATGGACTGCGCGGCGATGATACCGACCGCCTCACCGATCTCGACAGGGCGATTGGTCGCCAGATTGCGGCCATAGCACTTGCGACATACGCCATGCTCCGCCTCACAGGTCAGCACTGTGCGTAGCAGTACGCGTTCGATTCCCGCCGCCTCGATCTTCTTGGCAGTCTCCTCGTCGATCTCCTGGTTGACATCGATCAGCAGCTCTCCGGTGACCGGATGCTTCACTTTCTCCAGTGTGAACCGGCCGACGATGCGGTCGGCGAGCCCTTCGACGATTTCGTCGCCGTCCTTGATCGCCGTACGCCAGATTCCGTTGATCGTTCCGCAGTCGTCCTCGTTGATTACGACGTCCTGACTGATATCGACCAGACGTCTGGTCAGATATCCGGCCTCGGCGGTCTTCAGCGCCGTATCGGACAATCCCTTACGGGCACCGTTGGTGGAAATGAAGAACTCGATGATCGAAAGTCCTTCCTTGAAGTTCGATTTGATCGGGAACTCGATGATGTCGCCGGACGGCTTGGCCATCAAGCCACGCATGCCTCCCAGCTGTCTGATCTGAGTCTTGGAACCTCGGGCGCCGGAATCGGCCATGAGGAACAACGGATTGAAGCCGTTCTGGCTCTTCTTCAGCTGAGTCATCAGCTCGTTGGTCAGCTCTTCGTTGGTCTGGCTCCACACCTCGATGACACGGTTGTACCGTTCGTCCTGGGTGATATGCCCCTGACGGTACTGATCGAGAATCTGCGCCTGCATCTGGTTGGCCCGCTCGACCATCTCTTTCTTCGCGTCGGGGATGATCATGTCGGACAGACCGATCGTGGCACCGAAGAGCGTGGCGTACTTGAAGCCGATATCCTTGATCGAATCAAGAAGCTTGACGGCCACGGAATTCTTGTTGGTGCCGATCGTCTCGCCGATCAGCTTCTTCAACTCCTTGTCGCCGAGACAGTAGTTCTGGTACGGAATGCCTTCGGGCAACACAGCGTTGAAAATGACCCGTCCGGGGGTCGTCTCGATGCGATCACCGTCCTCAAGCCGGTATTGAATCTTGGCATTGTACGACAATGCGCCGGACTCGATCGCCATCTCGAGCTCTCCGATATTGTCATAGAACCGCCCCTCTCCCTTCGCGCCGACCATCTCACGGGTGAGATAGTTGATTCCGAGGACCATATCCTGGGACGGAAATACGATCGGCTTACCGTTGGCTGGGTCGAGCAAGTTTGTCGCGGAGAGCATCAGCGTCCAGCATTCCAGCTGGGCGGCCTGGGTCAGCGGCACGTGGACAGCCATCTGGTCGCCGTCGAAGTCAGCGTTATACGCATGACACACCAGCGGATGGAGCTTGATCGCCTTGCCGTCGACAAGCACGGGCTCGAACGCCTGGATGCCCAGCCGGTGCAGCGTAGGCGCGCGGTTGAGCAGCACTGGGTGCTCCTTGACCACGTTATCGAGGATCGACCAGACCTCCGGGGTTTCCTGTTCCACAAGGTTCTTCGCTTTCTTGATATTGTAGACGACCCCGTTCTGCACCAGCTTCTTCATGATGAACGGCTTGTACAGCTCGAGCGCCATCTTGGCGGGAAGACCGCACTGATGGATCCGCAGTTCAGGACCGACGACGATTACCGAACGACCGGAATAGTCGACGCGCTTTCCGAGCAGGTTCTGGCGGAACCGGCCCTGCTTGCCCTTGAGCATATCGGACAGGCTCTTGAGGGGACGGTTGCTCGCGCCCTTGACCACGCGCTTGCGCTTGGAATTGTCGAACAAGGCATCGACCGCCTCCTGAAGCATCCGCTTCTCGTTACGGATGATGATGTCGGGGGCGTGGAGCGTGATCAGCCGCTGGAGACGATTGTTCCGGTTGATGACGCGACGATACAGGTCGTTGAGATCACTGGTGGCAAACCGACCGCCATCGAGCTGCACCATCGGGCGCAGATCGGGAGGAATCACGGGAATGACCGTCAGAATCATCCATTCAGGTCGGTTCCCGCTGTCTCGGAAGTTCTCGACGACCTCGATGCGCTTGAGCAGTCGCTTGTCCGCCTTGTCTTCCTTGCTTCGCATCTGCTCCCGCAGCTCGACGGACAACGCCTCGAGATCAAGGTTCTCAAGCAGCTGACGGACAGCCTCTGCGCCCATCCCCGCTTGGAACGATTCTCCGTACTGCTCTCGCGCCTGGTAGTATTCCTCTTCGGAAAGGAGCTGCTTGGGCTTGAGGTCGGTATCGCCGGGATTGATCACGATGTACTTCTCGTAGTACAGGACGCTCTGCAACGACGCCCGAGTGATATCGAGCAAAAGGCTCATCCTCGACGGTACGGAACGGTAGTACCAGATGTGGGAGACCGGCGAAGCAAGGGTGATATGCCCCATGCGCTCCCGTCGGACCTTCACATTGGTGACTTCGACACCGCAACGGTCGCAGATGACACCCTTGTACCGGATCGACTTGAACTTGCCGCAGTAGCACTCCCACTCCTTCGTCGTACCGAAGATCTTTTCGCAGAAGAGTCCGTCTCGCTCCGGGCGAAGCGTGCGGTAGTTGATCGTCTCGGGCTTCTTGACCTCGCCATAGGACCAGGCTTTGATCTGTTCCGGCGAAGCGAGCCGTATCATTATGCTATCGAAATCCTGAATTTCCTTCATCCGTTGTTCTCCTGCTTAGTTAACGGAGCTTTTCTTGTTGATCAGCTCTTCATCCCTTTCCGTCAAAGGAACCTGCTTGCCCTTGGAATCGTAGACCGACATATCCAAGGCGAGGCCACGGATCTCCTGCACCAGAACGTTGAACGCCTCGGGCATGCCCGCGCTCGTAGCCGGCTCGCCCTTGACGATGCTTTCGTAGATCTTCACACGACCGTTCATGTCGTCGGACTTGATCGTCAGCAGTTCCTGCAGCGTATTTGCTGCGCCATACGCCTCCAGGGCCCACACTTCCATCTCTCCAAGCCGCTGACCGCCGAACTGAGCCTTGCCTCCCAGCGGTTGCTGGGTGACCAGCGAGTACGGACCGGTGGACCTGGCATGCATCTTGTCGTCGACGAGGTGGTGCAGCTTGAGGTAGTAGATGTACCCGCAGAAGACGGGATTGACGAACGGAACGCCTGTGCGGCCGTCGTACAGGACGGTCTTGGAATTCTCAGGCAATCCGGCTTCGCGCATCTTCGCCTCGATCTGATCCATCGACGCGGACTGGAATACCGGCGAAGAATACCATTCGTCCAAATTCACCGCTGCCCAGCCCAGCTGAGTCTCCATCAACTGGCCGATGTTCATTCGGGACGGAACGCCCAACGGATTCAAGCACACATCCAGCGGCGTACCGTCGGCCATGTACGGCATATCCTCTTCCGGAAGGATCCGGCTGACGACGCCCTTGTTTCCGTGACGTCCGGCCATCTTGTCTCCCTGACGAAGCTTGCGCTTGGTAGCGATCAGGACCTTGACGGTCTCTTCGACGCCCGGCGGCAGTTCATCGCCCTCGCTGCGCTTCAGACGTTGGATGTCGATGACCGTCCCTTCCGTCCCATGGGGGACCTTCAGGGATGTATCCCGCACTTCCTTCGCCTTCTCGCCGAAGATCGAGTTCAACAGCTTGAATTCAGGCGTCGTATCCGACTCCGATTTCGGGGTGACCTTGCCGACGAGGATATGCCCCGGGCGGACCATCGTCCCGATGCGGACGATTCCGTCCTCATCGAGTTGCTCGAGCATCTTCTCGCTGGTGTTGGGGATGTCCCTCGTCAGCTTCTCGGGGCCGAGCTTAGTCTCGCGGATATCGGTGGTGAACTCCTTGATATGGATCGACGTATAGATATCGTCGCGCACGACACGTTCGCTGATCAGGACCGCGTCCTCGTAGTTGTAGCCGTTCCAAGGAACGAACCCGACGAGGATGTTCCGGCCGAGGGCCAGCTCACCGTTCTGCGTCGCGGGGCCGTCGGCGAGCACTTCTCCCGCCGCGACATGCTGCCCCTTGGCCACGATCGGCTTCTGGTTGAAGCAGGTGTCCTGGTTTGTCCGCTGGAATTTCTGGACTTCATAGTAGTCGACCTCGCCTTCGATCTCAGCGTCATCAGGACGGATGATGATCTGCGTGGACGATACGTAGTCGATAGTTCCGGCGCGCTTGGCCTTGACCAGCACTCCGGAATCGTAGGCGGTCTTGCCTTCCATACCGGTCCCTACGCGAGGGGTCTCCGGAAATACCAGCGGAACCGCCTGGCGCTGCATGTTCGAACCCATCAGCGCGCGGTTGGCGTCGTCGTGTTCGAGGAACGGAATCAGCGACGCCGCGACGGAGATGACCTGCTTCGGAGAGACATCCATGTACTTGATGTCCTTCGGGGTACGGGTCGAATAGTCCCCGCTATGGCGTACCGGAACTTCCTTCTCCAGAAAGTTGCCGTCGGCGTCGATCTTCGTCGAAGCCTGGGCAATGAAATACTTCTCTTCATCGTTCGCATCGAGATACCGGTATTGCTTGGTCACCTTCCCGTCCACGACTTTGCGGTACGGAGTCTCGAGGAACCCATGCTCGTTGACACGGGTATAGTTGGCCAGCGATACGATCAGTCCGATGTTCGGACCTTCCGGTGTCTCGATGGGGCACATGCGTCCGTAATGGGTATAGTGGACGTCACGGACTTCGAAGCCGGCCCGGTCACGGGACAGGCCGCCGGGTCCCAATGCATTGAGACGGCGCTTGTGAGTCAGCTCAGCGAGCGGATTGACCTGATCCATGAACTGCGACAGCTGACTACTGCCGAAGAATTCCTTGACAGCAGCGACGATCGGCTTGATGGAGATCAGATCCTGCGGCCGGACGCTGCTGGTCTCCAGGTTCATTCGCTCCTTGGCGATCCGCTCCATCCGGGCGAAAGCGCTCTTGAGGGAGTTCTGCAGCAGTTCTCCGACGGACCGCACGCGACGGTTCCCCAGATGGTCGATATCGTCTACGTTCTCCTCACGGATAAACACCTTGATCAGGAAACTCATCGTATTGATGATGTCGGCGGGGGTGAGCACCGTCAGATCGGTAGGAGCGTTCTCCTCCTCTTCGTCGGTACCGGTCCCGAACTTCTTGTTGAACTTGTAGCGGCCGACACTGCCGAGGTCGTACCTGCGGCTGGAGAAGAACATGTCGGGAAGATCCTTTTCGGCGCGCTCGATGGCGATCATCTCGCCGGGCATCAGCACGCTGAAGATCGGTCCAAGGACGTCTTCCTTCGTGGGCTCGTCGAAACCCTCTTCCGTACGGGTATATTTGGCGTCCTCGATGTCGAAGCAATTGAGGATGATCTCGCTGTGCAACGATTGCTCGTCATGCAGGTCGATGACCTCGATCGCGGGAACCTTGAGGGCGATCAATTCGTCGATTTCATGGGGGTGCAGCTTGTCGCCGGCGCGAAGGACTTTCTTTTCCTCCCCGTCGACCATCGCATGGACATCCTTGTACAGGGCGGCGCCGACGAGGGAGTTCTTCAGATCCTTGTCGTCGACCAGCTCGAAAGTCCTGCCCTTGTAGAACTGCTCCACGATCTTTTCCCGGGTGTCGAACCCGATCGCGCGGAGGAACAGCGTTCCGAGGATGCGCTTCTTGCGGTCGATCTTGGTAAAGATCAACTGCTTCTTCTCATCGATCTCGAATTCGAGCCAGGAACCCCTGTACGGGATGATCCTGGAAGAATAAACGTCCTTCTCGTTGGAGAAGATGACGCCGGGAGAACGGTGGATCTGACTGACGACGACGCGTTCCGCACCATTGATGATGAACGTACCGCGATCGGTCATCAACGGGATGTCGCCGAAGAAGATCTCCTTCTCCCGCAACTCTCCGTTGGGAAGTTCCAGGCTGACGACAGCCTTGATCGGGACGCTGTATGAGCGACCTTTCTTCTTACACTCAGTCTCGGAGAACTTGATGTTGTCAAAGTCGATTGTATAGCCGCCATAGACCAGGCGCATTTCACCGTTCGGACTTTCAATCGGGAACGTCGACTGGAACACTTCCTCCAGCCCATAGGCGGGATCTGGAGCGAGCCTCTGCTTGATACGGTCCAGCTGCAGGAACCGTTCATAGGAGTCCAGCTGGATTCCGATCAGGTTGGGCAGTTCGCAGACTTCGTAGAACTCGGACCCGATGTATGTGCGTGTTATGGATTTGCCTTTGGCAACCATCATGTACCCTCCAGAGTCAAATTGCATGGTCGGAACGTCTGGCCCGATGATCAGGACACCGCGCCGGCCAGGCAGGCATCCACCCGGAAGCGGACACCGACTTCGTAGAACATCCCCTCGCCGTACGTACCGGTCGAGGGTTTTTGAAAGACACGACAGGCCACCGGATGCTCCCGGTGGCTGAGATCCTCCGGACCCCTGGGGATCCGGAGCAATTCATGTTTCTGTATCGATATCGCGAACAAACTACTTGATCTCGACGGTGCAGCCGGCAGCCTCGAGCTTCTCCTTGATACCGGCGGCCTCTTCCTTGGACACGCCCTCCTTGACGGGCTTGCCACCGGCTTCGACCAGATCCTTCGCTTCCTTGAGGCCCAGGCCGGTGATGGCGCGGACTTCCTTGATCGCGGCGATCTTCTTGGCTGCGTCGACGGCCTTGAGGATGACGGTGAACTCGGTCTGCTCCTCGACTTCCTCAGCTGCGGCGGCAGGACCGGCGGCGGGGCCGGCGGCGACAGCCGCGGCGGCGGTGACACCGAACTTCTCTTCCATCATCTTGATGAGCTCGGAGACCTCGAGAACGGTCATGTTCGCGATCGCTTCAATGATTTCTTCTTTCGTAGCCATATTATCTTCTCCTTGGTTAGTTATTGTTCAAACGGTCATAGCAGGTTACTTGCTGAAGACTAAGACCGCTTAATTTTCCTGAGCGGGGGCTTCGGCTGCTGCCGGAGAGGCTCCCTGCTTCGATTCGACATAGGCCAGCAACGTCGCGGCCAGTTTCTGGACGGGAGCCTTCATGGTCCCCATCAAGATAGAAATCAGATCCAGTCTGCCGGGCAGCTTGCTGTACGCCTCGATCTGCGCGGCGTCGAACAGATCCCCATCGACGATCGCTCCTTTGACAGTGATCGGCGCACTTTTGGCAAACTCGAACAGCAGCTTTGCCACCGCTCCGGTTTCCTCACCCTTGGAAAGCGCCACGGCGGTCGGACCGACCATGTGCGCTTCGGCGCCGCCCCGGTCCAGATCGTTGAACGCGATCTTGGCGAAGCGGTTCTTGACGACGCGATAAGCGGCGTTCTTCGCGCGCAACTGATGGCGCAGATCGGTGATCTGCTCGACGGTCATTCCACGGTAGTCGGTGAAGATATACCCGGTGTATTCGGCGAACTCTTCCTTGAGAACCTTGACGGCCTCTTCCTTTGCCGGAGTAATGCGAGTCTGGTAATCCATAATCTTCTTCCTCCTCCTAGACGGTCGCAGCCGTCGCTTCCTTCACGTCGACATGGACGCCGGGGCCCATCGTGGAGGAAAGCGCGATGCTCTGGACGAAATCACCCTTTGCGTCGGTCGGTTTCTTGCGGATGATTTCCTTGACGATGGCGACGGCGTTCTCGCTCACCTTGGCGGGATCCATGGACACCTTGCCGATCGCCAGATGGATGACGCCGGTCTTGTCGGAACGGAATTCGACACGCCCCTTGCTCAGCTCCGCCAGCGCGTTCTTCAAATCGAACGTGACAGTTTGCGTCTTGGGGTTCGGCATCAAGCCTCGGCGACCGAGGATCGGTCCGAGACGACCGACGTCCTTCATCATGTCGGGCGTGGCGACCGCCACGTCGAAATCCATCCAACCGCCGCGGATTTTCTCGATCAGATCGTCGTCGCCGACATACGTGGCGCCGGCCTCGCGGGCCTCCTCGGCCTTTTCGCCCTTGGCAAAAACCAGGACGCGCTTCTGGGCGGAGAACTGGTTGGGAAGGACCACCGTGTCCCGAACGCTCTGGCTCTTCTTCAGGGAAAGACTGACGGACAGCTCGACGGTCTCGTCGAACTTGGCGTATGCGCAATCCTTGACGATCTGTGCCGCATCGGCGAAAGAATATGTCTTCTCGTGATCAAACTTCTTTATCGTCTCGCGATATTTCTTGCCGTGCTTCATATTACTTCTCCACCTCTACGCCCATGCTTCTGGCCGTACCGGCGATGATCCGCTTCGCGGCTTCAATGTCGTTGGCGTTCAAGTCAGGCATCTTGGTCTGCGCGATCTCGGTAAGCTGGGCTTGCGTGAGTTTTCCGACCTTCTGCTTGTTGGGCACCCCGCTGGCGGTCTGCAGACCGAGCGCCTTCTTGATGAGGACGGCTGCGGGCGGGGTCTTCAGGATGAACGTGAAGCTCTTGTCCTGATAGACGGTAATGACTACGGGAATGACCAATCCAGCTTCGAACCCTTTGGTCTTGTCATTGAACTGCTGGACGAACTGAGGGGCGCTGACGCCATGAGGACCGAGGGCGGGGCCTACGGGAGGCGCCGGCGTGGCCTTCTGGGCAGGGCACTGCAACTTGATGATCGCAGTTACCTTCTTCTTTGCCATTGTTTTTTCTCCTTACGCGACAGGCCTGGTCTGAGTTGACCGAAAACTTTCGGGCCTTCGCGCTGGTAATAACGCCTGTCATACGATCAGGCTCCCACCTTCCCGGACGAAATCCGGGGAGGAGTAATAACACGAACGATACGGACGTATGTAAAAGAACAGTCGGAAAAAGGAAGTCTTCCTTCTCTTCTGAATCGAACGGAAACGACGCCCGGGCGTCCCGTCAGATCTTCTCCACCTGCAGAAAGTCGACTTCGACCGGCGTGGACCGACCGAAAATCCCGACAGAGACCCGCAGGCGGCCTTTCTCGAGGTTGACCTCCTCGATCGTCCCCGTAAAGGTCTCGAACGGCCCCTCCACGATCCGGACCTGCTCGCCTACCGAGAACGTCTGCTTGGGCTTGAACACCTTCTCCGTCTTGATGTCGCCGGTCTTCTGGAAGATTCCCTTGACTTCGTCGGCCGTCAACGGTTGCGGCTTGACGCCATCCATCGCGCTGACGAATCCGGTCACTCCCTGGATACGCTTGATCTGCGAGCACCAGGTCTTCCAGCTGTGCTCGGGCAGGTCGAGCTCAACCAAGATATAGCCGGGCAGAATCTTCCGCTTGACATCGCGCTTGACGCCATCCTTCACCTCGACAACGGTCTCGAACGGGACCTTCACATCGGTGCAGACATCACGAAAGTCGGCATCGGTCTCCATCATCTTGCGGAGAATACGCTCGATCTTTTGCTCGTAGCCGGAATAAGTATGTACTACGTACCAACCTTTTGCCATGTCACCTGTCCTAGAATATGAGGTAGAGGCCCCGCAGCAGGAGGAAATCCACCAAACCGAGGACGACAGCGAAAATCAAGGTGGAGACAAGAACGACCTTGGTAGAGGAAACTACAGTCTCACGAGACGGCCATACGACCTTCTTCAGCTCGAGATGCGACTCCTTGAAAAATTTAACCAGTTTTTTCATGTACGACCACCTTTCTATGGACACGAACGCCGTGCGTCTGCATGGCGACGTCCGATCGTCCGTCGGGCTCGACGCCGAGAAGCAAACAGGCCAGGTAGGACTCGAACCTACAACATCCGGTTTTGGAGACCAGCGCTCTAGCCATTGGAGCTACTGACCTGTCTGCGTCTCGCGCCTCCGCCCTTTCGAACGTTATTTAATCTTTGTCTCGCGATGCAGGGTATGCTTATGCTCGAACGGGCAATATTTGTTCAATTCGAGCTTTCCAGGCGTATTCCGGCGGTTCTTCTCCGTGGTATAGTTCTTCCGCTTGCATTCCGTGCACTGCAGGGCGATTTTTTCGACCGGTCCCTTTTTCTTAGCGTTTGCCATAATCACAACTCCTCGGCGAAAATCGCCGTTCACAACTACCCGTCGGGACGGGCAAGAAAAAAAAAGAGCCTCCGAGCGGATTTGAACCGCTGACCCCCACCTTACCATGGTGGTGCTCTACCGACTGAGCTACAGAGGCGTATGCACTTCACGAGGACATACCTGTCGGGCGGTAGGCCTGCAACATGCAGAAGCCAACTTACCAAATTGAGTTTCTTTTGTCAATATCAGCAATTCACTTTTTAGGCACCGGAATGACGGACGCCGACGAGACCGCATCCGACGGTGGAAAAAACACCGGCTTCCGTGGTATCATCGCTATATACAGTTTTTCTCCAGGCTGGCATTCCGACGAGAAGCGTTGGATTCGCCGCATCCAGGCATGTCGTCGTACGGGCGCTCCGCCGTCTCGCGCGACCATGGTTGCGCCGACTCTCATCAGCCGCTTGGTCCGGCTACACACGGAATCCGTTCCGAACTCTCCCCGGAAACCGGGCAAGACGACAAGACATCGCGTCAACGAAGGAGCAGAACATGAACGCACAACGAAACGGCAGGCAACGCTATGACCTGCATGTCATGCCGTCCCCCGGGCAGAGAACGTACCACGGCAACGGCCGCCATCGGCTCAACGTCGCGCATTCGGGAAGAGTCAGAGCCATCCGGACGTTCTGGAGGACCTACGATGCCGGCGACTGGGATACGATGAAAACCCTGTTCACCGGAGAAGGCTTCATCGATTGGGTGGTCGCCACAAAGCGGCTGACGGTCGAGGAGTTCATCGCGCTTGCGAAAACCGCTGATTCCGACGGACCGCTACGCATCACGCTGCAAAGGATGGAGGTCTTCGGCAACAAGGCCGTCACCGCCGCAGAAATCCGCGAACCGAAGACAGGGGAAACCTGGCACGTGGTTTCATTTTTCACGTTCTCAGCCGAGAAGATACATTCGATCGTCGAATATCGAACCGACGGAGCACGGATCCTGACGCCGGAGCTGGCCTTGTTGATCGGCGACGCAATGCCTTCCCAGCAGTCATTCGCCCTGTGACGGAGCTCCCGGGACACCCCGTACGACAAGGAATCGTTGTATCTAGTCCGAGTTCTGTATATAGTATGGATATTGGATATGGCGAGGAGGCCGCCTCTCCTGTATCAGCCTGTATCAGGAAGGCGCGGCGATATCCAATGACATTGCGTACGATATCATCCAAACAGCCGTCCGTCGGGACGGCGGGAAGGAGTCCGGAACCATGAAGACAGGACAGCTCACGAGATTCGGCCACACAAGCGCCGATATCGCCCAAGACTTCGCCGAACATCTGAAATACTCGCTTGACGCCGATGTCTACCACGCTACGGCGGAGGGTCGCTATACCGCACTCGCATATGCGATCCGTGACAGAATCATCCATCAGTGGGACCTCAGCCGCAAAACCCAGCGCGCAACGAATTCAAAACGGGTCTACTACCTTTCCCTTGAATTCCTGATGGGACGGGCAATGACGAACAACATCATCAACATGAAGCTCAAGGGGGAAGTCAAGGAAGCGATGGCCGAACTTGGCTATCGCTACGAGGATCTGGCCGATGTAGAGCCCGACGCAGGGCTTGGCAATGGAGGCCTGGGCCGGCTCGCCGCCTGTTTCCTCGATTCCCTGGCGACGATGGAACTACCGGCGTACGGGTATGGAATCAGATATAACTACGGCATATTCCGACAGCAGATCAGAAACGGATGGCAAGTCGAACAGCCGGACAACTGGCTTCGGGATGGGAACCCATGGGAGATCCAGCGCCCCGACCTGATCTATCCGGTCCAATTCGGGGGGGAGGTGAAAGTCATCCGCGAAAACGGCCGGGATCTGTTCAAATGGATCGGTTCGGAGCAGATCAACGGCATGGCCTATGACATGCCGATCATCGGATACGGGGGCAACACAGTCAATACGCTCCGGCTGTGGAGCGCCAAGGCTCCGGAAGAATTCAACTTCCAGGAGTTCAACGAAGGCGACTATACCGAGGCGGTGCGCGCGAAGGTGTCGGCCGAGAACCTCAGCCAAGTACTTTATCCCAACGACACGCTGTACATGGGCAAGGAACTACGCCTGAAGCAGCAATACTTCTTCGTGGCTTGTTCGCTGGCGGACATCGTGCGCCGGTTCAAGCGACAGAACCTGTCGTGGAGCCATTTTCCCGAATTCGCCGCAATACAGCTCAACGACACCCATCCATCGCTTTCGATTCCCGAGATGATGCGCATCCTCATCGATCTGGAGGGGCTTGGCTGGGACGAAGCGTGGGATATCACGCTGAACGTGATGGGATACACCAACCATACGCTGATGCCCGAGGCTCTGGAAAAATGGCCGCTTCCGATGATCCAATCCATCCTGCCTCGACACATGCAGATCATCTTCGAGATCAACCATCGGTTCCTTCAGCAGGCTGTCTCGTTCTTCCCGCTCCAGCCTCAGATGCTGAGCAAGGTCAGCATCGTCGAGGAGACCAACCCAAAGCAGGTGAGGATGGCCAACCTATCGATCATCGGCAGCCATTCGACCAACGGCGTCGCGGTGCTCCATTCGGAGCTGCTCAAGACGACGATGTTCCCCGAGTTCAACCTGATCTTCCCCGACCGGTTCAACAACAAGACCAATGGCATCACCCAGCGCAGATGGCTGCTTGATGCGAACCCTCCCCTCGCGGCGAAAATCACCGAAGCGATCGGGGACGGGTGGATCACCGACTACGCCCAGATCTCGAAACTGGCTCCGTTCGCCGACGATGCGGCGTTCCGTTCAGATTTCGCGGCGATCAAGCGTCAGGCCAAGATCGCCGCAGCCGATTTTCTACGCAAGGACTGCTCGCTGACGGTCGACCCTGATACGATGTTCGATGTCCAGGTCAAGCGCATCCATGAATACAAGCGGCAGTTCCTCAACGCCCTCGACATCCTGATGATCTACAACCGGCTGAAGAAGGATCCTCAGTTCGCCGCTTCGTTCCCGCCGATGACATTCCTGTTCGGAGGAAAAGCCGCTCCGGGATATGTGAACGCGAAACTGATCATCAAGTTCATCAACAACATCGCAAAGGTGATCAACGCCGACAAGGACGTGGCCGGTAAGCTTACGGTGCTGTTCATGCCGAACTACCGGGTTACCATGGCGGAGAAGATCATCCCCGCAACGAACCTGTCCGAACAGATTTCGACGGCAGGCACGGAAGCCTCGGGCACCGGCAACATGAAGTTCATGTGCAACGGCGCGCTGACGATCGGAACGATGGATGGCGCGAACGTGGAGATCGCACAGGAAGCAGGAAAGGACAACTTGTTCATCTTCGGTCATACCGAGGAGGAGATCGCCGCGATGCGGTCCTCCTACGATCCCTACTCATGGGTCATCAACGACCCTGAGATCAAGAAGGTCGTGGATCTGATCGTCTCCGGATACTTCAACGTGAACGAACCGAATATCTTCGAACCGCTGCGCAGAGCCTTGTTCGACCGGGGGGACCGGTATTTCCATTTCGCCGACCTGCGGGACTATGCCGATACCCACGAACGGGCGAGAAAACTCTATTTCTCCGATCCCGACGAGTGGAACCGCAAGGCGATCCTCAACATCGCCGCTTCCGGCAAGTTCTCGTCGGACCGGACGATCAGGGAATACGCAGACGAGATATGGCATGTGAAACCCTGCCATATCGAGCTTGATCCGAATAGCGACACCGTTCTGGCCGACGCCCGCAATCCGGAGGCCGTGATGGCCGGCGCTACGTCTGGCACTGATGCGGCACCTACCAAAAAGATAAAAGCTACGAAGAAATAGCATCGGATTCTCATGCAGAACAAGCTCCCCTTCCCGGATGATCCGGCGGGGAGCTTCTTTTTGTCTGAGGATCGACAGGCAAGCTATAGATTATGCGGCATTTGCTAGCAATCACCGACCAAGCATGCAGCAATGGCAGAGCATTGTGCAAGCAATGGCAAAGCGAAAAGAAAATGAAGAATCTACATTATTATTTTTAATATAATTAATTATTAATCATCATACCGATAATTTTGATATACTTGGCAAGGGGAATTCCGGCTCCGCTTCATGGCATCAGCGCCGACAGATAGGGAGCGATCCATGCGAGCAACGGGGCGACCACCATGGCGGGCAGGAAGTTGCCGGTCTTGAACTCCTTGATGCCCGTCAGCCCCAGGCCGATCATCAGCAGCAGGATGCCGCCGACCGCCGATAGTTCGGCGATGCCGGAATCTCCGAGCACCGGAGCGAGCCAGCCTCCGGCAAGGGTGAAGAATCCTTGGTAGATGAGAATAAACAGGGCAGACGCAATGACACCCGGTCCATAAGCGGCGGCGAAGATGATCGCCATGCAACCGTCCATGATCGACTTGACCATGATCAGCTCATAGTCCCCCACCGTGCCGGCTTGGATGGAACCGACCACTGACATCGCCCCGGAGCAGAACAGCAACGAAGCGTCGAGGAACCCCTTGGCGAAATTCGAACCGCCGGAAACGGCCGCGACCGCCTCCGAATGGACATTGTCGCTCGCAGGGGACGAAACGCGGGATGTCCTGCGATCCATCCAGTCGCCCAGACGCAATATCCCATCCTCGATATGGAGCGCATAGCCGACAAAGCCTCCGATCACGACCGAGAAAATCAGAATCAGGTAGCTATTCGTTCCCAGAGCCATCGACATGCCGATGACCAGCGTGACAAGGCCGGAACTGGACATGACGACAGACTTGAACTCGTCCCTGATCCTTGAGCGCAACAGAAGACCGAGCAACGAACCGATGATGACGGCAATGCAGTTGAAATAGGTGGCGAACATGATACGTTGCAGTATAATGGGAAAACCGCGCTTGCTCAATGCGTATGAATCCGTTGCTTTGACGAACGCGAGAACCCTTGTCTCATAGAAGGACGGTATGAATGGAAACGGTATTGTTGGCCGCAGGACTTTCGACCAGGATGCACGGATCGCAGAAACTGCTACTGCCATGGGGGGATGAAACGGTTGCCGCGCATTGCGTGAGACAGGCGCTGTTCGGATTGCGCGACATACTGATGGCGAGCCCTACGGCGCCGGAACAATCGGCCGGCCGCCTGATCGTAGTCACCGGTTGTGATGCAGTCCCGGTACGGAAAGCGCTGGAACCCATCGAAGGGCAACTGGAAGCTGGTCTATTCGACGTACAAAGCGATGCGGCATTCCTCCGGCGGCCGGAACTGTTGTTCGTCCACAACCAGAGATATTGCTTCGGACAGTTTTCCTCGACACTCGCGGGGGTGGCGGCAGTCTCGCAAGGATCGCCGTTCTTCATTACGATGGGGGATCTACCGCTGATCACCGCCGCCCACTACGGCAAGCTCGTCGGACAGCTCGACGGATACGACGCAGTGCGTCCCGCCTGCGCCGGCACGCCAGGACATCCGGTGCTCCATGCCGCCCGGTTACGGGAGGAAATCCTGAAGCTCCCGGAAACTGCGACGATGCGGAGCCTTCTGGCGGTAAAAAAAACGACGGCCACCGACGACGGCGACATCGCATGGATCAGCGACATCGACACCCCGGAGGCCTATCGGTCATTGTACGTCCTTACGTTCGGGCGGCTTCCTTCGTAGTGGCGGAAGCGGGCACAGCGCCCTTATGGATCGCGATCACGTCCTCCTCTACGGATAGAACGATCACATCCCCGTCTGCGAAATCACCGTTGAGCAATTTGACAGCCAGCTGGTTCTCGATCAGATTCTGGATGGCACGCTTGATCGGCCGCGCCCCGAAATCGGGATCGAATCCCGCTTTTGCGATGAACCTCAGCACATCCTCGTTCCACGAAAGCTGGAAGCCCTTGAGCGCCAGACGTTTGGCAAGCAAGTCGAGCTGCAGCGCCACGATCTTCTTGATCGCGCTCTCATCAAGCCGATGGAATACGATGATCTCATCGATCCGGTTGATGAACTCCGGCTTGAACGAAGCGTGGATCACCGCTTCGACCGCCTGTCGGGCCACGTCGTAGTCCTTGGACATCAGCAACTGCTGGCTTCCCAAGTTGCTTGTCATGATGACGATCGTATTGGTGAAGTCGACAACCCTGCCCTGCCCGTCGGTCAGACGACCGTCGTCAAGAACCTGCAGCAGCACGTTGAACACGTCGGGATGCGCTTTCTCGATCTCATCGAACAAAATCACCGAATACGGGCGACGTCGAACAACTTCGGTCAGCTGACCGCCTTGGTCATAGCCGACGTACCCGGGAGGCGCTCCGATCAGACGGCTGACCGAGTGTTTTTCCATGTACTCGCTCATATCGATCCGCGTAAGGGCCTTTTCATCATCGAAGAGGAACGAAGCCAACACCTTCGCAAGCTCCGTCTTGCCTACTCCCGTCGGTCCTGCGAACAGGAACGACCCTAAAGGCCGATGCTCGTCACCGATACCCGTCTTGTTGCGCCTGATGGCGTTCGCCACCGCCTTGATCGCTTCGTCCTGCCCGATGACACGCTGCGACAGCGTATCCTCGAGGTGGACGTACTTCTCCATCTCGCTGGCGAGCATCTTCGCCACCGGCACGCCTGTCCAGTTGCTGACGATCCTCGCCACGTCGTCGTCCGAAACTTCTTCCCGCAGCAGTTGCCGACCATCGGTCTGCACTGCTTCGAGGGCGGAGCTCTTGTCGGATATCTCCTTGGTCAGCGAGGGAATCAGCCCATGCTTGATTTCGGCGGCCTTGTTCAGGTCGCCGTTGCGTTCGGCCATCTGCTCCTCGGTCTTCAGCTGTTCAAGCCGGGCCTTCTTCTCACGGATGCTGTTGATCGCATCCCGTTCGTTGGTCCACTGCAGATGCATCGCGTCGCGCTGGGTCTGTAGTTCGGCAAGTTCTTCCTTGATCTTTTCCAGCCGCTTGAGCGAGTTCTTGTCGGTCTCGCGCCCCAACGCCTGCTGCTCGATGTTCAGCTGAAGAATCTTCCGTTCGATCTGGTCGAGTTCCACCGGCTGGCTTTCGATCTCCATCTTCAACTGGCTCGCAGCTTCGTCGATCAGGTCGATCGCCTTGTCGGGGAGGAATCGATTGGTGATGTACCGGTCGGAGAGAACCGCGGCGGCCACCAGCGCCTCGTCCTTGATCCGTACCCCGTGGTGCACTTCATACCGCTCTTTCAGTCCGCGAAGGATCGCAATGGTATCCTCAACGGAAGGTTCTTTGGTGTATACTGGCTGGAACCGCCGCTCCAGAGCCTTGTCCGTCTCAATGTACTTGCGGTACTCGTCCAGCGTCGTCGCACCGATGGCGTGCAACTCTCCGCGGGCGAGCGCAGGCTTGATCAGGTTGGAGGCATCGGTCGACCCTTCCGCCGCTCCGGCTCCGACGATCGTATGCAGTTCATCGATGAACAGGATGATCTGGCCTTCGGACTTTACCACTTCGTTGATCACGGCCTTCAGCCGCTCCTCGAACTCACCGCGGAATTTCGCGCCGGCGATCAAGGAACCGATATCCAGCGACAGCAACCGCTTGTCACGGAGCGATTCGGGAACGTCGCCGCTGACGATCCGCTGGGCAAGTCCTTCCACGATGGCGGTCTTGCCGACACCGGGCTCACCGATGAGCACCGGATTGTTCTTCGTCCTTCTCGACAGCACCTGCATGACACGCCGGATCTCCTCGTCACGGCCGATGACCGGATCGAGCTTGCCCTGCCTGGCCAGCGACGTCATGTCCTTGCAGTATTTTTCCAGCGACTGATATCTGCTTTCAGGATCTTCGTCGGTGATCCTCTGGTTGCCGCGGATCGACTGCAATGCGGCCATCACGTTCTCCTTGGTCACTCCGCGGTTCTTCAGCATCTCCCCTACGGGGGAATCGCCGTCCTCAAGAATCGCCAGGATCAGATGCTCGGCGCTGATATACTCGTCCTTGAACGTCCCTGCGATCTTCTCGCTGGCGTATAGTTCATTGCCCAGCCGATTGGACAGGGAACGTTGCGAGGCACTGCCGTAGCTCTTGGGAAGCCGGTCCACCATCTGCTCCAGCTCCTGCTCAAGGGAACGGGAAGAGACCCCCAGTTTCTCGAAGAGAGGACGTACCATCCCCTCCTTCTGCTGCAGTAGCGCCAGCAGGATATGCTCGGTATCGATCACCGAGTTGTTGTGATCGTTCGCTATCGTATCGGCGCTCTGAATCGCCTCGCGAAGCTTGATCGTCATATTCTCTACATTCATATAATCGTTATAACCCCTTCTCTATTCCATGTAATTTGTTCGTGAACATTCCGACTGTAGTGGAGGAAGAAGAATTACATGTCCGCACGCGAATTCCGGCCGGACGTTCGCTCCCGTCCGCCACGAATACCATGCAATTGACTACCCGCCGATCGACATCGGCAAACCGGCGCCCACCCTCGGCACCTCAGAACAGCCATAATATACTCACGAATCCGGTTATCGGCAATTTCTTGCATACTGTGTTTTCCGACGCATCGCAAATCTTCGGAAAACGATATGACCGACACCGACAGTTGTTGAATCCAGAATTAAATGAGCGTATTTATCCAGAAAGCGGTGAAAGAATCGCGAAATAATATAGTGAAAATAGGTTTAGAAGTCGTTTAACCCTTGTTTATCCCGTAAAGTTTATAAATGTTTAAAAATCAGTAAACGCGAATTAAACGCCTCTAAGCCAGAAAATCGCGAAAAGTTTACAGAGAATTATAAACCCCATGAAATCATTTCGCGAAATTCTATTGCGAAGATTGCGAAATCCGATTCATGGCAGCTTCAATCCGATTTACAGCAATGCTGAAGTACTTTTCATCCTGTTCGATTCCAATGAACATCCTTCCCGTATTTATCGCTGCTACACCAGTCGTCCCTGAGCCCATGGTGAAATCCAGCACAGTATCTCCGGGATTTGTATATGTCAGGATCATGTATTCCACCAGCGCTACTGGCTTCTGTGTAGGATGATGGTGCGATACATCGCGGGCAATCTCCAGAACGGACAATGGGTACCTGCGACCATCTTCTGATCCTGTTGTCCTGTCGTCAATCGGACGATAGCATTCACTCATTTTTCGGATTCCAGCCGTGGCTTTCTTTCCTTTATAAGGAGTACTATACCAGAATTGTGGATTATAGGTCGGCTGTTTACGATAGAATACCAGAATGTCTTCATGCGCTCGTAACGGGCGATTCTTAGCATTGAGAAAACCCGTGCTATAGTTCTTCACCCAAGCCCATGCGTACCGCAGGTTTTGAAGATTACTGTTGCCTAAGACTGTTGTAAAGGGCTGGCAAGCGGTAAAAACAAACGCTGCATTTTCTTTGCTTACCCGATATAAATTATCCCACATCTTATCCAGAGTGATCACGGTATCCCATTTACAAGCCGTCGTACCATAAGGCGGATCTGTAAGTACCAGGTCAACTGAAGCGACAGGAAGTTTAGGAAGAACCTCCAGACAGTCTCCACAATACAATGTGGCATTCCCGACCTTGATTCTACTACTATACATACAACCCCTTTCGGTGGCGAAGGGTCAGTAAGATTGTTACATATTGGAGTAGCGAGAAATTGCATAGCTCAATCGCTCTGCTAGGGGTCAAAGGAATTGCGAAATCAATTCTTGATGTCTTTGTTGAGCGGGAACAATGACATTGCGCTCAACAAACCTTGTATAACCATCTTTATCAGCATGAGCCAGCAAGCCATTAACGGAACATAATTGAGCCGCGAGAAATTCAGGATCCTGCGCCCAGTCCATTATTGATTTTATTCGCCGCCCTGCTCTTGCGAGTGTTGATTTTCTTACATATATTTTATCCGGCAATACCCTATATCCACAGAAATCTATTGCCTGAGGTTGCTCATACGGTCGTCTAAATTCAACCACCTGGCATTTATTTCCGTTGATCGATAGTTTAAGTTTGCTTTCCGCGAAAAGTGCCAGGGTATACATCTGATCTTCAAGTCGGTCTCGGTCATTCCCGAGATAGTAGATGTCGTCCATATATCTTCCGTACTTCTTTATGCCGAGATTCATGGCAAGATGATCCACTTCATTTAGAACAACATTCCCTGCGAACTGACTGGTCAGCGATCCGATCGGAATGCCCGGAGAATAGCTCTCGATGATAGTACGGATCAGCCACATGGACCAATCGTCAGTCACTGTCTTGCCGATGATATCAAGAAGAACGCCGTGATCAATTGAGTGAAAATATTTACGGAAGTCTATTTTTGCAACATACCAGGTTTCTTTTCTCGGAAGATTCTGCATCGCTTTTTGGAGGTCAAGACATGCTCTCAGCATGCCTTTTCCTTCTCTGCACGCATAGCTGTGATCAATGAACTGTGAATCGAATATAGGACCGTAAACATTGCACCATTGTTGTTGAGAAAGTCTATTGTCTATACTAGGCGCTGCTATGAGGCGTTCCTTTGGTTCATGGACAATAAACATCCGATTCGGTCCTGGATGCCATGTTTTTGTGCGAAGATTCTCCTGATGGTTCCAGAGGTTCAGTGCTAGGCTTTTCTCAAAACGTATAACCGCCTTACTCTTTGAATGGTTTCTGCGTATCTTCTGCCATGCAATTAATTGATTGTTCCAGTCTAATACTTGATTTTTCATGGTTATAAAAATGGCGGTGGGCTGAAACCTTTAAACCGCCTGCTGCTACGTGAATTTGCACTTGCTAGGGAAACTGTCCTTTTTGCAGCCTTAGGCTCTTGACCGTCAGGATTCTGCAGAGAGCGCAGGGCCCGGAACACAATGTCCATGTTCGTGTTCGACCGCGTGTTGTTGCCGTTGCGACACCCGAGGCCAGCATTCGACGTGTTGTTCGGGTTGCCACCCGCATAGGGGCCGGAATCGGGCTTAAAAAAGCCCTGAATCATTGTTGCACGATTTCCCCTTGATACCCTTGAGAGAGGATATCCACCCTCCAATAATCCGCCCAAGCTCATCAAGCGTCTTGGCGCAGCATACCGAGCGTTCGATTGAGATAGAGTATTTAACAATCCCTCCCTTTGAAAGAAAGGAAAGGTTCGGAGCTTGATTAATCCAAAATTTGACATTTTGTAGATGGTGATCCGCGGCTTCAATCTTTCGCATCATTACAGATGATGTGTTCTGAAATTTTGCTTCATTCAAATATGTTCCAACTTCCCCGATTTCTTCACAGATTGTTTTACCAAACATAAGCCTATATGGATTAGGCATCGAGTTGTAACACAAGACTACCTCATTTACCGCTTTTGTAAGCGTCTGAAAAAGCGGATTTGAGTCCTCAAATTTTTCCATTTTTAAACCTCAAAAACAAAAAATTTGCGAGTGCCCTCGCGGTGCGCAAGGGCACAAAGAATCAATTCTCAGAAACCCCTGGACTATTTTAAGCGCAGGGCCCGGAACACAATGTCCATGTCCGCGTTCGACCGCGTGTTGTTGCCGTCGCGACACCCGAGGCCAGCCCTCGACGTGTAGCGCGGGGCGCCACCCGCATAGGGGCACCTCTCGCCAAGATTGCGCATATAAGCGGTTCCGGCAGGAGCGATCGTGCAGGGAGCAAGCCCTAGCTCATACGCCATAGGAGGTACCGTCACCCCGGACCGCATGCCAAGCGATGCGAACGTGATTACACCATACGGAGACTCGACAGTCTGCTGGTTGTCGATGGATGCTGCGATTTCGAATGGCGCGGTTCCGGATGAGGGGGCCGCCGTGATGTAGTCGTAGCCCAGCGTCCCTGACGTGCCTAGATTCTGCCAAGTTCCATCCTGTGCAAGCTCCTTGAAAAGCGTCGATGAGGCCGTCAGATCGCGCCCGGCGACCGCGGCGTTGTTGTCGGGAATGATCCGCCATTTTCCGTCGACATACTTCAGATCAGCGTATCGCTCGAGACCGTTGCCAACCATATCGGCCGGTTCGAAGATGGATCCCAGCAGATGCCAAGCTTCTGGACCTGTACCAGTCCTGGTCAAATACGCATTGTTATCCGATATTGTAGCGACCTCCCCGTATTCTGCGGCTGCGTGCGATTTCCCATATTGGCTATTGCCTCGTGGCTGGAACGCCAGTCTCATCGACAGGAGCATCAGGTACGACCAGACCGCATTTGTCGACAAGGCGAAGCGATTGCCCATTGCGACACACAACGAAATCATTGTGTCCAAAGTCAGGGAGTAGGAAGGAATCAATCCATAGAGAGATACGGGAGTGTTTGCCCCGGCAGGAGTCCTGCCTCCCAGATATTTCGAGACCTGGAATTCTCTCGGCGCCCCGTCTACATAGAATGCAGGATGCAACGCACGTCCGTCCGGAGTGAACAACGTCCCACCATTAGACAGGTAGTCTAATCGTGCCTGCTGGTTAATCGGATAGTTGACCATGACGCTCGGACGTCCGAGGTCGTCGATTACGACTTCATTTTTTCCTTGAGACAGGTTGAGGATCGCATCTCCGATATTGACCGCATCGTAGTAGTCACCATCCTCAAGTACCAGGCCGCTGCCCTTGACGGCCAGCGCGGTCAGTGCTTTTTCCAGGCGGATCATCTCCGCCACAATTTGATCATACTTCATGTTCAAAATCCCCCTCGTTTGCGGCCTCAATTTCGAAGAGGTCTTCGTGTTGTGAGCGGATATCAGCCGCTAGGATCGGCGCATATTCTTCCGGAGCCCTGGAGACGACTGCGGAGCCTGAACAAATTACATTGTCGTCTTGATCAATCCAGTCCAGTTCTATGTGGATTCCATCTTCGACAATAGCTGTAGAATAAGTGAATCTATAAGTTGTCATAGCTCGATCACCTCCAGTGTCGCAGCCCCGCCTTGGGAGCGCGCATAGACCGATACCGCTGTCGCCGGGTCGAATGAAATAGTCAGCGTAGCCCCTGGATCAATCGGAATTCCGTCTTGGTAGATCGCATTTACGGATGTCGGTCCGATCTTGACTAGGTACGGTGACAGATTGCGGATTTTCATCGCTGAGCGATTAGTGAGTTCGGAGTCTCCTGCTTTAAGCAGTACAGAGGCTCCCGCCGTCGCTGTGACCTGTCCGATGACCGGTACCGCCTTTAGCGACAACTCCAAAGGTTTATCAGCGGTCTCCCGCGTAAGATCACGCAATCCTGCAATGATACGTGACATGTCGAAGCCGTTCGGCTCATTGAGAAAATGACTGTCCATTTATACCCCCTCGTATTGAGTGATTGTTTTTATAATGTGGCCGTTTACTTGTGCACGACCGACTACATACTGTACTCCGTCGATACTGATGCCGCCGACCGCAGTCCCTGCTGCTCCTACCGCAACCGATGCGGCGGCTTGTGCGTCAAGCTTTGCTGTGTTGGCAGATGACGCAGAGCCGGCTGCACCTGTCGCACTTGAAATAGCGGCATCCTTGCTCGTTGACGCTGATGTAGCAGAGTTCGCCGATGAGATAGCGCTTGCAGCAGCCGCTTCTTCAGATATCAGGGCCGCTGCAGCCGAATCGGACGCATTGCTCTCTGCGGTTTCCGCATCATCCTTGAGCTCTTCGAAAAGCTCCAGGTACTGATCCAGCACAGTCGGCGTAGTCGGTATAATCGCATCCGGTGTAAGGTTCTCTTCTACATAGATCGTCGCAGGAGCTGAAACCCATTTTGAATCTCCCGAAGTCGCATAGAGCTGAATCTCCATCCGGCCGCTCACCTGCGTCGCAGTCACCCCGGGTGTCCAATCAAGATAAATCAGTTCTCCGGAAAAAGTTTTTGAAAGCAGAACCGACTCCCCCTCCCCGTTTTTGTTGCGGAATTGCAGGTACCACGTCCACCCCGACAGATCGATCTCCTCCCGGTATGTCTTCTGAACGACGAACCTGATCGTGTCAGCTCCAGTCTGTCCTCCGATCACCAGCCTTTTGACCGCGTCGACCGCGATCGTCTTATCTCGAATATGCACCTGTATCATAATGCCCTCCTGAGCAGATCTATTAATAGGACGATGATTGCTCCTGCGCCCACCCCTGCAAAGTCTGCTAGAATATCCCACCAGTCCCATTTGTTCCCGGCAGCCCGGCTGTCGCCAAACTCCTTGCCCAGCCCCAATCCGATCGCGAACGAAGCCCCTGCGACAAGAGAGAAAAGTCCAATCAGCAGCGTGCAACCGAAGCAGATCAAGAAATGCTGGAGCTTATCCGAGAGACCTGTGAACCATTTAATGATAGATGTCATGACGCCTCCTTATTGCACAACCTTGAGCGTGCCGTTGTCGACCCATACCCGTCCCTGCTCAAGCCCGAGAGAGGATATCGGTAGATCGACAAGCATCTTGTTTCCGCCGGTATATACGGTGACTTCCGGATCTTCTGACAAGACGCCGGAGCTTGTTATCCCGCTCGAGCTGCTCCATTTTCGTTCGATGGTCGCGACAAGGTTAAGTCCTGAATCGTACAAGTAAATGTAGGTCTCATTACCGCCGAATCCCCAGCTGCTCCACTCGTAGTAATACGTCTTAAGATAGACATAGGAACTATAGCCGGCGATCGAGCAAGGAACGATCTTGCCGTCAAGCGACACATTGACGCTGCGCACATGATCTCTGATCGTCTTGGCCTGATCATTGTCGCTTGTCGCTGTAACAGGGTATCCGGTCGAAGCCTCGGGCTCGATGCGCAGGGAGCCAAAATCAGCATAACCGTCCTGGATCGTAACGTTGCGCAACAACGCCCCGACAGCCCGAATCATCCCATCCATGGCTGACAGCTTGTATCCTCCAAGCGGCTTACCATTTGAATCTTCGGAATACCCCCCCTCGATGATGCCGGAGCCGGTCATGACCAGATGCATCGCAGCCAGCAGGTCGGTAAAGATCGCAGCGGCATAGATCGTGTCGCCGGTCTGCTGGGCGATCGCCATCGCATCAGACAAGCCGGCCATGACTACATACGACGCGGTAGTCTCCGCCCAGGAATCGTTGATCGCGGAATACTTGTAGTAATGATATTGAGTCCGGCTCTCGGTAGTAGCTCCGGTGTAGAGGTAATAGTCCTTGTCTATCGGATCAGCGGGATCTGTCGTTGATGTCCCCCTGTATGCCCCCGAGTCAATGCCGCTCATCCGGACAGGCGTGGTCCAGTCTCCGACCTGATCACCTGTAGAAGAGAACATGGCTGTACTACCCCATACTGGATTCGTGCCAGCCGGAATCTGTGTCGACCATCTATTAGTTTCTGATCCAGAAGCTCTCAAGCCAAAGACTTGGATTTGACAGCGTCCGTTGACTTGAGTGAATGCACCTGTAGGTTGCCAGTCCAGATTCAACACATTACCCGACACACTTTTGGTAAGGAGGATTGGTTCTCCTTGTCCGTTCCTGTTCTTGTATTGCAAATAGAAAGTAAACTGGCTTAGGTCAGTTTCATCGGCATACACCTTATCAAGGGTGAAGCGTACTGTTTCTGCCTTATGTTCAAGTCCTACCACCAAGTTCGCCAATTCCGAAATTCGTATCTCTTTGTCTACTATTGGTACTATTTTCATTGTCCCATCCTCAACATGAATCTCACAACCATTGCGCAAGAAATGCCGATTGCTATCCCAATGGTATCAGCCCCGACATCACTCCAATCCCATCTATTTCCGACAGCTTGTGAATCACCGTATTCCTTCCCAAAAAACCTTCATTCACCCCTCCTTGAGACAAGTCCCCGGATATACTCCTTGGCTGCTCTTTTTGCAGCAAGGTATGCGGAAGCTTTGTCGTCGTCATCTCCGAGGTAACGTAGATACGCCCGACTCATCTCATCGACGGTCATCGTCTCAACGAAAGGCCTTGATTCATCAGGTTCCTGAAAAATATCGTCGCTCAGTCGGTGGTATCTTTCATGCGCATATAAATAGCTACGAAGGTCTTCATCTGGTAGGTTCGAGATAAACCGTGTCCACTCGACAAGCTTGACTTGTTCGACAGCACTACGAAATTCATCAAGCGTTATTTCTTCTGAGCCAGGAAGCCCGACACCCTCATAGCAGACTCTATCCTCTCTCCTCCAATAGGGCATATATCTTCCTCCTATGGTCTGTTGTACCGGATGTAATCGCTTGAATCGACATAGATGCAACCATCAACCGACGACGCCAAATCCTGTGGCATATTGGGGAAACTCAACATGGCCTGAGATCCACGATAAACTAGCAGGGTACTTGACGCATCTTGCCCGACGCCACTGCCAGAAGCCTTGACAGAGCCATAGCCGCTTATATCATCAATATCCGGTAAAAAGTCAGTAATAGAAGATATGGGATCAACGCCCCTGCTGATTGACGGTGTCATACGCCCACCGGAAGTTCTCCAGCCTGCACCCCAGCCCCACAAGAATGAATACCACTCCGTGTGGTACCAACAACTGGATTCAATCCAAAACAAAAGAGCAACCGTGTCGTTGGTGTTTTTTCCCCAGAACTCAACCGTACATGAACAATCGGCATTACCCCAAGAAGAAGGAAGGGAAGCCAATCCTCGAAAAACGCAATAGTATACGTTCGACTCTCCTGTAATCTCACAGATGTATTTTTGACCTTCCGTGATTCCGGCAGATTTTGCCGCATTACAGAAACTCCATGCCATCCCGTTGCCATACGCGACATTTCCAAGGGACACCATGGTTACTCCTTTTGGAGATGGCATTGAGATGATTCCGTAGCTATTGATTTCGCCGATGAATTGCCCACCGACAGTGCTGCCTGTGATTTCACTCTCGCTGATTGCAACACCTTTCATTGCAACCGATTCTTTCTCAATCACGATTTTATCGTCCGCAAAAACCAATGCACGTTTAGATCCGTTCTTGGCGAACTCCAGATGCATGAGGCTATCTTTATATGGATTGTTTTCGTCGATGACAGTCCCATCCTTAATGACTGCAAGATTTATCTCAGGACTGATTATCCAATCACCATTCTCATCTTTTTTGCCTCCCTCAAGGATCAGCACGATGTGATCATCTTCAACATCGCCAGTCAAAGATGGGGCTATTGTCTCGCTACCAAATCGCCTGGCTTTGTAATCCGGGATGAATGCTTCAACGACTTTCCGAGATGACTCTTGTATTATATTTTGGCCAGGAGAAGCGTTTGGGTATCTGGAAATCCCCGGATTGAATTCTGGGATGGTGTCGGAGAGTGCATCGTAGCACTCCGGTGCGTATTCGATGGCCGTGAAACTACAAGCATGGTTGCTGTCATATGATATCTTTGTGACCATCACTTTCAGTGTCTCTGATTGGTAATACCCGAAGCTCACCAGATCACCTTCTTCCACTGATCCTGACTCTACTGGTGTTGAGAAATATAACGTCTTCCTTGATCCAGCTTTCGTCGTCAATGGAGCACTGATCATGGCAGCCTTATTCCGGATCTGTAGTCCATAGCTCGACCCGTCTTCCATTTTCAATTCCGAATCGACTACGACAGCCGCTATATCACCATCATCATTGGCAACAAGCCTTTTGATGCGAGCTTCCCCCAGTCCGAGCATGAAGTTGTCGTTCTCAATGAGTACCACATCTCCAGGGACACAGATGATACCCTCGATGTCAGTCTTCCATGTGTATGTCCTGCGTCGCAGATGCGTTTGCTTCAACCGTAATGCACCGAGTTTCGCGGCATGTTCAGCGCTCGTGATGCCGATGCATGTTACTTCCAGATCATCTCCATCCTGCTCGGCATCGTAGACGATCTCATTTTCATCATTGATTGAAATCAAGCGTTCCACTTCCACATATCCAAGATTCGCATCGACATATTTCAGTCGAAGATTCCGAACCGGATCAGCGAAAGACATCTCCATGTTGAATGCCCAAGCATTTCGAGGGGTAAACATCTGCGAGACCAAAACATTTTCTTGGTCAATTCGAATTCCAATCAGGTTTGGAGACAACCGCAGTTCAGCCATATTGCTCTGTGCAATGTACTGACAGAGTTGCAATACGGTATATTCGCCGGTGATCCACGCATCGCAAGTTAACGAATTGGTTTCACAGAACTCATAGAATTCTTCAAATTCCGCCCAATCTATTTGTGCATCCGATATTGGTTTGGGATTCGCATATGGATCGGTCAACAAGTAAAGGATAGCAGATGCCGGATTCCTGGTTTCTGCTACGGCCCACGCATCCGCACCTGTTCCTGATCCCAAGTACATTCGGGTTCTCAGCGTCGCTATCACATTCAGGGAATCCACGACCCCGTTGAGCTGGTTCGTAGCCTTTATCTTCGTACTGAGAAGACAATACCGCCCGTAATTGGGAACAGGAGACGTCTGACCGTCAGCATCAGCTGTCAGACACTGCAAGACATCCCAGTAGAGATAATCATTGATTGATGAGTTAGTGCCAACAGCAGATGTCCTTGTCACCCTGACTTCGTATTGTCCGTCATCAGCACCTGTCGGCATGATTTGAAATGATTGACGCCATTTGTCAACATTCAAGCCGATAGTCTGTTCCACGGCAATCTGCCAGGTCTCATCTGGAACTCTCCATTCAATCCGAAAACCGATGTTGTAAGTTTCCCTGTCACCATCGTCATTGAATTTGTAGATGCCACTGGGAGCGGCCAGTCCGACACGAATCTGATAGGTACCGCTCGCAGTGTTTCTGATGACGGGAGTAGCCGTCCCGTCATTGGCAAGTTTGATGTTGATGGTAGATTCAATACATCGATATGGATAAATCGTTGCAAAGCCAGATTCATATATCACCCCATCGTATGAGGCTACCGGGGTTTCTCCAATCTTGAGGGTAGCCATATCAATGCCAACATTGTTATAGCCAAAGCAAAACAACTGGTGCAGGTACTGATCCTGTGACGCATATGATGTATATGGCAGCGCCGCTACATCTGGATACACTCGATGTCTTCCCAATAAAAGTGGTATCCTTGAATTCTGTCGAGCGGTATTCGAACTTCCCCGCAATGAAGGAGACGTCTGGACTTTGTCGATTGTGGGTTGGTTGAAATAACTATAGAGGGTAAAGCCCAGGGCTACTGCGCTAATGACGATACCCACTATACTCAATGCTGTCGCGAGACCACCTGGTACAATCTTGACCGTCACAAATTCGGAGGACAATTCTCTATCGATATCTAATACGAGCGAAGTTCCATCATATATGGCGGCACATGACTCATCCAACTCCAAGTTCAGAAGCAGATCGCGAGCAGTTAAACCATTGTTTAACCGCCTTGTTTCATAGTCTCCGGTGAGTATGTTCGTAATGATCCTGACTACCATGGATTCATGATAGCTTTTCTCAACAAGCCTTAATCTAAGGGTTTATAGAGACCTAGGATCAAGTGACGGATCCGATGGTATGGTTCGCACAAGGCTCCCCGTCTCGTCATATGCAAGACGCCCCCCTTGTAATAGATTCCGACATGAGGTATGGGCTCGAACGATCGTATCTGGACTATACAGAAATCTTCAGGTTTATCAAGTTGTCGGAATACTTTCATGGCATGTGGGAGAGTGGAGGGAACATCCGGAAAGAATGGAAGATCCCTTCCGATTTCGTCATGATAGCACAGACCGACGAGCCCCCAGCAATCTGTTCCGTCACGGCTACGACCTCCAGGTAGATAAGGGATGGCAACATAGTCCTCCATCTTCATCCAAATACCCCTGGAAACAACAGATTCGTGTAACTGTCTTTCGATGCGGTATAGTTGAGAAACCCTTGCCGTGTCAGTTCGAGCGTCGCTTTACCTGATGCAGAATCTTTCTTGAAGGAATCAAGAGAATACGAGTATGGTCCGTCGATCCTGATGGAGGGCTGGTCCAATCTGATACAAGAGAGTGTTACTGTCACTCCGGAAGTTACCTGTTGTAATGCCCATGCCAACGTCCGATCGACATCATCAATTGTAATCTGCGCAGAGTCATCTTCTGAAGAACTGTCGGGAGGTGTGAATGAGAAATCCCGAGCGACAAAAGTTTCTCCGGATACAACGATGTCTTCTGTATTGGCTACATACAGCATTGGGACATCCCAGGAAGCGTGTTCTATACGAAGAATGTTGCCGAATACTGCTGTGGTTTGTGGCAAATACAGTTCCTTCAATGCTTCGCTCATGGCAACAACTCCAATTCCAATGTCAGTTTCCAGATTCCTTCATCAACTCTAGTCTTCTTGGGCAACTCGCGGAATCTACATTCCCGCCAATCCTGTTCCTGATCAAAATCCGGGAATAAGAAACTGTCAGCTCCATCCGAAATATAGTTGTGAAGGAAGTCTTCGAATACCGCAAGCTGTTCGTCTGAGAATTCGACCTCTCCGCTTATATATAATGAGGACGCTGTTGTAAGTCTCCTGACCTTAGCGGGACCTCGCTCCATCTCCGTACGCAGGAGATTATCCTGTCGTTGGCTAGACCATCCAAGGTGGATGAGCGGTAAAATTTCCAATGGATACTTATGCATTGCGTCCTACCCTCCTCAATCCGAATCTGCTGGCCAATGAACTGTCATAGCGTCCTGCCGATATCTGTTTCTCGACGACCTTGCCGATCGTGATCTGTATCTCTCGTTCGTCATCTACCGTAGAGGTCTCCTCGGTAGAGACCTCGGCGGAAGTATTGTTGATGATTGTGATCTGTACGTTCGACGTGCCACCTCCGATCGATACATCGCCATCGCGAACACTTTGAGCATACGTCTTGGGTACGATCATCTCACCTCGGTGTATCTGGGCAATCATATCTTCCGGTACCTCGGAAACACCGACTGCAAAAGATGGTAGGGGTTCTGCAGAGATTGCTGCAATCTGCAAAGCTCCTGTCGTAGCTGCCGAAGCAGACAATGCGACACCGGCCCAACCACCAGGATCCGCCAGGTATCGGATGACAGCTGCAGCCGTATCAATCACAGCTTGGAATATCTTGATGTTGCGCTCGCGTTCAGCCTGCTCCCTCTGAAGTTTCTTTTTCTTTTCGTCTGCCTCTTCCTCGATTCTCAGCCGTTCTATTGCTTCAGCCTTCTCTTGTGCCGTTTCGGCATCTCCAGTTTTGACGGCTTCATCGTATTCGCGTTGCAGAGTTTCCATTTCCGTTTCTTCTGCAATACCGAGGGCCTCGAGCTGTGCTTCCATCTGGCGATCTATCTCTTCAAGTTGAGCTTCGGTCTGAGCCGACCACAAGTCGCTGAGCGCACTTGTGAGATCCGTCGCGAAGTTCGCAACCTCATCAAGAGCCTCCAGCCAGAAATCCTTGACCTTCTCAGCTTGCTCCTTGTGGAGTTTTTCTTCTTCGTTCGCATAGTACTTGCTGAGATCATCCATTTCCTTCTGAGTCGCAGTATGGTTGGCTACCTTCTGCTTCATGGATTTGATTGCTTCGTCGCGTTCCGTGTGCAACAGGCCTATGCGGATATCCGTCGCCGCCTTGAATGATCCGACATCTTCCAGATCAGATGCTTGCCGTTCCAAAATGCTTGACCGTTGCTCCTCAAGCATCTTTTTCATCTCTTTCGCAGTCTCTTTACGGGCATTGGAGAGTTCCTGATTCTTTTCACGTTCGAGTTCAATCTCCTGCTCGGCAGTTATACGGTCGTATGCAATCAGATCATCGTTTGTCGCCCGATTGTCTGCAACCTTCTTCTCAAGCTCGACTCGTTCAGCTGCCCGTGTTGCCTGGAGTACCTCAATCCTTTTCTGGTACGCGGCCTCGATATGACCGTTGGATTCCAGTTCAGATGCGAGGGCTTCTTTGATTGCATTTTCTTGTGTGAGCACCGCTTGTTCTGTGGCATCGGCACTTGATTTTCGAGCCGCGGCAAGTTTGCGATTCTTCTCTTCTTCCAAAGCGACCTCTTGGGCATCCGAGACCTTGTCAAAAGCATCAAGTTCCTCCTGTGTCGCCTTCCTGTCTGCAACCTGCTGAGCAAGAATCTCCCGTTCGGCGGCACGTTCTTGCCGCAAGACCTGAAGTCGGATTGTGTAAGCAGCCTGGATATATCCAGACGATTCCAAGTCTGACGCGATCGCCTGTTGACGAATTGCCTCTTGGCTTCTGATCGAAGTGGCTATCTCGTTTTCCAAATCGCGTTCAGAGTCGACACGATCTTGTGCAATCTGTTTTTTCTTTTTCGAATAGACTTCATCAAGGGCAAGCAGTTCCTGATTCGCAGTTTGATTTTCTTTAATCCTATTCCTCAGAGCAGTAATCGACATGGAGTTGACGTCCTCGTCAGACTTGATGAGCCCGGCATCGGTGGACAACTTGCGAATAGCAGCTTCCTGTTCTTCTCTCAGCAAAACGCTTCGTAATACAGATGCTTGTTTGAAATCGCCTGCCTGTTCTGCCTGATCAGCTTTCAGTTCAGCCAGTTGTGTCCGCCATTCGCGACTTGCATAGGAGGCTTTCTTTGTCGCCTCAGTGTTGGCGCTGACCTCAGAGGTGTTGACCTTCAGTTTGTCCGCCATCACCATGATTTCATCATACAAGGCTTTGTCGGTCAGGCGCCAGGTCTCAAGGCTGATTGCACCCACATTGTAAGCTTGTGCGATTGCGATCACAGCCTGTTGATGAGGCTCCATCGCCTGAGCAATACTTGCTTCGGAAGTCTGCATCGTCTTTGCATACTGTACCTGCCAGCGTTGCAACTCCTGTGCAATCTGTTCCCCAGTCAGGTGTGTATTGTTCAAGATGACCTTTGCTTGTTCCAAAGCTCTTTTATAGGCCATTCCCTGGGCATCCAACGTGGCTCCATCCAGAGCATCGAGTGCAGCCGATACTCCCCCGACGCCTTGTTCCAGTGCAAGGGAATACGCGTCGAAGGCTCCCGCTGCTGCTGCATATTGGGATCGGGTGGTTGCGATCTTGTCCGTCTGATCCTTCAGGAGAGTGGACACCTCCTTCATCTGCTGGACAGCCTGCAACCCGAGGACCTGCTTCCGAGCCTCAAGCAATGCCAGCTCCTGTGATGTGAGATTGCTCGTGTCTGTCGTGAGTTGTTTGGTAATTTGGGCATACTCGCCGCTTGTAGATGACAGCGCCCCTACAGCAGTCGAGAGCCTGGCTGATGTATTCTCAGCATTGGACATGCCGACCGTGAAAGCCCCGATTGCGCCGACGACCACACCTACAGGACCACCGATTGCGACGATGGCCGCCGCCAAAACTCCCAAGGAAACAATGAGGGTCTGCGTGTCGTCATCAAGGCCGTTGAATCCGTTAGCGAGATCCAGTGCGATTCCCAAGAGATCCGTCGCAGCAGGGATCAAAGCGTCGCCTAGTTCCGCCTTCAGGTCGACAAGGGTTTGCAGAAGCCCCTGTGAGGTATTCGCAAAACTATCTGATGTCAAAGCCGCATCGCCCAGCTTATAATTGTAATCCGACCAAAGCTGAATCTCTTGATGAAGTGCATTCTTTGACTGCGATACGATGCCGGAGAGGACGGCTTCCTGCTTCTCAAGGTTGGACATCTCAAGCCAAGTCTTATTGATGGCCTTTGCATATTCTCCCTGGTTGATGGTTTCGACAGACAGCGAAACGCCAAGGCGACGCAAGGCTTCGAATTGGTATGCAAGTCCGCTCTGCATCGAGGCCATCGCCTCTGCAACTGGTACGTTGGAGAATGAAGCCAGGTCGTTCGTGATTCCTACGACAGCCTGGGAATATTTGACCGCTTGTTCAATAGTGTCACCATAGCCAGTGCGAAGGTCCTGTTGAGTAGCCAGGAACTCCTTTGTTGCAATGATTCCGCGGCTGGTTGCCTCCGCATATGTCTTTGTCCATGCGTCTGCTTCGGTCTCGATACCTTTGAAGACGGTGTTGAACTTGTTCTCTAGTTCCTCAGCCCGGCTTGCAGCTTCCATCAGGCTTTTGATGAAAACAGCACTTATGACTGTCGTCGATACCTTACGAAGCTTAGTACCCAACTGCTCGATTGCCGTACCGGTCTTCGTGATTTGTGCCCGTGAACGTTCCATGTTCGTAATGAGAGCTGTCGTGTCGCCCGTGATCTTGTAGATGAGGGTTCCTATGATATTGTCCATTATCCTTTCCTTCTGAGCACCCCGTCAGCCTCTGCAGCATCAAGGTTGTGGGATTTCTTGGAGGATATCCAGCAAGCGGCATAGAGCTTGGGATCCATCATCCCAACTAGCTTGTTGATATCCCAAGTGTCCATCTCCAAGAAAAAATAGTCGGGTGTGATATAGGACCACTCCCGACAGACAGCTGCACACAACCGGTCATAATCCAGCGTTTTCTGTACGTTTACTTTTTTTTTACAGAAGGGGCATCCTTGGACAAGCATGTCTCGATGAAAGCCCGCACATCCGTATCATCGGTATTGTTCTGCCACCAAGTCTTGTCATACTCATATCCGTTGCGCGATAAGATCAATGAGAGCAACTGGTCATAGAGTGTCTCGCGATCCGACTGAAATTCGTCGACATCATCCTTGAGCATCTTGATGGATTCATCATCAGGATTGTCAGAAACCTCCCCGGTACGTTTCAGGAGCTCGCCCATCCTCTTCAGATGATTCGCATACATGACGCGTACTGCGGTCACGACACGACTGATTTTGAAGGTCTGATCCGCAATGGTGATCTTGGCCGTGACACATTGGTCACGGCCATTGAGATCGAATACTCTCTCCATCGATTACTCCACCCCGATTTCATCGATGATCTCGAGCAACTGGTCGCCCTGTGCCCTGGAGGTATCCAGCTTCCCTTCGAGTTCAATGGGAAGGCTCGCTGGCTTATCGCTGTCCGCACCGGGGAACGACAGCTTGATACCGCCTGTCAACTTCGCACTGTACAAGGTTACCTGGAACTTCTTGCCATCCTGTTCCTTGGCGAACCGGACGACCTTCGGAGAGATCGTCACGATGCTGTCCCCCATCGTGGCTTTGACTGAGGTTGCAGGAGTATATGAATACGTAATCGTCAATGCATCGGTCGTATCCGCCGTGGAGTCATCCAGGATCATGACGCCCCACCGTCCGTCAGATGCTTGGACGGCAACATAGTCGGTACCTTCGACAAGTGCCGATCCGTCGGAAACCGAGGCGATGGTCTGCGGTGTTCCGACAGCATTCTGTCCGTCCAGCACATAGATTCGACTCTTGTTCCATCCGGCAGGAATGGTTTGGACGGCACCGGAGACCTGGGCACCTGCGACGTTAGTCACATTGAGAAGACCTCCGGAGAGTTTCTCCAGTACTCCCATCCGAATCTGATAGATCTCCGTGGATGCTTTCGCGGACAGGTTCTTCAGATACGTGAGGATTTCCTCTCGCTTTGATCCCTGGATCTGCTGGACGTCATAACTGATCTGGATATTCGTATCCGTGTCCATCGGGATGACACCGATATCTACCAGAGAAACCATATCTTCGCCGACAGAAACCGTACAGCCACTCGGAAGCTGCACACCTGCATATTTGGTCGTTGCCATATTCTCGCCCCTCCCTCGGGCTATCTCGCCTTGACGGCGAATCTGATATCAATAGGAACCTTCCAGGTTCCGTCCTCGACTCTCAACGGCTGAGTTCTTTCCGCCTGCAAGGAGGAAAAAATCAGCCCATCACGGTATAAGCTTAAGAAATGAATCGACTGTATGATGCTTTCAGCAGTCTCGACGACCACGAACTTGTCCGGATGATACAAGTCAAGTTGCATCAACGGCTTCATCATTCCTGCTTCCCGAGTCGCCCCAGTATGTATCGTCTGCAATACTGCAAATGCTCCGGATTGCTCTAGTCCCGCCTCCCCATAGAAAACGGGAACGATTTCGGAAAGCTGTGATCGCAACCATTCGTAGAACGGCTTCTCAAATATCATCATACCCCCCCTTGTCGAACATCAACGTCGCCCAGCCTTCGCTTGAATATTGTCCTGATTCCAGGCAATGCCGCATCAATGCCATTGCGCATGAACGGTTGCGCCCTCTGGAATCTGGTCCCATATTCGACATGCGGCGCATACTCGACATTCGTCCCGATGACAGCCTCTCCATCATCGGCCAGACCGTCCAAGCCATCAGGCCGTTGTTCTCCATCGTTCTGGATGTGCGTCCGATAGTTGATTGATGCCCTCAAATGCCCGGTATCCACAGGACAGAGGCGAACACATTTTTCTTCCGCGTGCATTGCGCTTTCGGTAATGGCGACATCTCTTAGGTGCAATATCGCAGTCAACGCCTGCGAAGAATTGTCCACGAACCTCACATCGCTCACGCCTCGTACTCCTTGACCGATAGTTCGAGGTGATGGCCTATACCCCCACCTGCATCATTGATTGGAGGAACCACGTCATAGCGTACCCCGTCAATCACAAGCCAATCCGACGACCGGATCTCCACTACAGGAAGGAAGACTCGATGCGTAGCCTCTCCTCGAACCTTGCCTTCCCATCTTTCGTTGCCACTGGACACTTGGATCCTGCAAGGAATGTTCGGAATCACCTGCTCACTACCGGACGATCCCCAACTACCATCAGAAGGCGTGGGACGATGAATAGAGCATGTCTTGTTGTATCTACGTACAATGCTCATTACTTTGCGCTCCCGAATCTTCGAATCTTCGTGACGATGGATTTAGGATATCCATGAATCAAATCCGACGTGAGGGATATGCTATAGTTCCCTATCGCTTCCCACGTCGCCCCGATGGTTCCGCCAAGGGTAAGCAGCTTGTAGCTGATCATTTCTGCCGCGACCATCTCCGAGTTGACAGGATAGACGACGGCCCCATGGGCATCCGTATCCCAATCCTTGTTTCGAATGTGCAAGAAATCGCTTTCGACACAGGGAATCAGGGATGATATCTGGATATCCTGGGAATTGTTCGTGATGCCAGCCAAAGCCTTGTAGTTCTCAAGCGTGATGATCGGCACGATAATCCTCCTTCGATGCAACAGGCGTTTATGTAGTGGCCGGAGCCGTTGGTTCCGACCACGCGTAAACGTCCGATAAACACTCTATCGCGGAATGTACACCGGGTACGCAGACACTTTTCCGGTCGCGGCATCGTCATCGGTGGACACGTCCACCCGTGTGAACTCGTCCACATTGGGAGGCAGGGAAAGATACATGAGCACCGTTCCTGCAGCCTGACCGGCAGTGAACTCCTTGCTCGCAATCGTAGACCAGGTCGACTTGTCCGACGAGCTCTTGACCGCAATCGTCAAGGTCTTCGATGTGGTCAACGTGATTGCGGCATCGACGACGACCTTCACTGCGAAGCTGTTGTTCTGACCGCCCTTGCCAAGAACAAGGACGTTGCCAGCGACCGAATCATCCTGAGGAACGGTCACTGAATCCAGATAATCTTCACCATGGACACGAAGATCATCGGTGAGTTTTTTGGACATGATACCTCCTAGCTGATCGTGACGGCATCTTCGGTGCCATCCTTGAAATTGTAGGAACCAATCATGGGAATCTGGTTCCAAGACGTGAGCGCCCGACTGTAGTCCGTTTCGCCGGTCGTCATCCGCATCGCCGTGCCTTTGATGTCGCGCAGCATGTTCAAAGCTTTCGGATGTCCGAAAATGAACGTATTGCCGTCATCGCCTGCCCGTGCGGAAGCGAGCATGTCGTCGATCATCGAAGCAGTCGGCTTATGGGTTGAATCGATGTTTACAATCGATCCGATGCATTGCGGATTCTCGAGCAGGAATCCCAGGTACGACTTGAAGTCTGCACCATACACGGTCTGTCCGCTGGAGTTCTTGTATGGGTTACCTCCGGACAAGGGCAAGGTCTCGAGCAAGGCGCCCTGACCGAAACCAGTCTCATCGTACAGGCCGCAGAATTCCTCTTCAGACCATCGGACCGCATACAGGCTGTAGCCGGTACCGCCCGCACTCACTGCCTTGGCGTGCTTCAGGGCAAAGGCGAGCAACAGGTCGTAGATGATGCTGGTTTCCGTGGTCATTGCTGTCTTGCGCATGATCTTCGGGCTCTTGAGCGCGAGATATTCTGCGAAACCCTTGCCGTTAGTGACCTGATTGACCTTGTCCACCCCGGCTTCGATGGTAAAGCCAAGGATGCCCAGGCTCGCCCATTTCAACTGTGCAGACACATCTGCGACAGGCAGCGGCTGATCGATGTTGACGAAGGCGCCCCCGGTCGCCTCGACCAAGGTCTCGTAGGCATGCTGAAGGCCATGCGTGCTTGGCGTATACCCGATCGTCTCGAGCAAAGGACAATTGTTGAGCAGGTAATCGACCTGCTTCGGCTGCTTCTTGGCTCTTGCCGCAGCAATTTCCCTCAAGGTGTTCATCTCTTAGTCCCTCCATTCAGGACAAGCCTGTAGAAATCCGCAGGGGACATCTCCCCTTCGTCATCGTCATGGTCCTGTCGTCCACCCGGTGCCCCGGTCTTTGCGACTTCCTTCTTCACCTTTGCCTCGGTCTCTTCTTTGACGGAGGAGATCAGCTTTGCAAGCAAGTCCGCATGCTGCTTGATTTCCTCTGCCGTGGCACCGGTAAGCAGGGGTTTGAATTCCTCGGCCACCCCGAGAGTCTTCAGCTGCAGCATTTCATGCTCGGCAAGGAGACTCGAACGCGCATCATCCAGTTCTGCCTGCCGACGCTGCTCCTCGGTCATTTGTGCTTTCTTAAGATCCGCCAATTCCTTTTCCGCTGCTTCTCGTGCGGCCTTCTCAGCGGCAAGCTGCTTGGAGGTTCCTTCGGTTCCCTGTGGATCGATCGGATCAGGTGGTGTGGTGCCAGTCGCACTCCCCCCTCCGCCTCCCGTGTCTTCATCGAAAAACAATCTTGTAAAATTTCGTCTCATGGCTTCCTCCTTGGAAGGGTTTCTCCTATAGCGTAGCAAATGGGAAAGTGAGAAAATCGGAGGGTTTCCGAAAGGAACAACCATCAGAAAGCCTATGGACAAGCGCAGACATGACTAGAATTTGCAGGAAAGGCGTTTAACTGCGTTTATTAAACGGGGTTGGGCTTGATGTGGTGGAATTTTACATCGAATGGTTTTGCGTTCGTCTATGAGGCAGAAATGGAATCATTGTGTCTTGTTGATAGAGGCTTTCCATTCGGAGTATGTCTGGTACGGCTGTACCCCATCCCCTCGGACGTACCTTTCAGTGGGAGGCAACCCCTTGATCTGGCTTACGACACGGCACCTGCAATTGATATCGAACCTGGCGACTCCGGAATGCAGTGGACCGGACACCCATCCGATTGAAGGAACGTACCAACCTTGGTGCTCCATATCCATAGTCTTGCCATCAAGCTCTGCGTGTTCAGGTCGCGTACGCCCGTCAAGCGTCGCATCCCATATCCGATCGAACTCGCAGCCTAGTTCCTTTGCACGGTCATATGCAGCCTGTTGGCCTGCAACAAGCACGCGTTGTCCTTCCGTCCTTGCGACAGTCATGGATCTGTATGCAGCTCCTTTGTCAAGGTAGCGATAACGCTTGCCATCCTCAATCCGAACTCCCAACACGTCGCTGATTCGTTGTGCAAGCTTTTCGTAGGAATCGCCGCGAATGACCGACAGGGCCAATTCGGCCCGTACCTTGTCGACCGACCCTTGCCGGGCAAGTGCCAAGGTCTTGCTCTTGGCCAGCTTTGACAATGAGGATTCAACAACAACCTTGACCGCATCTTGCGGAATCTGTCCCCAGGACAGTGACATCCCCCCGGCCTGGTCGATTATATATGCATGCCTATAGAATGCCTCCTGGTATTGACTCCCTGTCAGCCTATAGATCATATCGTCGACAGTGACCAACTGCTCCTTGAGGATTGAGGAGATGTCGTCCTGAAGGCGGGAAAGCCTATTGTACTTGCTCATGTCAGCATTGGAGAGTTTGCCGTCAGACCCGTACTTCTTGTAGATGGACATCAGCGTACGCCTGCACTGGCTGAGTGCGGTTCCGTAATACTTGATGATCAACCGCTCCGCCCCTTCCAGTATTTTTGCCAGCTCGACCTGGGCTTCCTTATACAGCCTGTCAAAGAGCTTCTGCGCCATATGTATCCGCCACCTCCGCCGATGCGATCAAATCCGCAGCAGCAGAATTCGCTTCTTCTGCGAGTCGCTGTTCTTCAACCTCTACGTCGTTGACATAATCCGCCTTTTGTAGGAGCTCCAGTTGTGTTCGTCGTGATGCGATGCCGGTAAGCTTGACGACGTTGTCGACGATGGTGGTACCTTCGCTCGGCAGGTTGCGTTGCCAGTTGATCTGTACCTTGTCGACCTTGGACCTGCTTTGTCCGAGCCAGATGAGGAAGTTGTTGATGAGTCTCATCCGCCGCATCAGTCCATCGGTGAATCCGCTCTGCTTATCCCCAGCGACCATGACCTCGAATGTAGCATACAAATACTTGAGGGCCTCGCCACTTTGTTGTGCCATTGCATCCTTGTCGTCAAGGTTAGGAATACCGCTCATGCTGTAGATCAGGCCTTCGATGACTTTACGCAGGATTTCACGGCCTTCGTAAGCTCCTTGCTTCGTGAGGTATGTAGCCTCACCATCCTCATCCATCTCCAGGACACGCAGGCGCATCAACTTGTCCAGCTTGTCGTCGTCCAAGCTCAGGTTCTTGAGGATCAGCAACGCATCGGCATACTTGCCATCTTCGTCGAGACCGTTCGCTAGTATCTCGTCATGGGCATCAATCAATGACAAAATTGATTCGATGTCGCCCATGCCATCCTCGTTGTTTGCATAATCTATGACCGGAACCTCGCCGAACTGATGCGCTACCGTCCTTATCCGGGAGAAGGTGTCCCTGTCCTGGATGAAGTGTACGATCCGATCCTTGTAATAGACCTCGATCCTGCGTTCCTGGTCTCCCCATTTGTAGAAGTTGATCGCTGCCCACATCGTTGGTCTGATTGCCAAGTCGTAGATAGGAATCACTTGCGTGACCGGTACTCGATAGAACTGTGGATGAGCATCATCATTGTCGATATACAGGATCTCATAGGCCCGGCCGTATCGAGCCTGATCCCGTCCGAGTCTCACGTTCTCCGTCTCCTCGTCATTACAATCGAAGATTTCCGTGAACCGGCTTTGCAGATTATCCTCGTCATCGGGCCATACGTATGAGATTGCTCCTTCCTTGAACATGAATCCGAGCACGGACTTGATCAGCTTTCTTCCGAGCGGAACGGGAATCTTATGCTTTTGATCCCCTTGCATGATCTTCTCGTTGAAACCCAGATAGTAGGATCGAAGACGCGAAACGTCCGAGTTCTGCATGATCTTCCACGCGATTGCTTCCTGTATCTGTGCCGCCGTCAGGGATATGGATTCCTCAAGTTGATATGTCTTGATCATATGTTCAGTTTCCTCCGAATGCTCATCTCTTCACCGTAACGGTCAGGATGTGCGGACCAGAACGACCCGCCGCTACCACCTTTCTTGCTCGCCTTGACGGCAAGATCCAATGCGTCACATAGATCGTCATACCCGGCAGCAGGGAATCCGACGAGCTGGTCAATCAGATCCTCGTTGCCAGGGCCGAACTGGATGATCTGGTTCTCTACCAATGGACTGAGGGCCATCAGTCGCTGACTCTTGCTTCCCCGTCCTGGATTCACTCCGCGAATCGGCAATCGCAAGCCTTCCTTGGCAGCATCTCGCACAATCTCGTCCTTGAACACGGCTTGGAAGGCAACGACTTCCATATAGCATCGGCGATATTTGAATTCGCGATACCTCTGGAACAGGCGCGTCTTGAACGTCTGCGGACTTTCCTTCTTGCCGTGACTACTGATTACATAGATGATGCCAGTCTTACGATCCACCCCGATATCCACTACCGCGCTCATATCATGTGCACCGGTTGCAGGGTCAACTCCCTCATACATGACGAGGGCTCTTGGAATATCTTCGACTTTCACTCGCTTGATCCATGTTCTCTTGAACATTCGGTCTTCGTCCGACAATGGCCGAGACAGAAACTCTATGGCATAAGCGACGGAGCCTATGTTCTCCTGGATTCTTTTCAGTTCGTCCCAGCTATACCGTTCGGGCCAGAGAGGAATGCCGTGTGGTTGACCATCCCTTGCCGGAACCTCGGCCGAGAACCGCAACCCGATCCAATTCTTCTTCCGGTCAGCCTTGATATCAGCCAACAAACGACTCGGTAAATCATCCTCGTTCGTTATCGTGTTGACCACGACGATCAGGGCATCGGTGCCAAGCGGCTGGATAGTCCGGTTGAACCACTTGCAGACCTTATCCCTTGTCACGCTGCTGTCGCTCTCATCATCCTTGAGCGTATCGTCGACGATGATCAGATCTGGACGGTATTGTTGGTTCCTTCTGCCTCTAAGAGATCCGCCCTTGCCCTTGGCCATGACAGCTGTCCCGTTGTTGAGCTTCAAGAACCCCTTGTTCCAGGGTGTACCGGTCATCAATCCGAAATCTTCAAGTATTCTGTCGTTGTTCTCGATAGCCTGTCGCACGTTATCCATCTGGAGTTCCGCATCGTCTTTGCTTGCTCCGATGATGAGGATGAAATGAGACTTCTTGAACAGCAGACACCATAAGGGGAATGCAAATGTCATGCGTGTGGACTTGCCGTGCTGACGAGGCTCGACATCGACGATACCCTTGATTCCTCTCGTCGGTTTAAATGTCGACCGAAAATCATGGGGGACAATCTCACGAAGTCGCATAGCCTGATCGTCGGTCAACTCCCTAGTCTGGATTACGTCATACAGGATCTTCTGGTATTCCGCTGGTTTGCAAAAAAAGTAGTCGGGAAGATAATACTCGCAGAAAAACGTGAAGTCGATTTCGGCCTTGGATAGCCGTGCTTCACGAGCTTGCCTGGAGGCCGCATCCTGGGCCGCGTTGGCAAGAGTATGGTTGCGCTCCATCAATTCCTGCAGTGCTGTCTTGCTCAAGGTTTTACCTCCAGCTTCATGATGGCCGCCTGCAGTTTCTCAAGAAGATCCGGATAATCTACGGCAAGCTGTGCGGCCAACTCGTCATAGACTTTTGCCTTCGCACGCTCAACCCCGTTCTGAAAGTTCAGCCGATGCTTGGACAGCTCCACCTGGTTGTGGGAGACCTTTGCCATTGCATCGAAGAAATCCTTGGGCTTTGCGAAGTCGATATCCTCCATGTCCAGGATTTTCTCATAGAACATGTTGACGAGGATGCTGTTGCCTGCTTCAACAAGATCGGTGTTCGTGCCGTCCTTGACGCTTTCAAGTACGGTCTTGGCACTTTCGGCCGCGACCTTGTATTTCTCTGCTTTCCTGCGACTAGCCACATAACTTCTCCGAACCGCTTCCCTGGACAAATCGGCACCCTGATCCTTTAGTCGTTCGGAGATCTCCGCATGGGACAGGAGATCGCGATCGTGCAAGTCGACTATCTTTCCGGCCACCCCCAATTCTTCAGCCTTGCTCCGTCTTCCCATGACTACCTCCGAACATGGATGCCGTCGTCAGTGATGGACTGGTCGTACAAATCTTGCCCTTTCGCAGTGAGCCTGTAGTTGTGGATTCGTTCGAAGGCGCTGCCGAACGGAGATTTTAACCTGGTCTCTTCGAGATATCCTTTGTCGACAAGGTACTGTAAGGCCTTGAGGATATCATCGGTCTCCCAGTATTCGAAGAAAGTCTCGTATACGGATTCCCTGCTGATCGGATGTGGATAGATCGTGCACAGGAACTGCAACAAGTTGCCCCGCAGTTCTTTCTTTTTTTCGGTCTGCAATTCCATGTTCAATCCCTACTCCCCTTGGCGACAAGCTCCGTGATATGCAGGAGCTGCTTGTTCACATTTCCAAGTTCCGTTCTCCAGCCGCCGAACTGTTGGAACAGATCTTCCTTCGTGACGTAATGCTGCTGCAGGTAGCCGAGCTTCTCATCCTGCTCCTTATCCTTCTCCGCCTGCTTCTCTGCCATCCCGTCGATACGCCGTGCGATTCCGCCCATTTCCTTGCTTTGGTTCTTCATTTGCATGAGTACCAGGACGATGAGCAGGATGATCACCGCCGTCGGTCCCAGGCTATTGACTATGCTGAGAAATTCCATGTCCACTCCTTACTGCATTGTGGCATGCCTTACCCGATGAAAAATGGAGCCCCTGATTGATAGGGGCTTGTAAATAATCATGTTCCTGAACTAATCGCCGACCACACCAGGCTCCCCAGTGCTATCGTCAGAGCCGCTCCCACCCCTATCTTTAACCATGTGTTCTGGGTTTGTAGGCTTCGGAGTTGTCGCGTTGCGTCGGCGCTGAAGTTCAGAAACGATTGCTGAGCTGTCAATGACGAGTTCCTTGATTGTTCGGCCAAGTCTTTCGCCTCGGTCGAGAGCTGCTGTGCTTCGCTCGATAGCGTCAATGCCAAGTCTGCCTGCTTCCGAGCTTCTTCCAGATTTGTCTGCGCTGTCTGCAGCTCGCTCTGCTGCGTCTCCTGCAAGATCGCCAGCTCCTGCAAGTTGTCCGACAACATCATCAACAGCTGATCCTCCGATAGTTCCTGCAGATCCACGCCGGCGCCAGCCAATGGCAAGGCCGATGAAAAGGCCAGCACCGACAGCAAGAGGAACAGCAATATAGAATATGACCTTCTTGAGGTTTGTCGTGAATGCAACGCCCACATGCCTACTCCTTCGCCGACTTCGCTGTATCGTAGATACCCATTGCGCTGAATGCGGCAACGGCACCATGGCACAGTCCGGTGATGACCACTGCATCAAGGACCATACGCCACCCAGTGAGGGTGGTTATGACGAATCCGTAGATGGTCGCAATGCTGACAGCAGTGACCAAAAGGACCAAGGGGACGCGTTTTCCATCACCAAGGTATTGCTTGGCGATGCGACCGACACCGATCAACATCGGCACGAGAATAAGAAGTTCTGGCTTGAGATAATTCATTTGCACCCTCCTATATGGGATAGTAATAGGGTAACAAATGAAGGAAAGGGGAAATCGGAACAAACTTCGTGCAAAAATAGAAATGGAATGGTAAGCTGGAAAAAGGAGGTGAGATACAATGGATATAAATATTGTCTTAGTGATAATTCAAATTCTCGAAATAGTCATTATCCCAATTTTTCTTTTGATCATAAACAACAAAAACGAAATACAACTCACTCTATTTCCAAGTAAGGGAGTATTGTAATCATCGAAAGATGCACAGCAAAAACACAAATAGCTGGAAGCCTCTTCAACAGTCTATGTACGAGAAAACCCAAGAACTTAGAATGAAGATTTTTTCCAAACAGGTTCTTCTTTGTAGTGATCTTGCAGTGATTTTTCTTAAATTGCAAATTGCACTAGATGATGCAATTTTTGATGGCGATATCAATAGCAATAAGGGTTTTCTGAATCTTCCGGCTGAAAAGCACCGGTGCTCCGCGCAGGAGCACCAGTGGCAATTCGAAGA
>LVBD01000064.1 GCA_001604275.1 Spirochaetales bacterium Spiro_02
AATGCATGTGGCTTCTCATGACTTATTCAACATGAAATTGCGAACATGTCTGGACACAGGCAAATCCAATCATCCTATACTGCATAGTTTTGCAACGAAAACACGTTTATCGACGAACTAAAACGCAGGTCCGAAACATATTCGGACCTGCACTCAGAGAAACCGTGGATCGTTCTGATCAACCGAAGAACAGTTTGATGTCGTCCTCTACGGTGCCGATTCCCGCGATACCGAACTTTTCGACCAGCACCTTCGCGACATTCGGCGACAGGAACGCCGGCAACGTCGGTCCAAGATGGATATTCTTTACGCCGAGAGACAGCAACGCAAGCAAGACGATGACGGCCTTCTGCTCGTACCATGCGATATTGAACACGATCGGAAGATCGTTGATATCGTCCAGCCCGAACACCTCTTTCAGCTTGAGCGCGATCACCGCCAAAGAGTAGGAGTCGTTGCACTGACCGGCATCCAGCACACGGGGAATTCCGCCGATATCGCCCAACGGCAACTTATTGTACCGGTACTTCGCACAACCGGCGGTCATGATCACCGTATCTTTGGGAAGCGCCTCCGCGAACTCGGTGTAGTAGGAACGGGAACGCATCCGTCCATCGCAACCAGCCATGACCACGAACTTCCTGATCGCTCCGGATTTCACCGCTTCCACAATCTTGTCCGCAAGTGCCAGTACCTGTGCATGAGCGAAGCCACCGACGATCTCGCCGGATTCGATCTGGGTCGGCGGGGCGCAACGCTTGGCATGCTCGATGATCTGTGAAAAATCCTTCCGCTCGCCGATTCCGCCAGGGATATGCTTGCAACCGGGGAATCCGACTGCACCGGTCGTGTAGATCCGCTCCTTGTAGCTGTCTTTCGGAGGAACCAGACAGTTGGTCGTCAACAGGACGGGTCCATTGAAAGTCTCGAACTCCTCCTTCTGCCTCCACCATGCGTTTCCGTAGTTGCCGACGAAATTGTCATATTTCTTGAACGCTGGATAATAATGGGAAGGCAGCATCTCGGAATGGGTATAGACATCCACCCCTGTCCCCTGCGTCTGTTCGAGCAGCATTTCCAGGTCCTTCAGATCATGACCGGAAATCAGGATGGCGGGATTGTTCCGCACTCCGATATTGACTTTGGTGATTTCAGGATTTCCGTACGTTCCGGTATTGGCGCCATCGAGCAACGCCATGACTTCGACACCATGGCTTCCTGTATCCAGCACCAGCTTGACCAGGTCATCCACGCTCAAAGAATCGTCCAGCGTTTTCGCCAAAGCTTCCTGCAGGAACGCATCGCTCGACTCATCGTCATGCCCCAGCACGTTCGCATGCTTCGCATAGGCGGACATCCCCTTGATGCCGTAGGTGACCAGCCATCTGAGACTTCGCACATCATCGTCCGCCGTGGCAAGCACGCCTATCTCGGGCGCCCGCTCCAGCATCCCTGCCTTCGAGCCGACTTCCCACAAAGCGGCATCCGACAGCCCCGACCGGTCCGAAAGACCGGCAAGCAGTTCCTGTTTCGCCTTGAACGTCGCAAGAACACGATCCGCGATCGCATCCCCGTCGAAATTCGCATTGGTGATCGTGCAGAACATATTGGTGGTGATCAAGTGATTGACATCCTTGCCCACCGGCTTTCCTTCCGCGCGGGCTTTGGTAGCGACCTCGGACAACCCCTTCGTCGCATAGACCAGCACATCCTGAAAAGCGGAAATCTCAGGATTCTTTCCACAGACTCCCATCATCGTGCAGCCCTTGTTCCCTGCGGTCTCCTGACATTGATAACAAAACATCTTTCCTTCCATCGCACACACTCCATTCTGGCGGTCATCCGATCGAAATCACTCCGACAGGACACTCCTCCGCGGCCTCATAGGCCGATGCCTCATACTCCGCAAGCACCTCGGAAACAACCGTAGCCTTGCCCTCGTCATCGATTTCGAACACCTCGGGACAGGTTGACGCACACACCCCGCAGCCGATGCATCCATTTCGATCAATCGTCGCTTTCTTCATGTTTCACTCCTGCTTCTTTTCCAGCGGAAACGTAACGACAAGGAACATCTTGAACTGTTCCTTCGCATACACCGAATGGGGATGACCGGCCGGCATGACGATCGACTGGCCGCTCGCCAGCCTATGCTTCTTGCCATCGATCACCACTTCCCCTTCCCCGTCAAGGACGATCACCAACGCATCGCCTCTCGATTCATGGGTTCCGATCTCCTCACCTTTGTCGAATGCGAACAGCGTCAGGCTTACCGCTTCATTCTGTTCCAGCGTCTTGCTAACGACCTGTCCAGGCTGATACGACACCTGGTCGGCGAAACCCATCACTTCTCCGATCTTCAGATTCTTCATAGCGCGCATCCCCCATTTACAGCGATAGTATACACCGGATTTTCCATATTGCGTGTTGTATTTACAACAAGATACAGTTTTTTGTCCTTCCGTTCATTGACAAGGCCCTGAATCGGAGCCAGCATATCTACGATATGACTGCAACCGTTTCACTTGAGGAAGATGCAACCATGGATTCCTTGCGAGAAATCAGCAACCGCTATGAAAGACAACTTCGGACGTCCATCCTTCCCTTCTGGATGAAGTACGGCATGGATGCCGCCTATGGAGGCATCCTGACAGGACTGGATCGGGACGGCTCCCTCATAGAACCGGATAAATCAGTCTGGTTCCAAGGGAGAGCACTGTGGACGTTCTCCACCGCATACATGACGGCATTGCCCGATGAAGACTATCTTTCGGCCGCCAGAACCATCGTCAGGTTTCTCGATGCCCACTGTTTCGATGCCGACGGGAGAATGTTCTTTCGTGTGACGCGCGAGGGAAGGCCGGTCATCAAGCGGCAACGCTACATCTTCAGCGAAGCATTCGCCATCATCGGCTACGCCGCTTATGCCAGGGCGACGTGCGATGCCCTATATGCACAGAAAGCCCTCGCGCTCTTCCAGCAAGTCGAACGCACGCTGTCCGTCCCCGAGGTCCTGATCCCAAAATTCAATCAGGAAACGGAACCTTCGATCGGATTCGGGGTTCCCATGATCCTGCTCAATGTCCTTTCCGAGCTACGAAAAACACTGCCGGAACAGACCGCTTTGTGCAATGCCCGTATCGATGATCTGGTCGTACATATCCAATCGCATTTCGTCCGCGACGACTTGCACCTTGTCCTTGAACAATGCGCTCCGGACGGCACGTTCATGGCCGATCATTTCGAAGGAAGACTTCTCAATCCCGGGCATGCGATCGAAGGGGCGTGGTTCATCATGAACGAAGGCGTGGAACGCCATGACACGCATCTGCTTGATCTCGGCCTGAAGATGCTGGACTGGATGTGGGATATCGGTTGGGATGCGGAATACGGCGGAATCATCCAATATCGAGACGCATTGGGCAAGAGCCTCTCCGAATATCATCAGGACATGAAATTCTGGTGGCCGCAATGCGAAGCCGCGATCGCGACGTTGCTTGCCTATCGTATCACAGGCCAGCGACGGTATCTCGACATGTTCGCCATGGTCGATGATTACATCCAAAGCCACTTCCCGGACCCCGAATATGGTGAGTGGTTCGGCTATTTCCATCGCGACGGCACGCTCGCCACACCGATCAAAGGGAACCTTTATAAAGGGCCTTTCCATATTCCCCGGCTCTGCATGAAAGTCGTCGAGATCATCGATTCAATGGAACCCTTCCCTCTTACGCGCTGACGTTTCCCCAGCATTGCGGCATCGGCAGGGGAATGCGTTGCGGATAGGAACCACGAATGGAAGGTCAGGAATCTTTTCATCCATCCTCGAATGCCTGCCGACTCAAGACAAGGACCGCCGTATAGCCGGAAGTCACAGTAACCAGCTATCCATATCGGTACAGCCCTTTATGCATCAATGACCAAGCAATCATGCACCAATGACCAAGCAATCATGCACCAATGACCAAGCAATCATGCACCAATGACCAAGCAATCATGCACCAATGACCAAGCAATCATGCACCAATGACCAACCAACGGCAAAGCTATGGATTCAAATAATTATTTACTATATAATAAATTGTTATTAGAATTGATTGGCAACTTCCTGTCATGGGCCTATACAAAAAAGGAGCTGTTCTGTACGACAAAACAGCCCCCTCAAAATCCATACTCAAAAAATCAGTTACATGATACCGCCCATGTTCTTGTAGAACGACATTCTGCGCTTGGCGTCTTCCTCCGCCTTCGCGAAGAGTTCGTCAGCATGCTCGGGGTTGGTCTTGTACAACGACGTGTAGCGAACCTCGCCCTTGATGAAGTCCTGATAATCGACGGTAGGTTCCTTGGTAACATCCCAAGAGAACTTCTTTCCGTCTTCGGCAAGCGGATTGTACCGATACAACGGCCAGTAACCGGCATCGACGGCCTTCTTGCCCTCCACCTGGCTGAAACGCATGTTGATACCATGGTTGATACAAGGCGAATAGCAGAACACAATCGAAGGACCATTGTAGGCAACCGCTTCCTGCAGCGCCTTCTGGGCATGAGTCCTGTTGGCTCCAAGACAAATCGAAGCGACATAGACGAAACCGTAGCTCATGCACATGAAGCCCATGTTCTTCTTCCCCAGCTTCTTGCCGGAGTTGGCGAACTTGGCCACGGCGCCGATCGGAGTCGCCTTGGAAGCTTGTCCGCCGGTATTGGAGTACACCTCGGTGTCGAGGACCAGAATATTGACGTTCTTGCCGCTTGCGACCACATGGTCGACGCCGCCGAAGCCGATATCATACGCCCAGCCGTCACCGCCGATGATCCAGACCGTCTTGTCGGACAGATAGTCCTTCAGCTCGATGATTTTTTCCAGCACTTCCTTGGCCTCGGCATCCTTGGCGGCTGCGAGAGCGGCGGAAAGAAGTTCCTGGGTAGCTTTCTGCGCATCGATGGAAGCCTCGGTGGAATCATCCCACAGTTCGATGTTCTTTTGCAACGCCGCGGTCAGTTCAGGAGTCGTTCCGATTTCAAGCAGGCGCTTGATCTTGATGCTCAGCAACTGCCGGTTGCTATCCACGGCCAGACGCATCCCAAGCCCGTACTCGGCGTTGTCCTCGAACAGGCTGTTGCCCCAAGCCGGGCCACGGCCGTCAGGACGCTTGCAGTACGGAATCGACGGGAACGTACCGGAATAGATCGAAGAACAGCCAGTGGCATTGGCCGCGATCATCCGCTCGCCGCAAATCTGGGAAACCATCTTCACATACGGGGTCTCTCCACAACCGGCGCACGCCCCGGAGAACTCGAACAGAGGCTGCTTGAACTGCAGCCCCTTGACGGTGGTCTCGGGAGCTCCGTCGAGGATATTCTCCGGCAACGAAGAGAAGAACGCTTCGTTGGCGTTCTCGCCTTTCTCACGTTCGACTGCGATCGGACTCAAGGCCAACGCCTTGGTCTTGGCGGGACAGGTTTCGACACATACGCCGCATCCCTGGCAGTCCTCGACGAACACCTGGATCTTGAAATGCAGATCGCGGGTGTTCTTCGTGTTGGACTTCAACGTCTTGAACGTCGCCGGTGCCTTCTTCAGATCCTCGGGGAGAATCTGCTTGGCGCGGATGGCGGCATGTGGACAAGCCTGTACGCACTGGTTGCACTGGATGCAGTTGTCAGGATTCCATTCGGGAACGAACGGAGCGACGCCGCGCTTCTCAAGCCGAGCGGTAGCGGAAGGCAACGTACCGTCGAACGACATCTTGGACACCGGAATATCATTGCCCTTCAGATGCATGATCGGCAGCATGATATCCTTTGCGAAATCATCCGCATCGTCGGAAATCAGTTTCTTAGGCACATAGACCTTGTTCGGATCGACCTTGGAAGGAATCTTGACTTCGTGCAACGCATCGGAAGCGCCGTCGACCGCCGCCCAGTTCTGCTTGACGATCTCTTCACCCTTCTTGATGAACGTCTTCTTGATGTATTTCTTGATCAGGTCGATCGCTTCCGCTTCGGGAAGGACGTTGCTGATCTTGAAGAACGCAGCCTGCATGACCGTGTTGATACGGGTTCCCAGACCGGCTTTCTGAGCGATGCTCAGAGCATCGATATTGTAGAACCTGATCTTCTTGTCAATGATCTGCTGCTGTTCCTCGGCAGTCAGGTGATAGAACACCTCGTCGGAAGGAATCTGGGAGTTCAACAGGAACACTCCACCCTTCTTCAACGGTCCGAGCATGTCATACCGTCCGATGTATGCGGGATTGTGGCAGGCGACGAAGTCTGCATGGTCGATCAACCACGGCATGTCCAAAGACCCCTTGCCGAAACGCAGGTGGCTGATCGTGATGCCGCCGGACTTCTTGGAGTCGTAGGAGAAATACGCCTGTGCGTTCTGATCGGTGTTGTCGCCGATGATCTTGATGGAGTTCTTGTTCGCGCCTACCGTACCGTCGGAGCCAAGCCCCCAGAACATGCAGGAAACGACACCCTTGGGAGTGACATCGATCGGAGCACCGATAGGAATCGACCGACCGGTGAGGTCATCGTTGATACCGACGGTGAAGTTGTGGAACGCCTTGCCGGCCAGATGGTCGAACACAGCCTTCGCATGTGATGGCGGAAAATCCTTGCTGGACAGTCCGTACCGACCACCGATCACCTTGATCCCTCTGCGACCGACCAAATCGAGAGCGGCGACGACGTCGAGGTACAACGGCTCGCCGAGCGCGCCGGGCTCCTTGGTGCGGTCCATGACGGCGATACGCTTGACGGAAGCAGGAATCGCCTGTACGAAATGTTCGGCGGAGAACGGCCGATAGAGGCGGACCTTCAGCACACCGACTTTTCCACCTTGAGCGTTGACATAGTCCGCAGCCCACTCGAAGGTGTCGGCGGCGCTGCCCATGACGACGACGATATCGGTGGCGTCGGGAGCTCCGACATAGTCGAACAGATGGTACTGCCGGCCGGTCAGCTTGGCGACCTTGTCCATGTACTCCTGCACGATGGCAGGAACCGCATCGTAGTACGGATTGACTGTCTCGCGTCCCTGGAAGTATACGTCTTCGTTCTGCGCGGCGACTTTGATCATCGGATGATCAGGGCGCTGGGCGCGGTCGCGGAACCGTTCGATGTACTGCTCCTCAACCAACGGCTTGATATCCTCGTAGGAGATTTCCTCGACTTTCTGGATTTCATGGGAAGTGCGGAAACCGTCGAAGAAGCTGAGGAACGGCACCTGCGACTTGAGGGTAGCAAGATGGGCGACCAGAGCCATATCCATGGTCTCCTGGATGCTCGATGCGGCGGTCATGGCGAAACCGGTATTGCGGCAGGACATGACGTCGGAATGGTCACCGAAAATCGACAATGACTGTGCGGCAAGGGATCTCGCGGAAACATGGAATACCGTGGGAAGCATTTCTCCCGCGATCTTGTGCATGTTCGGAATCATCAGCAGCAACCCCTGCGAAGCAGTGAAAGTAGTAGTAAGAGCACCAGCTGAAAGAGCACCATGAACGGCACCGGCAGCCCCAGCCTCGGACTGCATCTCCATGATGTCCACTTTCTTTCCCCAAAGATTCTCACGGCCGACGCTGGCCCAGGAATCAGCGTATTCTCCCATCGGCGAAGACGGGGTAATGGGATAGATCGCGGCGACTTCGCTGAAGGCATACGCAATATGCGCGGCAGCGGTGTTTCCGTCGATAGTAACCATTTTCTTGTTACCCATATTACACTCCATAAAAACAGTATTTTCGCATCCCACACCGTAGGATGCCCTTTGACAAAACAAACGAAAAACTGGAGTCTGCACACGTGAAACTCCAATATAAGAATATAAACCAAAGAGATAGGTAATGCAACCTTTCAAGGAAGAAAACCACAGGAAAACAGGCGTGTCAGCCTAGGATCGCCGCATGGTCATCGAGAATAGTTGCAGGGAAGGGCGCGACGATGGTACGACCACTGCCGCGACCCGGAATATGGACTCGTCCGCAGCAAAAGCAACCCGTACGACCAAGCGCACACCAGACTACGAAAGGTCTCTCCCGCAAGCATGCAACGAGCTGCTCCTCCTTGCGAACCAGCCCAGCAGCCTACAGGGATGCAGGGCCCGCATCCTTGCGCCTCTCCATACTCAGGGTAGTCTCTCGTCATGCGCATAAACGCACATCCTGCAATAACCCTGCAATAACCCTGCAATAACCCTGCAATAACCCTGCAATAACCCTGCAATAACCCCTATTAACATTCGCTATGGCCGCACGACAAGCACTTCTTGCACCCCTCGATATTCAGGAACGTAACATTGCCGCAGACAGGACAAACATCCGGAGTGATCCCGTTACTGGACACAGCGGCAAGACCGAGATTCAGCTGCAAGTTCTCCGCCTCGTCGTCCTCGTCGGGAAGCTTCGCAGCCTCGACCTGCGTATCCGTCGAAGCACCGATATGCTCCTCGAGCGTCTGGGCAACGGCATCCGGCAGACTCATGACACGGTTTCTGCCGAAACCCATCGGACGCCCGCTGCCGATCCCCTTCAGCTGAGCGATGATCGCCTGAGCACGCTGCTTGGGCGACAAGGGACTGGGCATACGAAGAATCAAACTGATGAGCCGACCGATCCCCTCGGCATCCGCAGCGACATCGGAACCGACCTTCGCGACATTGATGAACACCTCGAACGGATCCTCGTACTGAGCCCCGTCGGAATTGACCGTGATATAGGCGGTACCGATCGGAGTGGCCTTGCGGTACGTCGTACCGCGCAGAACTGTGGAACGGATACGGGGCTTCGCCTCAGGTACGGGAGCAGGCATGGCCGCATCGCCCTTCGGCTCGTCCTTCTTTTCATCCTTCGCCTTCAGAACCTGAGTATCGCGGGACCCGTCGCGATACGTCGTCCCCCCCTTGCATCCAAGATCATACAGCAACTCATAAAGCTTGCCCGTCTGCTCGACCGTATAGTCGGCGGGAGTATTGCCAGTCTTGGAAATCGAAGAATCGACCCATCGCTGGATCGCCGCCTGCACACGAACATGCCCCTCCGGAGCAAGATCCATGGCGGAAACGAAATACGACGGACGGGGTTGACCGGGATGCGCCTTGACCCACTCGTCGTATACAGCGACCCGTTCGATATTCGACCCCATGCGGCCTACCCGTTCCCATTCCCAGAAGTAGTACGGCTCGATACCGGTACTGGTCCCGACCATGGTCCCGGTCGTTCCCGTAGGAGCCTGCGTCAGCAACGTCACGTTGCGCAGCCCCTTGTTCCGCACATCGTCGCGCAAGGATTGCGGCATCTGCTCCATGAATCCGCTCTGCAGCAGTTTCTCCGCATCGAACATCGGAAACGACCCCTTCTCCACGGCAAGATCGCTACTTTCGGCGTACGCTTCCTCACAGACGAACTTATACAGCTTGTCGATGAACTTGATCGACTCGTCGCTTCCGTAGCCAAGCTCCAGCTTGATCAGCATGTCGGCGAGCCCCATCGTGCCGAGACCGATACGCCGTTCGGACTGCTGGCGCTGCCGGTTCTCCTCGAAGAAATACGGAGTATCGTCGATCACATCGTCGAGGAACCGCACCGCACCGCGAACAGCCCGCCCCAAATCCTTCCACTGGACCTTTCCGTTCGAAACGAACTTGCTCAGATTGATCGAACCGAGATTGCACACGCCCCACGGCGGCAATCCCTGCTCTCCGCACGGATTGGTACTCTGGATCTTGCAATAATACCAGGAATTGGACATCTTGTTATACCGGTCGATAAAAAACACACCCGGCTCGGCGGATGCCCATGCGCTCTCAATGATCGCATTCCAGACATCGCGGGCCTTGAGCGTCTGATAGACCACCACTTTGTGCCCGCCATCCTTCCACGCCTGAAGATCCCCGTCCCAAATCTGATTGTACTGGGGATCGCCCGTATCGGGGAAACACGTCTCCCAATCGGCGTCGTTTCGAACCGCCTCCATGAAATCGTCGGTAATGCCGACGCTGATGTTCGCGTTGACGATCTTGTCCATCTCCCGCTTGCTGTTGATGAAATCGATGATATCGGGATGCCAGACATTCAGGATCAGCATCAGTGCGCCGCGGCGGGAACCGCCCTGCTCGATCAAACCGGTGACGAAGCTGAACAACGCCCCCCAGGAAACAGACCCGCTGCTCCTTCCGTTGACACCCTTCACATAACTATGCCGAGGGCGAAGCGACGAGAGGTTCATTCCCACCCCGCCGCCGCGACTCATGATCTCCGTCATCTGCCCCAGCGAAGCGATGATCCCCCCGCGACTATCCTTAGGGGAAGGAATGACATAGCAGTTGAAATACGTCAGATTCTGGTCAGTGCCGGCACCAGTGAGGATACGTCCGCCGGGAACGAATTTCCAATCTTCGAGCAGCCAGTTGAACTCCTGTTCCCAATGCTCCCTGATCTCGGGCTTCTCCTGTTCCGCGATCCCTCTGGCGACGCGGGAAAGCATCTGGGCAGGATCGGTTTCCAACGGCTTGTCGACATTATCGACCTTGGTATGGATGACGGTTCCGTCCTCCAGCTTTACAGTAATCTGCTTATCGTCACCGAGCTCAGCGACACACCCGATCTCACGCTGTCCGGTCTTCGGATTGCTCACGGCGACGACGAGATCCCCGACGGACAGACTTTCTTTCTTGACATCCTTGAGCGCATAACGATCAAGGAAAATCTTTCTTCCAAGCGGACTCAACTGATTCTTGGCTTCAGACATATACCCCTCGAACAATGATGAAATATTTTGACGACAGCGACACGGAATCCACAAATCCGACAAGTGGCGACATTTTGGAACATTGTCCTTTCAGCCAGTTGATGAACTCCACAGAGACCCCGTCCGCCGTTCCAATCGAGACGAGTCCAGATGCTGGACACGCCTTCCACCATAACACAACCACTGGAACAAGACAAGATGCAAACCAATATTTGTGGTGTATAATTTCTTTATCCAACGCTATATATAGTGTATATATAATTTTTATAGCAGATAGATATCGACTGAATATCGTACCGACAGCGCCGCGTGGAAGAATCGTTCCTTCGCTCAGCCGGAACAGTTCCTTGCAAGCGCTGGAATTGGAGAAGGCGACGAAAACATTGGAGGGAGAGGACCGTCCGTCACAGACTTCGATCGCCGGAATCCCCTTCCGCCGGCCCCTGGCGGAAATCAGAAAGGATCGAGAGCCTGCCCTGCTCCCAGGCCAGAAGGTTCTCGTCCACAGAAGATCCGACGACCTTGAAGATGGCCACGCCAGCCTGATCCAGCAACTGGCCGACATTCACGCCGCAGCGGACGGTCAGCACGACAGAGACGCCCAGCTTGATCAAAAATTCCGCGACGATCATGCCGGCGGCATCAGGATGCGAGGACAAAGGATTCCCATGGAACGTCCTCACACCACCCTCGACGACCAGAAATCCATCGCTGCGGGCGAACGACGCCGCGACGGACGTTCGGGAAGCATCCACAGGCACGGCGATTCGAACCGTCTTTCCGCAAGGAACGGCGGACACATCCGATTCCGGCATTTGAGCCGAAGGCTCTGGCTGTTCCTCCAGCAGGAAAGCGCCACCTTCGATCTTCAGCTCCTTGCCCTGCACCAGGCATACGGACAGTTTCCGCCGCGCCCGGGCATAGATGCTCTGCACCGAAGCCCTGGCCACCTGCATCATGCCCGCGCATTCTTCTTGGGTAAGCCCTTCGTAGTCGATCAAACGGATCGTCTCGTATTCATCCACCGTCATGACCACGGCCAGAGATCCTGCCCTGTCGGAGGGAACGAACGCGGCATGGGGAGGCAAAGAATGAACTCGTTTCCATTTCTGAGGTCGTGCCATAGCGATACAGTAGTCCCTAACCCAGCCATTGTCAACGAGACACAGCCGACCGACACAGGGCCGGTCATCGTCGGAGACCGAAAACCAGGGAGCCGTCCCATCCTGCGGACGACCCCCTGTCCGATACACACACCATCAAGAAGAAGGCATATATTCCATCACAGAAGTCCGACGGACTTCGTGCGAAGGACGAACTATCGCGGCGAATTGCTACCGCCATGCACTGAGGATAACAACTCCCCGATGCCAAGGTCGAAGCTGACGGCGAACTTCCCCGTACAGGCTCCATACAGCAGCGTCACGCTCGGACGAAGCCCTTCCAACGAACCTAGGACGATTTCGGCCGAGATTCTGGACCAGACATACACATCCTGCTCCCATGCATAGGACCCGTCGGTCAACCGGTATGCGCTGGTACTCGCCCCGAACTCTACGCCAGCTCCCCCGATCCCGCCATACGGGACAGGGGCATCAAGACCGACGGGCAGCTTCCACCCTAAGGAAAGACGGGCCTTGATGTCCGAAGCCATCGGCAACGACCAACCGTTCGCCCCCGGGGCTCCTTCTGGTAGCAGATAGGGACTTGCGTCGGACGTTCCCATCGGGAAAACCGCGACAGCGGAAAGTCGCAAAGCCAGAATATCGTTGCGGTCGGACAGCCGCTTACGAAACTCCATGGTACCGTAGGGAAGTACACCATCGAACCAATCGACTCCTTCGGCGAACGTGGCGTTTAGCATCGTTCCAGCGATGACCTGTACCAGATCCGAACCGAAGTATGCCGCAGGGGGTGCGTAGCGCATCCACGCATGACCGTACTGCAAGTTCGCCGTGCCGTATCCCGTTTCCGCCGACGGCACCCAATCTCCTTTGAGCTCAAGAAAGACCGCCCCGCGCGATAAGCCACGCAGGCCATGGTGCGTGAACAGCGTCGAACCTATGGATGCGTATGCGCTATGGGCATTGACGGAATATTTGCCTTCCGTATTGACCTTGACGCCTGCGCCCAGCGACAGAAGTCCCTGCCGGTATGCCCAGTCCGCGTTGAACAACGGAACGGCATCGTTGACGCTCCAGCCCGCCTCGACGACGACGGAATGCCGTCGGAGCACACTGGTAAAAGCGGCGACCACGCCGGGTGCCATATGCGCCGAAGCGTCCATCATCGGAATCGGAGTCCAGAACAACAATCTGGGGATATCCACATATCGCGAAGAAGCGAACTGGATCCGAGACGAATCGGCATCAGGCGACGGAACAGCAGAGAGCACGGGATCGCCATCCTCCGGCCACTCGATCACGTTGGAAACGCCGGCAAAAGTGCGGAGGGCGCGCCCCGACGATACGGCCGTTTCGTACAGATACCCATCTCCGAACGGAATCGCCGCAAGCGCGCCGACAGGATCGCCGACTACCTGCTCGACCTCCGTCCCATCCGTCCAGTCCATGGAGTCGGGAACCGACACCCGATATACGCCGTATCGTCCTCCAAGATCACTGGAGAACAACACGGTGTCCGCATCGGCGAAAACCGGCCGGCCAAGCGCCGCTGTCGATGCGGAAACCAACGTTTTTGCACCCCCTTCGACCAAGTCGAGCAGACGCAGACTGCTCGTTCCGTCGATGTTCAACACGTATGCGACGCGCCTTCCGTCGGGAGAAACGGTCGGCTGCAGCACGCTTCCCCGCTCGTCTTCATACAGAACGGCCCGTTCCCCGCTCGCAAGATCGACCCGCACCAGACGCCAGCGATCCTCGACGGCCTCGACGGCGACCAACCATGTACCGTCGGCGTTCAACGCCGGTTGGAACATCGCGACATCGGAAAGGATCCGGCGTTCGCGTCCAGTATCGAGATCGATAGCCCACAAATCCACTGCATATGATGAAAGCACGGGGACGACCGACATGTCGGTTCCGTCATGCAACCTGACCACGACCGCCGTAGAGCCGTCGCCGCTTACCGAAAAAGAGTGGAGATTGGAGAGGTACGGTATCTCCGCCAGTTCGGAAGAACTACCGTCGGAAGCGTACAGCACGATTTTTCCGTAACGCGAAGGATGGGAAACAAGCCCGACAAGCCCCCGATCCGTCCGAACAGGAAGGAATCGGCTTCCTTCGGAATCCTCTGCGAATACGTCGCCGGCGGGAACGGAAAGCAACGAAGGCGTCATCCTCATCAGCTGAAAGGAAAGCGCATCGGAAAAAACCGTCGAAGTATCTTTCCCAAGCGTACGGCGAAACGCCAGCTTCATGCCCCCGAACGGAAAGACCCGGAACGACCTGTCGATTTCCATCAGCGTCTCGGCGCCATAGGTACGGACCAGATGGTCGACCATCAGATATCCGGTCGGATATTGACGTCCAAGCGGATATTTCGAGGAGGCGGAATATCCGCCCTGACCGATGCCCCACATCCGTTGCTGAGCCAGCGGAGCCTGCCAGTAAAGGGAGAACATCGGATCATCACCCCTTCCTCCCGCATAGTTCTCCGTCTCGCTCCATACGGCGAGCCCCTCGGTCCACCACGAGGGAATCAAAGGAATGTCGAGCATCGATACCGATGGACCGAATACCCGAGACAGAGCGCCGAAGATCCCGCGTGGAGTGGAAAGATGCAGATAATGGGTCAGCTCGTGGGTCAGCAAGGAACGCAGCCAGTCCGGAGTCCTCTGTCCAAGGAACCGTTCGTATGGACTAGCCACGTACAATACCACGGTGTACGGGTTAGGAAGGAAGAATCCGTTCGATTCAGGATTGCGTCCGTTGATGACGACGGGAATACGCCCCGGAGCCCCCGCTCCGAACATCGGAGCAAGCGAGTCGTAGACCTCGTCGGCGAACGAAGCGATCTGGATCGCCACCTGTTCATCGCGAGGTTCATAGATGATCTGGAACCGTTCCGTGACGACTTGCCGCCACGCTACCGCGGCCACGGAAGTCACGGAACAAACGAAAATCATCAGCAGGACAATCGGAAACCGGTGCTTCATGCGCTCTCCCCGTATCGATGACGCTGAGGAAAACGGGCATCAGTAGCCGAGATCCACCATCGCATCGGCAACTTTCTTGAATCCTGCAATATTAGCACCTTTTACGTAATTGATATACCCGTCGGCCTCAGTGCCTTCCTTGATACAGGCGGCATGGATGCTCGTCATGATCGCATGGAGTTTCTGATCGACCTCTTCGGCGGGCCAGCTGTAGTGCATCGCGTTCTGCGACATCTCCAGTCCGCTGACGGCAACGCCTCCGGCGTTCGCCGCTTTTCCGGGAGCAAAAGGAATCTTGCGTTCGATGAAATATGTGACGGCATCGGCTCGGCAGCCCATGTTCGATGTCTCGACGATATACTTGACACCGTTGGACACGAGCGTCTTCGCATCCTCAAGGCTCAGCTCGTTCTGAATCGCGCACGGGAACGCCATATCCACAGGGACCTCCCACGGTTTTCTGCCGGCGAAAAATTTCGCACCGAACCGGTCGGCATACGGCTTGACTACATCGTTGTTCGAAGACCTCAGTTCGACCATATAGGCCCATTTCTCGGGAGTGCCGATACCGTCCTCGTCCAGAATGTACCCATCAGGTCCGCTGATGGTGACGACCTTCGCACCAAGCTGCGACGCCTTCATCACGGCGCCCCATGCCACGTTGCCGAATCCGCTGATGGCGATCCGCTTGCCCTCCATCGAATCTCCATGGGCCTTGAGCATCTCGTCGGCGAAATACATGGTGCCGAATCCAGTGGCCTCGGGACGGATCAACGACCCTCCCCAGTTACGGCCCTTGCCGGTCAGAACCCCGGTGTTTTCATCGCGAAGGCGCTTGTACTGGCCATACATGAAACCGATCTCCCGGCCACCTACGCCGATGTCGCCGGCGGGAACGTCGGTATCGGGCCCGATGTATTTCTGCAACTCGGTCATGAACGACCGGCAGAACCTGAGGATCTCGTTGTTCGACTTGCCTTTCGGGTTGAAATCGCTGCCTCCCTTGCCGCCCCCCATCGGAAGGGTCGTCAGACTGTTCTTGAATGTCTGTTCGAACCCGAGGAATTTCAAGGATCCCAATGTCACGCTTGGATGGAAGCGTAATCCGCCCTTGTAGGGGCCGATGGCATTGTTGAACTGGACACGGTAGCCCCGGTTGACCTGGATATCGCCGTTGTCGTCCTCCCATTCGACCTTGAAGGAAAACACGCGATCCGGTTCCGTAATTCGTTCCAGAATCTTATTCTTCAGATATACAGGATTGTCGTTCACCACCTCGATGACCGATTCGATTACTTCGCGAGCCGCTTGAATAAACTCCGGCTGAGCGGGATTCTTCCGCTCAAGCTCTGCCATGAACTCTTCCAATTGATACATGATGTCCCTCCCGACATATCGGGGCGCTCCGCCCCATGGTGATTCCATGCAAACATCGTAAACCCGCCATTTTTCGCTGTCAAGAAATTTCTATATCCTGCAATAAGAAATGATTATCCTTATGTTTCCAGCAATATTTCTTATAAAAACAACTGGAATATGCATATTTATACAGTATATTGCAATTTTTTAGCATATC
>LVBD01000065.1 GCA_001604275.1 Spirochaetales bacterium Spiro_02
TTTGTTTTTGGATAAACCAGTTATTTGCCTTTCCTCGGCTACTTAACTGCGGAAGACAAGACACTAGTACTCTACGGTCGAAATTTCCAACCCGCAAGCGTCATCACAAAAAATTGAAAGCCAACGAAAAAAATTGAAACCCCCACTGTTTCCGACGATCAATCGACAGCTTGTATCCGACGCACTGTCTCCAACGACTCCGGATCGAGCGTCCTGTAGATGGACTCCATCCGCTCCGCCCAACGCGAAAGTTCATCCGCATCAGGAACGGTGATGACACATCCCGAATCGACGGCTTCCTGCAAAGAGGCCGCTTCATCCCTCTCCCAAAGAGTCCGTTGATATTCCCCAGCCTGTTTCGCACAGTCACGGACGACATCCAGGAACGACGGATCTACAGCCTTGATCTTCTCTTCCGCATTCTTGCTCATCAGCACCAGCTCCGGAATCCTGAAGTGTTCGTCGAGAAACAGATACGGAGCCGCCTGATGATGCCCCATGTACACATAGCTGGGGATATTGTTCTCCGCTCCGTCGATCGCTCCGCGCTGCAACAGAGAATATACTTCGCTATACGGAATCCGTTCCGTCCGGGCGCCGAGAGATTCTATCATCAGACTGAGCAATTCGTTTTCCTGCACCCGGATCGTCATGCCCTCGATGTCTTCGATCGAGTGGATCGGAGTGCGCGTATAGAAGCTGCGAGCGCCGGCATCGAACCAGCACAACCCTACCCCGGCCGGAGAATCCACGCGTGCGAGGAACTCCAGTCCGATCTTTCCGTCGAGCACCTTCCACATATGCTCCGAATCCCTGTACAAGTACGGGAAAAATAGCAGTTTCAGAAACGGCAGGGAAGTGGCAAGCGTTCCAAGGGAAAACCTGGAGAAATCGACCCCGCCGAACTCGATCTGTTCAAGCGTCTCGAGCTCCTGCCCGAGTTCTCCGTTGGTGAACACATCGATCTCGATCCTTCCGCCCGTACGTTCTTTCACGAGGGCTGCGAAATACCTGGCGGCCTTCGACGTAGGGAAATGGTCGGGCTGGTTGTCCGCATATCTGAGCACGAGCTGAGGCTGTTGCCGATCGTCCGATGCTCTTTCGCACCCGGAGACGAACACCACGGCCAGACAGCATAGAATCGAAAGGCGGAATATCCGACGGATACCGTTCATGATTCGCAAGTTCCTTTGTTCACAAGACTCCGATAGGCGGTTGGCGTCATTCCCGTCTTCCGTTTGAACGCACGGGTGAAATAGCTCGCGCTTTCATATCCGGTCATCTGCGCGATCTCGGCGGCGGATCGGAGCGGGTCGCGCAACAGGTCCTGGGCAGCCTTGATCTTCAAGTCGGTGACATAATCGATGAAGTTGACGCCAGTGCAACGCTTGAAGAGCACGGAAAAATATGAAGGACTCATGTTCAGTATCTCGCTGACGGAATCGAGAGATAGCCCGTAGTTCATAAAGTTGTGCTTGAGGTACGTCATGACTTTCTCGATGATCTGCATCTGCTTGTCAGTGCCTTCCCCCCCTTCCGCCTGACGTGGAACGACACGCAGACTTTCAAGCTGATGCTCTGAAAGCACCTGCAACGTAACTTTCTCGATGGCCTCGATCGCCTCCAGACGGTCGATTGGTTTGAGAATATAGTCGCTGGCACCCAGCTTGACGGCTTCATGAGCGTATTCGAACAGGCTGTAGGCGGTGACGAAGACGATCTTTGTCCGAGGGTTCGACGCAACGATCCGCTTCGCCGCCTCCAGACCGTTGAGTCCCGGCATCTCGATATCCAGAAGCGCAATATCCGGCATCCACAACTGCGCGAGATTCACCGCCGCCTTCCCATTGTTGGCGCATTTTATGTCGGCATCGGTCCGCCAGTGATCCTGAATCGTACGGAACAGGAGCCGTTGCTCGCTACATTCATCATCAGCTATGAGAAACTTGAACATCACCAGCCCTCCTCTTCCTCTCTTGGTTTTTCAATCGGCAATGTCATGGATACTTTGGTTCCGATTCCCGGCGAAGAATCCAATGAAAACGAACTGTTCCGCGACAGAATCCGCAATCTGGCGGCGACATTGTAGATGCCGATATGGTCCGCGAACGCATTCCGTTCGCTGATCGTCCTTCGTATCGCGTCCAGGGTTCCGGAATCCATCCCCACTCCGTCGTCTTCGACGGAGATCGTCAGCAACTCGCCCTGCGTGCCGATATCGATCAGGACGGTCCCTTCTTCTTCTTTCGGAAGAATGCCATGCTTGATGGCGTTCTCCACTATCGGCTGTATGACGAACGGAGGAATATACGTCTCCGTGAGATCTATCTGCGGATCCGACTTCCAGATCATCTCGATCTTGTCTTCGAATCGAGCCTTGTACAGGGAGAACAGGGCCTCCACGATACGGATTTCCTGAGAGACCGGCACAAGCTGAGCATCCCTGCTCATGGCATAATGATAGATCCTCCCCAGCGACGCAAGCATCTTTTCCGTTCGCACGGCCTGTTCGTCGATCGCGGCGATCTTGATGACGTTGAGCGTGTTGAATAGAAAATGAGGATTGATCTGGCTCCTCAGTTGCTGGAGCTTCTCACGTTCTATGATGTTCTGCAGTTCCAGCGTTTCGTTGGTCTTGAGAAACAGTTCGCGTTCCATCTCGTTCCTATCCTCGAGAATCTCCACCTGTTTTTTCATGGAACGTTTCATGTTGTTGAACGCCTTGGCCATTTCTCCGATTTCGTCATGATGACGAACCGGCAGATCAGGAAGATCGAGGTTCCCCCGTTCGATCGCCACGGACTGGAACGACAGTTTCCGGATCGCACCGAGCAGATGCACGATGGAGACCACCAGAATGGTACCGGTGACGAGCGTGAGGATCAGGCTGGCGGTCTGGAATCTGGTAATGACCGCGTTGAGCTCGACGATGGCCGTATAGGTATCGTGGTTCTGCGTAATCGAAGCTTCGAGCAACTGCTGGGCATATTTCAGCAGATAGGAAAGATAGGGACGGACGACCTCATAATATACTCGGGAGGCTTCGACGCGCTTTCCGGCTTCAAGCAAGGCGACCAGTTCATCGTCCGCACCATCCAATGCGCCGTTCGCAGCGACGACTGCATTCTTGAGCAGGTATTCCTCCCGCCCTTCCGACGGAATTTCGAACGGAATCCGTGCTAGATCCGTTTCCGCCGCCGCCTTCCGATCCTTCATCTGCTGAAGGAATTCCTCGATATCGCCGTATTCCCAGCGGAATTCCTCGTACAGAGCGTCGATCTCATGGGAATGGTTGAGAAACTGACTGATGGACTGCAAGGTTCCGACGCTCCGCCCCAACGGTTCCACGACAAGCCGGGACTGATAGCCTTGTAGAAACGATTGCAGCACGATGGTGAAGATAAAGGCGGACAGAAACAAGAGAACCCGAGTAAGCAGACTGGATCGTACGGTACGAACATTCCTCATAGAAACCCCTAAAAACCCTAGCGAATCCTTAACGACGCATTGTACCATCTAGAAAAGAACAGAAGCAAGCGATTTGCATCGGCCGTAGTTTTTTTATATCATATGGCCATGACGATTCAAACCTATCTGGACGAAAGGACATTCCGTCGCTTCACGATGTTCGACATCCTCAAGCGGAAACGGTATTGGAAATCCCCCGCGCTGTTCGCATCGATCCTTGGTGCGTGCGCCATCATCAGCTTCATCATGCATCGGGTGGACGGTGCGATCCTGCTGGGCATCGTGCTCCTCGTCGTGGGACTGGGGATGCCTCTCGTGTATTTCTCCACGTTCTTCCGTTCGTTGAAAAAACTGACAAAAGAACAGAATCTCGATCCTCCCCGTCTCGTATATACGCTGGATTTCCCTGACGGCGACGCATTCTCCATCAGCAACGGCCACGAAGAGGCGCGATACGAATGGAAACAGGCATCCATTGCGTACAGGGACCGGCAATGCATCTATCTGTTCATTACTCAGGACAAGGCGTTTCTCCTGCCCGCGGCATGCGCGACCGAAGGCTTCGACGCGCTGTGGGATCTGATCGTGCGGCACATGGGTTCCGATCGCTGTCGGATCATTGCATCATAGCCATCCGAATCCCCTCTCCCATCGTCGGATGACGACGGGCCCGCGCGTCAGCGCATCTTCCCCACGGTCTTGTGCCGCACTCAGAGATACGGCGAAAGTTCTTGCGCGGTCACGCTCCATCCCTCCGGGAACGAACCGGTGGTCACCATCATGGCTACGGCCAGCAGCAGCGCGCCGTTGCCCGGCAGATACAACGGCAGATCGTTCCGAAACCTCTGGGCGTTGTGCCCGTTGAGCAGATAGGTGTTCTTCGGAGCATCGAGCAACAGCAGGTCCACGGCAAGCTTTCCCAAGCCAAGCCGGCACACCGTCATAGCCATAGCAGGAAAATCCCACCCCCATAGAGATTGCATATCGTAGGTCTTCAGCGCCAAGTCCAGCGAAGCGGCCATCATAGTCCTGTCGATCCTCGATCCCGGGACGAATCCATATGCGAAGAGGAACGACGGGTGGTCCTTCGCGAAAGATCCGTACGTGTCGGGGCATAGCTCATGGGCAAGATACACATGTCCATCGTTCGGAGGCGGCGCAAGATGATTGAGCACTTCGAGCCATTTTTGCGGAACGCTCCGCCCTCCCCGCCGACGCCATTGCACGGCGATGTCCAACGCCCAGCGCCAGTATTCGACCTCCATCGTCGGGTTGAGCGTATCTTCCGGCCGATGGTTCTCCTGGGCAGGAATCACCGGCGGTCCGATGATGTACCTATCCCCATCCTTGCGCACATACTCGACCATGAACGCTACGGTTTCATCCATCAAGTCGGACAGGGTACTGGAGGAAGCCGTATCGCCGCATCGTCTGAGCAGTTCGGCGAACAGAATCAGATGCGGCTGCTGCCAGCACAGCAGGCATCCGATCTCCGACGGACTGTCAAAGCCCGACATGTCGGTCATCTTCGGCCAGCGGGCTCCTTCATAGCCCTGCATCCCGGCGCGGCGTCGAGCGGTGCCCAGCACGCTGGAATACCAGCGGAGCGACCGCAGCGCCAATTCCTTTCTGCCCCAGAGGATCGCATGGAGGGCATGCCAGGGGTGCATTTCCAGGTGGAACTTGCCGTACCAACTGTTGCATGTCAGCCCCGTCTCGGCCGGTGGCAGTCCACCCAGGCTCTGGATCGCAGTCACATATTGCGATAGCACGACGCGTCGCTCCAGTTCGAAGGCACGATCGTCGCCGCTTCCTTCGAACGATACTGCCGCGCCGTCCTCCCAGAAACGCTTCCACCAAAGCGCCGAAGCCGCCCGCACAGCACCGAAATCACCGAAAAAAGGTACTTCTCCATCAAAGAGGAACTGGATGCACAGATCCATCTTCTGTCCGGCGCTTCGGATAACGAACCGGTGGTCGTCCACCTGGACACAGTCGATCTCGCCGGAAGACGTAACCAGCACCAGATAGTCCGTACCGTCCATCTTCCTGCTGATCGCATAGCCTCCTTTCGGCAATTTCTCCAGATGAGAGGTATGGGCCCCCGTTCGCTCCCAATCAGAACCGTCCATCAGATGCGAGGCATAGGGGAAATACAGCTCCACTCCCAATCCCTCGGACAGCAACCGGGACTCGATCCTGAACGCGATGGTTCCAAAAGACGGATGACATACAGTCGATACCTGGACAGGAACGACATCGAGCAGATACGAGCTGTCCAGCGTTCCGCTATACAGATCCAGCTCCTGCCTGATATTGTCCAGATGCGACAGCACGGTGGATGCAGGAGGCAACGGTCCCCATGCCCGATAGGCCAGTCCGATCTTCCCGAGATTGAACTTGTGAGGATTGATCCGCAGATCTTCGAACAGGCGTTCCTGTCCGCTCGGATCGGTCATGTATCCGACCTTCCGCCCACCGGCGTCATAGTACTTCAGATGCAGAGCTGAAACATCCGACGAGGAATCTGGATAGCGATGCCACCCGGCGTTGGACATCGTCAGGCACGGGGCGAGGCCAGGCCCCTCATTCCAGATCGTCTGCAATCCGGTGAAATCGGCGGTGAACGCGAAATCTCCGTTGCCTACCGACAGCGGGCTGTCGGCGACCCAGCGCCCTACGTGGCGGGGGTTGTGACGGCGAACCAGCGCCATGCGGTCAATCGTCATGGCGAGCCTCCTTGCGAAACGTAGCCTCGGAGCGGACAGATAGTTCTTCCGAAGCGACCAATCCATCGGAACTTTCCTCGACCTCGATGTACCGGAACCGTTCGTCAGGGGTCCTGTTCGGACTATGATATGCCACGCACAGCGTGCCGTCGGTTTTGGAGAATACCATCCCGTGCCCTCCATCCACGGCGACGAGCGGGCGGGACACCTGCCGCCAAGGGCCGAGGATCGCCCCGGTGTCGCTGACAGCGCACCCCATGGCATATCCCTGCCGGCCAAGCGACGACCAGAGCATCACCAGGCGGCCGTCACGCTGACGGTGGAGGAACGGACCGTCGGTCACCCGGGCATCGATGATACCGCTTCCGTCGCGGCGAGCCCGTGGAACCGTCCAGGAGGCATCCGAACCGCGGAACAGCAATACCGGAGTTCCTACCGTGACGGTCAGATCCTTTGCCAGACGCATGGCGCAGATCTGTCCGTCGCCGACCTGCACCCACTCGTGGCAGAACACAAGCCACGGCGTACCGTCGCCATCGATGAACAGCGTACCGTCCAGGCACATCCACTTGCCGGGAGTGACCGCCCGACCGGTCAGCGGCGCATATGGTCCGAGCGCCGCATCAGAAACCAGTATCTGCGTCCCCCGCCGGAATCCGAATCCTATGAAAGATGCGAACATATAGTACCGATCTCGATACGAATGTACTTCTGGAGCCCAGAAATCGTGCGTCCCCCAGAACCCGGGGGGAGGGGTGAACACAGGATACGGACCTTCCCACCAACGCAGAGCGTCCGAAGACGGGCCGTCACACTGTCCATCGCTTCCTTCCTGCCGGGAGGCCAGGCGCCATGCGTTGAATCCGGTCCCCCGACAGTTCCAAGGATCGGGATCGGTCGTACCGAACAGATAGTACTCGTCGTTGTCCCGGAACACGAATGGATCCCGAATCTGGATATCGTTCCTGTCGATCATGAATATCCTCCCGACGATGGCGTCATCGGACGACCGTCTCTCGTACCGTTCGACAATAGCACCGCACGACCGGACGGACAACAAACACGGGGAACATCGCAGTTCCCCGTATCCACCGTATCAATCAGAATACGATCGATCGGAAATCACTTTGCGATCAATCGGTTGAGCAGATCGACGATCTCCTGCGCCCCCTGCTGCGTGGAGATGCGGCCGAACGCGACTTTCTGATAAATCAGATAGAGAGTACTGTTCAGCTCGGTGTCGTTCGGGACATGATCTCCTTCCGGCGAGGTGTGGGGACCTGCCACGGCCATGTACGCCAACGCCTTCTGGTCGGTCGGGCTTGCGGCTCCGGCAGCCCGAGCGGTCGAAGAAACCGAGTTGCCGCGGTCGGTACCGAGGACACGCGCCGCATCTGGGGAGTTGACGAGGAAGTTGATGAACTTCGCCGCCAGTTCCTTGTTCGGGGAATCCTTGTTGATCGTGTACAGCTGGCTCTGGGTCTGCCACAATGCGTTGCGCTGCGCGGCGCCGGGGAACTCGATCAGATCGATCTCGTCGGTCATCGCGGCTTGATAGCCGCCCAGCTGGTTGGTCCACAGGAAGCCGATCGCGGCCTTTCCCGCCACCAGCATCGAAGAATCGGCATTGGTCTCGGCATAGGAGGCGGCCACGTCGGCAGGCGGGATCACTCCCAGAGCCCGATAGTCGGAGAACAGATCCAGATACTTCTTCGCCGCTTCCACCGTTACCTTGGTGGCGTTTTCCGAAGCCACGTACAGCGGTGTTCCGTTATAGCCGGTCCAGTATCCGAACGGTGTAGAGTTGCTGGCCATCAAACCGATGTCCTGCATGGCATAGACCCCGGCGGGGAGCTTCGCCTGCAAGGCGATCAGATACGTCCTGAACTCTTCGTACGTCGAGGAAACCGGAGGCAACGGAGCGCCGACGCGTTCGATCAAGCTCTTGTTGTAGACAAGTGCCGGCATGTTCGCGCCTGTGGACAAGCCGTACAAGGCGCCATCGACCGTCGCATATGCGATGGCACCGGGATCGATGACCGAAATGTCGATGATCCCCGACTGCACGTACGGCATCAGATCCAGCGCGAGATGTCCCTTCGGACCGCCTGGAATGTAGTCCTTGAAGTTCCCTCCCATCTGGACTATGTCGGGGCCAGCTCCGGCCGCGACCTGGGTATCGACCTTCACGAAATGGTCGCCGGCGCCTCCGGAAGGCTCCATGTTCACCTTCACCCCGGGGGTCGCCGCCTCGAACAGCTTCACAGCATCGGCGCTTCTGGCGATGCGGGCTTCCCCTCCCCAATACGCCCAGCGCAATGTCTTGGCAGCGGTCTCTCCTTTCTGCGCTTCGGAAGCTCCCGCGGCGAAGACCATGGAGACACTCATTGCGAGAACAAGCAGAAACAGACACATTTTCTTCATAATGAAATTCCTCCTCAGTTTTTTGGATATCACTATCCCTTGATGCCGGTGGTGGCGATTCCCCGCACAAAATACTTCTGCAGGGACAGGAACAGCACGAAACAGGGAATCAAAGACAGGACCGACATGGCGAAAAGACTCCCCCACGACGAGATTCCCGAAGAATCCAGAAATAGTCTCAGCCCCAACGGAACGGTGAACAGCTCCGGTCTGGTCAGATACAGTAGCTGATTGAAGAAATCGTCCCAAGTCCATAGGAACGTGAACAGCACCGTTGTAATCAGCGCCGGTACGGTCAGCGGCATGAGGATGCGCCAGTAGACCGTCAGCTTGTTGCATCCGTCCATCACCGCCGATTCGTCCAGCTCACGGGGCAGCCCCCGGATGAACTGCACCAACAGGAAGATGAAGAACGCATCGGTGGCAAGGATGCGTGGCACGACGAACGGCAGGAACGTATTGATCCATCCGAACGTGTTGAACAGAACGTACCGAGGGATCGTCGTGACATGACCGGGCAGCATCATGGTGACCAGCATGACGGCGAACCACACTTTCTTGCCCACGAAGTCCAGACGGGCGAACGCATAGGCGGTCAAGGAACAGAACAATGCGTTCGCCGCCACACAGAGCAGGCTGATGACGAAGGAATTCTTGAAGAAGGTCCCGAAGCTATAGATGCCGATTCCCTTCCAACCCTTGGCATAGTTGTCCCAGGTGAACGCCTTCGGGATCAATCCGGCGTCGCCGAATATGGTGTTAGGCACTTTGAAGCTCGCCGAAAACAGCCAGAGCACCGGATAGAGCATCGCGAAACCGATCACGATGATGACAATGTTCGTGAGAAGCTTCGACATGATGGAACGCGCTTTCCTGTTCATCGTTCTCACTCCCCGCTTCCGTAGGAGACCAGACCGCCGGAAACCTTGAAGGCGATCGCCGTCAGGGAAGCGATGATCACCAGCAGTACCCAGGCCATCGCCGACGCATAGCCCATCTCGCTGAACCCCCATCCCTTCAGATAAAGGTACAGGCTGTAGAACATCGTGGAGTCCAGCGGCCCTCCGTTGCCGCCGGAAATGATGAACGCCTGGGTGAACGCTTGGAATCCACTGGTCATCTGCATGATGAAGTTGAACAGGATGATCGGACTGAGGCCCGGAAGCGTGATGGAGAAGAACTGCCTGACCCTGCCCGCACCGTCGATCGACGAAGCCTCATAATATTCCTTCGGGATATTCTGCAACCCGGCGAGGAAGATGATCATCGGAGACCCGAACTGCCATACCGCAAGAATGATCAGCGTCGACAGCGCATAGTCGGGGTTGCTGATCCACGACGGCGGATTCGCCCATCCGATGCCTCGGAGGATGATGTTGATGATTCCGTCTCCGGCGAACAACCTCCGCCATAGCACAGCGATCGCCACGGATCCGCCCAGCAGCGTGGGAATATAGTATACCGCACGGTACAGTCCGATCAGCCGTAGCTTCCGGTTCATGATCATGGCCACCAGCAATGCGAACGCCAGTTTCAGCGGAACGCTGATGAACACGAACCGGAACGTGACAGCGAGCGAATTCAGGAACCGTTCGTCCCGGGGGATCCGCTCCGTACCGAAGAACATTACCCGATAATTCTGCAAGCCCACCCATATCGGCGGAGCGGTGATGCTGTACTGAGTGAACGAGAGGTACAGCGAATAGATCATCGGATAGACAGTCAGCGCGAAAAAGCCGACCAACCACGGCAATAAGAAAGCATATGAGGAAAGGTTGTCCTTGAGTTTTCTTTTCCGATAGTTTGCGTTCGACATGCTCCAGATGCCTCCCTCCCCGTCGGCGACGAGCTGCGATGCGCCTTCTCGTTCTGTCTTCCAGCGATACGTGCTCGAGCACGATTTCTACCACCAGTACACAATGAAAACTCGCATCTGTCAGAGCCAATTTCAAAACGCTGAAACCTATGTATAAGAATTCACAGATGTGTGCATAAAGATACAGAATAGCCAGAATGTCACCGCTCCGGTACAGAGG
>LVBD01000066.1 GCA_001604275.1 Spirochaetales bacterium Spiro_02
GCCATGGCGCCGGTCGCCTTCAGGTCGCCGGCGGTTACGGGCTTGTCGTCATAGGTATACGCCACGATGATCCGGCTGAGGCGCTTCTTCAGGTCCGCCATGTCGCTGGCGAGGCAGAACACCGCCATGATCTCGCTGGCCACGGTGATATCGAAGCCGTCTTCCCGCGGGACGCCGTTCGCCTTGCCGCCAAGGCCGTCCACCACAAACCGCAGCTGCCGGTCATTCATATCCACGCAGCGCTTCCAGGTGATCTTCTTCACGTCGATTCCCAGGGCGTTTCCCTGCTGGATATGGTTGTCCAGCATAGCCGCCAGCAGGTTGTTCGCCGCACCGATGGCGTGGAAGTCACCGGTAAAGTGCAGGTTGATATCCTCCATGGGCACCACCTGGGCATAGCCGCCGCCGGCAGCGCCGCCCTTGACGCCGAACACCGGGCCCAGGCTGGGCTCGCGCAGCGCCACGGTCACGTCCTTGCCGATCCGGCTCAGGCCGTCGGCCAGGCCGATCGTTGTCGTGGTCTTGCCTTCTCCGGCGGGAGTCGGCGTGATCGCGGTAACCAGCACCAGCTTGCCGGGCTTCCGGTCGGTCTCGCTGATCAGGGCGGGATCGATCTTGGCCTTATACCGGCCGTACTGCTCGATGTACTTCTCATCGACATGGGCTTTTTTCGCGATTTCGGTAATGGGCTGCATCTTGCACTGCTGTGCGATCTCGATGTCGGTAAGGTATGCCATGGTCTGCCTCCTTATTGTGATTGCTTGGTTCTCAGCCTTTGAAATACTTCACCGCGGATTCGAACATCCGGATGTCGTAATTGCCGGGTACGTTCTTATACAGGCCGGCGCCGACGCGCTCGCTGTGGCCCATCTTGCCGAACACACGGCCGTCCGGGCTCGTGATGCCCTCAATTGCCATGCGGCTGCCGTTCGGGTTGAAGCGCACGTCCATCGTCGCATTGCCGTCCAGGTCCACATACTGGGTGGCGATCTGTCCGTTTTCCACCAGGCGGGCAATCGTCGCGTCATCCGCCAGGAATCGGCCTTCGCCGTGGCTGATCGGTACGGTGTAGATATCGCCGACCCTGGTTCCCTGCAGCCAGGGACTCCGGTTGCTCGCGATCCGGGTCCGCACCAGACGGCTCTGGTGGCGGCCGATGATGTTGAAGGTCAGTGTCGGGCAGGTTTCATCGGTATCGATGATCTTTCCGAAGGGTACCAGTCCCAGTTTGATCAGGGCCTGGAAGCCGTTGCAGATACCGCACATCAGGCCGTCCCGCTTCTCCAGCAGCTCGGTTACGCCTTCGCGCACCGCCTGGTTCCGGAAGAACGCGGTAATGAACTTGGCGCTGCCATCCGGTTCGTCGCCGCCGCTGAATCCGCCGGGGATAAAGATCGCCTGGCTCCGGCCGATCTCACGGGCAAAGTCTTCCACGCTGCGGGCAATGCCTTCCGCCGTCAGGTTGTTGATTACCATGATACGGGCTTCCGCACCGGCGTCACGGACCGCCCGGGCGCTGTCATATTCGCAGTTCGTGCCGGGGAACGCGGGAATCAGGATCTGCGGCCGCGCGGTCTTCACCGCGGGCGCCGCCCAGCTCTCCGCCGGGAAGGAAATGTTCTCCGCCTTCTCATCCGGCGTCGGGATATTGCAGGGATATACGGATTCCAGCTTGTCTTCCCACAGGTACAGCAGGCTGTCCAGCGATACGCTTTCCGCGCCCAGGGTCAGGTGTCCGTCATCGGTCACTTCACCCAGCAGCGTTCCGGCTTCCGCGTCGTCCGTCTCCACCAGGAAGTCGCCGTAGCGGTACCGGGTCAGCTCGTCGACCGTCCAGCCCTCCGCGTAGCGGAAGCCCAGTCCGTTGCCGAAGCTCATCTTCATGACCGCCTCGGCAATTCCGCCCAGTCCCGGCGTATAGCAGGCATATACCTTGCCTTCCCGGGCCAGCTTTGTCACCTTGCCGAAGTTCTCCAGCAGGGATGCCGTATCCGGCAGTCCGTCCGCTCCGGTTTCCGTGTGCAGCAGCACCAGCCTGTGGCCGGCCTGCTTGGTTTCCGGAGAAATGATGTCGCCCGTCTTCGCCATGGTCACCGCGAAGGAGACCAGCGTCGGCGGAACGTCCAGCTTCTCAAAGGATCCGCTCATGGAGTCCTTGCCGCCGATGGCGCCGATTCCCAGCGCCTTCTGGGCTTCAAAGGCACCCAGCAGCGCGGCCAGGGGCTTTCCCCAGCGGCGTCCGTCCTTCCCGGGTTTCTCAAAGTATTCCTGGAAGGTCAGGTACACGTCGCTGAACTCCGCGCCGGAGGCAATCAGCTTGCTCACGGATTCCACCACGGCCAGGTAGGCGCCGTGGTACGGGCTCTTTTCCGTAATAAAGGGGTTGTATCCCCAGGCCATCAGGGAGCAGTCATCGGTGTGCTTCTGTTCCATGCTCACCTTCTGCACCATCGCCTGCACCGGCGTCAGCTGGTTCTTTCCGCCGAAGGGCATCATCACGCTGCCCGCGCCGATGGTGGAGTCAAACCGTTCGCCCAGGCCCCGCTTGGAGCACATGTTCAGGTCCGAAGCCATGGCCTTCATATTGTCCGCAAAGCCGCCGGATGTCTTCCGCTGCCAGTCCTCCGGCTTCGCAGGATTGATCCGGATATGCTTCGGCGCGCCGTTCGAGTTGAGGAATTCGCGGCTGATATCCACGATGGTTTTACCGTTCCAGTTCATCCGCAGCCGCGGTTCTTCCTTCACAACCGCCACCGGGCAGGCCTGCAGGTTTTCCCCGCCGGCCAGCTTCAGGAACGCTTCCACGTCCTCCGCCGCAACCACGACGGCCATCCGCTCCTGGCTTTCGGAAATCGCCAGCTCCGTGCCGTCCAGTCCTTCATACTTCTTCGGTACCGCGTTCAGGTTGATCTCCAGTCCGTCCGCCAGCTCGCCGATGGCCACGCTCACGCCGCCCGCGCCGAAGTCATTGCACCGCTTGATCATCCGGCAGGCGTCGCCGTTCCGGAACAGGCGCTGCAGCTTGCGCTCCTCAGGAGCGTTGCCCTTCTGCACCTCTGCGCCGCAGGTTTCCACGCTGTGGGCGTTATGCGCCTTGGAGGAGCCTGTCGCTCCGCCGATACCGTCGCGTCCGGTGCTTCCGCCCAGCAGGATCACCACATCCCCGGGGGCGGGGCGTTCCCGGCGGACATTCTCCGCCGGCGCCGCGGCGATCACCGCGCCGATTTCCATGCGCTTCGCCGCGTATCCGGGATGGTAAATCTCATCCACGATACCGGTTGCCAGGCCGATCTGGTTGCCGTAGGAGGCATATCCGGCCGCCGCCGTGGAAACCAGCTTGCGCTGCGGCAGCTTGCCGGGAATGGTTTCGCTCACAGGTACAGTCGGATCGGCCGCGCCGGTCACACGCATCGCGCCGTAGACGTAAGCCCGGCCGCTCAGCGGGTCGCGGATCGCGCCGCCGATACAGGTGGCCGCGCCGCCGAAGGGCTCAATCTCCGTCGGATGGTTGTGGGTTTCATTCTTGAACAGCAGCAGCCAGGGTTCCTTCTTCCCGTCGGCTTCCACTTCGATTTTCACCGTGCAGGCGTTGATCTCTTCGCTCTCGTCCAGCTTCGGCAGTTTGCCGTTCGCCTTCAGCCAGCGCACCGCCACGGTGGCAATGTCCATGAGGCAGACCGGCTTGGTCCGGCCCAGTTC
>LVBD01000067.1 GCA_001604275.1 Spirochaetales bacterium Spiro_02
TTTATGCACACATCTGTGAATTTTTATACATAGGTTTCAGCGTTTTGAAATTGGCTCAATAATATCCTAAATTGAGTAATATCAATGAAAAAATATATTGCCAATAGGATTTCATACCATCAAATTTGCATGCAATTGCCTGCCACGGTGAGTACTGTGCAGTCCTGGAAACGACCCATGAGAAATTTTTTTTGAAGAAAAATTAGAACTCGGTCAACAAAGAAGCATAGTCGGACCAGCCTTCCGCCTCGCGATAGGAGGCTTCCGAACCGGCCGGAACAAAGATGTGTTCCAGCTTCGGCGTGTCGAGAAACGCATCGAAACCAAGCCAGGGAGGAACAGAACTTTGCAGCTTTACCGAAACAAGCTGCCGACATTCGTTGAAGGCTCTGCACCCGATATCGAGGACAGTCGGCGGCAGTTCGATCGAAATAATCGACGTTCCCTCGAAAGCGCCTGACAAGATTTCCTGGAGCTGACACCCCTTGGCGAAACCCACCGACTGCAGCGACCGCACGCCCTTGAACGCCTGGCAGCCGATGATGGAGACCGAACGAGGAAGCTCGATATGCACCAAGCGGGTATTCATGAACGCCGAGGTTCCGATGGTAGTCAGCTGAGAATCGTCGGGCAACAGCACCTCGGTCAACGAGAAGGTCCCGAGGAAAGCGAAGGGACCGATGTATTTCACACAGGCAGGGATTCTGATCGATTCGATGGAAGTATGGGAGAACGCAAAGGAATCAACGGTTTCCAGCCCGCTCCCCTTGTCGAACAAAACCGATCGCAAGGACTGCACTCTGTCGAACGCATTCTCGCAGATGATCCTGACAGTCGAGGGGATGGTGACGTTCACCACTCCGTTTCCGATGAACCCATGGTGCGAGATCGCAGTCACGGGGACATCTTCAGGACCATGAGACGGAACGATGATGTCTTCCGGACCGTCGACACGCCGATAGGAGACCTTGTACCCGGCGCAAGCTTCATCGTATTCGAAAAGCAATTCAGCCTGATACACGGATCCATCCACTTCTTCTATGTCCAGAAACATCTTGATGTACTCCTAAATCGTGACTTCGCATACCATGGAACGGCAACATGCATCGGTGTAGCATTGAGGCCCTTCACGAGTTCTTCCTCTATAGCCGATCGAATCCGAGTCACATGCAGAACCCCGCATGTCGCTCATCATAGGAGGAAGGAACATCCCTCGAATATATGGATTCTACACGCTCCACCGTTTTGATTCAACAGGTATTATCAGGCAGCAGGAAACCATGGCGCCGCAAGAATGTCTTTTGGCGTATGCCGAGCGAAGGATCCTCAGGCAATGATGATGCACGAGATCCCGATCCATGGTATGATACAGAGAAATGAGACGACCTTTGGAACGGAGGAATACGTTTCAGACCATCAAGGATCGTCCGTCGGAAGGAGGCCGCCGTTGGAACGCCACCGACGATTCATCATAGGGGACATCCATGGAGCATATGATCAGATGCTCCAAGCTCTGGACCGCTCAGGATTCGACGCGACATGCGATACGCTGTACTGCACCGGAGACTTCTGCGACAGAGGTCCGGACACCGTCGCCTGCATTCGGTTCCTCATGCGGATCCCCCACATCAAGCCGGTGATCGGCAACCACGACATCTGGCTGCAGAACTGGCTGGCCGTCGGGGAGGCCGACGCACTGTGGACATGGTACAACGGAGGAAACGCGACCGTCGCTTCGTTTCTCACCGAGCAAGTGGACGAGAATGAACGGCAAGAAATCGCGTCATGGCTACAGGAGATTCCGTATGCTAGGGTCGAAGAGGACTGCATCATCGTCCATGGCGGAACACCGGACAGTCTGACACTCGAAGACATCGAACGTGCGGCGAACGTCATGCGCCCTCGATACGACGATCTGAACAACCCGCCTTCTGCGGCGACACTAGTCTGGGACCGGACATACTTCATGAGCGCCCTTTTGTACGACATGGAGAACCGAAGCATGGCGGACACATCCGCTCGAACCGGATCGATACATCGCACGACGATTCCGTCGAGACCGCTGGAAACGGACCGGACGATCTTCATCGGGCACACGCCGGTACCAAAAGTATTCAGATCTGCGTCGTATCATCTGGTCAACGTCGACACCGGAGCGGGAAAAGGAGGGGTGGTCACTATCCTGGACATGGATTCCAACGCCCAATGGAATTCAGATTGATCTGTGGGGACCTGCCGGAAACAATCAGAGAACCCATTGCCAGCGGTCCTGCCGAATCTCAACGTCGAAGACTTGCGCCGAATGGCGGACGCCCCTGTTTTTTTTGAAAAAAACATGAAAAAAACCAGTACAAGATAGGGACGTTTTCCCATCTTGGTGATACACTACCGCTGACGACCATGTAGAGTCGAAAGGACCGTTGGTTTGGTCGTCAAGGATGATTTTTCACATGGGACAGTTCAATACTAACGAGAATGTTATTATTGATGATGTCGAGCCTCCGCTCATACGGAGGGGTGCACTCTCGGGTGCACCGAACCCCCATCACCAGAACGGCGGCCTTCAGGAGGAACGTTTTCCCCTGGAAGGCAGAATCGAAGAGTTCAGGAAACGTTTTTTCCCGGACGCGACCGACGGCCTATGGAACGACTGGCACTGGCAGCTCTTCCATCGGATCACAACCTACTCCGACCTTTGTCGCTTCCTTACTCCCACAGAAAACGAACGCAGAGCATTGCAAAGCGCCGACACTTTGTTCCCCTTCTCGGTAACTCCCTACTATCTCAGTCTGATCGATTCCGATGACCCGTCGAATCCACTGCGAAAGACCGTCATTCCTTCCATCGAAGAAGCGAACATTGGAAAAGGAGAAAGCGCCGATCCGTTGGCGGAGGAACATACGACGGCGGTCCGGGGCCTGGTGCATCGGTATCCGGATCGGGTTCTGTTCCTTACCACCAGCTTCTGCAGCACCTATTGCAGGTATTGCACCCGTTCCAGGATGGTCGGAGGGCATACCGAAGCGTTGCAAAAGTACTGGGCGGGGGCGATCGAGTACATCAAGGAACATACCGAAGTGCGGGACGTCGTCATCAGCGGCGGCGATCCGCTGACCCTTTCCGATGACTTGCTCGACTATCTGCTCTCCGAAGTGACTGCCATCGACCATGTGGAGATGGTACGCATCGGCACGAAAGTCCCGATGGTCCTGCCGCAGCGGATCGACGACGGTCTCATCTCCGTCCTCCAGAAATACCGGCCCCTGTATATCAGCATCCATGCGACCCATCCCGACGAACTGACCGCCGAGGCAAGCAGGGCATGCAACGCACTGGCCGATTGCGGCGCCGTCCTGGGCAGCCAGACCGTATTGCTCAAGGGTGTGAATGATTCCGTACCGGTACTGACGGAACTGTTCCACAAGCTCCTGCGCGTGCGAGTGAAACCGTACTATCTGTTCCAGTGCGACCCGATCCTAGGGTCGGAACACTTCAGGACGACGGTGGACAAAGGCAAGGAACTGATGCAGGGAATCCGCGGATTTACCAGCGGATATGCCGTGCCGCAGTATGTCATAGACACTCCGGGAGGAGGAGGAAAGGTGCCCATTTACCCTCAGTACGAGGTCGGAGAAGACGACGAGCATCTGTATCTGAGGAACTATGAGGGAAAGCTCTTCTCATATCCTACGGCGAGGGAGACCACGAAGTGCTGATCGGAATGACATACGACCTGAAGGACGATTACTTGAAAGAAGGTTTTCCTCCTGAGTCAGTGGCCGAATGCGATAGCATCGTGACGATAGAAGCCATCGAAAACTCCTTGCGGAAACTCGGACATCGTACGCGACGCATCGGCAACGTGAAGGCGCTGGTATCCTACCTTGCAGGGGACAACCGTTGCGACATGGTCTTCAACATCGCAGAAGGATTGTTCGGGCTCTTGCGGGAATCCCAGATACCGGCATTACTGGACGCCTATCAGATTCCGTACGTGTTCTCCGACTCGTTCACCTTGGCCGTCTGCCTGCACAAGGGGTTGACCAAGGAGATAGTAAGGAAGGCTGACATTGCTACGGCGGATTTCATCGTCCTTTCGAAACCGGAGGATTGCGGGAACGTTTCGCTCCCATATCCGCTGTTTCTCAAACCTGTGGCAGGGGGAACCGGCATCGGCATCACCGCAGCTAGCAAGGTGAACGACGCCGGGGAACTGGAGAACGTCGCACGGACTTTGCTTTCGATGTATCGGCAACCGGTACTGGCTGAGACCTACCTGGGAGGCCGCGAGTTCACAGTAGGCATCACCGGCACAGGAGCGGAGGCTACCAGCGTCGGAGTAATGGAAATCATCGTCGAAAAGCGAAGCGACGGAGGCATTTATTCCTACAAGTCGAAACAGGACTATGAGCGTTGCACAAGGTACGAGAAACCGGAGTCCGCGGCATGGAATGCCTGCGAGAAAGTAGCGCTGGATGCGTGGCGAACGCTCGGCTGTCGAGATGGCGGACGGATCGACGTAAAGATGGACGATGCGGGAACAGTGAACTTCCTTGAGGTGAACCCACTTGCAGGGTTGCATCCCGTCGATTCCGACCTGCCGATCCTCAGCAGGATGCATGGGCTGGAATACGACGGCCTAATCGAACGGATCATCGCCTCGGCACGGAGGAGACTCGCACTATGAAAGTCCTGATCCTCACCGACAAATGCGGCTCCGTCACGAACGAGGACGAAGCGGACACGCTGCTGGAGGTCAAGGCGGTCAAGCAGGCGCTTCGGACTCTCGACCATACCGCACAGGTCGTCGAGTTCTCGTTGAACCTGCCTGTCACCGCCGCTCGCATCGAACGATCAGGGTGCGATATGGTGTTCAATTTGGTGGAGAATCTGAGTTCGAGCCGACTCCTCCATCTGGTGCCGATGCTCTGCGAAACGCTTTCAATCCCGTGCAGCGGCGGAGACGCCTACACGCTCCTGGCGACCGGCGACAAACTGATCGCAAAACGGTTGCTGCGGACTGCCGGACTGCCGACCCCCGACTGGGTGGACGCCGGCGGAGACCGCAAGGCGTTCCTCGGTTCGCCGATGATCCTCAAGCCTGTCGCCCAGGAAGCGTCGATCGGAATCTCCGACGCATCAGTCCGTTCGTTTTCCAACAGTGAGGAACTTGACGACGCGCTTACGAAGCATCGGGAGTATTTCGCCGAACGGTATATCGACGGCAGGGAGTTCAATCTCTCCATTCTGCCAGGAGGAATAATCCTTCCGGTCTGCGAAATGCAGTTCGTCGATTATCCGGCAGGCAAAGCGAAGATCGTAGGATATGAGGCGAAATGGAAGGAGGCATCCTTCGCCTATCGGCATACCTGCCGCAACTACATCTTTCAGGACAAGGATGCATCATTGACGATGGAACTTCGCAGGCTCGCATCGGCGGCATACCGACTGTTCGGAAGCAGCGGATACGCAAGAATCGACTTTCGAGTCGACAAAGCGGGAAAGCCATATATCCTGGAAATGAACAGCAACCCATGCATTACTGCGGACAGCGGTTTCATCGCGGCGGCGGAGCAAGCAGGACTTTCCTATAGCCAGGTAATCGAGCGATTGCTCGAAAGGTGAAATATGTATTTTCGTGAACAACCTATCCTTCAGGACATAGACGCGGTGGCGGACATCCTCCTGCGTTCCGGCTTTTTCAATGATGAAGAACAGAAAGTGGGGGTATCCTTGGTCAGGGAACGGCTGGAACAGGGAGAGAAAAGCCTCTATTTCTTTCAATTTGCACAGGAATTTGCAGATAGCAAGCCAATTGGTTATTCCTGCTTCGGACCGATACCTGGTACAAAATTTAGCTACGATCTCTATTGGATCGCCGTCGATCCCAATTTTCAACGACAAGGAATCGGCGCCCACCTTCTGGAGCACTCCGAAACGGAGATCAAGCGAAGGGGTGGAAGAAGAATCTACATCGAGACATCCTCTCAGCCCTTATACCAACCCACCAGAAACTTCTATGCGCATCACGGCTACATCTTGGAAGGACGGCAGACAGACTACTATGCACCGCAAGACGATAAGCTACTCTATGTAAAATGGTGGTGAGCCATGAAAATCAAGATATTGTCGTTTCAACATACCGTCGCCATTCCCGATATTGACCGGGTATGGGAACTCCTGCGGCAGCAACTGACGTTCATCGGCTATGATCCGACAAAAGCCAGCGTGCAGATGGTTCTTGCCAATGCGATGAAGGAACGAAGCCGTTCGGTCCTCTGGGTGGCGTACGATCGAGAACAGGCGGTCGGAATAGCCTTCGGAAACGTCTGCTGTGGCCTGGAAAACGGCGGCGACTATCTGTGGCTCAACGAACTATACGTATCCGGGCAAGCGCGGCTACACGGTATCGGAGCAAGATTGCTCGAAGCCGCGCAGGACTGGGCGAAAAACCATGGTTGCACCTATCTGGCCTTGGTGACCCATCCAAAGAACGACAGGGCGCAACGTCTCTACGCGAGCAAGGGTTTCGAACTGGAGAACCTTGTCTGGGTGGACAAGTATCTATGATCGATGACAATTGTCGACCAGATAGCGGACAATATCCTCGAAACTGAAACCCCATTCCTTCGCAAGATGATAGAATCCATAGAAGCTTGGATTGGCGTTCAGTTCCAGCACATACGGACGATTGCTCGCATCGACCCGGAAATCGACCCGAGCGTACCCATGCAGTGCGAACACGTTCCAGCATTCTCCGGCGATACGGATCAATTCAGCAAGCAACGGACCGTCAGCCGCATCGTGGGTATATTTCGCGCTGATATGCTCGTAGCCGAACGTCCGTTCGGTCCATTTCGCCTCATAGGTGATGATCTTCGCCCGTTGTCCAAAATCGTTGAACATCCATTCATATGGTGGGAGGACATGGATATCTTCCCGACTCCCGTACATGCAGACGGTGAACTCCCTGCCGTCGATGTACTGCTCAGCGAACCACCTTCCTTGGGTCTCTGTCTTTTTCCGCAGCAACACGTCCCGGACTTCGTTCCGTGCCACCAGGCACTTGTCATCAAGCCCCACCGAAGCGTCCTGCTCGGCCGGTTTGACCAAATACAGTCCGTCAGGCGCATTTCCGCCGAATAGCCTCGGAGTCGGCAGACGATGCTCGACAAGCAACCGCTTGGCGAGTACTTTATCCGTGCTGAGCAAGAGACTTTTCAGCGAACAGCCTGTATAGCTGAGATGGAGGCTTTCCAGAATTCCAGGAACCAGATAGGAGAGCGACTCTTCGCCGGGAGCGGAATCGACCAAATTGAATACGATGCACCGCCTATCCAGTTTTTCCAAGGCGGAAAGTCCATATGGCATGAGAGAGACCTCATAACCGGAGCTGGAGAGGATTTCCTTGATCCATTGCGCCTGACGCAGAATATCCAGCACATCCTCCGGCGCGTCGGAAGGAATCTGGTTATGTAGAATGACAACCTGTCGCATGATGGCAGCACATCATTGTCCCGCGACGGGAAATTGTCAAGAATCCAAATACCCCGTTTCGATACGATTCCTATGCTTTCTCGCACAAAGGCCGGTGGACGCGATTCGCGGCAACCGGCCCTAGGATATCATGCATCATACCGCGGGGATCGGCCTGGCCTTTGAGGAGTGCCGGAGAGCGATGTACGACTCCACGGCAACCATGACCGACAGACAGACCAGAAGAATGGAAATGAAAGCGACAACGATCATTCCCTGTCCGAGCATCAGCGTCGTATAGATACTGGAAATCAACGACCAATTGCTCATGACGAACATGACTACCGCAGGAATCAACGAAACCAGATACTTTCTGTCGTACTTTCCGGTACGGATGCTGAACAGCCAGACAGTCACGCCGATCAACGCTAGGGCGGCAAGCAATTGATTCGTTGCGCCGAACGTGCTCCAGAACACTTTCCAAGCGGGGATGGGATTGCCAGCGGCATCAACCGAAGTTTTGAAAATGAAAAACAGGGGAACACCTGCGGTCAGAACAGTGCTGATAATCTTGCCCGCCCACCCTTTCATACCGGTAAGTTCCTCGATGATATAACGTCCTAGACGGGTGCAGACATCCAAGGTATCATAGACGAATGTGGTGAACGCCATCAGGCCGAAACTGATGCCGAGACTTGCGGGAATCCCGAACAGTTCCACGAAACTCCCGATACCCATTGCATAGATGAAATTCGGAGACTTGCCGATCATGGCGTCGTTCTGCTTCAGGATCATGACGCAGGCGACCGATACGACGGCGACAAGCGCTTCAAGCAACATGGCGCCATACGCTACAGGCTTTGCATCGGACTCTTTGTTCAGCTGCTTGCTGGTGGTACCGGAAGAAACTAGCGAATGGAACCCCGAGCAGGCGCCGCAGGCGACCGTAATGAACAGGACCGGAAACATGGGAAACCAGAAACTGCCCAGCTGGCTATCCGCCTGCAATGCCATGAACGCCGGATATTGGATGTCGTAGCCGCCGAATATCAAGCCGATGGCGCACACCGCCAGTGCGATATAGAGGAACCAGCCGCCCAAAGCGCCTCGAGGCTGAAGCACCAACCACATCGGAACCGCGGATGCGACCAGACAGTACGCTAGGATGATGCCCCCCCAAACTTTCTGCGCCATGAGCGGGTCGGCGATTCCAAGATCCAGCGGGAGCAACTGCCCCGCCCAGATGGCCACGCCTACTAAAGGAATGAAGATCAGCGTGGCAAGCCCCTCTTTGAGACGGCCGAACTTCATCGCCAGCCCCATCAGAACCGACACCAACAGATAGAGGACGGAGGAACTCGCGATTCCGGCTCCGGTCACCATTTCTCCGTTCCCTAGGTCGATGTTTCCGACGAACGAGGAAGCCGTAGTATCAGTGAACGCAACGATGACGTAGACCAACGTGATCCAGATGAAAATCTGGAACAGGATCCATGCGCGCAGGGACACATGCTGGCGGATGACCTCGGTGATCGATTTTGCCTGGTTACGGATCGAGGCGACAAGACTTCCCATGTCATGGACGCCACCGATGAAAATACTTCCCACCAGAATCCACAGCAACGCGGGCGCCCATCCGAACATGACCGCTGCGAGAATCGGGCCGGTAATCGGGCCGGCAGCGGCGATGGCGGAGAAGTGCTGGCCCAGCAGCATCCCCTTCGGCGCGGGTGAATAATCGAGCCCGTCGTTTTTCTCCACGGCCGGGGTCACACGGCTATCGTCGAGCTTGAACACCTTCTTTGACAGGAAATTTCCATAGAAACGATAGCCCGCAAGCAAAATGCCGGCGCAGGCTACTACGACAACCAGTACGTTCATATTCCCTCCCCCAGGAACGCATATCCGTATCATACATGCGCATCGGATGCTAACGAGACTATAGCAGGAAGGAATTACGAGTTCAATTTTATATGCGGAAAATTGCATGTTTTATCAAAATATATGCAAAATCATTACACCTCGCATCTCAGCTACACATCGGGGAAAGCCATTGTCAGGGGTGTCGCAGTAACCGGAAGGGTGAGTTGCAAACCTACTGCCGCCCACAATGCCCCTGCAATGCCCCTGCAATGCCCCTGCAATGCCCCTGCAATGACCCTGCAATGACCCTGCAATGACCCTCACCTCATTCTAGTTCCAGCGTTCCGGTATACAACTGCCAGTATTTGCCCTTTTGCTCAAGCAATTGCTCGTGGGTACCTCGTTCGATGATCCTTCCCTGCTCGAGAACGATGATGACATCGGCATTTCGGACCGTGGAAAGACGGTGAGCGATGACGAAAACCGTACGCCCCTTCATCAAAGCATCCATCCCCTGCTGCACGATCGCCTCAGTACGGGTATCGATCGAACTAGTCGCCTCGTCAAGGATCATCAGCGGAGGATCCGCAACCGCCGCACGTGCGATGGAAATCAACTGCCGCTGCCCCTGCGACAAGCCACTACCGTCACCCTCAAGCATCGTCTGATACCCGTCGGGAAGCATCCTGATGAAACCATCGGCATTGGCGAGCTTCGCCGCCTCGACACATTGCCCGTCGGTCGCATCGAGCTTCCCGTAACGGATATTGTCCATCACCGTCCCGGTGAACAAATTCACGTCCTGCAGCACGATCCCCATGCTCCGGCGCAGATCGGCCTTACGAATCTTGTTGATGTTGATACCGTCGTAGCGGATCTTGCCGTCGGAGACATCGTAGAAACGATTGATCAGGTTGGTGATCGTAGTCTTGCCCGCACCGGTCGCCCCGACGAACGCCACCTTCTGCCCCGGCTTCGCATACAAGGAAATGTCCCTCAGTACAAGATGATCGGGATCGTAGCCGAAATTGACATTGAACAAGCGAATATCGCCCCGCTGCTGAGTATAGGTCACCGAACCGTCCGCATGAGGATGCCTCCAAGCCCAGCAATGTTCGCATTCCCGACACTCCTCAAGACTCCCGTCATCCCGTACCCGACCATTGACCAACGTCACGTAGCCATCGTCCGATTCGACAGGCTCATCGAGCAGGTCGAAGATCCGCGAAGCCCCGGCGAGCGCCATGACTACCATGTTGAACTGCATGGAAATCTGTCCGATAGGATTGACGAAACTGCGTGACAGCGTCAAAAACGAAACGATCGTTCCGATCGTCAGCACACCCACCCCTTGCAGGGACAAGTTGGACACGCCGGCGATTCCCGCAGCACCTCCGAGGATGGCGATCAACGCATACAACAGATAGCCCATGTTGCTCACCACGGGCAACGTGATGTTGCCATACGTATTCGCCTTGGCGGCGCTGGCGTACAGCGCATCGTTCTTGCCATCGAAAACCTGCTCGATCTTCGGCTCGTGGCAGAACACCTTCACCACCTTCTGCCCGTTGACGATCTCCTCGATATAGCCGTTCACATCACCCAACGTACGCTGCTGGTCTATGAAGTGGACACGACTCCTCCCCACCAGCGTACGAACCGTCCACATCAGCAGGAAAAAGAATACCACCACGAAACCGGAAAGGACGAAACTTAGGTAGAGCATCGAGATGAACGCCGCGAGAACCGAGACGAGCGACGAAAACATCTGCGGCAGGCTCTGAGAAAGCGCCTGACGCAACGTATCCGTATCATTGGTGTATCGGCTCATCACATCGCCATGGGAATGAGTGTCGAAATACCGCAGCGGAAGCTTCTGCATATGGGAGAACATGTCGTCCCGGATCTTCTTCAGCGTTCCCTGTTCGATCGTCACCATGATACGATTGTACAGCAACGTCGTGCCGGCTCCGACCAGATAGATCAGTCCCATGAGCAGGATGGCTCGGAACATCGCGGCATAGGAAGGAGCGCTCTGCCCGAGCATCGGCATGATATAGGTATCGATCAACGTCTGAAGGAACAACGCTGACAACGCGCTCGTTCCGGCGCTGATGAGAATGCACACGACAACCACGACCAGATGGATGCGATACTGCGCCATATATGAAAAAAGACGTTTGATCGTCCCCGGCTTGAACCGCCCCGCTTGGAACGGACGTCCGGTCCCGTTCTGTCCGCCCGCAGCAGGGCCGTGCTTCATATTCCGCCCCTTATGCATGGAGAGCCCCTCCCTTGGTCTGAGATTCGAACACTTCACGGTAGATGTCGCTGGTACGCAACAGTTCGCCGTGCGTCCCGATCGCCGAAATCTTCCCGTCGTCCATGACGATGATCTGATCAGCATTCTGGACGGAAGCCACCCGCTGCGCAATGATGATCTTCGTCGTACCGGGGATGTGGGTACGCAGCCCCTCCCTGATGCGCGAATCGGTGGCCGTGTCAACCGCGCTGGTGGAGTCATCGAATATCAGGACCTTCGGTTTCTTCAGCAACGCCCGGGCGATGCACAGCCGCTGACGCTGTCCGCCGGAGACATTGGCCCCCCCCTGCTCGATATACGTATCGTAGCCATCGGGAAACTGACTGATGAATTCATCCGCCTGGGCGATGCCGCAGGCACGCTTCATCTCATCGTCCGTGGCGTTTTCATCACCCCATCGCAGATTCTCCTTGATCGTACCGGAAAACAATACGTTCTTCTGCAACACCATCGCGACCTGGTTCCGCAACGCATCCAAATCATAGTTCCGGACATCGACACCGCCGACTTTGATCGAACCCGATACTACGTCGTACAGTCGGGGGATCAGCTGGACCAGACTCGACTTGGAAGAACCGGTACCGCCGAGGATCCCCACGACCTGCCCGGACTCGATACGGATCGACACATCGTCAAGAACCGGCTTGTCGGCGTTGCGCGAATAGGAGAACGTGACATGGTCGAACTCGATCGAACCATCCGCGACATGGGTGATGGCGTTCACAGGGGAAACGAGATCGCTCTTTTCATCGAGAATTTCGACGATGCGCTCGACCGACGCCCGTGAGATCGTGATCATGACGAACACCATGGACAGCATCATGAGACTCATGAGTATCTGCATGGCGTAGGTGATCAGACTAGCAAGTTCTCCAGTGGACAGCCCCACGGCAGGATCGTTGCCGCTCGCTATGATCGACTTGGCGCCGAACCATGAAAGAAGGAGCATGCTTGCGTACAGACACGCCTGCATCAGCGGCATATTGAACGCTAGACGTTTCCCTGCCTTTGAGAAATCTTCGTAGATCGACTGGGAAATTCCTTCGAACCGCTCCTGCTCATACGACTGTCGATTGTACGACTTGACCACCCTGATGCCCAGCAGATCCTCCTCCACCGTCCGGTTCAGCCGATCGTACAGGCGGAACACCCGGACGAAGATCGGGTGCACCCGGCTCATGATCAGCCATAGCCCCACACCCAGCACGGGAATCACGGCGAGAAAGATCATCGACAATCTTCGGTCGATTCGAAAGGAAAAGATCATTGCGAAGATGATCATGAACGGAGCGCGGACGGCCAGACGCAGGACCATCTGATAGGCCATCTGTACGTTGGTCACGTCAGTCGTAAGCCGGGTGATGATGCTCGACGTGGAGAACTTGTCGATATTGGAGAACGAAAAGGTCTGGACATTGTAGAACATGTCCTTGCGTAAATTCCGTGCGAAGCCGGACGAAGCGATCGCCGCATCGGTACCGCCTCGGATGCCGAAGAACAGCGCAAGCGCAGCAAGCGCTACAAGCAAGCCTCCGATGCGAACCACCTGCGCCATATCCCCTTTGGTAATGCCATTGTCGATCAACAAAGCCATGACCGTGGGGATGAGAATCTCGATCATCGCCACGATGATGACATACACCGGAGTCATGATGCTCCGTCGTTTGAATTCGCGGACGCTCGCGAGAAGTTTCCGTACCATAGATTCCTCACTCATGCTGTTGCTGCTGCGCTTCGGACAGGTTGCCCCTCATCCGATCCAAATACGAAACGACATCTTTTTTCTCTGCATCGGAAAATCCTTTGAGCAAGTTCGCTTCCAGCTGTTTGAGGTTCGCGTACATCATCGCATTGATCGCTTTCGCTTTGTCGGTCAATTCGATCTTCTTCAGCCGTGCGTCGCTTTCGACGCCGCTACGGACGATCAGGCCGTGTGTCTCAAGCGCGCTCAGCAGACGGGATGTCGTAGAACGAGCAAGGATAAAATGATCCTCGATCGTTTTCTGATAAACGTCCTCGTCGGCATGATCGGCCAGATATCCCAGAATCCATCCATTGCTCCCCATGTCTTTGCCGGTCTTGGTCTCCCCGTTCAACGAATGAAGGTACCGCCTGACCATTCCGTTGAGCATCCGAAGCCTGCGCGCGACTTCCAGTTCTTCCATCTGAAGGTTCCTCCTTCAATTAGTTCCATTGCTAACAGTTTACTGTGGAACAATAGTGATTCTTCGTAGCAAGCGTCAAGATGGTTTTTCAATTCTTCCCAGAATCGACATATTGTAAAACAGATGGTTCAGGCGTTCCCACAAGCAATCATGCAGCAATCACCAAGCAATCGAACCACTGTACAAAAGAAACTGTACAAAAGAAATAGAAGATTTCCGCCCGACCCTTGACATTACACGGGTGAGTTCTTACAATTCGGCACAAAGCAAAGGCGCTCTTGAAAAAGGGCTCCTTTGCTTTTTTTCATTTCATGCGGAAAATCCGCGTCGAGAGGAGTAACAGATGAAAAAAAGAACGGCGACAATCACTGCGGCTACTCTGCTGCTGATGCTGGTCATGCTCGCTTCCTGCGGCAAATCGTCAGAGACGACAGCATCTTCCCCTGCAGAAGGAACGGTCACAGCGAACACAACGACGGCAGCATCTACGGCGACTGATGCAGGCTCCATTTCGCAGCAGAAGGACATCATTGCAGGAATCACCGTCGATTTCACTACAATGGATCCGTTGGATACAAGCGACACCCTTTCCGGTGGCATCCAGCGCATGATCATGGACGGCCTGTTCGGATTCGATGACGAAATGAATATCTTCCCGATGCTCGCCTCCGGCTACACAGCGAACGACGAAGCCACCGAGTTCACCATCACGTTGCGGACGGGGATCTCGTTTACCGATGGTACGCCATGGAACGCCGATGCGGCGCTGGCCAATGTCGCCAGATGGGCGGACAAGACTCTTGGCCTGAAACGGACCACGTTCCTCTCAGGGGTGCTGAAAAGTTGGGAGAAGATCGACGACTACACGATCAAGATCAATCTCGTGGAGCCGTTCGGCGCGTTCATCAGCAATCTCGCCCACCCAGCATGCGTCATCATGAGCCCGAAGCAGATCGAAGCGGGGCTTGAAGCGACCGCATATGCGCCGGTCGGTACCGGTCAGTACACGTTCGTCGAATGGGTCCAGGGCGACCATCTAACCCTCAAGCTCAATGAAGACTGGTGGGGGTATGATTCCGAATTAAGCGGGGGGACCGCTCTGGCGGACAAGGACGCGGGTTTCAAAACCATCACGTTCAAACCCGTCAGCGAAGGTTCCACCCGCGTGGCGATGCTGATGTCCGGTGACGCCCATATCATTTGGCCGGTGCCGGCGGAAAGCATGAGCGTGTTGGAAAATGATTCCAGCGTCACCGTATCGAAAGACGAAGGAATCGTCGTTCGGTACTTCATGATGAATACGCAGAAGAAACCGTTCGATGATGTCAGGGTCCGGCAGGCAATCAACTACGCGATCGACAAGAATGCGTATATCAAAGTCGTCAAGAACGGGCTCGGATCCATCGCCACATCGATCATCGGACCGGCGGTCCAGTACTACAAAGGGAACGACCCGGCTCCATATGATCCGGAGAAAGCGAAACAGCTGCTCGCCGAGGCCGGTTATCCCAACGGTTTCTCCACGACGCTCATCTATTCGAACACTTCGGCGAACCAGAAACAGGCCGAGTTCTTCAAGCAGCAGTTCGCTACAGTCGGTATCGATCTGAAGCTCAACGGCATGGAAAGCGCCCTGGTCAATGAAAAGGTACAGGGAGCTACCGGCCCCGGATCGCAGGTTGCGGTAGAAACCTATCTTTCGGGATGGTCTCCGTCGACCGGCGACGCAGACTGGGGCATCAGGCCGTTGTTGGCGATCGAATCGGAACCGCCGATGAGCTACAACATCAGCTACTATGAAAACCCGGAACTGGAAGGCTATATCCAGACAGGCCTGAAGAGCGCCGATGATGCGGTCAGACGCGATGCTTATGCAAAAGCGCAGGATCTGATCTGGAAGGAACTGCCGATGCTCTTCCTCGCCAATGACTTCAACACATGGGCGACCAGCAATAAAATCACGGGAGTCAAGATATATCCGGACGGCGCCATCAACATGAAGAACGCCAAGATGGCGAAATAGACGTCGATCGGACTCGAGTTTCAATCAAACGGAAGCCCTCTGAGACTCGTGGAGAGCTTCCGTTCTTTTTTGCATCCCTATCGTTCGTGACCCTGCAACGGGGAAGCCTCAGGAGGAGTACCAGTGCTCAAGTATATCAGACGGCGCATTTTGGGAACATTGCCCACGTTGTTGCTTGTCGTAACATTCGTCTTCTTTTTCGTCAGATTGATTCCTGGAGATCCGGCGCGGCTTGTCGCCGGAGAACAAGCCACTCAAGCCGATGTCGAAGTCATCAGGGTCAAGCTCGGGCTCGACAAGCCTCTCGGGACACAGTACATCGAGTATCTCGTCGGCCTGATCAAAGGCGACCTCGGCACATCATTGCGGACGAAACGTCCGGTGACGACCGAGATAGCCGGAAGAATCGGCAACACGTTGAAGCTCGCCTTCATCACGCTGGCCTGGAGTACGGTAGTCGGAGTCATCATGGGGGTCTGGTCGGGCCGCCATCGAGGAAAATGGCAGGATTACCTCGGCATGACGATCTCCGTATCCGGCATTTCGATACCTTCGTTCTGGCTCGGCTTCCTGTTGATCATGCTGTTTTCCGTCAAACTCAAGTGGCTTCCTACCACCGGGGCGAGCAGTTGGAAAAGCTTCATCCTGCCCTCGGTGACATTGGGCGTCGCCATCGCGGCGATCATCGCCCGCTTTACCAGGTCCTCGATCGTCGAGACGCTGAAGGAGGACTACGTCAGGACGGCCCGAGCAAAAGGACTGAAGGAGAATATCGTAATCTGGCGCCACGCCTTTCGCAATTCACTGATTTCCGTGGTGACGGTCGTCGGGCTCAGGTTCGGCTTCCTCCTCGGCGGTTCCGTCGTTGCCGAAGCTGTATTCGCATTTCCCGGATTGGGAACCTTGCTCGTAGAGTCGGTCAACTATCGGGACTATCCGGCGATCCAATCGCTCATCCTTATCTTCTCCCTGCAGTTCCTGGTAATCAATCTGGTCGTAGACATCCTGTATGCGGCGCTCAATCCGGAAATCAAGCTTGGCTAAGGAGGACGACATGCCGATTGTACAAACCGCCGCCGATACCGCCTGCGAGGCGGTACGCAAAGAGAAAGCAAGCATTCGGACACCGATGGCCGACATGGTCCGCAAGTTCCGAAAGCAACGGAACTCGGTCGTCGCACTGGCCTTCATCATCATACTGGTGATGATCGCTTTTTTCGGAGATTTCCTGATACCGTATCAAATCAATGAATACGATTATTCGGCGACGCTGGAGGGACCGAGCGGCGCACACTGGTTCGGAACCGATGAATTCGGCAGGGACCTATTTTCAAGGATCATCAGCGGCACGAAGATTTCGCTCGCCGTCGGACTGTCGGCGGTAACCGTCGGAGCATTGTGCGGTACGATCCTGGGCTTGCTCGGCGGATACTACCGAGGCTTCATCGATGCGATCATCATGCGGGTAGCCGACACGCTGTTCGCATTTCCCGGCATCATCCTCGCGATCGCCATCGTCGCGATCCTCGGCAGCGGACTGTCGAATGTCGTGATCGCGGTCGCTGTTTTCTCCACCCCCACGTTCGCACGCCTTGTGCGTGGCAAGACCCTCAGCCTCAGAACTTCGGTATTCGTCCAAGCGGCGAAGAACCTCGGCGCTTCCGACGCCAGAATCATTTTCCGCCATATTCTGCCAGGAGCCGTTCCAGACATCATCGTCCAATACACGATGTCGATCGGGTCTTCCATCCTCACGGCGTCAAGCCTCAGCTTCCTTGGAATGGGAGCCCAGCCGCCTACGCCTGAATGGGGCCTGATGCTGGCGAACGGACGGAATTATATCCTGACAGCCCCGCACATCATGCTGTTTCCCGGCCTGGCGATTCTGTTTACCGTCCTGAGTTTCAACATATTCGGCGATGGACTTCGCGATGCGCTGGACCCGAAGCTGACAGACTAGGAGGAACGATATGGCACAGAAACAGAACAACCGCGTAGTCTTGGAAGTAAAGGATCTGCGAACATATTTCGAGATGGACGACGGCCAGGTCAGATCGGTCGATGGAGTGGATCTTACCCTCAAGGAACGATCGACGTTAGGAATCGTCGGCGAGTCGGGAAGCGGGAAAAGCGTCACCGCCCTCTCAATCATGGGGTTGTTGATGGGAACCCGTGGAAAGATTGTTTCCGGCTCCATCATGCTCGACGGCGAAGACATCGCCCGGATGGACGAAGAGGCAAAGCGGAAGCTGAGAGGTTCCCGAATTTCCATGATCTTCCAGGAACCGATGACAAGCCTCAATCCTGTCATGAAAATTGGTCGGCAAGTCGCGGAAGGGATACTACAGCACAAAGAAATCTCCCGTGAAGAAGCATGGGATCAGGCCAAACGGATGTTGCGGATGACCGGAGTACCGAGGGTCGAGCATATGATGAACGAATATCCGTTCCAACTGTCCGGAGGTCAACGGCAACGGGTGATGATCGCCATGGCGCTTGCATGCAACCCACGGATTCTGATAGCCGATGAACCGACGACCGCTCTCGATGTCACGATCCAGGCGCAGATACTCGACCTCATGAACAACCTGAAAAAAGAGACCGGGACCTCGATCCTGTTCATTACCCATGACCTCGGGGTAGTGGCGGAAATCTGTGACGATGTCGTAGTCATGTATTGCGGACGGGTCGTGGAGAAAGCGGACGTCAAGACTCTTTTCGCACATCCATCCCATCCATACACGCAGGGACTGCTCGCTTCGATACCGAAACTCGGCACCCATGTCGAGGAGCTCGACTCGATCCCCGGCAACGTCCCCGATCCCCGGCATCTCCCCCAAGGCTGCAAGTTCGCCCCTCGTTGCGAACAGGCTTTTGAGAAATGTTTTTCGAAAGAACCGCCGTTCTTTGTCCTTGGCGATGGGCATGCAAGTCGTTGCTGGCTCTGCGAGAATCGACTTCCTTCCGCCACGGAAGAAGCGGATGTCCCGGCGGGATCGGAGGGAGAGGAAGGCACCACGGAAGGAGCAAAGGCATGAGCATGACAGACGAGAGATTGCTGACAGTACAGGATTTGCACATATACTATCCGATCAGCAAGCGCAACGGGAACAAAGAATACGTCAAGGCGGTCGACGGCGTAACGTTCTCCGTCAAGAACGGCGAGGTGTTCGGGATCGTTGGAGAATCGGGATGCGGCAAGTCCACCCTCGGCAGGGGGCTCTGCAAGCTTGAGACGCCGACATCCGGTACGATCGTCCTGGACGGGGAAGACATCTCCGCATACGAAACGAAGAAAATGCGGCCGATTCGGAAAAAAGTCCAGATGGTCTTCCAGGATCCCTATGCGTCCCTCGATCCACGAATGTCGGTCTTCGATATCATCGCCGAGCCGCTGGTCATCCACAAGCTTTCGAAGGACAAGAAGGACCTGGCGGACAAAGTCGTCGCATTGCTGAGGAAAGTCGGATTGGAGGACTATCACGCCAATCGGTACCCCCACGAGTTCTCCGGTGGACAGCGTCAACGCATCGGCATCGCCAGAGCTTTGGCTGTAGAACCGAAGCTCATCATCGCCGACGAACCGGTGAGCGCGCTCGACGTGTCCATCCAGGCTCAGATTCTGAACCTCATGACGCATTTGCAGAAGGAGCTGGGCCTGACATATCTCTTCATCGCCCACGATCTGAGCGTCGTCGAACATATCAGCACAAAGGTAGGCGTCATGTACCTCGGCAACTTTGTCGAATTGGCAAGCAAAGAGAAGTTGTACAAAAACCCGTTGCATCCGTATACACAGGCTTTGCTTTCGTCGGTTCCCATCCCTGATCCTACGATCAAACGGGACAGAATCATTCTGGAAGGGAGCATTCCTTCGGCTGTCGATCCTCCGCAAGGGTGCAAATTCCACACGAGGTGCCCGAAATGCATGGAGGTCTGTCGCAAGATCGTCCCCCGGTGCTATTATGCTGACGAAGACCACTATGTCTATTGCCATCTATACGATGACATGCCCAATAGCAAGACAGGCAAGACGGTGGGAAACGGAGGCGAACAAGCATGAAACTTTTCATCAGCGCCGATATCGAGGGATGCGCCGGGATGGCGTTCTCCGACGAGGCGCACAAGGACAAGGAAGAATACAGACAGTTCAAGGTCGAAATGACCGACGAGGTGATCGCCGCATGCGAGGCCGCCCATGAAGCGGGTGCTGATGAAATCGTCGTAAAGGACGGACATGGGGATGCCTCGAACATCGATCCGCTGCGCATGCCCCCGTATGCGACATTGATCCGAGGCAAGAGCGGACATCCCGCCAACATGATGTTCGGACTGGACGAATCGTTCGACGGGGTGCTGTATATCGGATACCACGCCCCTGCCGGTGATCCGAACTTCATCCTCAGCCATACGTCTACAGGCAATAGCCTGCATATCAAGCTCAACGGCGCCTTCATGAGCGAATTCATGCTCAACAGCTACACCGCGGCATCGTACGGAGTGCCGGTCCTGTTCATTTCCGGGGATCAGCGAATCTGCTCTCTGGCCAAGGGACAGGTGCCGGGAATCACGACTGTCGAAACGAAGCGAGGGGTGGGTTCCTCCACTTTCTGCGTGCCCGCATCGACGGTGATCCAACAAATTTCAGAGGGAGTCCGGACGGCTATCGGAGCTGCTTCGTATGATTCTTGTCAGGTAGAGCTCCCCTCCTCGTTCGTCTACGAAGTGACATTCAAAGACTGGAAGAAGGCCTACCAGATGTCGTTCTATCCTGGCATGGAGGCGATGGATACGTTCACGCTCCGCATGCGCTCGAACAAATGGATGGATATCCTTACCGCACACTCGTTCGTGGTGTATTGATGCGAAGAAAGTCCGGCGATCGAATCGAAACAAATTGGAGAGAAACATGCAGGATACGATACTACAGGTGCGTTCAAATGGATCGGGACACAAGCCGAAACCGGTCATCGGTATCGTCTCGGGAACCCTTATCGGGCCCTCTGGACCATACTTGGAGATGGAACGGACATACGTCAATACCACGTATGTCGATGCTATCCTTCGAAACGGCGGGCTTCCCATCCTCATCCCATCCAGTACGTTGCTCAAGGATGGTACCGATGCACTGGAGGTGTGCGACGGACTGCTGTTTCCCGGAGGAGAGGACGCCGACCCCGCTCTATATGGCGAAGACCCGTTGCCTGTCATAGGGGCCTTTCGCAGGGACCTGGACGATGCCGCTTTGATCGCCGGTCGATGGGCGATCGAACAGGGGCGACCTCTGCTCGGGATCTGCAAGGGGCTTCAGATACTCAACATCATGAAAGGCGGCAGTCTCTATCAAGACATCTCGCTACAGGAAGGCTCATACGTCCAGCATGTGCAGAAATACAGTCGCAGCATCCTTTCCCACAACGTACAGATAGTGGAAGGCTCCCGCTTGGCGGCTATCCTCGGAACAGGAACCCATCGGACGAACTCCATGCATCATCAGGCTGTCAAACGGTTGGGAGACGGACTGAGGATTGCCGCGAGAGCTGCCGACGGAGTCGTCGAAGCCATCGAAAGCGACGATGGACTCATCGTAGCCGTACAATGGCATCCGGAGGACCTGATCGATACCGCACCGGAAATGAACAAGCTGTTCGCCGATCTTGTCCGACGTTCCATTCGATGAACGGCGCCGTCTCACCTCTTACGGATAGTCAGACGTTCCGATGATGCATATACTGGAGAAAAGGATGACGATATGGGCATACAGAAAAGCAGCATGAATTTCGGAATCATGGCACCAGGACCAAAGAACTTGATTTCCGATGTCCCGGGCGTGAAGGTGGGCCACGTAACGTTGGCGGACGGACCGATCCAGACGGGAGTGACTGCGATCATTCCCGGTTCCGGCTCTGCGTTCAGGGACAAGTTCCCTGCGGCGGTCCATGTCATCAACGGCTTCGGCAAGAGCATCGGCCTCATGCAGATCCAGGAACTGGGAACGCTGGAGACCCCGATCCTGCTGACCAACACGTTCAGCGTCGGCGCATGCTTCGAGGGGCTGCTCACCTACATGCTGGACTCGCATCCCGAGATCGGGACCACCACGGGGACGGTCAATCCTGTGGTGACGGAATGCAACGATTCGTATCTCAATGATATTCGGAGCCGACATGTACGTCCTCAGGATGCTCTGCAGGCCTTGCAAAACGCTGCGTCGACGTTCGAGGAAGGGTCGGTCGGCGCAGGTCGGGGAATGCGTTGCTACGGGTACAAGGGGGGGATCGGGTCGGCATCCCGGACAATGATGATAGACGATACTTCCTATACGGTGGGGGCTCTGCTGCTGACGAACTTCGGGGCGAAAGGCGATCTCATCATCCAGGGAAAGCATATTTCAGAGGAGCTGGAGGGAGAGGCGGACAAAGGGTCCTGCATCATCGTCCTTGCCACCGACGTTCCGCTTTCCTGTCAACAGCTTTCCCGGTGCGCCAGACGGGCGCAGAACGGCCTGGCCCGTACCGGATCCTTCACCGGCAACGGAAGCGGCGAAGTGGTGATCATGTTCTCCACAGCGAACAGGATCCCCCACTCTTCGCATTCCGGGATATGTTCCGGCCACTATCTTCACGAAACCGGCATGGATGTTCTGTTCCGAGCAGTAACTGAATGCGTCGAGGAGGGTGTGATCAGTTCGCTGTTCCATGCGACGACGGTCACAGGAATAGACGGACATACAGCGCGGGCGTTGAGATCCGGTCTTTCGGAGCGATAGGCATGAGAGTATTGGTCAGCGCCTGCATCATGGGCGACAGATGCAAATACAACGGACAGAGCAACAGGAACGAACTTGCGATCGAATATCTGCGCGACAAGGACGTTGTCAAAATTTGTCCGGAAATGCTGGCCGGCATGGGAATCCCCCGGCCATGCGCCGAAATTGTGGAAGGGATCGTGATGGACGAACACGGCGAAAATGTCGACGACACATATCGGCGCGCCGTGGAACTAGCGCTCAAGACAATCGAAAATCAACCGTTCGATCTTGTGATCCTACAGTCGAGAAGCCCGACCTGCGGGGTGAACGAAGTCTATGACGGCTCATTCACCGGCCGTCTGGTTCCCGGCTCGGGACTGTTCGCCAAAGCACTCAAGGATGCGGGATATCGAATCCTCGACGTTAGCGATCTGGAGGGCTTTTCGGAGCAAGCGTGATTGGAGGACAGCCACCGGGCAAGATGGTGAAACACTACAGGACGTCGCGAACAAACGACGTCCTGTAGGAAAGAAACCAACATGAGCGATAGCGATCAGCGTGTGACCTCGCAGTCAGCGGTACCGGTATTCACGAACTGGACCAGCGAGTTCAAGCCGCAGTATACCATGTCGTCGACCGCCTGGTCGGTATAGAACGCCATATGCCCGGTCATGACGACATTGTCCAGCGCCTTGAGGATAGCGATTCGGTCGTTGTCCACACCCAGGAGCCTTCGATCGGTATGATAGATCCCCAGTTCCCCCTCGACCACGTCCAGACCGGCTCCGCCCACCTTGCGGGATTTCAGAGCGGCGATCAGAGCGTCGGTATCGATCAGCTCCCCCCGCGCCGCGTTGATAATCTTCACTCCATCCTTCATTTTCGCGATGCTCTGAGCATTGATGATATGCTGCGTCTGCTCATTGAGCGGCATATGGAGAGAGATGATATCGCTCTCCTGCAATAGCGTATCCATATCGACATATGTGGCATGCCGCTTCACCTCATCATCCTGATAGATATCATATGCGAGGATCCTGCATCCGAAACCTGAATAGTCGCGTACCACCGACTTGCCGATACGGCCGGTACCCATGACGCCGACGGTCATGTTCTTCATCTCCTGGCCCATGATTCCGGGAAACGAGTAGTCGTTGCAGACGTTCCGCCTGAGAGCGACCATCACCCTGCGATTGACCATCAGTGCGAGCATCAACGAAAAGTCGGCGACACAATCCGGAGAATAGCGGGCGTTGCTCACATGGATACCGAGACGCTTTGCGGCATCTATGTCCACGTTGTTGTAGCCCGCACTTCGGCTTGCTGCATATTTGATCCCCATGGCGGCAAGCCGCTCCAACACGGGGGCTGACATATCGCAGTTTCCCAGGAACGTCACCCCGTCGCTCCCTTTCGCGGCATCCACCGTAGCGAGGGAAAGACTCCCCTGCACGTGGGTCACTTCGACGTGCAATTCTTTTTCCAGGCGTTCGAAACTCGGCGCTTCATCCGGACGACATGCGAACGCGGTAATCTTGATCTTATTCATTGTTTTTCTCCCTTCGCTCTTTCACTTATTGGGCGATCAGGTAATCATCGCTTGTCAGGACCTTGGTCATTTTCATGAATACGAACTTGAACAGGAACCCCAGCACGATCGGCAGGATGACGAATACCAAGGCAGTGATCAACAGATTGCCGGCGGAATATCCTACGAGTCCCAGATGATTCAGCGGTCCGATCAGACCGCTGATCCCGAATCCGGCGCTCATGGGAGTACCGACGATCCCCAAGGCACCCGCGAGAATTCCCAGAACCAGGGCGTTGCACAGAAGCGGCAGACTGATCAACGGCTTGCGCAGGAAATTCGCCATGTACAGCTTGGGAGACCCGAGGATCGAAGCGAACGACGTCCCCCATCCATTCTTTTCAAAGCCTGCGATCGCCAATCCAAAGCCAGCGGCGCAGATACCGAGGTTCGCTGCGCCGGAACCGATACCGGACAGTGAAACAGCAAGTGCGATTGCGACAGTCGAGAACGGAGAGATGATGATCAAGCAGAAACTCATGGAGATCAAGGCACCCATCAACACAGGCTGAAGCGTGGTGCACCATGCTATGAATTTGCCGATGGCCGATGTCAACATCGCGACATACGGCAGGGTGAACACTCCTATCAGACCGCTGATCGCGATCACCAGCGTCGGAACAAGAATCATCGTGTAGCTCTTGAAGCGGTCTCCGATCCACAGCAACATCGCTCCGGCGATCATGGCCGTCAGCGCCGCGTTGATGATATCCCCCATTCCGGCAAGGACCAGTACGCCGTCTTTCATCGCCAGCGCTCCGCTTCCGACGATGGTCGCTATCATCAGCGCCACAGTATGGATCGGCTTGAGTCCAAGCTGGTAGGCGATGCACAACCCCATCGCGGCGGTGGCGAGGCGCGTGGCCATGGTGGTGATCGTAACCAATCCGGTCAATCCGAGAGCCTTGCATAACTCTCCCAATATGGCGCTGGGAACGAGCGCGGCAACGATACCGATGCTCATACCGTTGAGTACCTTGTTGATGAATTCCTTAGTAGTCATTTTTTCCTCACTTGGATAATTTTTTATCCATTTTGAGAATATAATATACTCATAACTTCTGTCAATGTTAACTTCTTAAAAAAGTAAACCTCAAAACCGAATTACAAGCTTTTGAAACTCTTTG
>LVBD01000068.1 GCA_001604275.1 Spirochaetales bacterium Spiro_02
CCCACGCCGATGGTACTGCGGTTCGCCGCGGGAGAGTAGGTCGCCGCCGGGCCTTTTCTTTTGCGAGAGTAGCTCAGTGGTAGAGCTCCACCTTGCCAAGGTGGATGTCGCGGGTTCAAGTCCCGTCTCTCGCTCGATCCAGCACCTGTCGGTTTGTTTCGACAGGTGCTTTTTTTACCTTCGCAGGGGACTTGACTCCTAATCAAATGCCAGGTGCGTGCCCTGAATCCTGTTTCATATCCATGATCTAGGACTTTGATCCTGTAGCTATTCTGCTTCGGAGCCTGAGAATATTCGAAGGCGCTACAGATAGTTCATCGATGCCGATATCTATGAAGAAGTCGATAAGGGACTCGTCGGCACCGAGCTCACCGCAGATTCCGGCCCAGATTCCTGCACGATGCGCATTCTCCACCGTCATGCGGATCAAGCGAAGAATCGCCTCATGATGCGTATCGCAGAATTCTTCAAGCATATTGTTCTGACGGTCCACAGCCAGGGTATATTGAGTCAGATCATTCGTACCGATGCTGAAGAAATCTACATGTCGTGCAAGTTCGTCGCTGATCAATGCCGCTGCCGGCGTCTCGATCATGATGCCGAAGGGAACATTATCGGAGAATCGGACATGTTCCGAAGCAAGGTTCTCCCGGACCTGCCTTGCGATCTCTTTCGCCGCGATGACATCATCGAGACTGTTGACCATGGGAATCATGATCGACACATCTCCGATACTCGCCGCACGATAGATGGCTCGCAACTGTGTCTCGAAGACAGCGGGGCGTTTCAGCGCTAGCCGGATTCCTCGAAGCCCGAGCGCCGGATTCTGCTCTTCTTCCAGTCCTAGATATGGAACCTGTTTGTCGGCTCCGATATCGATGGTACGGATAATGATTGGTTTTCCTTCCATGAACCTGATGACTTTCCTGTACGCATTGAACTGGGTCTCTTCGTCGGGAGCGCTCCCACAGCACTTGAGGAACAGGAACTCGCTGCGGAGCAGGCCGATTCCTTCCGCATCGTTGTCGACGGCATAACGGGCGTCTTCCACTGAGCCGATATTCGCGAATAAGCGGATCGTATGCCCCATACTTGTCTTCGTCGGTTTCCCGCGAAATCCTTCGAGCACCTTCTGTTCGTGTTCCATTTGTTCCATTTCTCTGCGATAGGTCGCAACGACGCTTTCTTCGGGATCTATGAGCAACTGCCCCGAGGTACCGTCCACGATGACAAGCTTTCCGTCGAACTCCATCCGCAATGCAGGACCAAGTCCTACGATAGCCGGTATGCCGACGGTTCTCGCAAAAATCGCGGTATGCGATGTGATCGAACCATCTCGAGTGACGAACGCCGGAACTTGTGACCGTTCGAAGCGAGCTGTCTGGCTCGGTGAAAAATCGTCCGCGGCGAGAATCCGCGGTGTATCCGTTTCCGAGCCATCCTTGGTCCCGAATCCAAGATTCCTGATAATCTGCCGTGAGACATCCAGCACGTCGTTCGCACGACCGCTCATGTATTCATCATCCATGGAACTGAATATGGAAGCGAATTCGTCGCCCGTTTCCTGTACCGCATATTCAGCGCAGACATGCTCGTCCGCAATCTTTGCCGTCAATGAACTCTGGAAATCTTCGTCCTCGATCATCATCGCATGGATTTCGAACAAGTATGCAGCGTCATCGCCAAGTTTTCCTCGTAAAGTCTCGGAGCGATTCTGGAGTTGACGGACCGTCTCGTCGCATGCGATCCTCACCCGTTCCAGTTCCTTCGGGACATCTTCGATCGTTATCCGATCGACGCGAACAAAATCGTCGGCGAAACGAATATGACCGATGGCGATCCCAGGGCTCGCCCCTCGTCCGTGCAGTACAATCCGCCCAGCGTCATCCACCATGTCTGCCTACCTCCTTTCTCTTGCCATCGCGGACCAGTCATTCGACACCGAAATGCGTCAGCAGAATCCGTTCCGCCTGCGCGTTCCACAATCCATCATGCGTTTGGCACGAAGCATCCAGACGAGCGAACAATGGATCTTGGGGGGCAAGCGCCCGGAAGTCCGAAAGCGCCGTCAGAGGAAGATCGATCTGCGGATAGCTGAGGATCTTTCCTGCGTGGATTTCAGGAAGCCTTGCGGTGACGTCGGCCACGGCATCCAGACCGCAGATGTGGGAAACCATGACCGAAGGGCGAATCTTTCGTGCCGCGGAAAGCCTGAGTGCTTCCTTCAGATCGTCTGTGTTGCCTCCGGTGCTTCCGATGATGTGCGTACTGCCGTAATGGCAGTTGTACAGGTTCATCGAAGCTTGGAAGTTCTTGTCTGTGGGACCTGCGAAGAAATTGAGGCATCCGTCGAACGCCAGAACGCTATCTCCTAGTTCCGCGAGCGGTCTGACAGGAGCATAGACGAACACATCATCGTATCCATGGCCTTCGGTCAGATCCATCAGGAGCGTCCGCTGGTCCGCTGCGTCCTTCAGATTGACATATTGCAACGCGACGCCGTACGACGAGGCTTTCTCCGGAGATATGATATATTCGGCGCGGGACAGACGTCCCTGGTCGATATCCGCGACCACCAGTTTCGCCGGACGGTTGCCTCCAACCAAAGGATATTCGATTGCACCGAGCCCCATCGGACCCGCTCCGCCGAGTATCAGGACGTTGCCGCCTTCTTTGATCCCCATGCTATGGCGGTAATCGGACATGTTCGTATGATACATGCTATTGTATCCGCCTATGATGCAACTCATCGGTTCCCCAAGCGATGCGTCGAAATATGCATCCCCATCGTAATGGAGCAGACAACCAAGTTCCATCACCTCGGCGGGCATGATGCAATACGATGCCGACCCCCCGCAGAATTCATAGGAATACCCCGGGGACGCAAGGCTTCCCTTGTAGTTGAGCGCCGGCTGTTGAGCGAATTTTTCGCCGGGACGAAATTCATTACTCCATTTTTTTCCGACTTGCACGATGTCTCCTGCGAACTCGTGACCGATGATGATCGGATTCGTATCGACGTTCTGCGGACAACGTTTGTGTTTTTTCCCCTGTTTGAGCAACTTGTACGTGGACATGCACAGGCTGTCGCTGACGATTCTTACTAGGATTTCGTCGTCCTTGATCGGTGGTAGCTCGAATTCTTCGAGCCTTAGGTCATCAGCACCATACAATCTGATCGCGCGAGTTTTCATAATACCTTCCTTTCCTGCCTCGAGGGTGTTTCAGAACGGATTCAACGAGACTTGCCCCGCCAGCCGATGTACGAGCTCGGCCGATGGGGGAGCTGTGCCGACCGTCATTACGGCGGCGGCGGATGACGCTATCGACAATGCGCATGTCGATTCAATGGACATGCCATGTGAAAAACCGTATGCGAGCGCCCCTACCATGCAATCCCCGGCGCCTACCGGCGATTGTACTGGAACCTGGAGCGCAGGGGCGAACAGCGAGACCTTCTTTGCAACGAAAAGCGCTCCTTCTTCGCCAAGCGATAGCGCGACGAACCCGACACCTTCTTGAACAAGCGTAGCGCACATCTGCTTCAGATCGGAAAGATTCGATTTTTCAGGCGCATCGAACAGCTGGGTCAGTTCATATCGGTTGGGCTTGATGAACTGAGGGGAGCTTTTCAGCGCCAGCTTCAACGGCAGTCCATCGGCGTCGACGAAGACAGAACCTCCCGCTTGCTTGAGCGTTGCGCACAGATTTCCGTACGTGTCGTTTCCGAGCCCGAGTGGAAGGCTTCCTGAAAGGACGAAAAGCGTATCGTTCCGGCAATAGGAGAGCAATGTATCGACAAGAAACGCATAGGACCGTTTGGAAACTTTGAAGCCAGGTTCGTTGAGTTCCGTAAGCCGACCGCTGGAATCGACCACTTTCAGATTCGTTCTGGTCGTCGCTCCGGCAATCCTGACGAAATTATGCGGAACATGCAGCTTGTCCATGCCGGCCGTCAGCGGGTCATGCCCATCGCCTCCGTTGAACCCTGTCGCAAGCACGTCCCCCCCAAGGGCGGAAATCATCGCTGCTACGTTGATTCCTTTTCCGCCTGCGTTCGTTGACATGTCATGCAGCCGATTCAAAGCGTTGGGGACTAGTCTGTCGACATGCCCCGTTTTGTCGATCGCTGGATTCATCGTTACGGTGACTATCATGGCGAAGTTTCTCCTTTGTCGTAAAATACTGCGCGGATGGTTTCCATATCCCCATGCTCGACAAGATGCAGGACATCCTCTTCTGTTTCGAGGTTGTCGACGACATTCCCCAGAATGTCGAGATGCGCTTCGCCGATGGCGGCGATTCCTATCACCAAGTGAACGACAGTTCCGTTCCATGAAATGCCTTCTGGATAGGTGACTACGACGATGCCGGTCGACTTGATATATTGCTTGTAATCGTTCGTGCCATGGGGAATCGCGATATGGTTCCCGATAGCGGTACTCAACTCTCGGTCCCGTGCCAGCATGCCTTCGACATACCGTTCCGTCACATACCCTCCATCGACAAGCATTCTGCCGCATCTTCGGATCGCATCTTCATACGGTTCCGCAGGCTGTCCGAGTACGATGTTCTCCTCTCTCAGAATATTCGCATGCTCTGTGCTCCGGCTCATCGGTCACATTACTCCTTCGGTTTGATTTTTTCTTTGCAGTACGTATCTAGATATTCCATGATAGCTGACTCAAGATGTTCCAGGACGACCGCTTTGTCTCCCTGCTGGACTGCGAGGAGGAATTGGGGGTCGTCGATCAGGCTCCCGCTCAACATGCCGATGATTTTCTGAATGCCGTTCGGCGATTTCTCCGGGACCAGTGCAAGCAGGCAGCTTTTTGCGCCTTGTAGTTCGGACTGGATGAACGTCCCCGACTGCGGGAGCAACAAGGACAGGACCGGCAGTTCGACTCCTTTCGTCCTAGCATGGAGCAGGACGATCTTCAGTTCAGGGACCACTTGAGTGGAGATCGCTTCTCGCTTCATGAGATCGAGATAGATGGTATTCCCGCTCGTCGGCTGTGCACCGAACCGGTAGCCGGCGAATTTCGCAAGATCTTCCACCGTACAGTCGGAATCCACCGATACGGCCTTGAAATTGTCGAGCAAGCCTTTCGCATGTTGCAAAAGCGAAATCATTTCGTCGAGTTTCGTCGGTATGGACAAGCCGCCTCCGATCGTGACGCTGCGCGACCTTCTGGGCGAGAATGCATAGGTCGAAATCGCTTCTCGGATTTTTCTGTAGTCCTCGTCCGTCAGCAATGCGTTCACTTGGACGACGGGCCAGTCTGTATTTTCCAAAGGAACGGAGGAAACGAGGATGTCGCAGGAGTTCCACGAAGGACAATCATTCCAGTCGCAGATGACGATCTCGAGTTCCCCTCTATAGCGTTTGCGCATCTGGGATGCGATCATGTAGGAAACCCCGACTCCTGCCGCACAGACGACTCCTGTGCGTAGCACGCGCTTGCGGCTGTCCTGTTCTTCGACGTTTGCAAGAGATGCGCAGAAATGTGCTGCGATAAACGATATTTCACTATCTGGAATGACGACGTGCCGTTGTTCCTCAAGGACTGAGACTGCTTCTCGCGTCTTTTCATATACGTCTGGATACAGCTCGGCGAGCTTCCCTTCCAACGGATCGGGGAGGTACATCCGTTGTTCCAGACGAGGGAGCGCTGCCCAAAGATGCAACGTCAGTCCTTGAACCAGCATCTCGTCAAGCTTCAGCCGGGGAGAGTTCGTATGGTCGAAGCGTTCGATCATCTGGAAGACGATCGATTGGAGCTTGAGATCAGGACCAGCTTCCCCGATCTTGACGGGATCGCGTTGCTTCGATCTGCTTGTGGTCAGCTGGAACGCGAGGGCGTTCCGCTCCCTTTGAGAAAAGATGATTGGGAAATAGGCTTCCAGTTCATCTGCGACAAGTTCCGCGAGAGGTCTTGAAAAGCCTTTGACAATGGGGCCTTCCGTCGCAAGCTGATGCCCGTTGAGCAGTCGGTCTACGGTGACCATCAGAAATATCCGCATCATTTCCTCGGATTCCGATGTCATCCAGTTCATTGAAGGAGCGAAGGCGTGTTCCCAGACTTCCCTGATATGTTGTTCAATCTCCATGGAAGGATAGCCGAATCGCTGGGCATACGTACCGTCGAATAGGGAAAATTCTATCAACTGGGAAATCAATGTGATCCTGATCGCCGATTCGTCGCCTTCGATTGTCACGCCGAGCCCTGGTTTCCGGACAAGCGATATTCCGTGTTCGGCGAGTACTGGCTCGATATCGTCGAAGTCGTTGCTGACGGTCGCTTCGCTGACCTTGAGAATATCGGCATAGTACGCCAGTTTCTGGATTCCAGCGGCGTTGAGCAGTTCGATCAGCAGACAAACGCCGCGTTCATGCTTGTTCCTTTGGAATGTAGCGTTCGTGCGCAGGGACTGGGCAAAAATGTCCCTGTCCCTATCGTCTCCGGCAAGTGCGATTCCTTTCCGAGGAATCGATGCAAGCCGGAGTCCGTACGGCTCCAGCAGCTTGTCTATCGATTCAAGTTCCCGAAATACGGTCCTCCGACTGCTCCCCAACGAAGATGCGAGGTCGTCGACGCGAACAGGCTGGTCGGAGGCAAGAAGAATTTCCAGAAGGCGAGTCAACCGTGGAGAGATTATCGGTGAAGACATAGCGACCCCCGCGCATACGCGCATCGAACGTGCGGACAGTCATATGGCATGAATGCGAAGGTGGTCGCCGTCATCGATTACAGTTCCTTGGACAGAATGTCCTTCGCAGCGTCAATCGCCTGGCTAGCATCGTCGCCTTCGGCGCTGACGACAATTGTTTCTCCGCATTTGACACGAAGTCCCATCAATGCGAACAGCTTCTTGCCATCCACAATTTTGTCACCTCTCGTAACGTGGATAGCGCTCTCGAACTGTTTCATGCATTGTACGAAAAGCCCTGCAGGCCGGGCGTGAATCCCGGCGCTGTCAGTGATAGTATACCTGAATTCCTGCATGGCATGGTCCTTGAATCACTGTTCTTCGCTGAAACCAGAGCGAAGATCTTCGACAATCCGGTCGTATTCCGGTGCATTGAGGAAATCCGTAATTACGACAAACTTTGCATGACGGTTCTTTTCCGCCGCTCGTTCACGGAGCTCATGATGCACGACGATGACGTCGGCATCGTCAGGAATCTCGTTGACCGAGGCATGCAGGACCGCTACGTTCGTGATGCCTGCGTTCAGCAGTTTCTTCTTCAATCGCGTCGCCCCCATGGCGCTCGATCCCATTCCTGCGTCACATGCGAAAACGATTTTCTGTACCGGTCCGCCATGGACTGTGCCAGTGGTCGGTTCGCCCTTGGATTCCCTCTTCATCGCCTTGACTTCCGCCTTCGCGGTTTCCAGCGACGCCTCTTCCTTGCCGAACGCCTTGAGCAGGACGACCGAAAGCAGGAAGGTCGCGACCGCTCCGACCAGGATCCCCATGATGTTCGCGAAGTATGCTCCATGGGGCGTCATGATCAATTCCGCGAAAATGCTTCCGGGCGATGCCGCGGCGATCAGTCCCCCGCCCAGGATGGACAGCGTCAGCACGCCCATGAAACCTCCGCCGATCATCGCGACGATCAGAATCGGGTTCATCAATACATACGGGAAATAGATTTCGTGGATTCCTCCCAGGAAGTGGATGATGATCGCCCCCGGTGCGCTGTTCTTCGCTTCTCCTTTTCCTACTAGGGAATAGGCGAGCAGCAACCCCAATCCGGGACCAGGATTCGATTCGATCATGAAGAAGATGGACTTGCCGGTTTCCGCGGCTTGCTGGGCGCCAAGCGGCGTGAATATGCCATGGTTGATGGCGTTGTTGAGGAACAGGACTTTCCCAGGTTCGACAAGGATCGAAGTCAGCGGCAGCAGGTTGTGCTTGACGAGCCAGCCGACGCCGGCGCTGAGGATCGCGTTGAGTCCTGCCACCAGAGGCGCGATGCCGAGGAAGCAGAGTATCGCAAGCAACGCTCCGACGATTCCTGCCGAAAAATTGTTCACCAGCATCTCGAAGCCTTCCTTGATATGGCCCTCCAGCGCCCTGTCCACTTTCTTGATGACCCATCCTCCTAGCGGGCCTGCGATCATGGCTCCCATGAACATGGTGATATCGGCGCCGAGAATCACGCCCATCGTCGCGATCGCTCCAACGACTCCGCCTCGGATTCCCCCGCTGACCATCTTGCCTCCGGTATAACCAATCAGCAGCGGCAGCAGATAGGTAAGCATTGGACCGACCATGCTTCCGAGGCGTTCGTTCGGCGTCCAACCTGTCGAAATGAAGAATGCGGCGATCAAACCCCAGGCGATGAAAGCGCCGATATTCGGCATTACCATCCCGCTCAGGAACCGCCCGACTTTCTGTACACCCTTTTTCATACAAAACCTCCTCAACCTTGCTTGTTGTGCGGCAGTCGCATGAAAACCTCCGTCAGCGACCGCCGTCCTCCACGTACTACTATAGGAGCATCTTTCGATGGCAACAACAATAAGATATATAAATCTGGCACAGGCAAACCATGACTGATTTAAATTGCAGCCTGCGGGGAGGAAGCAGTTCATCTCGGTCTATGGCGCTTCGTTATGGTTTCGGTCGTACGCAAGCTGGAACATTGCAATCGTTTTCATACATTTTGTTGACAGTAGGCATATCTAGTTTTAGACTATATTCGAAAAGAAAAGGCATGGTAGCTTTTTTACTGAATGATCGTTGAGGAGCAATGCAGTATGGTTGGTTCGGTCTATAATCCTCCATTTACACAGGATGGTCGCAAGACGCTCGTTTCGCGGAAGGAAATTCATCCCGACATGCTGATGGACATCAATGTCCACCAGCTGAAGCGTGGTGAAGTCAGAACGTTTCGTCGAGCAGGGGATGAGATGGCGCTGCTGCTGATCCAAGGCGACGTGACGTTCCGGTGGAACGGACAATCCGTGCGGGCGGTCCGTAAGGATTTCTTCAACGAGCGGCCTTGGTGTCTCCATGTTCCGAAAGACATGGAAATCATGGTCGAGGCTTCCGGACCGACTGAGTTGCTGGAACAGGCCACGGACAACGCAAGTTCTTTCTCTCCTTGCATGTATACTCCGGCGGATTGCGAGGACGTGGTAAGCGGCGCCGGATTGTACGGTGGGGAAGCCGTACGTACTGTCCGGACGATCTTTGATCACGGAACCGCACCATACTCGAATTTCGTCTGCGGTGAAGTGTTGCATTCTCCCGGGCAGTGGTCGAGCTATATACCGCATCATCATCCGCAGCCTGAGGTCTATTACTATCGGTTCGACAAGCCGCAGGGGTTCGGAGCCGCGTTCGTCGGCGACGATGCCTTTAAGATCACCGATGGGGCCGTCAGTGCGATCACTCCGGGAAAGACGCACCCGCAGGCATGTGCTCCCGGCTACAGGATGTATTATGTCTGGATGATCAGGCATCTGCCCGGCGATCCATGGGATCGCACACGGATCGATGACCCGGCCCATATATGGTTGCTTTCGGAGGGGAAGTAAGATTCTCAGGATGCTCGTCATCCCTGCGTGAATGACACGATGGGAATAGTGATGGCATGTTATTTGCTTTTCATGCGTCTTGTTTTTGGTCGGATATTATTGCAAACGTTCCCATGTATTAGCTGAAGCTGGGAAGAAAAAGCAGTGGTGGAAAGCCAGTCTTTCACTACAAAGATATTACATAAGGAGGTCGAGACGTCTACTCGACAGTTTTCATGGAACCGATAGCGTCCCGTTCGATCCTCAACCGGTTTTCCGAACGTCTGGCCACCGAACCTCAACAGACGATCATTGAAGAAATCAAGCAGTTTTCGGAGGCAACGATTCATGCGGTCGCACAGCACGATGGTGGATGTGACGAAACCGACGCATTGCGAATCCTAGTCTTCAACATGGAGCGGGGCGTACATCTACAGGAAACAATCGATTTCCTCAAATATGTTCCGGACTCCCGGCCGTTCGATGTAATTCTTGCCAATGAGTTGGATGATGGCTGCGAACGATCTGAAAATCGTGATGTAGCTCAGGAGATCGCCTGCGCATTGCACATGGACTATGTATTCGGACTGGAATTCTTGGAACTGGTCGGGGACGGAAACGATAAAGGCTACCACGGCAATGCGGTTTTTTCACGTTGGCCGATTCTTTGGGCGAAGACGATCAGACTGCCTGAGCAGTACAACTGGTATTTCGACCGACAGCGCCGCATCGGCGGACGGAATGCCGTTCTGGCGAAGCTCGATATCGGCGAAAACGAGATCGGAGTAGCCTCGATCCATCTGGAAAACCGGACCACCGGGGTAGGGCGATCGCTCCAGATGCGTACAGTCCTCGATGCGGTTGAAAGGTATTTCGGCGACCTACCGGTGGTTTTGGGCGGGGACTTCAATACGAATGGATTTGACGGAAGCGACATTGAGGAAATTTGTGCTTTGATCGACTCTCCGCAAGCATTCGCAGACAGGTCGCGCCAGCTGGAACGGTATGAACCTTTGCTCGGCCTCTGTTCCGACCGGGGCTATCTACGTTGCGGACCTTCGACTGATAGCCAACAGTACACACGGCGCAAGACGATTCCGAAAGGCGGTTTCATGCCGTTGCGTTTGGATTGGCTGTTTTCCCGGGGTTTTACAGTGGATTCGTACAGGATCGCATCGACGTTGACCGAAGACTGCAAGTTCGCTCCGGAAGGAAGTGCTCTTGCACAGTTTAAAAAATCGGAATTGAGCGACCATAACGCAGTTTGGGCTCGATACAAGATACACAGCGCATAGGGGAAATGCATGGAGGGTGACATGGGCAAGTTTGATCTCTGTATCCTGGGGCAACCGTCTTTGGATATTAATGTCGATTTCGGTGGCGATGTGGAACGTCGGGTAGGTGGGGCCGTCGTATATTCCGCATATGCGGCGTCTTCTGTCGGTTATTCCGTCGCGGTTCTTCCGAAAATGAATCGGAACGAAATCGACATCGATAGAGTCTTCGCGGGAAGCTCCGGCATCACGATATTTCCGCTGGACAGTCCTCATAGCACTTCGATCGAGAATATCTATCATTCTGCGGATCGTGAGAAACGGACCTGCAGAGCGATCGGGAGAATCGCCCCGTATCGTGTAGAAGAGATTCCTGATATCGATGCTCCAGTCTATCATATCGCAGGCTTGATGCAAGGTGATCTGGGCAATGAAATCATAGCATTCGCATCTCGCAAAGCAGCGGCCGCAGTAGATGTTCAGTGTCTGCTCCGGTGTGTAGAAGGCGATTCCATGGTTTTTCATGATTGGAAGGAGAAAAAGGAATTCCTTCCGATGATCTCATTCCTCAAGACCGATGCTGCGGAAGCCGAAATCATGACAGGAATGACGGATCGAACGGAAGCGGCGAAGCAACTGTATGATTGGGGAGCGAAGGAAGTGATGATCACCCACAACAGCGAGGCGCTGGTATACGACGGAAGAACGATCCATACTTCGCCGCTGAAACCCAGGAATCTGCGCGGGAGAACCGGCCGAGGCGATACGATCTTCGCCACGTATCTGTGCGAACGACTGACTTCCGATATTCCTGCTGCGTTGGAATTCTCCGCTGCGCTTGTTTCTCTGAAAATGGAGACTCCCGGACCGTTCAGAGGAACCAGAGCTGATGTCCAAGCATATGTATCGGAGTTCTATCGCTAGGTTGGCTCGTGAGTTTCTAGGAATTGTCGTCTCTTTGTTGTATAGTATGGAGAATACTATTGTGTGGGAGTTTTGCGTATGATCAGCATCAGGGATATCGCGAAACGTGTCGGCATGTCCTCATCGACTGTCTCTCGTGTAGTCAACGGAAAGTCGAATGTCAACGATGAGACGCGTGAGAAGATCCTGAAAGTCATTGAAGAATCCGGATATGTCCCCAATCGAGCCGCGCAGAACATGGTGATGAAGCGGAGCTTCACGATAGGAATCGTCATTCCTGCTATGTTCAACATGTTTCAACGACAATTGTTTTCCGTGATGGAGCGGGGACTGGAACTCTTCGGATACCGGACATTCTTCTTTTTCGTTGAGCCGAATGAGGCGAGCGAAGAAGCTTGCATCCGCGGAATGCAGGCGGAGAATCTCGATGGCGCCATCATCCTTCAGGATATTCAGGACGCTAGATTCTGCGAATATCTCCGTCGCAGCCGACTTCCCGTTGTATTCTCGACGATCGAATGCGAAGACTTTCCAACGGTTCATATCGACGATGAACGGGCGGCGATCGATGCCGTAGCCCATCTTGTCGAATTGGGGCATAGGGATATCGTCATGATCAGCAGCGGCGGTTTTACGTTCGGAAACATGAGAATGAAAGGATTCCTGCAGGCGCTCCGGTCTGCAGGGTTGCCGGCTGAAGAGGATCGCGTGCTATATACGGAGAGCTATACCGCCGAAGCCGGCATGCAGGGAATGAAGGAACTGCTCAGAAGAAGGAATGGTTTTTCCGCTGTATATGCAGCGACCGACGAGCTCGCCATCGGGGCGATGCGGGCTCTTGCCGATGCCGGAATCAGGGTTCCGGAAGATGTTTCCGTGATCGGGCTCGACGACATCGAGATATCAAGCTACATGATTCCCAGATTGACGACGATCCAGCAGCCATTGGATGAACTGGGAGAGAGGACTGTATCGATGCTCCAGCAGTATATAGATGAAGACTATAGCGACGAAAAACGTATCATTCTTCCGCATCGGCTGGTTGTCAGGGATTCGACTGCATCTCGTTGATTTTTTTTCATGCGTCATGCATCGGGAGATGTGGGGATTGTCACGCATCCGTCGGGTAGCACGATGACAGTCGGCCGCGCGATTCCTTGCCGATCCGCCAGCGCTTTCGCAAAGCGAAATGCATCATCCAATGTTTTCTGCTTTTCGATGAACATCGATGAAAGAACCTCGTCGGATAGTTCCGAGACGGCTACGATCGTCGCCCGTTGTGCGACTTCCGCCATCTTCGCGGCCTTGTGGAATCCAAGTAGGTATTCCTTCCTGATTCTGGCCAACGCATCCGACGGGCTGTCCGCCTGTGCAAGTAGTCTAGCGTAGGTCGTGTCGCCGATGCCGTCTCTGCAGGAGGAAACGAGGATTAGCGTTCCACCGTCTTTCAATGCCAACGCTCCGTTATCGATCGCTTTTTGTGATTGATATAGGTCGATATCCATCGGGAATTTCGCTACGGACACGACGATATCGGCTCGAGCAGGAATCGATACGCAGAAAATCCTTCGGGCATATGCCACTGCCTGCGAAAAAGAGGCCACCAGATCGCCGCTAGTCGCCGCTGCAACCTTCTGCTCCTTGTCGAGGACCGTCATCAAGGCGAATACCGGAACGTCGATATAGCGCAAGGCGTCCATCATATCCTCATGCACGGGGTTTCCTTCCAGCGCAAGCGATCTGGCGCGGGGAGAGAGCGCCTGCCGATGGTTCGCCTCGATCGTCGAAAAACCTGCGATACCAGGCAGGAACGCCTTTCTCCCCCCCGTGAATCCAGCGAAGTAATGCGGTTCCACGCTCCCTGTGACAATGATACGATCCACTTCGAATACATGCTTGTTCAAAGTGATCGGTGTACCGTTTCTTGTCGTTCCCAGCGTCGCCAATTGTGCGGGATCTCGGGAATCGTGATACGTGCAATGCGGACGGAGTTGCCGATACATGGGGCCGAGTATCTGTTCGTACTCGGCTTCCGTCGGTGCTCGATGTGCTCCTGTCGCCACCAGCAGGATAATGTCGTGGAGTGCGACATATCGTTCGCAGACCGGAAGCAACGCAGAAAGCATAGCGGACGTCGGAGTAGGGCGAGTAGCGTCGTTGATGATGATGAGAATTCGGCTGGCACCGTTGAGAAATTCGTCCAACGAAAGCGCATCGCACATGGTTCCTACGCATGGCTGCGACAATGCAAGGTTCAGCGTGTCCGTAACGGAACCGGCGCATTCGAATGGGTTCGGTTCAGCGACGGCGAGCAACTGTTCGTCCGGTATTTCAAGCGACAGACGTTCCGAAAGATATGGAATCTCAAGTTTCATATCCACTCCATGTTGTGTGACAAGGTTCCCGGAATATCCGGGAGCCTCGGTAAGACTTAGGTATCCCGCTTTCCGACAGGAACCTGAAGATCGTGTTCGAATGCCCGTTCCATTGCTTCAATAAGCGGTAGCTTCTTTCCAGCAAGGAATCTCACCATCGCTCCTCCGGCGGTACAGACATACGAATACTTCGAAAGATCGGTGAACTTCGTCGCCGCGTTGATCGTATCTCCTCCGCCGACGACAGTGTACCCGGGGGCGTTCGCGATCGCATTCCATATTTCTCGTGTGCCATCCGCCCAGCGCTCGTCCTCGTACATTCCCGCGGGACCATTGACGAAGATGGACCCGGCTGCCGATATCCGCTCCTTGAACAGTTCTATCGTTCCATGTCCGATATCCGGATACAACGTCGTATCCGAAAAAACGGTAGGGAGATCTGCCACTTCGACTTCCGCCCGCTTTCCGTCCTGTTCATAGGCAAGATCGATCGGAAGCAGATATCTGTCTCCCCATTTCGTCAGCAGATCCTTGGCTTCGGGAAGGAACGCAAGCAGATCCCTGTCGGAGAGCAAGTGTTCCTCGCGCTTTCCGATAGCGACGCCGCGGGCGAGCAGCATGAGGATTCCCGTCAGACCGCCGGGAAGAATCAAATCGGCCGCACCGTCTTCAAGAACTTTCCGCATCATGCCGAAAGCATCGGATATCTTCGCACCGCCCAGGACGAATATACAGGGACGTCGTGGGTGATCCATGACTGATTTCAATGCTGTGTATTCCTGTACCAATTGCAACCCGCCGGCTGTCGGCAGCAGTTCCTGGAACGCAACCATCGATGGCGCGTTCCGATGCGCGGCGGCGAAAGCATCGTTGACATAGATATCCGCCAGCGGTGCGAGCGATCGAACCAGCCATGTATCGAGCATCTGCCGGGGAGTCAGTTTCACCTCTTTCTCGAAACTTGAAACTTCTTCCGTAAGATACCGCAGATTTCCGAGAACAATGGCTTCTCCGTTCCGAAGTTCCTTGACCCGGCGTCGAGCTTCAGGACCGCAGACATCGTCGACATACGACACGTTCCGACCTGTCATGGACGCGAGCAACCGCGCGTGTTCCTCCAACGGCATCAAGTTCTGGTAGTCCAGAGTATCACCTTGGTGGGCGATGATCGCAACCTTCGCACCTGCGTCGAGCAACTTGAGCAACGTCGGAACCGTCTTCTCGATCCTGTTCGTATTCACGATATGTTTCGTGTGAATATCGATCGGTGAATTGATGTCAGGTCTGAAGATGACTGTCCTGCCGAAGAAATCGAACGCATCCAACCCCCGAATCTTTATGCGTGCTCCTTCCATTTCCCTATCCCCAGATATTTGTTCGTCAGAGACGTTGCTTCGATCCTGTCGGTTTGCATCTGCATCGCCGCCCGTATCGCATCCATGTTCTCGGGTATGACCACGGCTTCCTGAGGAATGTTGATGGCGAACATCAAGTCTTTGCCGCTCTTGACCACCGAGTCGCTCCATAATGCGATCTCGTACATGTCCCCGCGTGGATTGCCCAGATCGCGGGCATACCGGAACAGGCTGGCATTGCCTAGGAACCCTTCTGCGAGCGATACGATCCTGATCCGCGGATGCTCACCGAAATACGCAAGCGCCTCTTCTGTCGACAGTTCCTGCTTCGTCGTCATTACGATCGTGATAATATGTCCGTGCGTAACCGGAGTATGGACGAGGATTCCGGTTGCGTCCACATGTGGCATGATCGTCATCAAGTCAAGGGCCTGATGGCTTGGAGCATGTTCGATCTGCAACGCATTGGTAAGCCCGCGGTGGTAGTCTCCGGGATCCGCGACACGCCTGATGATCGTGATGGCGACTTTCTCCACGCCGACTTTCCTGTCGATGCAATCCACAGCCCTGATCAGACCCGTCGTATTGCATGAAGTCAGCTTCAGGAACTGGGCTCCGAGGCCTTTTTCATAATTCGCGTACCCATGGAAGAAAACATCCGCGACACTATTCTTTTCTCCGCCTTGGAAGATTGCTTTCTTATCATACGTTGCATACAATTCCTTGTTTCTGGCGCCTACTCCGGCACTGGTGGCGTCAAGCATGATATCGACTTTCTGCACCAGATCTTCCAACGTTCCTGAAACCGGGATGCCCGCATCAGCGAGATCCTTTCGTTTCTCCGGGAGAGCTGTATACAGATCGTACGGCATACCGCGTTCCTTCAACGCACGGACGGAAAGGGTAGGGGCTACATCGGCGACACCGACCAGTTCCATGTCTCCCTGAAGCGCCACTCCGTCGGCAAGACGCTGACCGATGACTCCATACCCCGCTACGCCAACTTTCACTTTTTTCATGATGACCTTCTCCTCCTTGTAGGATATCCGCTAGATTCCTGCGGTTTCCCTGATGTATGCACGAGCTTTCATGGCATATTCCAGCGGATTCGCTTTGGCCGGATCCTGTTCCGCTTCTACGACCCACCAGCCCTCATAACCGGCTTTCTTCAGTTCGTCGAAAATCGGCCGGAAGTCAATGCATCCATCGCCGGGAACCGTAAATACGCCTTCCTTGACCGCTTTGAGGAACGACCATCTGCCGGCGACGGCCTTTTCCCTGATCACAGGACGCATGTCCTTCAGATGCACATGTCGTATGCGTGGCATCCACTTCTTGAGCACCCTGATGTGATCTTCGCCTGAAAAGACCAGATGTCCGGTGTCGTACAGGAGGCCGAGCAACTCGCTGTCGGTGTTTTCCATCAGTCGATCGATCTCAGCTTCGGTCTGCACTCCGGTGCCCATATGATGGTGATATGTCAGCTTCATTCCTTTTTCGGCGGCACGCTCGCCCAGCCGGTTCAGTCCTTCGCACAATCGTTTCCATTCCGCATCGGTGAACGACGGCTTTGCTTCGAACACTGGAAGATCCTGGCGTCCTTGAATGGAGTGCCCCTGTTCCGCGGCGCCGATCACTCGAGCTCCTACAGCATGAAGAAAATCGCGATGCTTGATGAATTGTGCTTCGACCTCCTCATACGGTCGCGTCGTCAGATACGAACTGAACCATGCGTTGCAGATCGTCAGTCCACGCAACGCAAGCGCCTTGTTCAGGACCGCGGGATCTTTCGGATATTTGTTGCCGACCTCGCTGCCTTTGAATCCTGCCAAAGCCATTTCACTGACACATTGTTCGAACGGAATCTCACCTCCGAGTTCCGGGAGATCGTCGTTCGTCCAACCGATAGGAGCTATCGCGAGTCTGATCGTTTCTTTCATTATTTCCATCCTTCCGACTTAGAATTGCCTGGCTTTGGACACTTCCTCGGCCATGCTCTTCGCAGCATCCTCGACTTGTTTGTTCGTCGATACCTGCGCGGTTCCGACACGCCACCATGATTCATAGCCCTGGGTCATGGACTTGGGGCTGGTCTTGACATCGATTACGACCGGACCGCGTTCTTCAAGCGCTTGGCGTACGGCGGCGCCGAGCTCATTGATCGTTGTCGCTCGCAGTCCTTTCGCCCCCCAGCTTTCGGCGTTCTTCGCATAATCCACTACGACGGACCGTCCATCAAGCCGGCCACTCGAGGAATCCCGATGCTTCCATTCGTTTCCGAAATGGACGATTCCCTGGCTGTGCTGAAGATTATCGATGCACTGGAATCCAGCGTTGTCCAATACGATGACAATGATCTTCTTCTCTTCCTGAACAGCTGTCAGCAGTTCCGTATGAAGCATCGTATATGCGCCGTCACCGACGATCGCAACGACATCCCGTCCGGGGCAGGCGAGCTTCGAGCCAAGCGAAGCGGCGATTTCATACCCCATGCAGGAAAAACCATATTCCATGTGGTATGTTCCCGTCACTCGGGTCCGCCATACCCGCTGCATGTCGCTAGGAATCGAACCGGAACCTGATACGACTATCGCATCTTCAGGAAGCAACCTGTCGTTGAGTTCTCCCAATACGCGTACCTGGGACAGCGCGACGGAATCTTCTTCGGCATAGAGCCTGTCCACTTCCGCGTCCCATTCGGCTTTCGCTTTCGCGATTTCATCTCCCCAGGACGACTTGTAGCCAGAGGCGGACTCGCAGAGAGCCTTGAGCATGAGCTTCGCGTCCGCGATGATCGGTTCCGCATTCATCTTGTATGCATCGAACGGTGCGATGTTGATTCCGACGATCCGGGCTTTCGGATTCTGGAACAGCCATTTCGAACATGTCGTAAAGTCTCCGAGCCGAGTACCTACTGCCAGAATCAGATCGGCTTCTTTCGCAAGCTTGTTCGCAGCGAGACTCCCTGTATTGCCGATCCCGGACAGATTGAACGGGTTATCCCATCGGACGGTCCCTTTCCCCGCCTGGGTCTCGCCGAACGGAATATGGTATTTGGCGCAGAATTCCTCAAGCTCCTTTCCCGCATCGGAATATCGCACGCCGCCGCCGCAGATGACATATGGCCTTTCAGCCTGCCTGAGCATTGAGACCGTCCGATCGATCTGCCCCGAAGTAGGGATGCGCCGTTCGATATGGTGCACTCGTTTTCCAAAGAACTCTTCGGGATAGTCGTATGCTTCTCCCTGGACATCCTGGGGAAGCGCTACTGTCACGGCACCGGTCTCGGCGGGATCGGTAAGTACTCTGAACGCATTGATCATCGCTGTCATCAACTGCTCGGGTCGGTTCACTCGATCCCAATACTTGCTGACTGCGCGGAATGCATCGTTTGCCGTGCACGTATAGTCCGTAGGAATCTCGACTTGCTGAAGGACCGGATCCGGTTGCCTGCAAGCGAACGCATCGCCTGGAAGAAACAGGACCGGAATCCTATTGACGGTAGCAGTTCCAGCGGCGGTGACCATGTTCAAAGCGCCAGGGCCGATGGAACTCGTCACCGCCATCATTTTCCGTCGATCGTTCTGCTTCGCATACCCGATCGCGGCATGGGCTCCACCCTGTTCGTTCTTCGCTTGGTAGAAACGAAGCGAATGCCCCTCGGCGGCTAGCGCTTCGCCTAGTCCGACGACAACTCCGTGCCCGAAAATTCCAAAGACTCCTGTGACGAATTTCGTTTCCTCTCCGTCAACTTCAAGATACTGATTGTCCAGAAAACGAACCAAAGCCTGTGCCATGGTCAGGCGTATTGTTCCCATCTTCACTCCCTCTTAACATTCCCTTCAATGAAACGCCGCAAAGAAAACGTCGGACGAACAGAATCGACGACTCCTTTCCCGGCTCTTGTCACTCATGCCATATCGTATGTCGTGGCGGGCGATGGGGGCTTGCAATCGAGGAGCTCCATTCGCCCGCCTTGGAGAAATCATTTGTGCGATGAACGGATTTCTTCGATCGTTACGGGTCGCTTCTCCTTCAGCGATCTGGTTGCGGCAAGCGCCGCATACATGTTCTCCAGCCCATCCTCGCCGGTTACCGCCGGAGCTGTACCTTTCGCGATGCAATCGATGAACGATACCATTTCGTCGATGAACGCTTTTTTATATCGTTCGAGGAAAAAGTACAGTGGTTTTTCGCCGGTCACGCCGTCCTGTCCGAACATCCTGACGGTATTGGGGAGGTCATTGTCTGCCATCGCCGCGCCTTTCGAGCCGAAGACTTCGACGCGCTGGTCGTAGCCGTAGATCGCTTTCCTGGAATTGTCGATGACGCCGACGGCTCCGTTCGCGAACTTGAGTGTGACGATCGCCGTATCGACATCGCCCGCCTTTCCGATCTCAGGATCTACGAGAACCGAACCGACGGCATAGACTTCGGTGATTTCCGATCCGGCCTGGAATCTCGCCATGTCGAAGTCATGGATCATCATGTCGAGGAAGATTCCTCCTGACACCGCGACATAGGAAGCCGGCGGCGGGGCAGGGTCCCTGGAGGTGATCTTGACGATCTGGACCGCTCCGATGTCTCCGTCGATCGCATGCTGGCGGATCCTGCCGAAATTATGGTCGAACCGACGGTTGAAGCCGATCTGGAGCTTCACGTTCGCATCTTTTGCCGCCTTGAGCGCCGCTTTGACCTTTGCGACGGACAGGTCGATCGGTTTCTCACAGAAGATATGCTTGCCGGCCTGCGCCGCCATGATGACGAAATCGGCATGCGTATCGGTCGAGCTACAGATGACGACCGCGTCGATCGACGGATCTTTCATCATCTGCTTCGGATCCTTCATGGTCGTTTCGATGCCGAGTCCATGCGCCCATGCTTCCATCTGCGGGTTCATGTTCACATCCGCCAAGGCGACTATTTTCGCCTGCGGTATCTGATACGATATGTTCTCCGCATGGATCTTTCCAATTCTGCCGGCACCGATAATGCCGAGCCGTATAGAATCAGCCATTGTATCCTCCTCCTTGTGAAAGGCCTCCTGAGTCTTCTCTTGCAACATTTGTTGCAAACGTTTTCACATTGCAAATGATACTGCTTTATCGATATCTTGTAAAGATGAAAAATGGCTGCCGTGACAAGGGAGGGACGGCAGACGGACATAATGGGATATCTGTCCGCCTGCCACCACGTTTGCAGATGCGAGGTACGCTACTGGGCGTGCGTTCCGACCGGTTCAGACCGCTGCCGACTTCCTCGCCTGGGCTTCCATCTTGTTCCGAAGCACATCGATCGCGACAGCGAGAATGATGACCAGACCGATGATGATGTACTGTATGTCGTTGGATGCGCTCATCAGGTTCAGTCCGTTTCTGATGACACCCATCAGCAACGCGCCGATCATCGTCCCCCAGATGGTGCCTTTTCCACCGGTGAAGGACGCACCGCCGATGATGCAGGCTGCGATCGCGTCCGTATCATACGAGATTCCCGCATTAGCGTTCGCCGATGCCAGCCGTCCCACGAGCAGGACTCCGGCCAAGCCGCACATGAACCCTGAAAGGGAGTATACGAATGTCAGCACTCGCTTGGAAGGGATGCCGGAAAGCCTGGACGCCTCGGGGTTTCCACCCACGCAATAGATCTGTCTGCCAAGGGCGGTCCTGGTGAGAAATATATGGAACAGCGCGAACACGATCAGGACAAGCAGGAAGCTGACGGGGAACCCCGCGCCACGTCCGTCGAAATTCCCGATCGTATATTTACCGAACCACATCAGAGAGTCAACACCCTTGTTGGTGAAGCCGATCGTCTTCGAACCGGTAATGACCAGCGCGATGCCGAGCAGCACGTTCTTCATGCCGAGCGTGGAGACGAACGGGTGGGGGAGGTCCAGCCTGGTGAGCAGCGTTCCGTTTATGAATCCGGCGAGGGTGCTGATTCCGATTCCCGCAAGCGCGAGGACCACCGGATTGGTGATTCCGAATTTCTGGACCAGGACGCCGATCAGGCAGGCCGCGAGCACTGAATTCGAACCTACCGACAGATCGATGCCGGCTGTGATCAAACATACGAGCATGCCGGAGGCGATCAGACAATTGATCGATACCTGCTTCAGGATGTTCATCTGGTTGCTGATTCGAAGGAATTTGTCGGGAACGATGATCGCGAATATCGCAAACAAGATCACCAGCGCGATCAATACGGTGAGCTTCTGTACAAGCTCTTTTGCCTTGCTCTTCTTTTTCATAATTACTCCAGCCTTCCTCCCCAGGCAGCTTTCATGATGCTTTCAGAATTGAAATGCTCGGAATCACGGTCGATGGTCGCCATGACTTTTCCCCCGCGCATGACCACTACGCGGTCGCTCATGGCAAGGATTTCCGGCAGTTCCGACGAGACCATGATGACGCATTTCCCAGCGCCTACCAGTTCGTTCATGATCCGATAGACTTCGATCTTCGCCCCGACGTCGATTCCTCTGGTAGGCTCATCGAAGATGAAGATGTCCGCATCCGTATTGACCCATTTCCCGATGACGACTTTCTGTTGGTTTCCGCCGGACAGCTGGGCGGTAACCTCGCTGAGAGAAGGAGTCTTGATCCGCAACGACGTCACATTGTCCCGTCCCGTCTCCTCGATCCGCATTTTGTTGAGGAATGGTCCACGGGAAAACTCCTTCATGCTCGCCAGCACGAGATTCGTCCTGACGTCTTCGGAAAGGATCAGTCCTTGCCCTTTCCTGTCTTCCGTCAGGAACGCGATCCTGTTCTTGATCGCGTGCTTCGGCGACTTGAAGTCCACCTTCTCGCCTTTGATGTAGATTTCTCCGCCATCGAGTCTGTCGGCGCCGAATATCGCACGCATTGTCTCAGTTCTTCCGGCTCCGACCAGTCCGGCGAAGCCTGTGATCTGGCCTGCATGGGCCTTGAAGCTGACATCCCTGAGCACCCCTGCGATGTTGAGGCTCCGGACTTCCAACCAGACGTCGCCCTTTGCACCGAACTCTTTCGGATACAGGTTGTCCAGTGTACGGCCGACCATCGCGTTGATCAGGTCGTCTTCGGTCAGTTCGGACGTGTCTTTCGTCAGAATATGCTCTCCGTCACGCATGACGGTACATCGGTCGCATATTTCGAAAATCTCGTCCAGCTTATGGGATACGAACAGGATCGCGACACCTTTCGACTTCAGCCGCTTGATCGCTTCCATCAATTGCTCGATCTCGTCCTTACCCAAGGACGAAGTCGGTTCGTCCATGATGATCAGCTTTGCGTCGATGGAAATCGCTTTCGCAATCTCGACCATCTGTTGCTGTCCGACTCCGAGCTTGCCGGCTTCCATGCGAACGTCGATCTCCGGATGTCCGAGCGACTCAAGGGCTTCCGCAGCTTGCCGGTGCATTCTGTCATAGTCGAGCAGCACGCCTTTGCCGATCGTCCTCCCCATGAATATGTTGTCGGTCACCGACAACTGCTTCACGATATTCAGTTCCTGATATACGCAGGCAATCCCGGCCTCCCGCGACTGGACGGGATTATGGAACGCAACCTTCTTTCCTTCGACAAAAATATCGCCTTCTTCCGGTTTGTGGACGCCTGTAAGCACTTTGATCAACGTGGATTTGCCTGCACCGTTTTCACCGATCAGGCCATGGATCTCCCCGGGGAGAATCCCGATCGACATGTTCTTCAGGGCGACGACGCCAGGAAAGCGCTTCGTGATATTCCTGAGTTCTACTACATACTCGCTCATGCGAATCGCCTCATCGACTGTTCGGACGAACTGCGCCTGAACTGAGCGCCCACTCGTCCAGAAATGCCGGAACCTGGCGGACACATTCTGTCAGGTTCCGGCGACTTGCTGTGTCACATAGCGGCAGGGAATGCCGCTGATGAGATCATTTCTTACCCAGCATCGATGCAAGGCTGTCAAGATACGCCTGACCGTTCTCCTTTGTCACGACCTGCACCGGGGCGTTGATGACGGCTTCGACGGCCTGTCCTTGTATCGCCTGATACGCCGCTTCTACTGCCTGGTATCCCATTGCGTATGGCTGTTGCGCGACCGATGCGGCGATATCGCCGGAAAGTACCAGCTCGACAGCGGACTTGTTCCCATCGAAACCAACGATGACGATACCCGTGATCCCTGCCGACTGGCAGGCGTTCAAGGCGCCGATCGCAGTGTCGTCGTTATGGCAGAGGACAAGATCGATCTTGTCGGGGTAGGAATTCAGAAGATCCTCCATGACTTTCGTCGCTCCGTCGGTAGTGTTCTGACCGGACAGCGAGGCGAGGATGTTGATTCCGCTTTCGGCGCAGGCGGCGCTATAGCCTTCACGACGCATGTTCGATGTACTGTCGCCTTCCTGACCATAGATGATGACTGCATTGGCGCCTTTGCCCACTTGCTTTGCGGCCCATAGGCCACCCTGCTTCGCCGCATCTACGTTCGAAGTGCCGACGAAACTGGTCTGACCCGCGATCCCGACGTTCGTATCGACGGAGAGGACGGGGATCTTTGCGTCGATGGCCGACTGCAAAGCCGCGCTCGCCGCGGAGGCGTCGTTCGGAGCGACGACAATGGCGTCGCATCCCGCCCCGAGCTGCTGCTCGATCATGGCGACCTGGCCTTCTATATCGCTTTCCGAACCGGGCCCCACGACATGCACGATGATTCCCAGATCCTTTGCCGCTGCGTCGCAGCCTGCCTTGACATAGTTCCAATATTCGGATGCCAATGTCTTGAGAACGACGGCCACTTCGATGTCCGAAGCGCCTTTCGCGGAAGTCTTGGATTCGCTCCCTCCCTGGGCGAACAAGCTTCCGGATGCCAGTAGTACGGCCAATAGCACGATCGCAATCCTAGAAACAGACTTCTTCATATTTTCGTTTCCTCCTTTTGAAAACGTTTGCAATCATATCGTAGCTGATGATTTCCGATTTGTAAACAAAAAATGTATTTCGTTGCATGATTCAAAATTATCATCATTATTCTCATCAATCATCAAAATAAATATCGCCTTTTAGTATAAAATTCTGTATTATTGGTAGAGGAGATATTCGATGAAACATATTCAATATATTTATTTGACCATGTGTCCACATTGCTGGAAAGCGAACAGACTGATCAAAAAGGCACGGCAGGAATTCCCTGAGCTGCAGGCGGTCAAGATCGAGAAATTGAACTGGCTGAAGCATCGGGATCTTTCTTCCAGATATGGATTCCATCTGGTTCCGACGTTCATCGTAGACGGAGAGAAAGTCCATGAAGGCGCTGTGGATTCTCCGACCATCGAACGAGTGCTGAGGTCCGCATTGTAGCGCGGCTATCCGCAGGGAAGGTATTGTTTCTTGCCCTTTTCTCCTGTATCCTGTGCATGTATCATATGCAGGGGGGGAGGAAACCCGTGGCCTTGATCCGATTCTACAAACCTACGTTGCGCCGAAAGGACATGGATGCCGTGCTCCAGACAATGGTCGATGAGCGCATCGGCCCCGGAGAACGGAAGAAAGAGTTCCTCCGCCAGTTCCAGACATTCATCGGCATCTCGGGAGGAGGCATCGCGCTGAGAAGCTATGTGGATGCGTTGAAAGCCTCCCTGCGGCTCGCCGGGGTCGGGGAAGGGAGCCTGATTGCCGCGTCGGTTCTTTCTCCGACCGTATATGCAGGCGTCGCATCCGAGCTTGGCGCCACGCTGTTGCTCGGCGATATCGATCCGAATACCGGTTGCCTTGCCCAGGAACAGGCGAGGAACCTCGTCTCGCAAGGCGCCTGCGCCATATTGTTGCATGAGCCGTCCGGCATGATTCCCTATCAGGCCGATTTCTCGTCGCTTGGCGTAACGGTCGTCGAGGATGTTTCGCAAAGTCTAGGAAGCACCTATGGCGACCGGCATGCGGGAATGTGGGGCGATATCGTCGTCTGCGCTTTCGAGGAGGACGGGGTGGTCTCCACGGCGGGAGGAGCGGCGATCGTATTTTCCGATTCGTCCTATAGGCAGCCGCTCAACGAACTGTTCGGAGCGACCAGATCGTATCAGGAACTTCCAGACATGAATGCCGCGCTTGGAATCGTCCAGATTTCGACGATCGAGTCCCAGCTGGACAGGAGGAGAGAACTCCATAAGCTGTTCCGACAGTCGTTGCTGAAGACGCCGCACAAACTCTTCGGAATCGGGAACATCGACTTCGAGCCGAACGGATATCGGTTTTCCGTCGTTCTCGATTCAAAAGTGGAGGAAGTGGCGAAGTTCGCCGCGAAGTACCAGGTTTCTTCGGTGAAAACGTTCGAAGACTGCGTAGGTGTTCCATTCCAGGACAGGTTCGACCTGTTTCCATCGGCAATTCCATGCATCATGCGGGGGCTTTCGTTCCCCCTCTATCCATTTCTTTCGAGTACAGACGTCGAGATGCTCATGAAAGTGATTTCGCATCTGCCATGAGGCTGCGGTGGAGTGAATATGGGAACTAGAGAAGTGAAAAAAGTCCTGGTCATAGCGAACAGCAAAAAGGCCGCCGCCCCTTCGCTGGTCGAATCCATGCAAGGGTACTTCGCTGGACACGGTATCCAGTGCTACGTACGGCAGACCGACGGCGACGATAGTCCGATCGACGTCGCCTCCGATACGGATCTTGTCATTACCCTCGGCGGAGATGGCACCGTGCTGTATTGCGCACGGTATCTTCAGGATCTCGGGATTCCGATCCTTGCCGTGAACCTGGGTACCTTCGGATATATCACCGAAGTGTCGGTCGACGAATGGAAGGAAGCGTTCGAGCAATACGTAGCCGGGCAAATCCACATCTCGAGACGCTTGATGATTCGTGTCTCGGTATATCGCGATGGGAAGAAGATATGGCAGGCGCACGGGCTCAATGAAATGGTCGTCACGTCCAGCGGTATTTCAAAGGTCGTCAATCTTGATCTGACGGTGAACCAGACCCATGCTGGTTTTTTTCGCGCTGACGGGATGATCATCGCCACTCCGACGGGATCCACCGGGTATAGCCTTGCCGCGGGCGGGCCGATTCTTGATGCCGACTTGTCGGCTCTGATCGTTACTCCGGTCTGCCCGTTCACCCTGTCGAATCGCCCATTGGTCGTCAACGGAGAATCTCAGTTGATGATAGAAATCCCCCATGGACAACGGACGGGGCTGGTGCTGACCGTAGACGGACAGCAACTCTGCCCGCTCGATGAGGGGGATCGGATCGTAGTGGAGAAGTCTCGTAGCAGGGCGCTGCTGATCACCAGCGGCAGACGAAACTATATCGACGTCATCAGAGAGAAACTGAACTGGTCAGGAGGCATGCATGCTTGAGCAGTTGCAGATTCAGAATTTCGCATTGATCGAAAAGTTGCGAATCGAATTCGGCGACGGTTTCAATGTGATCACAGGAGAGACTGGAGCCGGCAAATCCATCATCCTCGGCGCGATGAACCTGTTGCTCGGCGAAAAGGCCGACGGACAGGTCGTCAGGAGCGGATGCGACGAGACAGTGGTCTCGGCGGTGTTCCGTCTGGAGGATGGACATCCTCTGTCCGGATGGTTCGCTGAACGGGGCGTGGAGATTGAAGACGGGGCGCTGTTGCTCCGTCGTACCGTCAAGGCGAATGGCCGCGGCATGATCTATGTCCAAGGAGAGCCGATGACTCGAGCCGATTTGAAATCCATCGGCGATGCGTTGATCGATATGAGCGGACAACACGACCACCAGTCGTTGCTTTCGCGCGAGCGCCAGAGGAAAGTTCTGGACTCGTTCGGCGATTGCCATGATGCGTTGCGTGGCTATATCGAAGCATATGAAGCCCATGAGGCATTGCTCCGTGAGCGGAAGCAACTGTCCGAACGTATCGAGTCGGGAGAACGCGAAGCGGATTATCTCCGTTTCGCGATGGACGAAATACGGAAAGTGGACCCCAAGCCGGGAGAGGACGACTCCTTGCGTGACGAAATACAGGTCATTACCCAGTTCGAGCATATCCACGAGAATCTTTCCTTTGCGCAGGACTCGTTGAAGGGCAGCGGAGTAGGAGACGGCGCCCTTCCATCCCTGCATGTCGCCGCCGTTTCGCTGTCGAAAGCGGCGAAAGGCGATCCCGGCCTTGCCGCCTATACAGCTCGGCTCGAAAGTCTTCGGATCGAATGCGAGGATATATCGGAAAGTCTGCGCGACTATCTGGACGGCATGACGTATTCCCAGGAACGATTGGATCAGTTGCAGGAGCGTGCCGCGCAAATTCAGCGGTTGAAAAAAAAGTACGGTCCTACGCTTGACGATGTGCTTGAGTTCGCTGCGCGCACCAAACGGACATTGGATCATTCGGAGCAGGATGCTTTGGAGCTCGAGGACCTGCATCGCCGGATAGCGGCCGCCGAACTCGCCTTGTCCGACCGCGGCGCACGGTTGTCCGCTAGGCGCAAGGATGCCGCGAAAGCGTTATCGAATCGTATCGAAAGCCATTTGAAGCGATTGGGCATGCCATCGGTCGTTTTCTCGATAGCTGTCGAGCCGCAGGATTTCGGGCCTGCGGGGGCGGATCAGATTGAATTCAAGATTTCCGCCAATCTCGGAGAACCATCGCGTCCGATCAGGGAAATCGCATCTGGCGGAGAGCTTTCCAGAATCATGCTTTCGATCAAGACGGTCCTCGCTGAAAACGACGATGTCGGGACAATGGTATTCGACGAAGTAGATGCAGGTATCGGAGGAGTTGTGGCGAACGCTGTGGGGGAACAACTGCAGGAGCTCGCTGCAAAACGGCAAGTAATCGTCATTACGCACCTTGCTTCCATCGCAGCCCGCGCTGACGACCAGTTCGTCGTTACGAAAGACACCGAAGACGGACGGACTTTCTCACGGATCACCGCGGTGGAGGGCGACGACAGGGTACAAGAAATTGCGCGCATGCTCAGCGGCGATGCGCGCAGTGAAATTTCGCTCGACCATGCCAGGAAGCTTCTGGAGCTCAGCTGAGGGGAAGGCTAGCGGCTTTCCAGGATCGAGTGTTCGAAATTCAACGCGTCGCACAGCTTTAGCATCAATGTCGCGGACAGCTCCTGTGCTTTCGGCTGGAGGAATCGGAAGACTTGTGTCTGCAATTGGGTGATATCCGGTTGGATTCCTTGCGCCCTAGCTACTTCCAGTAGGTCGATCAGGTACGTCCCGGCTTCGTAATCCAGCCCCTTGTCCCTGATCTTCTCGGCGACGCGGTCGCACTCGGCGCTGAATATCCTGTTGACCGATTCGATCTCCGCCGGTCTTCCTTTTTTCTGGATGAACTCGATCAGTTGTCCGATGCTTTCCCGTTTCTGGGACCAAGGAAGCGTGTTCGGAGTTACGAACAGACTTTTAATCGCCCTCAGACACGTGCCGATGTTCTCGATGTACAGCGTTTCCATCGGCAGGTATCTACTGTTTTTCATCAGCATCGAATAGTTGTTGATGTCTTTTGCGATCGCCACCAAGTCGTTGTCCGTCACTTTGCTGAGAGATCTGTCGATCCATGAATAGATCATATCGAGCATCCGCAACGGGATGTCCACGTTCGTGACCGAATACTTTCCGATGCAGGTGCCGGTATGGTCATGGACTCCTATGAACAAATGAAGTTCGGAAGGGATATGTCCGTCTGACAATACGGTGCATGAATATCCGCTGAGGGATATCCTATCGAGAAAATCGACGACGGTCGTATCCGATCCCCGGAGCTCGATCGTGTTCAATCGATATCGGCCGTACAGACTCTTGAATTCTTCGGGACGGGCGATCCGTCTGTTGAGCGTAAAGAAGAGTGCGGCTTCCACTTCGCCTGGAAATCCTTGCATTTCCTGTTTCGCGATAGTCATCCCGGAGCCTTCCGACCGTTTGTTGCTTTTTGCTTTCGTCAGATCGTTAAGAAACGGGGTCAGCAGATCTTCCGAGGTGAATTTTTGATACAGATCGATAGTATAGAGAGCGTATTTTATGTTCTGACGTGGTTCGATTCCGGAAATGTCGCTGAAGAACCATCCGCAGCTGGTGAACGAGAAGTGCTTGTTCTTGATTCCTTCGAGCAGACAGGCCAGTGCATCGTCCTCGTTCCCATCGAATTCAAAGTCGGCGTGCAGTTCCTCCAAGAATCGTTCCAAGGATTGTTTTCCGCAGATCGCGGGGCCGTATAGCTCCAGCAATCTGTCGGCCGTGAGCGAACCGTTGAATATCCGAGCCACCTCATGATCGAAGATCGCATCGATTTTCGCAGCAAGCGTCCGAAGCGAGTCTCGCAACGGGGTCCTCCAAGCCTGATTCCACCCATCTTCTCCTCCCGTATGGCAGCCGCAGTCCTTCCACCAACGGGAGACACCATGGGAGCAGGACCAGGAAGTTCCAAGTCCGGCCTCCCCTGCGTGCAACTTAGCATGCAGAACCGCCGGATGCGCTTCCAGATAGGTTGCGTAATTCGTGAGTTCGAAGTCGTTCCTGGCATTGACTTTCTGTATAAGCGCAGCAAGCGCCATGTCGCCGAACGGCTCATGGTGCCCGTATATCTCGCCGTCCGTAGCCGCATGAATCAACGGCTGACCGTCGGTCCGCTTGATCGACAGCAACGTCGAATATAAAGCGTCGGCATCTCGCAGTGCATGTCCGAAGCTGATGCCTTCCGCCAAGCCGGGGTGATAGAAGAACGCCGCGATCTCCCGACCTGTCCTTCCGGTCAAGCGATATGGTTTTCCGTACGGAGCCGGTTTCCCGCCGAGATCGTTCCAAACGTTGGGAGCCGTCTCCACTTGCGCAGCCTGCCAAGGAGAGAGTATGACGAACTGTATGCCGGCTTCGGCGAGCAAGTCCACGACGGTATCGTTGATCGCAGCCTCGGGCAGCCACATGCCTTCCGGACTCCGTCCGAACCGGTACATGAAGTCCTCGATACCCCAGAGTATCTGCAGTCTCGCGTCCTTCGGGGAATCGAGGGGGAGGATCGTATGGTTGAACGCCTGTGCCATCGCATTGCCGTGACCCAGTCGGGTTTGGCTCTCCCTATCGGCCAGAACGACCTGTTCGTGGATGTCGGGATGCATCTCCGCTATCCATGAAAGAAGCGTCGGTCCGAAATTAAATGAGATGTACGAGAAGTTATTGGTGATCGACTCGACGCGGCGATATGGGGAAAGATATCGGGAATGCGCGTTCGTGCTATAACAATCGGCGAAAATACGTTCGTTCCAGTCTTCGTATGGCCTTGCGGAGACTTGCTTGGGAATGATCCCTGTCATGGGGTTCTCCCTGGGAGGTTGATAGAAATGACCGTGGAGAATCACGGAACATGTGTCCTGCTTGCTATTGTCCATGCCCCCTACGATACCACAAACACGGGTATTTTTGATACTGAAAACGTAAAAATCGCTTGGCATTCGTGTCCGTGGAACTGGTTGCGCCGCAGACGGTTCCTAGCTTCTGTTGACTAAAGAACTTCTTTTCTCTACGATAACGGATAACATATCGTTTGTATTTTGGCAACCTCGGACTGCAACAGTGTCGAGACTCCACGGAAGGTGCCGGGACAACGGAGGAAAGAGTGGCCTGCAAGGATTCCTATCTGAATATTCCGGTTCTTGTTCTCAACGGTTCTACCGGCTTTGCTGGGGGAAAGGGGGCCGGACAATGATACTTATCAAGATTGATGCGCTTACTACTACCGAACTGCAATATATCGCCCAGCAAGAGGGTATGGAGAACTGGGAATCCCTGGAACGGGACGAACTGATCGAGGCCCTTGAGGATCTGTACGATGAACAGGAATTCGAAGATCGCCCGGATCGTGATTCGAAAGTGAACCGGAACCGGTTCTGCAACAGCTTGACGGATTTTCGCGGCAAGGACGACATTCAGTTGGAATTACCGGGCGTCGAAGAGCTTCCTGCGGTATATGCGGAGACCTCGATCCACCTCCTGTTGCGTGATCCGTATTGGGCGTATGCGTTCTGGAGTATCTCCCCGATCGACAGGAGTCGCATTGAGGAAGAGGGCGGTATCAAGGATCTGTTGCTTCGGGTTTCCATGCGGCGCAGTGCCGCGGATGATGAATTCTTTGACATTTCGGTAGGTTTCGATGATACCGACTGGAATATCAATCTGCCGGAAATGGGGTGCGAATATTCGGTTTCGTTATGTAAGATGGATCATGAAGGAGGCCTCGAGGAGTTGTGTGAATCGAAAACGGTTCGCACGCCGAAGTGCTATTGGACGGATCACCTCGACCAGCTGCGCGAGGAACCTGCGTTGTTCAAGCTGTATTTCTCATCATTGGTCACGAAAGGCGGCATCATCGTTGATAATCCCACTGTACAAGAAATCGCTGCGTCCCTGTCCAGCGTAGCGAGGAGCTGACCATGGCGAAAAACAGACTGAGCTTGATACTTCATGCGCATCTTCCGTTTGTGCGGCACATCGAATATCCGCGGTTCCTAGAGGAAGACTGGCTGTACGAATCGTTGTCGGAGACCTATCTGCCGATGTTGCGGATGTTGCGGCGTTTAAGGTCGGAAGGCTATTGTTTCCGACTTACGTTCAGCATGTCTCCGACACTTTGTGCGATGCTCGCCGATCCGGCGCTTCAGGAGCGGTTCATCAAGTATCTGGAACTGCACAAGGATCTCGGCGAGAAAGAAATGGAACGATGTTCGAAAGAGCAGCTCGAGTGCATGCCGCTGGCGAAGATGTACTATGACCTGACACTGAAGAATCTTTCTGATTTCTGCGATCTGTACCATAACAATGTCCTCGAGGGGTTCCGTGATCTGGAGGATAGCGGCCATATTGATTTGATCACGACGGCCGCCACCCATGCGTATCTTCCGCTGTATTGCGACTATCCTACGGCGATCAAGGCGCAAGTCGAAGTCGCCGTGCAATCCCATATCCGTCATTTCAAGAAGTCTCCGAAAGGATTCTGGCTTCCCGAGTGCGGGTATTTCCCAGGGCTGGAAGAATACCTTCGCAAGCAGGAAATCGATTGGTTCCAGGTTTCCGCCCATAGCATGCTCGTCGCTTCCGAACCTGTCAGGATGGGGGACTATGCCCCCGTACGTTGTCCCGATGGCGTCGCTGCGTTCCCTCGGGATTACCATCTGACCAGCCTCGTATGGTCGAACACCGAAGGATATCCGTGCGACGGAAACTATCGGGAGTTTTATCGGGACATCGGATATGATCTTCCGATGGAATATGTTCGTCCCTATATCCATGAACCGGAAGTGCGTGTTTTTACTGGGTATAAGTATTGGGCGATCACCGGACCTACGAATGAGAAGCGTCTGTATCGGCCGGAACTCGCTGCCGGGAAAGTCCAGGAACATGCCGATAATTTCCTTTATCGGATCAGGATGAAGAACAGTGCGCTGGATCGGTCCCTACGTGACGGGGCTCCGTTCTATACGCTTGGCTTCGATGCAGAGCTCTTCGGCCACTGGTGGTTCGAAGGAATCGACTGGCTGGAAGCCGTGATCCGAAGAGCTTCAGATGCCGATGACCTGTTCTTGACGACGCCATCGGATTATCTCGCTACTTTTCCAGAGTTGCAGACTGTCCAGCCGGGCTATTCCAGTTGGGGGCAGGGGGGATATTCCTCCGTCTGGCTTGATGGTTCCAACGCATGGATCTATCGGCATATCCACAAGGCGATAGAGCGGATGGAGGAACTCGCCGTCCGGTTCCCGGAACAGCAGTCCCTCAAGCAGCGATTTCTGAATCAGGCCTCGAGGGAGGTTCTCCTTTCGATGGCGAGCGACTGGCCGTTCATCCTGCATAACAAGACTTCGGTCGGATATGCGGACAAACGGTTGCGCGACCACTTGAGGAATTTCAATCTCGTGTATGAGAACATGTGTAAGAATGCCGTGAATACGGAATGGCTCGTAAAAGCGGAAAAGCGTGACAATATCTTCCCCGACATGGATTACAATATCTTCAACCCATCCTACAACGGCGGGCAGGAATAGACCCGCGATCCATATCGTCCCATCACTCCCAACGAACTTCGTCGGATGTAGCTCCTGACGAAGTTTTTTTTATTTCCGCACAAGAACTGTTTATACCGAATCTGCTTTGCACGACGCCATGGGAACATCATGGTCCGATCTTTTGATGCGTCTTCGAAAGAGATCCGTCCCGTTGCTCGCTACGGGTGACAAAACAATACGTAATTCTTAAGCTGGTTTACGTTTGTTAAGTAGAACGCGTAAAACTTATATAAACTTCATATCAATTTGATTACATTGAGAATTGAGGTCAAGTGGGAGAGAGTATATCTTTTGTGGTAGAAAGTGGTAGGAATTTTCAATACTGATTATTCCGATAGTGGAGAGTGGCGAATATGCTGACCGGCGAATACCGCAATACGATCGATGACAAGGGGAGGATTCTCATCCCGTCCCGTCTCAGGGCATCCCTGGATGGTGATTCGTTGATCGTCACGCGGGGGGTGGAGCAATGCCTTTGGCTGATGCTCCCGGCGCATTTCGACGTGCTTCGCAAACGGATCATGGATGGACCGGGCGCAATGTTCGACAAGCGCCTGAGGCTGCTCCAGCGCAGAATCATCGCTCCGGCGCAGGAATGCGAGATCGACAAGTCCGGGAGAATCAACATCCCCCCGACGCTTCGTGATTCAGCAGCACTCGTCTTGAAAGAGGAAAGCGTCATGCTGGGTGTCTACGAATATCTTGAAATCTGGAATCCATCCGTATACGAACGATACATGGCGGAAAGCGACGCGGATTTCGACGAGGCATCGCAGGCATTAAGCGAAGATTTGAAATTCGAGGGGAGGCTGTAGGCCATGGAATTCGTACATTATTCCGTATTGCAGAAAGAAGTCCTCTCGTTGCTCGTCCCGCCGGATCGTCAGGCCTTGATGATCGACTGCACGCTGGGCGAAGGCGGACATAGCAAGCTGTTCCTTGAAACATATCCTCTGCTGAACGTCATCGGTCTTGATCGCGACAGCGAGATCATCGAGAAAGCGAAGCGTCGTCTCGCGCCGTTCGGCGATAGATTCCAGGCGATCAATATTTGGTTCGATGAGTTTTTCTCCACATACGACGGACCGAGACCTGATCTGGTGTTGTTCGATCTAGGTATTTCCGTGTTCCATTACGAAGAATCGGGAAGGGGGTTCTCCTTCCGTAAAAGCGAAGAGCTGGACATGCGTCTCGACAAAACGGCTCCGATGCGGGTCGAGGACATTGTCAACGGGTACCAGGAGGATCGGCTCGCCGACGTGATATACCAATTCGGAGAAGAGCGGTATTCGAGGCGCATCGCGGCGGCGATCTGTTCCTATAGTAAATCGAAACGGATCACTCGGAGCGACGAATTGGCTGAGATCATCTACAAAGCCGTTCCTCCCGCATATAGATATGGGAGGATCCATCCGGCTACGAAAACGTTCCAGGCGCTACGGATAGAAGTAAACCGCGAACTGGATCGGATCGAGCCGGCGCTACGCAAGGCGATCGATCTGACGAATCCTGGCGGACGAATAGGCGTTGTCAGTTTTCATTCCCTTGAGGATCGGAAAGTGAAATGGTTGTTCAAACGGGCCGCCGAAGGTTCCGTGCCGCAACCGGGAGAAGCGCAACGAACGGACGACGGCAAGCCGAAGGTGCGGATACTTACCAAGAAGCCTGTCGTCCCGACGACGGAGGAATGCGGACTCAATCCGCCTTCAAGAAGCGCGAAGCTTCGCGTAGTTGAGAAACTGGAGGACTGAAGATGCGTATCATGGAAAATAAGGTCAGGACACAGTCGCTTTCTAAGGGCGAGCGGATCGCGCTCCTGTTCATGCTTGTATTCATACAAGTGAGCGTCTTTGTTCCTGTATGGCAGGCCGGCGAGAACCGTTCGGTAGCCATGGCGCTCCAGAAAAGTTCACGGAACGTCACGCTGCTGGAGGAAGAAAAGCGTGTGCTCCAGTCGCAGATCGCTCAAGCGCAGATGCCTGAATATCTGATCGACTCCGCCGTCGCCCAGGATATCTATTTCCAACAGATCGCTCCGGAAGGAGTTGTGCGCGTGGCGTCGTCGGGAGGAGGTTCTCAATGACTGGCAATCCTAGCGGTTCGTTCGTCTATTCCATCCGCCGGGCCGCTTCCATGGCCGGTGGATTTGTCTATCTTGGGAAGGATCGCGCCAGAAAAGCAAGGACGATTACTTCGGTTTCGATCGACTCCAGGACATGCGTGCCGGGCTCCTTGTTCGTAGCGCTGCGAGGAGAGCGAAGCGACGGGCACGATTTTGTCGCTCAGGCCGTGCATAACGGGGCTCGAGCGGTCATCGTAGAAACAGGGAAAGTCGCCCGAGCGGCGCATGCGCTCGAAGGACAATGCGCCGCTATCATCGCAGTCAACGATACGCTGAAAGGCCTTCAGGCGTTTGCCGCTGCGCATGTGGCGCAATATCCGCATGTGACGAAGGTCGGCGTTACAGGAAGTTGCGGCAAGACTACGACAAAAGAACTGGTCGGATCCATCCTTTCCTGCATGGGGGAGACGGTCCGGACTCCGGGGAACCTGAATTCAGAAATCGGCCTTCCTCTGAGCGTGCTTCAAGTCGGTCCGACCACCGAATTCGGCGTATTCGAAATGGGTGTGGACCATATCGGTGAAATGGATGCGATGCTTGATGTCTGGCGCCCGGACTATGGAATCCTGACGAATATCGGCATTTCCCATGTCGGAAAGATGGGAACTATCGAGAATATCGCCAGAGAAAAGAGCAAGCTGTTCCATCCAGGAGTGCGCAAGGGATTCGTCGACGAATCGTGTGAATGGATACCGTGGATGGAACGCGAAAGAAACTGCTCGTTGCGAAAGTTCGGGCCGGCATCCACGCATGGGTTCGGCGGTGCAGAGGACCTTGGTCTGGATGGTTGGAACATTTCCTATCAGGGGAACAAGATGCATCTGCGTTGCGTCGGAGAGCATTCCTTGCTGGACGCTTTAGCCGCCATCGATGTCGCACGTGAGATCGGCGCCTCGGCTAGTCAGATCAAGGACGGAATCGAACGTATGGAGCCCGTGGTGGGAAGGAGCGAGGTGATCAGCGGCGATGTGACGATCATCGGAGACTACTACAACGCGAGTGTTGATTCTACCGGACGGATCCTCGACTATCTTGGCGGCGTTCGATGGCAGGGTGGAAAGAAAGTTGTCCTCGGATCGATGAAGGAACTCGGTGAACTATCCGCCTGCGCCCATGAATCGATCGGCCGGAAGATCCTTGCTATCAATCCGCAAAGCACATTCCTGTTCGGCAATGAGATGGAAAGCGCATGGAAACTTTTGCGACAGCGTGGGTACAGCGAGAAGTTGTTCTTCACCGACGATTTCGACGAATTGGAAAACGCGGTCCAGCACGATGTCAGCAAGGGGGATCTGTTTCTGCTGAAAGGGTCCCGCTCCATGGCCATGGAGCGTTTGGTTCCGGTGATCCGGTCGATTGGTTGAATTCATTCGAGGATATTAGGAGGTTCCCGTGTTCTTTCTATTCACGATCCACTCATATATGATTCAGATTCTCAGGGTGTTTTGCGCTTCTCTTGTCAGTGGATGGATCACGTTCTTCGCCGGCCGTTTTCTGATCGGATATCTGACTCGGAAAAGAGCACAGGTTCCGATCAAGCCGGAACTGGCGCAGGAACAGGCGGGAAAGGCTGGAACCCCTTCGATGGGAGGAATTTCGTTTCTAGTCGGCATTACGATCTCCGTGTTGCTGCTCGGCGACATTACCGACGAATATACATGGATTCCGCTTGTCGGAATGTGGTTGTTCGGCATCGTGGGAATGATCGACGATCTGCTGAAAATCAAGCGGCAGAACAGTGATGGGTTGAAAAGCGGACAGAAACTTGCCATGCAGGTGTTGTGCGCCGCAACGGTGATCAGCCTGATGACGCTGTTCAGCGATCTGCAGGAAACCCTGGTGACTATTCCGTGGAATCCAGCGAAATCGATCGACATCGGCGGTTGGTACCGGCTGGCGGCCTTGGTGTACATGCTCTACTTCGTCAATGCAGTGAACATTACCGACGGACTGGATGGTTTGGCTGCTGGAAATGCATTTCCTGTTGTACTGATGATTACGGTCGTGAGCGCGATATTCGGTTATGGAATCTACGGCGACTATATCCAGCCTACCGTCGCCGCCGGGGGAGTGGACCTTGCGATCGTCGGCGCCGCGGTTCTCGGATCGTTGCTTGCGTTCCTCTGGTTCAATACGAAACCTGCGCAGATGTTCATGGGCGACTGCGGCAGCCATGCCATCGGCGCACTGATTGCTATCAGCGCATTGCTGCTGAAGATCGAACTGGTGGTTCTTGTTGCATCCGGCGTGTTTCTCATCGAGTTCGCCACATCCTTCATCCAGATTCTTGCAATCAGAACAAAGGGGAAAAAAGTGTTTCCGATCGCGCCGTTGCATCATGTCTATGAACGGAAGGGACTGTCTGAGAACAAGATAGTCGATCGATTCAGAATCGTCGGATATCTGTGTGTCGTGATCGCTTCGATTCTGTTCCTGGTGAAATATATATAGAAAATGACGACATAAGGCGGCGATATCGTCATAAAACGAACAAAAGGTAGGCATCTCGATGTTGGAGAACGGCAGACAGTATGATGACTGGAAGTATTCGGGTGAAGACCGCCCTGACGGCCGCAGACCGTCTGTGGCAGGCTTCGATCCGGCAGTCGGAGGAGGTTTGAGCGCCTTTACCTTCCTCTGTGTCGTCATTACGCTGACCGGAGCCGGGCTTGTGATGATGTACAGCGCATCCTATAACGAAGCGCTTTCCCTTGGTTTGCCGCATCATTATTTTTTTATCCGTCAGTCCTTGTTCGTATTGCTCTCTCTTGCATGTTCGGTCGTCATCAGGTTCATCCCGATTTCCTGGATCAGGAAATCTTCCCCCCTGTTGCTTGCCGGATGCCTGCTGCTGATGCTGATGACCTTGTTTACCCCGTTCGGACAGACTAGGATGGGTGCCAGAAGATGGCTGAGCATTGGACCTCTGCCATCGTTCCAGCCGTCGGAACTTGTCAAGCTTTCGTTGATTATCTTCCTCTCCGGATGGTTTTCTTCCGAAAAAAGCGAACGGTCGAACCTCAGGAAGCTCGTGACGCCCGCACTCGTAGTGCTTGTGTTCGCCGCTTTGATTCTCCTTCAGCGGGATTATTCCACCACGATCGTCTACCTCGGAGTCTGTCTGTCGCTGTTCATTGTCGGTGGTGTTTCGTTTGGCTGGATGGCGCTGTTCATTGCATTTCTCGCCGTGCCCGGAATTTTGGCGCTGTTCATCGCTCCCTACCGAGTCAAACGCCTGGTTGCGTTCCTATTCAGTGACTTGGATCCTTCTGGAATCAATTGGCAGGTCACCAATGCCCGAAAGGCGATAGCCGCGGGTGGATGGACAGGCGTAGGACTGGGCAACGGCGTGTACAAGCTAGGATCGATTCCCGAAGTGCAAAGCGATTTCATTTTCGCTTCGATGGCGGAAGAGACCGGCTTTCTCGGGATAGCGATAGTCTTCGTGCTATTTTTTCTCTTTGCATTGTTGGGATATCGGACATGGCAGAGAATGTTGGATCGGAATCGATTTCTTGCGTACCTTGCGTTCGGTATCACGACGATGATCGTTGGACAAGCGTTGGTGAACATAGCTGTGGTTACCGGTGTGCTTCCACCGACAGGAATCCCGTTGCCGTTCTTTTCCCAGGGCGGAACGAATCTATTCGTCGTTCTGTGCGAATGCGCGCTGCTGTATCGGATCATGCTGATCGCAGGGGGACGGATCGCTGTGGATGGGCGCAAGAAAGCCGAGGCGCCCCCTCCGTCCAATCTGGCCCGGCAGTCATTGGTTGCGGAGCTACCGCCGTCTGAAGACGCATACGATTTCCCGGAAGGGATGCCGCGCTATGAGCAGTAGGCGTCAGCTCCGTTCGGGAATTCCCGCATCCGTCAAAATACTGCTCCTGCTCGCTCTTGTCTTCATTCTGTTGGCCTGGTATTCGCTCCGATTCATACCGCAGTTCGATATACAGCAGGTGGACATCAAGGTGACGGGTGGAACCGGACAGGTTCCGCTGGGAGCCAACAGGATCGCAGGTCCTTTGAAAGGGCTTTCACAGTTCGAATTGCGACGTTCCGAACTCGAGAAACGGTTCGAGCAACTCGCGGTGGTCCAAAGCGCGAAAGTCACTCGGAAACTTCCCGACACTCTGACGGTGGATATTGTTCTCGTGGCGCCTCAGGCGCTGGTTGCGGCGGTCGATGACTCTGGAAGCCTTCTTGCGACATATTTGGTCAAACATGAACGGCTGATCGAGCTTCCCGCAGAAGACAGATCCGTCTATGGCGATACGGTATCTACCGTCGAAGTTCCCCAAGAATATGCGACGTTGCTGAAACGGTATGGACTTGATGAAGGAATCAAGACGGTCCTGTCTCTTGTCGCAGATCTTAGGGAAGCCGATGAAACTCGCAATACCTTGATAACGAAGATAAAATACGATAATAATAGTAGTAACAACTTTGGGCGCATGGTATTGGAACTTCCGCGCCACAACGCGAGGCTTTGGGTTCGAGAACCGGTTTCCGCGCAGTTGGTCGTGAAATCGATCGCTTTGATCGAGCAATCCGCAGAAAATGAACCGCTACGGTTTCTTGATCAGGAGCCGAAACGGTTCGATCTGTATGCGGATGCCTTGGTAAAGCGATGAGCGTCAGAGTTGTGATCTGGAGGTAGCCAAGTGGCTGGAGATAAGGTCTTGATGGGGCTGGATATCGGCAGTTCCTGGGTAAGGGCTGTCATAGGTTCGGTATCCCGCGATGGGCAGCTGATGATAGACAGCATCTGCGAACGTCCCAGCGAAGGGGTCCGAAGCGGAGCCATCGTCAACATCGAACAGACGTTGAAAACCATCACTTCCGTAGTGACCGAAGCGGAGCTCCAGGCTGGTTCCGAGGTCCAGCAGGTGATTATCGGCGTCGGTGGCGATCATATCGAAGGCATCCCAAGTCAAGGCGTCGTGGGAATCAACGCGAAGGACCAGGAAATCAAGCGAGAGGATATTTTCCGTTCGTTGGAGGTGGCCCGTGCCTTCGACCTGCCCATGGACAGAGAGATCCTCCATACGTTGGTCCAGGATTTCCGTGTGGATGGACGGGACGGAATCAAGGATCCCGTGGACATGCTCGGACACCGGCTGGAAAGCCGGGTTCTAGTCGTGACAGGTTCTTCTTCGATTTGTCAGAATGAGCGGAAATGTCTTCAGCGGGCAGGCTTGCAGGTCCAGAGGATGATTCTGCAGCAGCTTGCCGATGCGGAAGTCGTCCTCAGCGTGGAAGAAAAGGAGATGGGTACCATCCTGATCAATATCGGCGGCGGCGTGACGAACATGATCGCATACTCCAATGGAGCTCCGTGCTATGCCGGCGGCGTCAATCTTGGCGGAGCGAATGTCACCAGCGACATCGCCTATATCCTGAACAAGCCGAAGACGATCGCGGAACAGGTGAAATGCGAGCATGGATGCTGCCACATTCCTTCCGTCGCCAACGATGATATGATTCTGATTCCGCAGGTCGGCGGTCTGCCGTCGATCAAGATGCCGAAAAAGGAGCTGAGCAAGATCATCGAACCTCGCATGGCGGAAATATTCTCGATGCTGCAGGTTGAGCTTGAGAAGAAACAGGTTCGCGGTTCGTTTGGCGGAGGTGTCGTTCTTGTCGGCGGAGGCGCGCTGCTCAGCGGTGCGACGGAGCTGGCGAGCGAAATTTTCCGGCTCCCAGCGCGCATCGGTTTCCCGGAGGCTCTACCGGGGTTGGATCGATCGTATATCAATCCGCGTTACAGCACGGTTCTTGGTTTGTTGAAAAGCGAGGCAAAGAAATACAAGGATGTATCCGGAAATCCTGCTTCAGGCCGCCGGGAAGGGAAGGATTCACGCCAAGGTGGTGTCGGAAAGAAGATCAAAGGTTTCTTCCGAACGTTGTTCTAGACTGGCCTGTTGCCAATGCCACGATGAAAATATGAGCCGAAATTGTGAATCGGCGAAGGATGAATAGCATGGATTTAGGGATGATTGAAGATCTGCTGCAGGATGAACAAACCCCGCCGACCGATATCAAGGTGATTGGTGTCGGCGGTGCCGGCGGTAACGCCGTGAACCGCATGATCGCCAGCGGGCTCAAGAAAGTCACATTCGTGGCGATGAATACCGATGTACAGGCCCTCCAGCGCTCCAACGCCCAAGTTCGTCTTCCGATAGGCAGGGAGCTTACCGGCGGCCTTGGCGCGGGCGGCGTTCCCGATATCGGGGAAAAAGCGGCTGTGGAGTCAAAAGATGAGATCCGCAATCTGCTCGAAGGTACCGATATGGTATTTATTACCGCCGGTATGGGTGGCGGGACCGGGACCGGTGCCGCGGCGGTCGTGGCCGAAGTCGCCAAGTCCGTCAATGCGCTGACCGTAGCGGTCGTCACCACCCCGTTCGCTTTCGAAGGAAAGAAGAAACTCCAGCTCGCCCAGGTCGGAATCGAAAAACTGCGTAAGCAAGTCGATACGCTGATTCTGATTCCCAATCAATATTTGCTGAAAGTCGTGGAGAACAATACGCCGATCAAGCAGGCGTTTCTGATGGCCGACGAGGTTCTGTATCAAGGTGTCCAGGGAATCAGCGAGCTGATCACGGAGCCGGGGGAGATCAATATCGACTTCGCTGACGTGCGGACAGTCATGAAAGGGCGCGGAGATGCGCTGATGGGGATCGGTTTCGGAGAAGGCTCGAATCGTGCCGTCGATGCAGCTCGGGCGGCGATTAGCAATCCCTTGTTGGAAAATGCCTCTATCGATGGGGCGAAGAGTGTTCTTGTCAATCTCTCAGGCGGTGACAATCTTACTTTGCAGGAGTATCAGGATGTCGTCGAAATCATCACCGCGAATTGTGCGGAGGATGCATTGATCATCGCGGGGCAGGCTTTCAATCCGGAACTCGGAGACAGGATCAAAGTCACGGTCGTCGCGACAGGATTCGAACGTAAGGAAGATGTCGTCGGTGCCGAAACTGAGTCCGACATGCCCCGGAGACGCTTCGAAGCTGCGGTTTCAGAGCAGAAACCGGTTTCTTCTCCTGTATCGGATTCGGCGACACATACGAAACCTGACCGTCCGGCGACGCCCGATCCAGAGGTCATTACCGTGAACCGATGGCAGGACCTTCAGCAACAGCTTGGCAAGAAGCAGCCGGGCAACGATTATTCGTTCCCCGCTGTCCTGCGATACTCCCGCAACGAGGACGAGGACAACTGATACGAATGTCGCAGGTAAAAATTCCTTCGGAAGAGTTGACTGACGAGTACCATGATTTTCTGACGTTCGAGCGGAGGCTGTCACCATCTACTGTAGACGTGTATTGCCGTGAAGCGACATTGTACACTCGGTTTCTCGATATCCAGGGAATCTCACCGATGGATGTGGAAGCGTCGGAAATCGTCCGGTATTTGACCGAACGTTCGCGGGACGGTAGATTATGTGCACGAACCCAAGCCAGGAATATGACCGCGTTGAAAAGTTTCCATCGCTTTCTCATCGACCGCAAATTCCGTTCGGACAATCCAGTGGAATTGCTCGACCCGCCGAAACTTCCGGCATCGTTGCCTCGGGCGGCGGGATATGACGAGGTTGATGCATTGTTGTCGGTGATCGACGCAGACGACCCGAGCGGCCTCGGGATGCGTGATCTTGCCATGTTCGAGCTGATCTATTCCTGCGGCTTGCGGGTCAGCGAGGCGAATGCTTTGAACATCGGCGACTATTTTCCCCAGGAAGGATTGCTCAGAGTGATCGGGAAACGGGACAAGCAACGAATCGTTCCTGTAGGGGATGTCGCACAGGAATATCTTGCCCGATACCTCGAGTCCGTTCGCCCGAAGTTGCTCGGAGCGAGGTTTCGTGAGCAGACGCTTTTCGTCGGTCGTCGCGGAAGGCCGCTGACCAGAGCATTGATTTGGAAACGATTCAAGCGATACTGTGAACTTGCCGGAGTGGATGCGAAGGTACATACCCTCAGACATAGTTTCGCTACCCATCTGCTTCGCGGCGGGGCGGATCTTCGTAGTGTCCAGGAATTGCTCGGCCATAGCGATATCGGTACGACGCAAATATACACCCATGTCGATACCGATGACCTGTATGCCGCGTTCAAGGAGCATCATCCTGATGAACTGCGATCCGCCAGGTCCGATGAGAAAGGAAACGATTGACCATGACCCATACGCTTCTGTTCCTCTGTCCGCTGATCATGATCGCCGGAATGGTCGATTCAATCGCAGGCGGTGGAGGATTGATTTCTCTTGCCGCATATTATGCGGCCGGACTTCCGCCTCATCTGGCACTGGGGAACAACAAGTTCTCATCCTTGTGGGGGACTGCTGTCGCCTGCTGGCGATATATTCGTTCGGGACATGTCCGCTGGAGCCTTGCGTTGTCGTCGGCAGTCGGAGCGCTGGTCGGTTCGGCCCTCGGCGCACGGCTGTCGCTGTTCATGGACGAACGGTTTCTGCGAATATTGTTGTTGGTCGTGGTCCCGGCGCTCGCGGTGTTCATTCTCTGGAAACCCGATTTCGGAACAAGGCGGAAGGACATGTCCCTGTCCATGACAGTGATTCTTGCGATAGCCAGCGGATTCGTTACCGGAGGATACGACGGGTTTTTCGGTCCTGGAGCAGGCATGTTCATGACCTTTGCGTTTACCGCTGTGCTCGGGCTGGATATCGTCACTGCGAGCGGCAATGCCCGGATCGTCAATCTGTCGTCGAATCTGGCAGCGTTGGTGACATTCATTTTGCATGGAAATGTTGATTTTTCAATCGGCGTACCGTGCGCGATATTCGGTATCATCGGGAACTACATCGGTTCCGGACTAGCCATCAAGGGCGGAGGAAAAGTGATCCGGCCTGTAATGGCGGGCGTTCTTGTCCTGCTGCTGTTGAAAATTGTCTCGGATATGTTCCATTTATTCTGAATCATCCGCCGATTGTTTCTCTATTGGTCCGGCATGGATGAAGTTGAACGAAAGCTCTGGATATCTTGTCTCCCCGGTCTTTGCGGAATGCAGAAACTTGCCGTGTCCTTGTGCAATGTCTCTGTCGACGATCTGCGATCCTTCACGAGGAATTCGTATGTCAGGTTCTTGATCGACAACGGGATCATGCCGGCTCGGTCGGACAGTCAGATCGACTATGATCCGGTGGCACTGACAAGGCATGCGGCCGAATTGATCGATTGGCTGGAACGTGACGGGCATCAGGTCATGTTCCTCGGCGACGATCGGTATCCTTTCCTGCTGGCGATCGGCGACGATCCCCCCTACCGGTTGAGTTGCATCGGCAACCTGCCGGAGGCCCCCACGGTTTCCGTCGCCGGCACGCGAACTCCGACGGGAATTGCGGCGCATGAAGCGTTCCGATTCGGTCTCAGTGCCGCTTTGAACAGTACTTCGATCATTACCGCGTTGTCTGAAGGTTGTGACCAGGCTTGCGCGCAAGGCGTGGTCGACGGCGGCGGGCAAGTGCTGACGATCCTCCCGTGCGGTCTAGGAGGTCACCAGTATCCGAATTGCCGAAAGCTGAGGGAAAGAATCCTGTGCTGCAACGGCGGAGAGATCAGTCCGTATCTTCCCGCTGAGCCGCCGTTGCGCTGGCGGTTCCATCAGCGCAACTCGATTCTTGCATCATATTCCCAGGCTTTTGTCGCATTTCAAGGGGGCGTGGCATCGGGAGCGTTGCTGTGCGTAGACATCGCGCTTCGACTCGGGCGGGACGTTTTCATCCACCGATGCGGCACTACGGCCGCCACCGTCTCGAAGGGAACGCTCCATCTTGTCGAAGAAGGGGCACCGGTAGTCGACGGCTATGAGGATTTCGCAGGGAAGATGGATATTCCATACCGGTGTTCGGTATGGGTAAAGAAGCTAGCGGACAATGAGATTCCAGCCGGCCGGCTACGAATCGCTCGCATGAGCGACTCGTTGTACCGCTATAGGGATGCATGGTATAGTCCTTGCCATGAACAGAGTCGAGGATGCTGTACCTGATACCGGCTATGTCGGAAGAACGGGTAATGAAACCGCCGTCGCGGAATATCTCGATTACTTGAGGACCGTAAGGAAATTGTCCGACAATACCGTGCTGTCGTACGGCAACGATCTGAAGAAACTGCTTGATTTCCTCGACGCACATTCCTATTCCATTTTCGAACTACCCGATTCGGCGGCGAGGAATTTCGTCAAGGATCTTTCAGAGAAGTCACCCGCATTGTCGCGCAGTAGTATCGACAGGACGCTCTGTGGAGTCAGAAATTTCTATCGATATGCATTCCGGTTGGCGTATTGCCCCAGCAATCCGTTCTCCGGGGTCGGCATGGGCCGCAAGCGCATCCGACTTCCCCAAGTGCTCAGCAAGGACGAGGTTCGGAAGATCGTCGAGCTCCCCTGGGATGATTTTCAGTCATTGCGCGATGTGACGATGTTCAACCTGTTCTATTCCACCGGTTGCAGGCTCAGCGAAATTATCGCTATGGATGAGACCGACATCGAGTGGTCAGAGGCTAGGATTCTCGTTACGGGAAAGGGTGCTAAGGACCGGTATGTATTTCTGACTCCACAAGCGTTATCTCTTCTCTCCAACTATGTCCCGAGAAAACGTGAACTACAGAAGCGGTACGGTATCGACGATGCCGATGATGTTCCCGCGTTACTTGTGAACCTTCGCGGAAAACGGTTGTCGGCTGGTGGCGTACATAGTATCTTTGAGACATACCAGATCAAGCTGGGGATGCAGAAACACTTCACGCCGCATGTTCTGCGGCATAGTTTTGCTACGCATCTGCTCGACAATGATTCTGGTATCAGAGTCGTTCAGGAATTACTGGGACATTCCAGCCTTTCCACGACGCAGATTTATGCGCATGTATCAAACGAACGTCTGCGGAAGGTGTATCTGCATAGCCATCCGCACGGAAGGAAAGAAAAGTGAGTTTTAGAGGAACTACGATCATTGCGGTACGGAAGAACGGGCATGTGGCAATAGCCGGAGACGGACAGGTCACTGCAGGTGAGACCGTTATGAAGGGGAACGCAAGAAAGGTTCGGAGACTATATGACGGAAAAGTCATCATCGGATTCGCCGGCGCGACCGCCGACGCATTTACATTGTTCGAATTATTCGAAAAGAAACTGAAACAATTCAACGGCGATCTGACCAGGGCTGCCGTCGATCTGGCCAAGGAATGGCGGATCGACAGGAACCTGCGCAAGCTGGAAGCGATGATGCTGGTATCGGACGGTGCGAAAATCTTTCTGATCAGCGGAACCGGCGATGTTCTCGAGCCGGAATATGATGCGATCGGCATCGGCAGCGGCGGAAATTACGCACTTGCCGCTGCACGGGCGTATCTCGATTCCGGAATCGAACTGGAAGCTGCGGATATCGCTCGCAAGAGTCTTGAGATCGCTTCGTCGATCTGCATCTATACCAACGGATCGATCATCGTGGAGGAAATGTAACAAAACATGGACAGACAGAATACAATCAAACTTGACGATATGGTGCCGTCCCAGATAGTCAAGGAACTGGATAAATATATCATTGGCCAGGATAAGGCGAAGCGGACGATCGCCGTGGCGCTTCGCAATCGAACAAGACGCAAGAGACTACCGGAAAACATTCGGGATGAAGTATCCCCGAAGAACATCATCATGATCGGTCCTACCGGAGTTGGAAAGACGGAGATCGCCAGAAGGATCGCCAAGCTTTCGAACGCACCGTTCATCAAGGTCGAAGCGACCAAATACACGGAAGTAGGATATGTCGGCCGCGACGTGGAGTCGATGATTCGCGATCTGATGAGCATCGCGGTCCAGATGGTGAAGCGGGAAATGGCGGAAGCACAGGAAGATGTCGTGAAACGACGGGTCGAGGATCGATTGCTCGATCTGCTGTTGCCTGATTTGAAAGAAATGCCGCCGGAACCTGCGCCCAATGCTTCCGGAACGACCGAGCTACAGGTGGCGAATGCGCCCGGTGCTTTCTCAGGTGCGGCGGAATCGACGCGTGAGAAGTTCCGCAAGATGCTTCAGGCAGGTGCGTTCGATGACAAGGAAGTGGAGATAACGGCTGCGGCACGTTCACAAGGCATCGGCATTGAAATGATGGGAAGCGGCAATCTCGAGGATATCCAGGAAGCCATGAATAGTCTTGGAAGTATTTTCGGCAACAAGGCGAAGCGTCGCAAGGTGACGATCAAGCGTGCGAGGGATATTTTCACCGATGAGGAGATGGAGAAAAGCGTAGATCAGGATCGGGTCATCGATGAAGCAAAGGAGCGGACCGAGCAGATGGGGATCATCTTCATCGACGAAATCGATAAGATCGCCGGTACGAACGGTTCTGCGTCAGGGCCGGACGTTTCACGGCAGGGTGTGCAACGGGATATCCTGCCGATCGTGGAAGGGACGAAAGTTTCGACGAAATGGGGAATCATTGATACCACCCATATCCTGTTCATTGCCGCCGGTGCGTTCCATGTAGCGAAACCCTCCGATTTGATTCCCGAACTACAGGGACGTTTCCCGCTGCGCACTGAGCTCGACGATCTGAAGACCAAGGACTTCTTCCGGATTCTGAAAGAACCTGAAAATGCTATCACGAAGCAGTACCACGAGTTGTTGAAGACCGAAGGAGTGGATGTCCGGTTCACCGATGAAGCGATCACCCGTATCAGCGAAATAGCATGGGAAGTCAACACTACGAGCGAGAACATCGGCGCGAGACGCTTGTATACGATTATGGAGATCCTGCTCGAGGAACTGTCGTACAGTGCGTCGGAACTCAGCGGTCAGACGATCACGATCACACCTGCGTATGTCGATCAGCGATTGAACGATGTCGTCAGCAATCAGGATCTGAGTCGGTATATTCTGTAGGAGAGTAGCGTGAAGTACATCACGATCGTCGCTAGAAACTATGATGAAGCGGTTCGCAAAGGTCGCGCCCAATACGGCGATGAGCTGCGGATCCATAGTAGAAGGGATATCCCTGTCCGCGGTGGATTTCTATGGCTTGGCAAACGGACCAAGACGGAAATTACCTGCTATCTCGCCGAAGGCAAAGCTAAAGAAGCGGGGGCTGATCGCGAATTGTTACTCCACGAGTTCGAGCAGGAAGCAAAGACTCCCGCTCCTGATTCTTTGCAAGCCGATACTACGGAAAGCGCTTCCGTCGCATCGGCTGCCGATTCCAAGGTTGCTGCGGCCCCTCAGGAACAAGGGAGCAGTTCTTTCGACACATTGTTGGAGCACGGAAGGGGACTTTTGGCAAGAAATGATTTTTCGGAAGCCTTCATCGATTCGGTGCTCGAGGCCGAACGCACTGAGTTGGAGACCGGTGATTCGCTGCCGACGCTTGGCGAGTTCGAACTGCAGATCGTGGATCGGATCGTCGCAGCCGTGGATGTCGACCATTCAAGTCAGTTGCACCCGCCGAAAATCTTCATCCTGCTTGGTCCGACGGGAATCGGAAAAACTACGACGATCGCCAAGATCGCCGCATTGTACGGAACACTGCCTCCTGTCGAGTTTCGTCGCAAAGTCGCAATCATCACTCTGGACACATTCCGGATCGGTGCGATAGAACAGATGTCATCGTTCGGCGAGGCTTTGGGGATTCCTGTTTTTTCGGCGCAGGGTGAGGATGAGTTCTATCGGTTGCTGGACGAACTGTCCGATTACGATCTGCTGTTGGTCGATACGATCGGGAAAAGTCCTCGCGACAAAGAACTCGCAGTCAAGATGAAGACATTGCTTTCCGTTCCGCCGAAAGAACATTCGAAGTGCTATCTTGCGGTCAGTGCGTCGATGAAAAGCGCTGATATCGAGAAGGCTCTGGAACAATTCGGCCCGTTCGGAATCCAAAGCCTGATCGTCACGAAAGTCGACGAAACCCAGACGATCGGAAACATTGTCAGCGTGAGCGCCGAGCACCGTCTGCCGATGCTGTTCCTGACCGACGGCCAGAAAGTTCCCAGGGATATCCATAAAGCATCAAGTGCGTATATTTTGAATCTGTTGCAAGGATTCGGTATGGATTTCGGTGCGTTATGGGAAAATCAGATCTCCCGGTAGCGATGGCGCATGTCTTGAAGATAGGTTCGAACGATCAGCCGTTGCAGACTTTCTCGGTCGGTTCCGAGTTCGGGAAGAGTCTTACTGGATGACAGTAGCTTTGACGCTGGTGAGCTTCCCTTGGGACGCCAACCCCTTGATGACGTTCGCGATTGCTGGCGCCGCGATATTGCTTCCCCAGATCGTATCCCCCTTCGGATGAGCCGCCGCCACGTAGATGATGTATCTTGGTTGTTGAGCAGGCACGATCGCAAGGGTGGAGGCAAGGACCGAACCGTCGGAATAGCTATTCGTTTCAGGATTGAGAATTTGTGCGGTACCGGTTTTTGCCGCGATCGTAAAGCCTTCGACCGAGGCATGGATCGCAGTACCTCCAGGTTCTGTCGCTGTGACCATGGCATCAAGGACTTCCGTTGCAACTTCAGGTGCGAGCACCCGTTCTGCTTCGGTTCGTTCGGAAGTCGCGACCACCGTACCGTCATGAGTAACAATTCTCCGAATGATGTTCGGTTTCAGGAGGGTTCCCTCGTTGGTAAACACCGTGGCGGCGGTCACCATCTGTAACGCATTCACACCAAGTTCTTGACCGAACGACAGCGTCGCCTTCGTGCGCCCGGACCAGTCGGACACTGCTGGCAGAGCCCCTGCGATGCTTCCTTGCAAGCCGATATCCCATCGCTGGCCGAAATGGAATTTCCGCAACATCTCATAGAACCGCTGGTCGTCGGTCTGAAGCGCCCAATGGACGATTGCGCCGTTGCAGGAATACTTGATCATTCCCGCGCTGTCGATCTCGCCATGGGGAGAGACGCAGTTGATGGTCACATTCTGACCTCCGGGCATGCTGAACGTATAACTTCCATCGCAGAAAAACGGCTCGTCGAAATCAGCCTGCCCGATTTCCTTGCAGGCGGCAAGGGAAAAAATCTTGAAAACGGACCCCGGTTCATACATATAGCTGAGCAGTCTGTTCTGCCGTTGTTGAGCGTCGGAAAGATTGTATCTGTTGGGGTCATACCACGGATAGGAAGACGAAGCTAGGATATCGCCCGACGTCGCATCCATCACGACAGCCATGATGTAGTCGGGATCGTGCTGGTCGGCGATATTCTGTACCTGGAGATCCAGCAGATACTGGATGTCCAGGTCGAGCGTCAGATAGATGTCGTTGCCGTACGTCACTGTTTCTCCGAGGTTTGGATACGGCGACAATTCCTGATCATAAGCAAGTTCAATGCCTTCGATTCCTCTGTTGTCGGTATTGGTGAATCCTACCATCTGAACCCCATGAAAGGATGCCGGATAGCTGCGTCCATAGTGCTTTTCAAGCAGAATCCCATTTTCGAGTTTCGCTTTCCGAATAGCTTCCCGCAGAGGATCAACCATAGCGTCCCCGATCTTCCTTTGAATCAACGCATACGTGGTATAGCGCTCACATGTGGAAAGAATCTGCTCCGGGGCGAGTCCTACGTAGGGCGAGACAACTTCCGCGGCAAGCCTCAGGTTAGGAATGTTCTTCAGCAGGAATGCGCAGGACCAGTATGGTGTCTCCATTGCAAGTATCCGTCCGTTGCGATCGAAAATTGTTCCGCGCACCACCTGTGAAGCGATTTCAGGATTAATATATGCGACATCGTGTTCCTTCCCGTCCACGATGATGTAGGCGATGCGTGCCAGCAAGAGAATCTGCGCTATGAGTATCAGCAAGAGGAAGAAACGATAAAATCGGCGTTTTGGACTGGATACCATAATGATTTTATATTAGTATGTAGCCAAGGTAATGTCGAGATGGGCAGAGAAAGCTATGATGATTTGACACCCGGTCCAAGTCGGAACGGAAGACCTCACAGAGGTGATGCTGGAAATAATTCCCGTCGACTGATTCTCGTCGTGGTCGTCGTCGGCGTATTGCTGTGCGCTGTCGCTGTCTTTTTGTGGCTTACGTTGTTTCCCGCCGAAACACAGTCTGTTACGCCGGTACCCGCTGCATCTGTTCCAACCGTTGCCCAGGAACCTGTGTCCTCAGGTGCCGCGCAAGCAGCGGTACCTGAGGAAGGTGGGGATGTTTCCGCTGTTCCTCCCGTCGCACCCGTTCAATCCGAACCGGAACAGAAAACCGTCGGAGACACCGTTCCCGCGGCATCTCCGGTAGCGCAGGCGACGGACGCTACGAGCGGAACGACCGCACGGTCTCTCGATGCACAGAAGAAAACGCTCGGAAACGATGGTACTTCGATCCAGTATGCGGACCATCTGGTGGCTGAAGGCGAGACGCTCGCATCCATTGCGGAAGCATATGGGCTTCGTCCTCAGACGATCATCAGCGTCAACAGAATCAAGAATATCGAAGCGATCGTCCCTGGAGGAACGCTCAGGATCCCTGATCGTGACGGTCAGCTGTATGTCGTCCAGGAAGGGGATATGCTCAGTACGATCAGTCGAAAATTCAGTCCGACCCTCGGCTGGAAGACCTTGCAGGAATTGAATGGATTGACAAGCGAGAATATCAAGGTCGGACAAGTCCTGTTCATACCTGACACGACTTCGACTTCCGTCGTTTCTCCGACGGTTTCCACTACCAGGTTCGTCCAGCCGACCACCGGGCGGATCGTCGGTCTCTATGGACAGTCGGTCATGGAACCGACTACCGGCGCATCGTTGATCCTCGACGGAATCAGAATCCAAGGAAAGATAGGTACTGCGGTCAAGGCTTCCGCGGCAGGTGTCGTCGTCGACGCTGGATATGAACCGCAAGGAAGGGGACGGTTCGTCCAGATCAGCCATGAGGGCGGATACAAGACGAGTTATGAGCATCTTGAGAGCGTCGGCGTCAAAATCGGCGAACAAGTGCGTCAAGGCGATCCGATCGGAAGTATCGGAACCACTGGAACGGAATTCTCCGAACCGACATTGTTCTTCAAGATAGAGCAGGGCGGAATCGCGCTGGATCCCGCCGGATTCTTCCAGTAATCTCAGAAAACCGAAGCGACGCTAGACGTTCGCTCCATGACAGTGCTTGTATTTCTTCCCGCTGCCGCAGGGACAGGGATCATTGCGTCCTACTTTGGGATATGTCCTGCGTATGGTCGCGTTCTCTGGTTGAGATGCGGCCTGCGTGGCTCCCGAGACGGCCTCTCCTCCGAACTGAGCGGTACCGCTGTGTCGTTCCACCGTCTTGACCGGTTGGCGTCGTCTTGCCGCATAGTTTTCATTCGCCGGTCGGATCTGGACGCGGACGATCGTACGCGCGACCGCATGCTTGATTTCGTCAAGCATTCTGTCGAATATCTCGAACCCCTCCACCTTGTATTCCAGCAGTGGGTTCTTTTGCGCATATGTCCTCAGGGAAACGGCGTCACGAAGTTCCTCAAGTTGCTCGAGATGGTTCTGCCACCGCATGTCGATCTGACGCAGATAATTGAAGCGAAGGAAATCATTGAACGGTTTTTCTCCCGTCAATGCGACTTTCTCTCTGACTTCCGTCTCGATCTGGTCATTGAGCCGCCGCTTGATCTGTTCTGGCTCAATGTTCGAGATTTCCTCAGCGGTGATCGTCGGTTCCATGTGGAATTGCTCCATCATGGAATCCTGTATGTTCTGCCAAGGCTTTTCCTTCGTCGCTTTATCCGAAAAAATTCCATCGACGATTCCATCGATCATTTCCGAGCATGCCTGCAACGCCCTTGCTACGAGATCGGAATCGGTAAGTATCTGATCCCGCTGGTCGTAGATGAAATTCCGCTGTTCATTGAGAACGTCATCATATTCCAGCAGATGTTTCCTGATTTCAAAGTTCCTCTCTTCCACGCGAACCTGGGCTTTCTCGATCGCCTTGCTGAGCATCGGATGCTCGATCGGTTCTCCTTCGCTCATTCCAACGCGGCCGAGCATGTTTTTCAGATTATCATTGGCGAACAGACGCATCAGCGTATCATCGAGGGAGATATAGAATCTACTAGTTCCCGGATCTCCTTGTCTTCCGCTTCTCCCCCGCAACTGGTTATCTATACGCCGGGATTCATGCCGTTCCGTACCGAGGATATACAGCCCGCCCAGTTCCTTCACCTCTTCGTAGGCTTTCTTCCACTCAGGGTATACCATCTGTAGTGCCTGCTGGAATTCTTCGGGAGATGCGTCGGAGCCGCATAGTTTCCGCGCCCGGGCTTCAAGGGACCCTCCGAGCTTGATGTCGGTTCCTCGACCGGCCATGTTGGTTGCGATCGTGACCGCTCCTTTCGCACCAGCTTCCTCGATGATCAAAGCCTCTCTTGCGTGGTTCTTCGCATTGAGAACTTCGTGGCGGATTCCCTCCTTGCGCAGCAACGTGGACAACAGTTCCGACTTCTCGATGGAAACAGTACCGACGAGGATCGGTTGCCCGGTCGCATGGACACGAGCTATCTCTTCGCAAATCGCCTTGAGCTTGAAGGGTTCGCTGTAATAGACGACATCGTGCAAGTCTTTGCGTTGGATCGGTTTGTTTGTGGGGATGACGACGACGTCCAGCTGATAGATTTTCTGGAACTCTGCGGCTTCCGTATCCGCGGTTCCGGTCATGCCGCTGATCTTGTCGTACATGCGGAAGAAATTCTGGAACGTGATGGTTGCCAAGGTCTTGTTCTGCCCGAGAATCTTGATGCGCTCCTTCGCTTCGATCGCCTGGTGCAGACCATCGCTATAGCGCCTTCCATGCAGTATTCTGCCAGTGAATTCATCGACAATCTGTATCTGGTTGTCCGCTACGACATAGTCGACATCGAGATGGAACAGCTTGTGCGCTTTGACAGCCTGCGTGACATAATGCACATACTCGAAATTCTCGTCGTCGTAGAGGGAGCCTTCGATGATGCGATTCTTCTGAAGCAACTGCTCGATATGCTGGATACCTTGGGAGGTGAATGTAATCCGCTTCTGCTTCTCATCGATCTTGTAGTCGCCTTTTGGATCGAACGGCTGAGCGTTCCGGTCGAAACGGGCGAGGGGATCCTCTTCATAGTAGTCTCCGGTTTCCGGATCTTTCTCGCATTCGACGAGGAACGGAGCGATCTTGTCCGCAGCCATGACCTGCTTGGAATCGTCCTCCGCCTGACCGCTGATGATCAGCGGAGTTCTTGCTTCGTCGATCAGGATCGAGTCGATTTCGTCGATGATGCAGTAGTGATGTTTCGGCTGGATTTTCTCGGCATAGGACCATTTCATGTTGTCGCGGAGATAGTCGAAACCGAATTCGTTGTTCGTACCATAGGTAATGTCGCATCCATATGCCAGTCTTCGCTGTTCATTGTCAAGGTTGGAAAGAATCACACCTACGGACAGACCGAGGAAGCTGAACACCGGCCCCATCCAGCCGGCGTCACGACTGGCAAGATAGTCGTTGACTGTCACGATATGGACGCCAAGTCCTGTCAATGCGTTGAGATATGCGGCGGGAACACAGGTGAGGGTCTTTCCTTCCCCGGTCTTCATTTCCAGAATATTCCCTTCGTGGAGCACGACAGCGCCCATGATCTGCACATCGTAATGGCGTTCTCCAAGAACTCGGAACGCCGCTTCGCGAGCCAGCGCATAGGCTTCGGGAAGCAGGTCGTCCAAAGTCTCTCCGGCAGACAGCCGTTGTTTGAACACCTCGGTCTGCCGAGGGAACTCTTCATCTTTGAACGCTTTCGCCCACGGCTCCTTCTCGTTGACCTTCGCTACGATCGGATACAGATGCCGAAGATCCTTATCCTGTTTTGTGCCGAATAATTTCTGGAAAATCGATTTGCCCATTGGAAACGCCCTTATTCCTTCTGATGCGACGCGTGTCGCGGCATGCGGATTGACTCGCCGGAAATCGTAAGGAAAAACAAGGAAAACAGTCTTTTCCTCCTGTCCAGCAGAAGAAAGTATACTCAAAATCGAAGGAGATGCATAGCGTTTTGACCGATTGTAGGTATTATCAGCGACTCATTAATGAACAGTGTGGGGAAAGAGAGTTCCTGCCCTGCATGAAAGTAGTTCCTAGGATATACCCGATATGGTATGATCTTCGTCAGAGGAGACGGTATGAAGGTCTGCTATACTGGAGGAGGTACCGCCGGGCACATCATTCCCGCGCTTGCTGTGGCCGAAGAGCTCCGATTGGAACTTGATGCGGTCGGAGCGTCCTATGAAGCCTTCTGGATCGGGACGAAGGATCAGGCCGAGAAGGATATGGTCGAGAACGCAGGAATTCGTTTCCGCTCCATACCTACCGGTAAACTGCGAAGATATCTTTCCTGGAAGAACATAGCGGATGTCTTCAGAATCTTCGCAGGGATATGTAGGTCGGTCGCGATCCTGAAAAATGAGCGGCCCGATGTCCTGTTCTCGAAAGGAGGGTTCGCATCGGTTCCTCCTGTGATCGCGGCATGGTTGCTGAGGATCCCCTCCGTGACGCATGAGTCGGACGTCTCGACCGGGCTTGCGAATCGGATCAACGCCCGTTTCGTCACGACAGTCTGTCTCTCCTGCGAGGATGCTGCGAAAAATGTGTCGCGCAAGCAGCGTTGGAAAACGGTAGTCACCGGGAATCCGGTTCGGAAAGAACTCTTGCGGGCGGATCCTGCGCATGGGCGGACGTTTCTTCATATCGACTCCGACATGCCGCTGATCCTCGTGCTAGGAGGAAGCCAGGGCGCGTTGCAGATCAACGAACTGGTATGGGACTGTCTCGAGGCTTTGTGTGGAATGGCGTTCGTCGTCCATCAGACTGGAAGCAGAACGTGGAAACGGGTCGAACATGACCGATATCTTTGCATGCCGTTCCTGCACGATGAATTATACGATATCATCGCGGCATCGTCGCTGGTCATTTCCAGAGCGGGGGCCGGTACATTGGCTGAACTGGCCGCTTTGCGTCGGCCAATGCTCCTGTTGCCGCTGGGTACAGATGCTTCCAGGGGGGATCAGATTCTTAACGCCCGGAGGATGGAGGCGGTAGGCGCTGCGAAAGTACTGCTTCGCGGTGACGCCACGAAGCAGCGATTGCTTTCTGACGTGTGGACGATCATGTCGGATGCTTCGCTCAGGGAGAGGATGTCCGAAGCCTGTGCAAAGGTTTCGGTTCCCGATGCTGCGAAAAAAATCGCCTGCGAGATATCGTCCGCTTGCAAGTTGCCTCGAAATGAAGTAAGAGGTAATTGACCGCTTTGTCATGCGGAAAGATTGCGCGACAGGCTGTTGACAAGGAGAGCGTATGGATTGGGGAATAACGATCGGTTCTGTTTTCTTTAGTTCGATCGACATCATCGTGTTCGCATTGTGCATGTTCGGCGGTATCGGAGGAGCGATCACCGGATTCGCCGATTCGTTCGCGAGTAGCGCTGGGTACATCATGGGCTTTTTCGTTTCGCTGATGTTCACAGGCCGGCTTTCCTCGCTCGTACAAGAAACGTTTCCAGGCTTCCCGCTTTTTCTTGCAGTCCTTGTAGTGTTCGTCCTGCTCTTTCTGGTCGGATACGGGCTTCTCAGACTGATCGGTAATTTTCTGGAGCATGTCATGGAAAGCATCGGCATCGATGTCATCAACAAGCTGCTCGGTTTTTTCTGGGGCGTCATAGAAGCTGGAATCATCCTCAGCGTCATCATCTATCTGCTTGACCTACAGACCGTTTTCGATCTCTCCCAATGGTTCGACAAGAGCCAGATCGTCGTACGGCTCGTCAGGCCGCTTGTTCCCGAATCGATCGGCATCGTGTCAGGACTTGTGTGATGTTCGAGGAATTGGCGACGACCCAGCCGGCTATGGCGCGACGTCTGGCAACAGAACTGAGCGACGGGACATTTGCGCAAGCGTCGCTGTTTGCAGGCTCCAGGTACTCGGGGAGGATGACAGCCGCGCTTGAAGCGGGGAGGATCCTGTCCTGCTCCAGTGAGGGACGGAAGGGACAAGAACATTGTTCCTGTCCTTCCTGCAAGGCGTTCAGAACTTTGGAGAACACCAATCTTGTCATCGTCTCATCCCGAGACCATCAGAGCGTGATAGAAACTGGGATGCAGAATTTTCAGCGATTGAGAAACGATTCGAGCCGTCTATTCCTGTCGCGAAGCGTCCGGACCATGCTGTTGCAGTATCATGGTGTCCTGATGGATCAGTCGGGTCAGAAGAACCAGACAGCCTACGATGCTGCGGCACAGGCCGGAGAACTGCTGCTCCAGCTGTCAAACCTTCCGTCCGATGCTTCGCAATCGGTTGTAGACAAACTTGTGAAGAACCTGCGTACCGTCCTCAAACCGTTGTTCGCAGCTTCGAAGCGGTCAGCATCCGTCTCGATCTCCCAAGTGAGGGCGATCCAGGACTGGTCCGACATGACATCAATGGACAATGCGCCGAAAATCGCCATCATCGAATCGATTGATCAAGCGACGGAAGGTGCGAGGAACAGCCTTCTGAAGATGCTTGAGGAACCGCAGCCGAACATCTGGTACATACTGCTTACAGAATATCCCGGACGTATCATGCAGACGATCCTGTCTCGAGTAAGGAAATACTTTTTTCCTGCGATCGACGAAGCGGGGCGTGCTCGATTGCTCCGCGATGTTTTTTTCGTGGATCCATCGCAGTTTGACACTCTTGAATCGTATTTTCTCTCGGGTGGTGGCGTGGATAGCGCACAGGCTTCCCGACTGGCTCGGCAGTTCCTCGACGGGGTTTCAGGAAAAACCAGGTATTCCTTGGAGGATCTGGCGGGCTTTGCGTCATGGGTGGACGAGACAGGACAGATCTCCTATGTATTCCGGCTGATTCTTCAGGAACTGGAGCAAGTCTATCTGCAGGAAAAAATCTCCAGCGAAAAAGCGAAGGGCGTTTCCGATATCATGGGAGAGACGCTCAACCAAGCCATGGTGTATAATCAGAACCATAGACTTGCGATCGAAGGGATGTATTATCGTCTCATGGAGAAATTCAATGAGTAAGTTGATGAAGCGGGCGCTGGAGAAGATCGATCAGCTTGATCCTCGGCTTGTGGCAGGCATGATTCGCAAGCAGCTCGCCGAAACGGAACTATATGAAACCGTGCTGGATTCGCTACGGGACGGCATCATCTTGATCGATGCTTCCCACAGGCTTGTGTACGCCAACAGCGTGTCTAGGATGCTGATTCCTCTCCGTCGTGCTCGCGCCAGGGAAGATGAGCGGATCGATGACCTGATTACCGATCCCGATGTCGTGAACTATCTGCGCGAATGCTGGACTCTCGGCGAGGAGCATACGGCAAGCAATGAATTCCATTTTCAACGTGGCGATACGACCCGGACGGTGACGATCACTCTTTCATCGTTCAAAAGTTCCGGTGAAGGGACGAAAAACGGTGGGGAAGTATATGAACTGATGCTGATTTCCGATATCACGGAACGCAAGCGGGCGGAATCACGATTACGACGGAGTGAAAGTCTTGCGTCGATGACGACGATGGCCGCCGGCGTAGCCCATGAAATCAAAAATCCGCTTGCGTCGATCGGAATCCATTTGCAACTGCTCAGGAAAGCCTTCGAGCGGAAAGGTCAGCTCTCTTTGGACGATGCGTCCCGATATATCGACGTGATAGACGAGGAAATCAATCGGTTGAACGGTATCGTAGTCGACTTCCTGTTCGCAGTCCGGCCTATGGACGTGCATCTTCGATTGCAGAACATCAATCGACTGCTTGAAGAACTCTGCGATTTCGTCAGTCCTGAATATGAATCCCACGGCATGTCCGTCGTACGAGATCTTGGATCGCTGCCAAAAGTCCAGCTGGACGAGAATCTGATGAAGCAGGCGTTGCTGAATATTCTGAACAATGCGTTGGCGGCCATGAAGTCCGGCGGCATCTTGACCGTTTCGACAAGACTTGACGGCAACCATGTGCTGATCAAGATATCAGATACCGGGCATGGTATTCCTGAAGATACGCTTTCGAAGATTTTCGAACCGTATTTTACGACGAAGGCGACAGGTACCGGGCTAGGACTGACCGTCGTCTATAAAGTAATCAAGGAGCATGGAGGCGATATATCTGTATCAAGCCAAGTCGATGTCGGAACCTGCTTTACGATCTCCCTTCCGGTTCCGAAGGGGGAGTGGCTCGCCCTGGAGAACAAGGAAGGAAGCAAGGACATCACGCTCAACGCGGAGGAGATAGATCATGAAGCGGACGATACTGATCGTTGATGATGAAAAGAATATTAGGGAAGGGCTTGCGATGGACCTGGAGCTTGAGGGGTATGATTGCGTGCTTGCTTCCGACGGCCTCGAGGCATGGAACATCATCAACAGACAACAGATCGACTTGGTCGTTTCCGATCTGCGGATGCCGGGGCTTTCCGGCGAAGAATTGCTCAAGCGGATCAGCGGTTCATACCCGATGCTTCCGGTGGTGATCCTCACCGGACACGGTACGATAGAAAGCGCCGTGGATGCGATGCGCGATGGTGCCGTCGATTTCTTGACAAAACCGGTGAATCTCGACCGACTGAACATGCTGGTGAAACGTTCCCTAGCGAATCGGGATCTGTACGACCAGCATCAGCAGTTGCAGGAGGAACTCGACCAACTCAAGAAGCGGACAAAATACGATAGGATCATCGGCAAAAGCCAGAAGATCGTTCGGCTGATGGAAGTCGTGCAGCAGATCGCCCCGACGAAGGCCTCTGTGCTGATTACCGGAGAAAGCGGCGTGGGCAAGGAATTGATCGCCGATGCGATCCACGATCTGTCCAACCGTTCCGATGGACCATTCATCAAGGTCCATTGCGCCGCCTTGACTGAAAGCCTGCTGGAGAGCGAACTGTTCGGCCATGAAAAGGGTGCGTTCACCGGAGCGATATCCCAGAAGAAAGGTCGCTTCGAACTTGCGAACGGGGGCACGATCTTTCTCGATGAAATAGGGGAGATCGATGCGGCTACCCAGGTCAAGCTGCTTCGTGTGCTGCAGGAGAAGCAGTTCGAGCGGGTAGGAGGGGAAACGACGATCACCGTCGATGTCCGAGTCGTCAGCGCGACGAACAGGAATCTCCAGGAAGAGATAGCCAAAGGCAATTTCAGAGAGGACCTGTACTATCGGCTGAATGTCGTGCAACTGGAAGTTCCTCCACTGAGAGAACGGAAGGAAGATATCGCGTTGCTGATGACCGATTTTCTCAGGACGTTCAGCGATGAGAACGGCAAGCAGATCGAAGGATTCAGCAATCGTGCGAGGAACGCACTGTACAAATATGACTGGCCGGGGAATATCAGGGAACTGAGGAACTGCATCGAAAGCGCAGTCGTCATGGCGCGAGGGAAACTGATAGAGCTCGAGGATCTTCCTCCCGCCGTCGCAGGGGCGGAAAGCGAAGCCCAGCTCAGTCTGCCTGTAGGCATCACGCTGGAACAAGCGGAAAAAGAACTGATCGTGAATACGATCGCCCATTGCGGAGGAAACAAAACCAAGGCCGCGGAAGTACTCGGCATCGGGCGAAAAACGTTGCATCGGAAGCTCCAGGAATACAAAATTGAATCAGAATGACATATATGACACATTCGACGAGGGCGGAGTCCTCAGCAAGAACTTCGCTGCGTATGAATATCGCGAAGGTCAGATGCTGATGGCGGATCTTGTACGCCAGGCATACGAAACCCACGCCATAGCGGCGATCGAAGCGGGAACAGGAATCGGGAAATCGTTCGCATATCTCGTTCCTGCGCTGTTCCATGCTATAGAGGAACCTGAGGATCGGACCGTGATCGCCACCGCGACGATCAATTTGCAGAAACAGTTGTTCGAGAAGGACATTCCGCAGCTGTTCAAGGCTCTGGGAAAGAAATGCCAGGTAGCGCTGGTCGTCGGAAGGGGCAACTACCTTTGCCTCCATCGCCTCGAGGAACTTGTCTCATCCTCTTCATTGCTTGCTCAGGATCCTGCAAGTGAGATCGGCAGACTCGTATCATGGGCTCGAAATACCGAAAGCGGGTTGCGTAGCGATATCGAATGGAGATTGACAGGAGAGCTCTGGCAGGATGTCTGCTGTGATGCTGATTTTTGTCTCGGATACAAGTGTCCGTATATCAAGGAGTGCTTTCTGATGAAGGCGAGGAAGCGAGCGAGCGATGCCCGTATTCTCGTCAGCAACCATCATCTGCTTTTTTCAGATGCAAGGATGCGACTGGACGACGATATGGATTTCGACGAAGAGGCGATCCTGCCGCCATACCACTGCCTAGTGATCGACGAGGCGCATAATATCGAAAAGAACGCCACAGATTTCTTCACTGGTACGTACAGCGGCCGCGAGATGCTCAGACAGATATCCTATCTCAGTCGAAGGCAGCGTGGCGCCAATAGGAATCTCATTGAAGAAATAGCTCCCTATTCGCTCGAACCAGGATTGGTTGATGCGATTCTTGACCAGCTCTCGCTTCTGGTCGAAAAGGTCGGGGATCTCGATACGTTCCTGCTCGCTTGGATGCAGTCGAAGCTCTCTACATCCATCTTGATCAAGACAGAGCATCAACGGCTGCTCGGAGATTTCTGTCGGCTCGCAAAAGAGACGGAAGCGGCGGCAGGCAGGCTCTGCGCAAGTTGTGTCAGACTTCTTGAACATAACAGCGCTCCCGACGAATTCGAAGGCCGACTTCATGAACTGAGCGTCCATGCGCATAGAATCGATGCGGCGGCGGAAGTGCTCAGACAGTTCATCGATTTTTCCGCATGGGGCGATGACGTGCATTGGTTCAACGTGGAAACCTATGGGAAGGGGCATCAGAAAGTCGTCGAGGTGCTGATCAGTCCGCTGTCGATCGCTCCGAAGCTTCGGCAGTCGCTGTTCGAAAAGCTCCAGACGGTGGTCTGCACTTCCGCGACGCTCGATCTGAACGATGATTTCCAGTATTGGTCAAGTCGCGTGGGACTGCCGCTACAGAGCGACAGGAGCTATCTGAAGGCCACGTTCCTCTCGCCGTTCGACTACAAGCATCGGCTTCTGTTGCTCACGCCGCAAGACGCCCCCGTATTCACTGAGGCGCAAAGCGATGCGTTCGTATCGTATGCAAGCGATGTCGTTGGCAGATCCATTCTCTCCGCAGGGGGCGGTTCGCTCGTGCTGTTCACGTCGTATCAAATGATGAAAGTCGTCAGGGATCTTGCGGCTCCAATGCTTGAACGGCAGGGGCTGACCTTGCTTACCCAAGGGGAAGCTGACAGGTTCCAGCTTCTGTCCCGGTTCAAGGAGGATACCGACAGCGTTTTGTTCGCTACGGACAGCTTCTGGGAAGGGATCGACGCACCGGGGAACACGCTACGGATGGTGATCATCGTCAAGTTGCCGTTCCGAGTTCCGACGGATCCCGTCTTCAAGGCTCGTCAGGAACTTCTTGACGCACAGGGCGGCAGCGGCTTCTTTCATCTTGCGCTTCCGGAAGCGACCATGAAATTGAAACAGGGATTCGGTCGACTGATGCGAAGCACCATGGATACCGGCGTCGTTCTGATCTTGGACAGCAGGGTGGTGCGAAAAGGCTATGGCATCTACATGCTGAACGCTTTGCCGGAAAGTTACCATCCTGAAACGACAACTGAAGCGATTACCGACAAGATCGAGGCGTTCCTCTATAATTAGGATTCCATCTTCGGCCATATCATCATATATGAGAAGGGCCTTCCATCTTCCGAACGATTATCGCTCGCCGATGAAAGACCCTGTTCTCGGAGTGGCGTTTTGTTTCCGGGTGGAATTATTCGATGACTGCCAGGATGTCCCCCATGGAAAGAATCAGATATTCGACGCCGTCGGCCTTTACGCTGGTGCCAGCATACTTGTCGTGCATGACTTTGTCACCGACCTTGACCTTGATCGCTTCGGTATCATCACCTACTGCGACGACTGTCGCGATCTGAGTTTTCTCCTGCGCGGTCTGAGGAATGAAAATTCCGCTTGCGGTCTTCTCCTGCACCTCTTCCATCTTCACCAGTACTCTGTCTGCCAAAGGTCTGATTTTCATATCCATACTCCTTATGCAATATAATTGTTGATGATGTGTGTGAATCCGAACGCATCGACGGATGCTAGTTCCGACTCCTGGTGTAATATAGTAAAATCCGCTTCCATTGGCAAGTAAAATGTCTATTTCATGACACATTGTCGGCAATGATGTGAAAAAAAATCACACCTGTGAAAAAAATGTAAAAAACATTTGTCACATCTATCTCAAGTACGTATATTACAGGCGTGACGACAGAGAGGTCGTCTCCGACCGGGAGTATGGAGCATGGCTACAAGTGCATTGACAGTATATTCAGACGAGCAGGCACGATGTCCGGGCAAGTCCCTGAACGATATCGGTAGATGGTTCTACCGTCTCGGCAACTCGTTCTGCAAGCTCGGCGATATCGAAAAAGCGTTGAGAAGCTGGAATGATGCATTTCTGGTCAGGGGGTGCGAGTTTTCGTCCGACAAAGACTATGAATGGAAGAAGTTCCATGATATTCAGTTCGCGATCTATCTGCTTGGCAAGAAACGGCTTTGCGTCAGTCTTTCCGAAGGCGACATGATTCATGATCTGATCCGGATGAAGTGGGAAGAGTTGAAGAATGCGATCGCCCATTCCGAATTCAGTTTCGAACCCGACAATACGGGGGCTTGGTATCGGACCGTCGAGATCGATTTTCCATGGGATCTCGATGTGGCGGGGTTTGACGGTTTCTTGGTTGAAAACTTGGAAAACGTGGCACAACGACCCGCTGTTTGCGGTATTTCTCCATTGAGTCTGCTGGATCGTGTCAAGATGACCCGCTAACGCGCATGATTTCCTTCGACGTGTCACAATGACACTATTTTGCATGTTAAGAGGGGATGAAACTGTGATTTTGTTGGCGTCCTTTTGTGACATAAAAAATAGTAGTATTTTTAATTTCTTTTGTCAGAACATATTACTATGGCTTGTCCAATAGCATTTCATTTTTGGCATGGATGTTGCTTGTCTATGTGTGTCCCAAGGAGGATTACACAATGTCCAAACAACAGACGATGCTGAACAGTGCCAGTGAAAGCGATTTATATGAGGATGCAAACATCCTTTCCATGTATTTGAAGGAAATAAACAGGATTCCGATGCTCAGTCGGGAAGAGGAATACAGGCTTGCGAAGCTCGCTACCCAAGGGAACGAATACGCAAGAAACCGGATGGTGGAAGCGAATCTCCGATTCGTCGTCAATATCGCGAAAAAATATCAGAACCAGGGCTTGCCGTTGATCGACTTGATCAACGAAGGAAATATCGGTCTGATGAATGCGCTTGAGAAGTTTGATCCTGACAAAGGATACCATTTCATTTCCTATGCAGTGTGGTGGATCCGACAGGCGATCCTCAAGGCGATCTGCGAAAAGAGCAGGACCGTGCGGCTTCCGCTCAATCGTGCGAATGAATTGATGCAGATCCAGAAGGCCCAGAAAGAGTTGATGCATGAGAACGGCGAGGAACCAAGCATGGAGGAAATCGGTGCATTGACGCAGCTGGATCCTTCCCATGTCGCGGATCTGATCGCCATCAGCAGGGAGATGGTCAGCCTCGACGCCCCCGTATACAGCGACAGCGGAAACAGCAATGTCGGGGATTTTATCGAGGACGGCGCGCAGAGTCCTGATTCTGCATTGATGGAACGAGCCTTGAAGGAAGATATCAACCAGGTGCTTGCGACACTGAGTGACAAAGAACGGGAGATCATCGAGTTGCGGTATGGCTTGAACGGACAGAATCCGATGTCTCTCAAGGAGATCGGCGAATTGTACAACCTGACAAAGGAACGGATACGCCAGATTGAGAAGAAGGCTCTGGAACGGATGAAGCAGCCATCCCGTTCGAAACTTCTGGAAAGTTACACTGCTTAAGCAGTGGATATCTATAGATTTGAAGCCGTGGTTGAACCGCTCAGCCACGGCTTTTTTTCACAACAAGTCGATTGTGACGTCCGTTCCGTTCCATTGTCGCCGATAGCCACCAGTTCGAAAGCAAATCGCCATGCAAATTGTGAAACTACGTTTCAAAAATCAATTCGATAAATGTTGCTTGAATAAAAAATTGTGAAATTCGGATAAAGTTCCGGAAATATTTCGTTACAGGCTTTTTCAAACATTGACAGGTGGGTTAATTTTGTCTACATTGCTTCGGTAAGTGACTCAATAGAACTGAATCGGAGGATTATCGATGCCTGCAAAATCAACGAAGTATGTGTACTTCTTTGGAAATGGAAAAGCTGAAGGAACAGCGAAAATGAAAGATTTGCTCGGTGGAAAAGGAGCGAATCTCGCCGATATGACCTCAATCGGCCTGCCGGTTCCTCCCGGTTTTACGATCAGCACTGAAGCATGTGCTTTCTTCAGCGCCAACAATGGAGCGTATCCCGAAGGACTTCGTGACGAAGTTCTGGCGAATCTTGCGAAACTTGAAAAAGTAATGGGTGCAAAACTCGGGGACAGGAAGAATCCTCTGCTCGTTTCGGTACGTTCCGGAGCGGCACAGTCCATGCCGGGGATGATGGATACCGTTTTGAATCTTGGGTTGAATCCTGATTCTGTCAAAGCGTTGATAGAAAAAACTGGTAATGAACGCTTTGCATGGGATAGTTATCGCCGATTCATGCAGATGTTCGGTGACGTCGTGATGTCCGTCCCGCATCATGAATTCGAAAGTGCGCTGCAGGATGTGAAGGACGAAAAGGGGAAGGTGTTCGATACCGAACTTGATGTCGATGATCTGAAGGAAGTGATCGCCCGGTATTCTCGGATATATCGTCGCTTTACCAATGAAGATTTCCCGGTCGATCCGATCGACCAGCTGTTCAAGGCGATCGATGCGGTATTCCGCTCATGGAACAATGAGCGAGCGAACAAATATCGGCAGATGAACGATATCAGGGGGTTGCTCGGCACCGCCGTCAATGTACAGAGCATGGTGTTCGGGAACATGGGCCAGACCAGTGGCACCGGCGTAGCGTTCACAAGGGATCCCTCCACTGGAGAAAACAAGTTCTATGGCGAGTATCTGATGAACGCCCAGGGCGAAGACGTCGTGGCTGGAATCAGGACGCCCCAGACGATCGATACTTTGAAGGAAGTCAACCCTGAGGTATTTGACCAGCTTGTGGCCATCAGAGAGCGCCTTGAGAAGCATTATCACGATATGCAGGATATCGAGTTCACGATTCAGGAAGGCAAGCTCTTCATGCTGCAGACTCGCAACGGCAAGAGAACGATCTTCAGTTGGCTGAGAAGCCAGGTCGAGATGGTCGAGGAGGGCTTGATCGATAAGGAGACCGCAGTAAATCGCGTGCCGGCCGGCGAGTTCGGCAAACTTTTTGCGCCGATTCTGGATCTGAAAGTAATCCGGGATCAGAATCTGCAGGAAATCACCCACGGGTTGAACGCAAGTCCAGGCGGCGCCTGTGGGCAGGTATACTTCACCGCCGCAAAGGCGGAGCAGATGGCGGCCGAGGGCAAGGATGTCATCCTGGTTCGGACCGAGACCAGTCCAGAGGATATCGGGGGTATGGCGGTGTCGAAAGGCGTCGTTACCTGCCGAGGAGGCATGACGAGCCATGCTGCCGTCGTGGCACGAGGCATGGGCTGCCCCTGCGTATCCGGTGCCGGAGAAATCATGGTCAATGAGGCGAAGAACTATCTGGAAGTCAATGGTTCGAAAATTTGTGAAGGCGACTATATGTCCATCGATGGGTTCACCGGATCTGTGTACGCCACGAAGATTCCCGTAAAGCCGTCGGAGATCGTCCAGGTGCTCAACGGTCATATGAACGAGAATGAATCGTTGCTTTTCCAGAACTACAAGAAGTTCATGGGATATGTGAACGAATTGAAGACGATGGGCATTCGGACCAATGCGGATACGCCGACCGATACGAAGATGGCGATCATGCTTGGTGCCGAGGGAATCGGACTGTGCCGGACGGAACACATGTTCTTTGGAGGAGACAGGATCATCAGCGTCAGGAAGATGATCCTCGCCAACAATACCAGGGAGCGCGAGGTTGCGCTGGCGGAACTGCTTCCGATGCAACGCGGCGACTTTGAAGAGATTTTCACCGCACTGAACGGTTTGCCCGCAACAATCAGGCTACTGGATCCTCCTTTGCATGAATTCCTTCCTAATGACCACACTAGCCGCCACGAAATGGCGCTCCAGCTCGGGATTTCCGTCGAAGAGATCGCACAGAAGATCAGCCAGCTCCATGAATTCAATCCGATGCTTGGATTCCGTGGTTGCCGTCTTGCCATCATCTATCCTGAGATCCTCCATATGCAGGTGCGTGCCATCATCGAAGCTGCGATCAATGTCAAGCGAAAAGGAATCCAGGTTCATCCTGAAATCATGATTCCGCTGGTAGGCAACTATAAGGAGTTCGAGTTCTGCAAACGCCATGCGTTGACGACCATCAACAGCGTCTTCGAGGAACAGGGGCTTCATGTCGAATACAAGATCGGCACGATGATCGAGGTGCCTAGGGCGGCCATCACTGCAGACGAAATCGCAAGGGAGGCTGAGTTCTTCAGTTTCGGTACGAACGACTTGACTCAGATGACCTGCGGTTTCTCACGAGATGATGCTGCTTCGTTCCTCGGTCACTATGTCAATGATACTGACAAGCAGTTCTATGACTATGATCCGTTCGCAACCATCGATGTCGATGGCGTCGGCAAACTGGTTGAGATGGCGTCTCAGCTCGGAAGGTCGGTGAGGCCGGATATCAAGCTGGGAATCTGCGGAGAGCATGGCGGCGATCCGAAGACGATCGCATTCTGCCAGAAAGTCGGACTGAACTACGTTTCATGTTCGCCGTTCAGAGTGCCCATCGCCAGACTCGCCTCGGCGCAGGCTGCGATCGCCCAAAAACAGTAATCGGTATCTTCGTTCGTTTCCCGGGCTGCTTCGACTGTGTTTGAAGCAGCCCGTTCTATCGAGTGGGATCAACTTCTTGAACGCAAGGATGCCGCAAGTTGCCCGTCCGCTACGCTTCTTTTTTCCCAGGTTACCCCAGCTTCCTTTTTTCTCGATCGCAACTGGCTCAAGACCGCAAAAAAAGTGTTTTCCGGAAACAACCGAAAAACACCCCTTTGCAGAAGCCAAAGCTGGGAATTGAACCCAGGACCTGCTCATTACGAGTGAGCTGCTCTACCGCTGAGCTACTTTGGCGCGAACCTGTTCATGCGAACGGAGATAACTTATCTGATTTTTGACTGAATTGCAAGAGCCGCGAATAAAATTCAAACATGAAACTGCAACTTGACCAAGTCGGTGCATATCGCTACCTTATATGCACTGATGTTCATGTTTCCTATCGGCTTGGACAAGGAGAAACTATCCTGGAAAAACAATCGAAAAACGTAACACGATTTAACGCGGTGCCTCAAGAATGCATGGTGATGCTGGATATCCGGATTCCGAAAAAAACTCCGGTCGTCGGACAGAGCTGGGTTCCGGAAGTCGCGCAATTCCTCATCGACATAGCGCCAGGATTGCTGGAGTATGGCGATTCGCTTGAGGATCTGTTTCCGATTCTGATGGACGATGAATATTTTTCCGACGACTCTTTTGAGAAATTCTAGGGAACTGATAATGATCGTACTAGGTATTGAAACTTCCTGCGATGAATGCTCCGCAGCCGTTGTCCGCGATGGACGTGAAATCATGAGCAATGTCGTCGCTACACAGATAGAATTGCATAAACCGTATGAAGGAGTCGTGCCGGAAATAGCCAGCAGGCTGCATACGGAATGGATCGAACAGGTCGTCATGGCCGCGGTCAAGCATGCAGGACTAGGCGTCTCGGATCTTGATGCCGTAGCGGTTACCAATCGTCCGGGATTGCTGGGCAGTCTTCTCGTCGGATTGAATTTTGCGAAAGCGTTCGCCGCTACGCTCGGGATTCCGTTCATCGGCATCGATCATATCAGGGCTCACCTGTATGCCTCGCAGATCGAACAGCCGCTTGAATATCCGTATCTGGGAGTTTTGGTATCAGGCGGGCATACCGTCATCTGCAAGGTCCATGGATATGATGATATCGAGGTTCTGGGTACGACGATCGACGATGCGATCGGCGAAGCCTTCGATAAGGTCGCGAAGCATTATGGCCTTGGATACCCTGGGGGCGTGGTCATCGACAAACTCTCACAATCAGGGAATCCTACCGCATTTCTCTTTCCCGGACCCGCCTTGCAGAAAGGGGAGCATCCGTACGACATGAGCTATAGCGGACTCAAGACCGCCGTAATCAACCAACTGGACAAGTTCTGGGATGGTACGAGCGAGAAATCGCCTGAGAACATCGCGGCTAGTTTCCAGCGTTGTGCAGTCGGTCTTCTGATGCGAAGAGTAAAACTTGCTCTGGAGGATACCGGACTGACCAGACTTTCCGCCGGAGGTGGAGTCGCCGCGAATTCATTGCTTCGAAGCGAGCTGAAGACTCTGGAAAAGAACGGTATCACGGTATCTTTCCCGTCCTTGAAGTTGTGCACCGACAACGGCGCCATGGTCGCCGGACTCGGGTACCGATATCTTTCCGAGGGCTTTCGCAGCCCCTATGACCTGAACGCTTGCGCGAGAGTCTCCGCATTCAAGCGTTCCTATCCATGAACATCCTGTGGAGGACGATACGATGCACCCGTATGATTTGGACAAGGTGATCAGGAAAATCCCTGGTTTCCCTCATGAGGGGATTCTGTTCTATGACATCACCGGAATTACTGCTGTTCCTGAAGCCTATCGTTGGGTCATTGACAAAATGGTGGAGTTGTACCAGGACAAGGGCATTGATTCCGTCGGATGCATCGAAGCTCGCGGTTTCATTTTCGCCGCACCGTTCGCATACAAGATGGGTATCCCGCTTGTCTTGATCAGGAAGAAAGGGAAGCATCCTGGCAAGACGAGGGAGAAGAGCTATTGTCTTGAGTACGGAGCCGATACGATCGCTGTCCAGGAAATCGACGTACATCCGGGAGACAAGGTGCTGCTCGTAGACGATCTGATCGCTACGGGAGGAACCTTTAGGGCCGCCGCCGAGCTTCTCGAAGAATGCGGGGCTTCAGTCGCAGGCGTCTTTGGTGTCATCGGTCTTCCGTTCCTGAACTATGAAGATGTCCTGTCTCCCTATGAAATCAATGTTCTCCAGACATATGAAAACGAATGACCTATGATGCTGAGTCTTGACACCTAGGAGGTTCCCTGTGGGAGATTGGTTTTTCGCTCCCGAATTCGTTGCGCTTGGTGTTCTTATCGTCCTGTTGTTCTACATGCGGGGAAGCTATTCCGTTGCTATCAGGCACACAAGGATGTTCTGCACCGTGCTTTGGATCAGTGTCGGATGCATTTCGTCGAATATCCTTTCGACATCTTCCATCGTCCATTCGAATCTGGTTCCATTGTGGCTGAACGATCTGTTCCAGATGCTTTATTTCTTCACGACACCGTTCATGGCTGCGTCGATCGTCACATATATTCTCCTACAGGTGCAGGATGAATTTAGGAACAAACAGATATTCAAATGGTTGTTCACCATCTATGGGGTCACTATTGTCTCCTATCTCGCCGTTGCGGCGACAAATCCTTTTACCCATGTCATGTATTGGTTCGACGAGGATCTGCTCTATGTCAGAGGACCGCTGAACTTTCTCACGATGGGACTGTCGCTGTTCTACATTTTCAGCGGTATTCTTGGGTGTCTGATCCTGTGGAAATACATCAGTCCGCAGCTTCGACGTGTCTTGAAATGGTTTCCGCTCCTTGTTCTGGCGCTTCTGACCGTCCAGGTCATTTTTCCGAATGTGCAGATGAGCGGAACAGCGGCGATGTTCTGTTGCCTGGTCAGCTACCTGAACTTCCAATCATCGAAACTTACGACAGATTCGTTGACCTTGTGCGGCAATCGTCTGGTATTCATCAATTCACTGGACTACTATATGCGATACAAGCAGGCTTTGACGATCATCGCGATCAACATCAGGCAGTTCAAGCGCATCAACGAAGAGCTTGGAACGTACTCGGGAGATATGGTCCTCAGGAATATCGGCGAGATGCTTCGAAATCTCCCGTATCAGTGCGAAGCATTCCGGATCGGCGGAGACAAGTTCGCTTTGATCTGGCAACCGACACGGTCAGGAAGCGCGACGGACGTCGAACGCTATCTTGTCGAACGGTTTGAAAACCCTTGGACAGTCGATGGTGTTGAAATCAATCTGGAGGCGGATCTTGTTTCGCTCATGTGCCCGCAGATCGCGAGCAAGCCCGATGAAATCCTGTCGTTCCTTGAGTATGCGCTTGCGTTGCCTCCGGAGAATTCCGGGGAAGACCATATTCCCGCTCCTGTCGAGGTACGAATCTGCGACGCGAGTCTCCGTTCCAAGATGCATCGGAGGGAAGATGTCGTTTCTTTGCTCAGAAAGGCTCTGCTGACGTCGGGATTCTCATATGTATATCAACCGATCATGGATATCGACGGCAGGAAGATCGAAGCGGCGGAATGTTTGATCAGGATGAACGACCCGAGGACAGGAGCTCCGATTCCTCCGTCGGAATTCATTCCGTATGCGGAAACGGCTGGGCTGATTCCACAGATAGGAATGAAAGTCTTCGAGAATACCTGCAAGTTCATCCATCATTGCGAAGAAAAAGGAATCTCCGCGCCTCCGATTTCCGTAAATTTCTCGACCCGGCAGTTCTATAATGAATCCATGGTGGATCATGTCATGACATTGCTGAAACGCTGGAATGTCGCTCCTGACAAAATTAAGATCGAGGTGACGGAGGGGACGTTCATCGCAAACTATTTTCGTGTCGAGTCCGTCATGTCCCGGTTGATTGACAACGGACTCGGCTTCTACCTCGATGATTTCGGATCCGGATATGCAAGCTTCTCACGGATGATGTCCCTTCCGTTCGAATGCATCAAATTCGACCAGTCGATTCTTTCGAATTCGCAAAGCCAGCGAAGAATGCATGAGATGCTCGGTTACCTGGTGGAGGGTTTCGCGCACCTCGGCACTCGGGTCGTCGTCGAAGGCGTCGAGACCGCCGAACAGATCGCCTATCTGAAAGCTTTGAATGTCAGGAGCGTACAGGGCTTCTACTACGCAAGGCCGCTGTCGGAGGAGACGTTCTGTGCATCGCTTGCCGCGACGCAGGCGAATGGAGATCTATGGAAGGAGACGGATTCTCTTGCTTGATCTTCGGAAGCGGGTTGCTCGCGACGACACGAAGGGTGCCGTGGCCAAGTTTTTTGGACATTCCCACTTGACAAAATATACCTGTTTCAGTATCCTGCGACAGGATTTTGCAATTGGGATGTAGTGTAATGGTAACACTGCAGATTCTGGTTCTGCCTTTGGGGGTTCGAATCCCTCCATCCCAGTCATCGATTCGGTCCCTTCGTCTAACGGTTAGGACGGGAGATTCTCAGTCTCTAAATAGCGGTTCGATTCCGCTAGGGACTAAACCGGAGGCAGCCTTGCTAGGCTGCCTTTTTTTTGCGATACTGATTCGGTAGCGATTCACTGCTAAGGAGCATCCATATATGATTACTGCATCGAATATTTCTCTTGCCTACGGGACTCAGATCCTCTTCAAGGATGTGAACATCAAGTTCACTCCTGGCAACTGCTATGGCATCATCGGAGCGAACGGGGCCGGGAAATCAACGTTCTTGAAAATTCTGTCAGGTGAGATCGAGCCAGACACCGGAGAAGTCATTATCACCCCCGGAGAACGGATGGCTGTCCTTCGTCAGGATCATTTCGCGTTCAACGCATATTCCGTACTTGAAACGGTAATCATGGGTTTCGACCAGCTATATAAAGTCATGAAGGAACGGGAGGAGATCTATGCGAAAGAGGATTTCACCGAGGAAGATGGAATCCATGCCGCTGATCTTGAATCGGAATTCGCAGAACTCGGTGGGTGGGAAGCGGAAGCGGAGGCCGGACAGATGCTGGACGGACTGGGGATTCCTGTCTCGCTTCATACGAAGCTCATGGCGGATGTAGAGGACAATATCAAGGTCAGGGTTCTGCTTGCCCAGGCGCTGTTCGGCAATCCGGATATCCTGTTGCTCGACGAACCCACCAACCACCTGGACTTGGAATCGATACATTGGCTCGAAGATTTTCTCGAGAACTTCAACAATACAGTCATCGTCGTCTCACACGACCGCCACTTCCTCAACAGCGTTTGTACCCACATCGCCGATATCGACTTCGGCAAAATCCAGTTGTATGTCGGAAACTACGACTTCTGGTATCTGTCGAGCCAACTCGCCGCCAAGCAGATGAAGGATGAAAAAAAACGGCGCGATGAAAAGATCGCCGAACTAAAGGAATTCATCCAGAGATTCTCAAGCAATGTCGCCAAAGCTCGGCAAGCAACGAGCAGGAAGAAGCTGATCGACAAGCTGACGATCGACGACATACGCCCGTCTTCCAGACGATTTCCGTATGTCGCGTTCAAACCTGCAAGGGAACCCGGAAGGAATATCCTTGAGGTAAAGGACCTGTGCAAGACAGTCGACGGGGAAAAAGTGCTTGACAACTTTTCCTTGACCGTGAACAACGGTGATAAGATCGCGTTCGTCGGCCCGTTCCATTATTCGAAGACGATGTTCTTCCAGATCGCCGCCGGGCTTGCGGAACCTGACTGTGGTTCGTGTACATGGGGTGTCACTACTAGCCTTTCCTATTTTCCGAAGGACAATTCGTTCATGTTCGAGAACGACATGTCGATCACCGACTGGCTTCGACAATATTCCGAAGAAAAGGACGACACCTATGTCAGGTCGTTCCTCGGCAGGATGTTGTTCTCCGGCGATGAGGCTCTCAAGAGCTGCACGGTGCTCTCCGGCGGAGAGAAAGTCCGATGCGTGCTTGCGAAGATGATGCTCGAGCAGGCGAATGTATTGATTTTCGACGAACCTACCAGTCACCTTGATCTTGAAGCGATTTCAGCGCTCAACAATGGCTTGATGGAATTCAGCGGCATACTGCTGTTCAATAGCCACGACCACCAGTTCGTTGATTCTATCGCGAATCGGATCGTCGAATTCACTCCGAACGGTATCATCGACCGAATGATGAAGTTCGACGAATATCTTGCGGATGCGACGATTCGTGAACTGCGGGACCAGCTGTATGCCGGAACGCATCATGCGCTCGCGCTCTAAGAGGGCGGGGAAGGAGATGGACAATGCTGTTTGTCGCTGATATCGGCAATACGAACATCGTGCTTGCCATCCATGACGGAACGAAGTGGCTCGAACATTGGAGGATCTACAGCGATCAGAAGAAAACGAGCGATGAATATTTCGTCGTGCTCGAAAGCCTGTTCTCCCACGCAGGTCTGCATCCGGAAGATGTCGACAAGGCCGTGATCAGTTCCGTGGTTCCGAATCTTTCGCGTGCCCTGCAGAAGAATGCGGTCAGATTGTTCAATGTTGAACCGCTGATGGTTTCGCAGAACATCGAAACCGGGCTGGTACGGTCTAGCATCCCCCCCGAGCTGGGTTCTGATTTGTTGTGCAATCTGGCGCAGGCGCATCACCGGTTTCCCGGACAGGCCACGATGATCGTCGACTTCGGTACCGCGCTGACGCTCGGTTCGGTCGATGGAAACGGCAATGTGCTTGGTGTCGCCATAGCCCCAGGCCTTGTCACGGCAGTGAACGCATTGTACGGAAATACCGCCCAATTGCCACAAGTAGAACTGAAAGTTCCTGAATCGGTGCTCGGCAGGGATTCAGTCCAGTCGATTCGTGCCGGAATCATGTATGGATATGCCGGCATGGTGGCTGCGATCATCGAAAAGACGGAAGCTGAGATCGGACATCGATTGAAAATCATCGCTACCGGGGGACTTTCCGCTACGATCTCGTCGTTGATTCCTAGAATCGAGGAAGTCTCTCCCATGCATACGCTGGATGGTCTGAAACTGCTTTCCGACTTGAACTGAACAGTCCGTCGCGGTTCTTCCGGTCCCCCGGGAGCTAGAAGCAGAACCTCCCGTTTCGCATAATCGGGACTTCCTTGCCGTCGCTGCAGACGGCGACGATGTCGATGCGCTCGGAACCCACCATGAAATCGATGTGGTTGACGCTGGTGTTGCATCCGTACGCATTGAGCTGAGCGTCGCTGACCAGGGAGTCCCCATTCGACAGGCAACTGGGATATCCTTTGCCGAGCGCAAGGTGACATGATGCGTTTTCATCGAGCAGTATTGAATTGAATATCTGTCCGCTTCTGGCGATCGGGCTGCTTTCATCGACCAGAGCGCATTCTCCGAGCCGCCGCGAACCAGCGTCCATTTGGAGAAATGCGTCCATGACTTCCGCTCCTTTTTCCGCGCTGAAATCCGTTACTTGACCGGCGGAGAAGGTAAGCCGGACCGTTTCTGTCATGACATTCATCACCGGAACCGGCCTGGTCGTCGTAATAAAGCCTTCCGCATCATACATATCGGGGACTGTGAAGATTTCCTCGGTAGGTAGATTCGGGAAAAACGGCCTTCCGTCGGGAAGCTCCTTCGATCCGCCCTCCCATACATGTTCCTTTCGTAATCCGATCGTCAAGTCGGTGCCCGGCCCGACATAGTGGAGTTTTCTGATTCCTAGAGAATTAAGCTTCTCGACGCGTTGCTTGATCGAGCTGTCGTGGGATGCCCAAGCGGAACACGGATCGTCGTAGTCAAGTCTGAGAATCGGAGCGAGAACCTCCCACAAGTCGTCTTCGCTAGCATCGGGACCGAGCGCTTGCCGTGCCCATTTCGGTCCCGGTGCACAGACGACGCACCACGCCAGCTTGTGCCGCATCTGCCGGTTCGTCAGAACCTGTCTCTTTCGACTCAACGCCTGCTGATACCGGGTGAATTTTTCTGGATCGAGCGGAGCGTGATCCTGTCGCTCCTCGGTACTATCGATCCTGATATACGCCCAGTCTTCGGCGATCATCTCGTAGTCCCTGGCCGTTGCGAACGCAGGTTCCGACTGTACTTGATCCGAATCCTGGGCTTCTAGCCGCGCGGCGAGCACATCAAGGTCATCAAGCGCAATTTCCACATGCAGAGCGCCCATTGCATATGCCGCTTTCGCCAAGGCTCTTGCGAAAGGGTAGGTACCGGGACCGGTCTTGATGGTCACGCTCTGACCGACACGTATGTTGATTCCTTTTTCCATGACCAATATCGCATATTTGTCGATAATCGTTCGCTCCATGTCTTCCATCCTTATTTCTGTCAATCAAGGAACACGCCATGTTCCATCAGCTGGATCGTCCTCCCGTCATGAGTACGTGCGAAGACCTCCAGCTCGCCGTCGCCGATCGGACAGTCGCACACGACATTCGATAGGTTGAATGTCGTCGATTCGTGCAATCCTGTCTCATCTTCTATCGCCAAGTCCGGATCCAGGCAGGAAAGACTTGCCGATCCGAACCGCACACGGGTAGTCCTGTTTCGATCCAGCAAGGAGACTCCATATAGCTCGGCGCTACGGGATACGGCGGTGTTTTCATCGGCGAGCGCCACTTCCCCGATATGCTTCGCCCCTTCGTCGATGTCAAAGAATGCGTCCAGAAGCTTTTTGCCGTGTTCCGCATCCCACGCTACGACCTTGCCGCCGCACAGTTCGAATTCGGCGACCAAAACCTGCTCTCCAAACAAACCAATCGGCCGTGATGCGGTCATTCGCCCCGAAGCGGAGCTCCGATCGACAGCGATGAATAGTTCCTCGAGCGGCAAAGAAGGGATGAACGTTCTGCCGTTCGGCAAGACTTGCAGGCCACCTTCCCAATGGGAATGCTGGGCGAGATCGACAGTCAGATCAGTACCTGCCGAAACGAACCGCAATTGTTTCGCATCGATTTGTTCCAACTGGCGTTTCCGATAATGCAGCAATTGCGATTGGCTTTCCCAAACCGTCGAGAATTGTTCATGATCAAGTTTCCAGATGTCCTGCAACATATCCCAAAGCGCATCTTCCCTCGTTTCGTCACCGATCAGATATTTCGCCCAGTTCGGGCCGGGAACGTGGACGACTGCCCATGGTACGGCGATCCGTCTATCGAATATGAGGGGATCGGCGAGATGTTCGTATTCCTGCAAAGCAACGAAATCCGCGCTTGCCGCGGCGAGGTCATCCGGCTCCGACCAATTTCTATGTTCCGTATCGACGATGCGAATCATCGCCGCTCCTGTAGGAGTCGGTTGCAGTATATCGTGTTCGACCGGCTCCACGGGTATGACGCCTTGTGGTTTTCCGTGTTCCGTCACAACGATGTGGACAGGTTGTTGCGTTATTTCGCTTGCCATGCCTGCAAGCAGTTTCGCGAACGGAAGGGTGTGGCTTTCCGTATTGATCGACAAGGCGTCGCCTTGCTGTACCCGCACCATGGTTTCGAGCACCAAGCGTGCATAACGTTTCCGTAATTCGTCCATATTCCTCCCAACGACCTGCATATCTTATCGCAAAGCGCCATGGATTGGAATCACCGATGAAAACCCTCGTGAAGTGCTTTTCAGATGCTTGGATTGAAGAAACAAAAGACTCCTGTTTCATATCCAGGAGTCCTTCCAACTGATCAAGGAGATGAGATAAGCGCCCGGCGGGAGTCGAACCCGTTTCTTCAGCTTGGAAGGCTGAGGTAATACCATTATACGACAGGCGCAAGAAACAATCGACGAAAAATAGATATACTGGAATCCGATTGAAAGGTCAAGCCCCGAATGAACAAAAATGCCTGCTATCCCGTTGACACTAGGTCCTGTTGCAGATTAAATGTCAGCTACAGAAGTCCGGGACAAAATTCCCTGGACCGTGAATTTTGACATAGAGGGTATGAGCGATGGGACAGCGAGGAGAAGTCTTCTCAACAAGGTTGATCAAGAATGACAGGACGTATTTTTTCAACGTCAAGGAAAATATCTATGGGGACATGTTCCTCAATCTTGTGGAAAGCAAAGGAACGCCCGATGCGGATCGGTATATCCGTCAATCGATCGTAGTGTATCAGGAAGATCTTGGGGAGTTCGTACATGAGTTCCAGAAAGCTCTCGATTTCCTCAAGCAGCATGCCAAGAAGCAAGAAGACTGAACGGCCACGCGATCACCAATGTGCCGGCTCGCTGACAAGAAACAGGCTGTAGTGGCTATCCTCGCAAAGGATGGAGCTGCAGCCTTTCGTTTTTATGTTATCATCGCAGTGTTTCGTCCGAAGTTCTGGAACTAGCAAGTACGCCATGGAATGTCAGCCGATGGATCGGACAGGGACCGAATCGTTCGCAAGCGGCGCGATGCATTTCGCTTGGATATCCCTTGTGGCGGGAGAATCCGTAGTCCGGCCACCGCTTGTCCGCATATTCCATAAAACGGTCGCGGGCCGTCTTCGCAAGGATGGACGCTGCCATGATTTCGTAGATTTTCGCATCCCCCTTGACGATCGCCTGACAGGGGCAAGGAAGGTCGGGAGTCTGGTTTCCATCTACAAGCACGATCGCTACGGTTGTCAGTGCCGCCACTTTCGCATACGCTCTTTGCATCGCGAGCATCGTAGCGCGAAGGATGTTGAGTTCGTCGATTTCCTTTGCGGACGCCCATGACACGGCCCACGCCGTAGCATGGCTCTTGATATATGCTTCTGCGACCTGCCGCCGCTTCTCTGTCAGTTTCTTTGAATCTCCGAGTAGCGTTGTATCAAAGTCGTCTGGAAGTACCACGGCAGCTGCGCAGACCGGTCCCGCCAAAGGGCCCCTGCCAGCTTCGTCGATCCCGCAGATGTCGCATACTGGTTCAAGCTCGAATAATTCCTGTTGCATCAAGTCCATGTCCTTCTTCGGTCCTCACTGGAAAGGACTCGACTGTTATGCTATAATCGTCATCATTCTGCGTCAAGGGCTTGTTGATGAGCCCCATGTGAGGTCAACCATTGTTTCTGAAAAGTCTTGAAATCTTCGGCTTCAAATCCTTTCCTGACAAGACACGCCTCGAGTTCGCCGACGGAATCACCTGTCTGCTCGGCCCGAACGGTTGCGGAAAGAGCAATATCGTAGACAGCATCAAATGGGTCCTTGGCGAACAGTCTACGAAAACGCTTCGCGCAGGAAGAATGGAGGATGTCATCTTCAACGGCACCGACACCCGCAAACCGTTGAATGTCGCGGAAGTCACGTTGGTCCTATGCAATGAAAACCATTTCCTCCCGATGGACAATGCGGAGATCGAAATCAAGCGCCGCATCTATCGTACCGGTGAAAGCGAATACTACATCAACAGGAACCGTGTACTGCTGAAGAACGTCAGGGAACTTTTTTTCGACACCGGCGTAGGGAAGAGCGCGTATTCAATCCTGGAACAGGGGAAGATCGACCAGATTCTGTCGAGCAAACCGGAAGACCGTCGGTATATCTTCGAGGAAGCCGCCGGAATCAGCAGGTTCAAGGCGCAAAGCATCGAGGCGGAACGAAAGCTGGAACGTACTGCGGAAAACATCGAGCAGGTAGAGAACATTCTCAAGGAAGTGAAGCGGACGTACGATTCCCGCAAGGCCCAGGCGGCAAAAGCTTCTTCGTATCGTGAACTGGTGAAAGAGCAGTTCTCCCTCGAGGTCGATGTCCAGCTTTCCACACTCAAGACATATCTGATGGTCCGGGACCACAAGACCGCCCAACTGGAACAGGCGAGACGGGATCTCACGGCATTGCAGGAATCTCTGAAGCAGTACGACGAGGATATCGAACGGGAACAAGAGGCGATGCGCCAACGAGCGACGTCCAGGATCAATATCCAGACAAAACTCCAGCGACTCGATGAAGCTCAGAAAGGGAAGAACGATCAGCTGGAACTTCTGACCCAACGGTTCAGGGATTTCTGCCATGCCAGGGACGAAGCGGCGGGCAGGGCGGATCAGATTCTGGAACGAATCAACCGAGACCAAGCGGAGATCGATGAGCTACATGGCAGAATCGATGAGTTCGAGACTAAGAAAGCCTCGTTGGAACGGGAAATCGCAGGCTTTACTGCGAACCTGACATCCACGCAGGAACTGATCAATCGTCAGGAGCAGGAGATCTCCGACCGTGAACTGGATACGATCGAGCAGGAACGACATCAGACGGAACTTACCGAGGAACTGAAGTCCATCACCGATGTCATTGTCGTGGAGCTCGAGCAGAAACTGAAGGAGAGCGGATATTCCACGAAAGTCAGGAAAGAGGCGGAAAAAGCGTTTCTTGATCGGATCGCCAGACTTTCTACGGCGCTTGCCGAGCACATCGATTTTATCCGGAAGCTGAAAACTGCGACGGGGATTTCGGCAGCCCAAGTGCTGGCGGAGCAGGAAAGGCGGTTCGAAACTTTCCAAGATGGTGTCGAAGAACTGAAAAGCCTGTTTCAGGAATACTGCGGCACGGTTCCGACGTTCATCGACGAATTCCTGGCACCGGAAGGGATCATTACTCGAAAACATGCGGTGGACAGGCACCTGGATGATAGCAGGACGAAAGTAGCCCGAAACAGAGATCGGATCAATCTCCTGAGAGAGGAGAACAGGAACCTCAGCGTCCAGGTAGAGAATTTCCGTGTGCATCTCGAGGAGCTACGTTTGATGCTCGGCGATCTCGCCAGCAAGCGTGAGGCGGCGCAGAATTCGATCGAAATGCTCCAGCGATCCATGACTGAAGCCAAGTATCAGCACGGCGACGCAGTCAGGGAACATCAGCTTGCCCAGGAGCGTATCGCCGACACTCAGGAGAATATCCGCGCAGTCCAGACTGAGCAGAAACAGATCGCCCAGGAAGTCGGCGACCTGAACAGTCAACTGGAAGCGCTGGTCGAAGAAATCGAACAACAGTCGGCCAGCATCGGCAACAAGCGGGAAGCAAAGACGGAAGCGTTCAATCGCCTGCAGGACTTGAGGTCTTCTTCCGACAAGCTGGAATTCCAGATTGAATCGATGGGTGAAGAAATCAAGAAACTATATACGAACTTCTTCGATACATATGGCAAGAGCCTTAAGGAATACGAACATCGTCTCGACGAGGAACTGAATGATCTTCCGGTCCTCAAGACCCGGCTGGACGAGGTGAAGAAACAGATCCAGGGGATGGGGTACATCAACCATATGGCCGAAGATGAATTCGCGGAAGTCAAAGAGCGCTACGATTTCCTTACCAAGCAGCTCGACGACTTGAACAAAGCGAAGAACGATCTCGAACAAGTCGTGATGGAAATCAAGACGAGGAGCGAACAGCTGTTTCTGGAAAGCTATCGCCAGATTTCGGAAAATTTCCAGGAAATGTTCAGACGTCTGTTCGGAGGAGGCCGCGCCGAGCTGAAACTCGTCGATCCTGAGAATGTTCTGACGACTGGCATCGACATTCTTGCGCAGCCTCCGGGTAAGAAACTGACACATCTCGCATTGCTGTCTGGAGGCGAACGTTCCATGACTGCCGTGGGGATGCTGTTCGCAACCTACATGGTCAAGCCATCTCCGTTCTGCATCCTGGATGAGATCGACGCCGCGCTCGACGACAGGAATATCGGATATTTTCTTAGCGTGCTCCAGGACTTCGCGGAAAAAAGCCAGTTCATCATCATCACCCACAATAAGCATACCGTCATGGGATCCCAGACACTGCTTGGCGTAACGCAGCAGGAAGCCGGTGTTTCGACGACTGTCAGCTACAAGATAGGAAATGAAAAAGGAGCTCCCGTCATCCTCAACCAGGACGATTCAGTGCTGGATTCGAAGCAAACGAAGGGGCTGTTCGATTGATCGACACGGTGTGACGGGCGTTACGCTAGCCTCAGCATGCTCGGAAGCCGGACGCTCCATTGACAATGGGAGCCTTGATGCGGTATAAGTTCCTAGTTGCAATAATAATAACTCGAGTTAGGTAATGTTTGATTCAATAAGCGAAAAATTCACAGGAATCATGCGGACGCTGTCCGGAAAATCGAAGATCACTGAAAAGAATATCCAGGATGCGGTCGAAGAAATCAAGGTCGCGTTGCTGGACGCCGACGTAAATCTTCGTGTGGTAAGGCGTTTTATCAACGGTACCATGGAAGAGGCGCTGGGAGAGAAAGTTCTCAAGTCGGTCAATCCCGGCCAACAGTTCGTCAAGATCGTCTATGACAGGATGGTGGCGCTTCTGGGCGACGAGGCCCATCAGGGGCTGTCGCTGAAAGGTCCCGACACTGTCTCCGTGATCCTGATGATGGGGTTGCAGGGATCTGGCAAGACAACTACCGCAGCGAAGCTCGCCAACCGCCTGAAGAAGCAGGGTCGGAAACCAATGCTCGTTGCGGCCGACTTGGTTCGGCCCGCGGCCATCACACAGTTGCAGGTACTCGGTGATAAGGTCGGAGTACCTGTATTTGCCGAACTTGATTCGAAGGATCCTGTGAAAGTCGCCTCTGACGGTCTGGCAAAAGCGAAGCGGGAGCTGTTCGATACGCTGATCGTCGATACGTCCGGGAGAATGCATCTCGACGAACAGCTGATGGACGAGATCAAGCGGGTGGCTGCCGCAATCCGCCCTGACGAAACATTGTTCGTCGCCGATGCCATGACAGGACAGAACGCGGTGACCATCGCCCAAGAGTTCGAAGAGAAGGTCGGGATTTCCGGCGTCGTGCTGAGCAAGTTCGATTCCGATACCCGAGGCGGTGCCGCGCTCTCGCTCCGTTCCGTGGTCGGCAAGCCGATCAAATTCATCGGTGTCGGAGAGAAGATCGATGAACTCGAGCCGTTCCATCCCGACCGGATCGCCAGCAGAATCCTCGGCATGGGCGATGTCGTTTCACTTGTCGAAAAAGCACAGGAGACGATGGATGTCGCCGAAGCGCAGAAGATGCAGGAGAAGATGGCGAAGAACAGCTTCGACTTGCAGGACTATCTGGAGCAGTTGGAACGGATGACGAAGATGGGAAGCGTCGAGCAGATACTCGACATGATTCCCGGTGCGAAAGGGCAGGTGAACGAAGATGACATCGATACGGCGGAAATGAAGCGTGAAAAGGCGATCATTCAGTCCATGACGGTGTTCGAGCGCAAAAATACGCTGATTATCGGCCCTACGAGACGAAAGCGTATTGCCAAAGGGAGCGGTACTACGGTATACGATGTAAACCGACTTCTAAAGAAATTCGAAAAGATGCGACTTACGATGAAGAAGTTCGCAAAAAATAAAAAATACCAGGCTGCAATGCTGAAACAGATGGGTATGTAGTTGAAATTCGTGTAGGAGGAATTGTTGTGAGCGTTAGTATGAGACTCAAGCGTTTTGGTACGAAGAAGAGACCCTATTACAGGATCGTCGTCATGGACAGCCATGCCGCGCCGACGAGCAAAACGATCGACGAAGTAGGTCAGTATCACCCTGTCGAAAACAAGGAGAACCAGGTAGTTCTCGATGTCGAGAAGGTGAAGAGCTGGCTTGCGAAAGGCGTCCAGCCGAGCGATACCGTCCGTCAGTTGCTGAACAAGCAGGGTATCACAATCACTAGGACCGTCCAGGACTAAGGTCCTTAGGAGCGAGTCGTGGAAAAAGATCTTGTTGAATACATTGTAAAGTCGCTTGTCGACCAGCCGGACGAGGTGTCCGTCAACGTCATCGAAGGGGAGAAATCCACTATCCTTGAGTTGAAAGTCGCTTCGGACGACGTCGGCAAAGTCATCGGCAAACAGGGCCGCATCGCCAAAGCGATCAGGACGATCCTGAGCGCATCGGCGACGAAAAGCGGCAAGCGTGCCGTATTGGAGATTCTTGACTGAATATGGACGACATGCTTGCGACCGGACTATTGAAATCCTCCCATGGCGTCCGCGGGGAGATCAAGGTTCATTCCTATAGTGACGAATACGACCATTTCTTCTCATTGAAGGAAGTGTCGCTTCGGAACAAGGATGGTCGTGAGAGAAGGTGTTCCATAGAAGGTTTCAGGGTGAACGGAAGCGAGCTGCTCGTCAAATTCCAGGGAATCGATTCCCCGGAAGAAGCGAAGCTGCTTGCAGGATGGGAGATATGGATTCCCCGGAGCAAGGCCGCGAAGCTACGTGATGGGGAAGTCTATGTGGCCGACCTCTGCAAATGTTCGCTGACTGTCGGCGGAGTGTCTGTCGCTCGGGTGGTATCTTCCGTCGATGGACCGCAGTCGCTTCTGCTCGAGGTAGAGACGTCGGACGGCTCGAAACATATGATTCCATATATGTCCCGGTATACCGGGAACGTGGATCTTGAGGCCGGGACGATAGAATTGCTTGCGCCTTGGTTGCTGGCATGAATATCGACATCGTGACCCTGTTTCCGGGTATTGTCGAAGGATTCTTTCAGAACTCGATCATGGCGAGATCGGTCGCGAACGGCTCTATCTCGTATCAATTGGTCGATTTCAGGAACTTCGCTGAAGATCGGCATCGGACTTGCGATGATTCGCCGTATGGTGGAGGCGCAGGGATGGTGATCAAGCCGGAGCCCCTCTGCAAGGCTCTGGATTCGATTGACGCGAAGCACAAGCGGGTCATCTACCCTTCACCCTCCGGTCGGTTGTTCACGCAGCGATACGCGGAGGATCTGAGCAAGGAGACGGATCTCGTCTTCGTTTGCGGGCATTATGAAGGTATTGACCAACGGGTCATTGACCTATATGTTGATGACGAGATCTGTATCGGGGATTATGTCATGAGCTCCGGGGAAGTCGCTTCCTTAGTGATTATCGATGCTGTGTACCGCCTGATCGACGGGGTCATCAGCGGAGAGTCGCTGGAGGAGGAAAGCTTTTCAGACGGATTGCTGGAATATCCTCAGTATACAAGGCCTGAGACCTATTGCGGAATTCCTGTGCCTGATGTATTATTGTCGGGGCATCATGCCAACATTCGTCGATGGCGGCTGTGCAGGCGGCTTGAGAAGACTTTGTCATATCGGCCGGAACTTTTGGAGACGGTGTCTTTGGACGCGGACTCAAGAAAGATATTGAACGAACTGAAAGAAAGATCATATTGCGAAGGGGATCTAAAAGATGGACGTGATCAGGGCTATTGAAGCAGAACAGATGAAAGAGAACGCTGAGAACTTCAGCGTGGGAGACACCGTGAAGGTGTTCTTCAAGATTGTTGAAGGTGCGAACGAAAGAATTCAGATTTTTGAAGGACTGGTGATTGCGAAGAATAATTCAGGGATTCGCCGCACGTTCATCGTGCGCAAGATTTCCTACGGCGTTGGTGTCGAAAGGATTTTCCCGCTTCATTCACCTCGGGTGGAAAAGGTCGAGGTCATTCGTCGTGGCCGTGTACGTAGGGCGAAGCTCTACTACATCAGGGACAAAGTCGGTAAAGCGGCGAAAGTTCCCGAGTATATCAGGAAGAAAGAAGCGTAGGTCGTATCGGACGGCTGTCGTACGAAAAAAGGACGGGAAGCCCGTCCTTTTTTCTGTCATATGGGGCGTTGATGTCGGAACGCGAATCGTGCAAGCACAAAGGGAAAGCCGGAGAAGATGCCGCTGTGAAGTATCTCGTTGAACACGGCTGGCGGATTGTCTCACGCAACTGGAGAAATAGGCGAGGGGAGCTTGACATCATTGCGCTCGATCCCGTTGACACGCTTGTCGCAATCGAGGTGAAATCCTGGTGGGGCAGAAACTCTGAATGGTCGGCTGATGACATGGCCTATGCCGTCCCTCCCTACAAGCTTGTCAAGATGCGGCGCTGTTTCGCCGATTTCCTTGCATGTCACCCGCAATTACTGTATCATTCGTACAGATTCGACGCGATTTGCATCCGAAACGGAAGCGTCTCGCATTTCCAAGGGGTCTGAAACATGGATGACAGGACTAGGGTTCCCGGCGGCAGCCAGCAGGATGGTCAGCGTCGGAAAAAAACCAACGAACAGAAAAAACGCCAGAAACAACGGAACGGCCGAAAAAATGACCAGCAGTCCGTACGTTCCGGCGAACAAGCATCGATTCTGCAGCGCAAGCCTCAGCAACCGCGCAAGAGCACTTTGCCTCCGATCCATGTCCCACGTGTCCAGGAACCTTGTCCTGACTGCGCCATCTGCGGCGGACCGATCGAGAACATCGCAGGAGCCGTTGGCGGCCAGATCTTAGGCACGTACTGCCATTTCGACTGTGTTCTGGAAAAGATCGCAACAGACGAACATGTCGCGCCGCCTTGCAAGGTCTCCTATATCGGGAGAGGTACGTTCGCTGTGATCGAGATGCATCAGGATGGGACGTTCTCGATCCTGAAGCGAATTCAGTACGAAACCCCTGAAACATATTCCGCCATGAAGTCGTACGTGGAGGAAAACAAAAAATGAGCAAAGCCATGAACCGCAATGTCGCGATGCTTCCTGGATCGTTCGATCCTCCGACGATGGGGCATATGAACATCATTGAACGTTCGGCTGAGCTGTATGGGAAATTGTATGTCGTTGTTGCGGACAATATTCAGAAGAAATGCCTGTTCACAGCTGTGGAGCGGAGGTCGATGCTTGCCGTATTGCTGAAGGATTTCAAGAATATCGAAGTCTGTGTCTGGCAGGGGCTTGTCGTGGACTTTGCCAGAGACCATCATATCGGCGTCATGATCAGGGGAGTGCGCGCTCTCGTCGATTTCGGTTATGAGTTCGAACTTGCCATGACCAACAAGCAGCTGTTCCCCGAACTTGAGATATTGTTCATGCCGACCGACCCCACCTATTTCATCCTACGTAGCAGCGCGATCAAGGAGATGGCGGCCTATGGCGCGGATATTTCGAAGATGGTTCCTCCGCTTGTCGCTGAAAACATGAGAAATCGAATCAAGTTGTTGACGTAATGGGTATTTTTCGCTATGCTACGTCAAGTGTCGTGAAATTCAAGTAATCAAGAGGTTAAAATATGGCTACACCTAAATATAAGACATCAAAATCCAGGGCAGCTTCCCGCAAAGCCGCAAATATGCGCCTTGCAAAGCCGACTTTGAGCGTTTGCGGGACTTGCGGCAACCTGGTGCTTCCTCATCGCGTATGCCCCAAATGCGGGTTCTATCGGGGTGTTCAGGTGATCGACACCACGAAAGCCAACTAATTGTGAGGAGAATCCAAGACTATGGACAACAAAGAAGTATTTGATAAGTTGAAGTCTCTGATCGCTGAAAAACTTGAAATTGATGAATCCAAGATTACGATGAACGCCTCGTTCCGTAAGGATCTCGGAGCGGACAGTCTTGATACCTACGAACTTGTGTATGCGATCGAAGAAGAACTGGGTATTTCCATTCCCGACGAGAAAGCGAACGAGTTCGAAACCGTCAAGGATGCGGTCGACTATTTAGCGACCCTCTTGAAGTAATTCCGTCCTCATACGTTGATGGCTGGATTTAGACGGTCCGCTGGTTTCGGAAAGGCTCCCACGATCTCGCCTGAGAGACGAAGGGAGCTTTCGTTATTTCAGCGACAAGCTGACATTTCCTTTACGAACATCGAGTTATTGAACCTTGCGTTCACACACCGTTCGTTTGCGAACGAAAGCCATGAAACCGTCGATAACAATGAACGGCTCGAGTTTCTCGGCGACAGCGTGCTCGGGTTCGTCGTCAGCGACTGGTTGTTTCGGAATCTTCCGTCGCGTCACGAAGGCGAATTCTCTCGCATCAAGAGCTATGTTGTCAGTGAAGAAAGCCTTGCAGTGATCGCCAAACAACTCGGGGTGGACAACTACATCCTGATCGGAAAAGGCGAGGAATATAGCGGAGGCAGGACGAAGAAGACGTTGCTCGCCGACTGCATGGAAGCCATTTTCGGTTCATATTATCTCGACGCGGGCATCGAAGCTGCCCGAGGGTTCGTCCTGCGCTTGCTTGTCCCTGAGATCGAGCGGGTTCTGGAGAACAAGCACAAAAAGGACTACAAGACGCTTCTTCAGGAATATGTCCAAAAGAAATATAAGAAATATCCAGTCTATGAATTGCTGAAACGGACCGGTCCGGAACATGACAATACGTTCTGGGTCCAAGTCTCCGTCCAGGGCAAGACGTTCGGTCCTGCCAGCGGAAGCAATAAGAAGGAAGCCGAGCAGAGCGTGGCGAAAATCGCTTTTGATGCGATCGCCGAAGATTTCGACGGCAACTGTTGCTAATTGTTCCCCTGTAGTTCGGAAATCACCCTCGCGATATGTTTTGCCATGATGGAAAGCTGTTCCTTCGTATTCTGGCTCGGATCGTCCAGTACGGCCTCCAGCAGGCGCGCAAGAATGACTCCCATTCTTTGGTCAGCCGGAATTCCGAGAGACAGAAGATCATTGCCGTTGATCGCTAGATCTTTCACGGTCAGCGCATCACGATTCTTCAATATCCGTTCAATACGATCCTGCAGTTCCTGAAGCGTCGAGAAATCGCACCGACCGCAGATTGCTTTCTGATCCGCAAGCCGTAGCAGGAACAGGTTTCCCAACGCATCCTCCCCGACACGGGCGATGAATCTCCTCACGGCGCCGTCGGACCAATCCGATGTATAGTGGAACATGTGGTTCCTGATCAGATTCAAAATACGATCGCGTTCGCTGTTTGAGAATTTCAAGCGATCAAGGATGTCCTTCGCTTGCTTTTCCGAGACGAACTCATGCTTGTAGAACGTGAAGTCGCCGTTTTCGTCCTCATGCCGTACGGAAGGTTTCCCGATATCATGCAGCAATGCCGCGATGCGGACTTCCAGAGGCGCATCGAGGTCGGCCGCAGCCTGGCAGGCGTAAAATCCATGGGTGAGCACGTCATATCGATGCATCCCTTTCTGTTCGACCCGATCTCCCGCCTCGACTTCCGGAAGCAGCACTTGCAGGATGCCGGAGGCGTGGAGGAGCTCAAATCCATGGAGCGGGTGCTTGCAGGAGAGCATCTTGACCAGTTCGTCTCGTACTCGCTCCCCGGATACATGACGGAGTGTGGGAGCAAGTTCCCGCATCGCTTCATAGGTGGCTGTATCGATCTCAAAATCGAGTTTCGTCGCGAAACGACATGCCCGAAGTATTCTCAGCGCATCCTCAGCGAACCGTTGGCGGGGATCTCCTATGGCACGGATCACCTTCCTGCCTAAATCGCCGATACCATTGTGTCTGTCGATGATCTGGCCTGTCAGTGCGTCAGCGGCAATCGCATTGATCGTGAAATCACGCCGCTTCAGGTCCTCTTCCAGATTCCTGACGAACCGCACCGACTGCGGATGCCTGTGGTCTTGATACTCGTCTTCGATCCTGAAAGTGGTCACCTCATACCTGGCGCCTTTGTATAGCACTGTCACGGTTCCATGCTTGATTCCTGTCGGAATCACCTTCCGAAACATCGCCATGACTTCTTCGGGCTTCGCATCTGTCGTGAAATCGTAATCGTCGTTGGGAATTCCAAGAAGCCAGTCCCTGACAGCACCTCCCACGACATACAGGCTATGCCCCGTATTGTCGAATCTGTCCGCGAATTCCCGGATCGTGGAGTCTAAAGGGAAGTGGGCTTGCTTCAAAGATTTCATCACAGGAGAAAACTAGCCGACAGACCGGCGCATGTCAAGGTGGACATCGCGATGATCGAGTGTGTTCGATCGGACAATTTCACAACGACTAGGTTGAATAGCTGCGGGTTTCTGACTATTATATGGTAATGTTTTTGAAACTTTCGGCACGGTAGGAGGCGCTCATGGAGGCGCTTTTCCGTGATACGGTCAATACAGGAGCCACTATGTTTCGTCCAGTGAATGCAAAAGCGGATTTTCCGCAGATGGAAGAGAATGTCCTGAAGTTCTGGAACGAACAGGATATCTTCAACAAATCGATCGAGAGTCGGCCTGCGGACAATGAGTATTCGTTCTATGATGGTCCTCCGTTCGCGACGGGACTGCCTCATTTCGGGCATCTGACGGCCGGAACGATCAAAGATGTCATTCCACGGTATCAGACAATGAAAGGCAAGCGTGTCCAGCGGGGATTCGGCTGGGATTGCCATGGTCTTCCTGTAGAGTTCGAGATCGAGAAGAAGCTCGGGGTTTCCGGATATTCGGCTATCGTGGACTATGGTGTGGCCAAATTCAACGATGCATGCAAAGCCATCGTGCTGCGCTATACGAATGAATGGAAGCATACCGTCAACAGGATGGGAAGATGGGTGGATTTTGACCACGGGTATCGTACCATGGATCCCGATTACATGGAGTCGATCTGGTGGGTTTTCAAGAGTCTGTATGAAAAAGGTCTGGTATATGAAGGATACAACATCCTCCCGTATAGTCCTGCGCTCGCATCTCCGCTTTCCAACTTCGAGGTCAACCTCGGTGGATATCGGGATGTCATCGACCAGGCCGTAACGGTGCGGTTCAAGGTCGACGGTCAGAAAGATACCTATTTCCTTGCCTGGACCACGACACCATGGACGCTTCCCAGCAACCTCGCTCTTGCGTTGGGACCGGATATCGATTATGTGAAGGTTCGTGACATAGAGTCGGGTGATTTCTACATCCTGGGCAAGGCGCGTCTCGGCCATTACTACAAGGATCCGTCGCAATACGAGATCGTAGCGGAATACAAGGGGAGGGAGCTCAAAGGAATGACGTATGAACCGTTGTTCCCGTATTTCGCTCATCTCAAGGAAAAAGGCGCTTTCGTCACGGTTCTCGGTGACTATGTCACGACCGAGGATGGATGCGGGATCGTCCATACCGCGCCAGGTTTCGGAGAAGAGGACTATCAGGTTCTCAAAGGAACCGGGATTCCCGTTGTCTGCCCTGTGGATTTGGAATGCAGGTTCACCGACGAAGTGCCTGATTGGAAAGGTGTATTCGTCAAGGATGCCGACAAGGATATCATTGCCTGGCTGAAAGCCCACGGAAAGTTGATCAAGCGGGAAAACTTTTTACACAGCTATCCGTTCTGCTATCGAACGAAAAAGCCATTGATCTATCGAGCTCTCAGTTGCTGGTTCGTCGATGTACCGGCCATCCGCGACAGAATGCTCGAAGCGAATGAGAAAATCATGTGGATGCCCGACCATCTGAAGTATGGTCGTTTCGGCAAGTGGCTGGAAGGCGCCCGTGAATGGGCGATCAGTCGCAACAGATTCTGGGGGAACCCGATTCCAATCTGGAAATGCGATGGCAGCGATCATATCGAGGTCATCGGAAGCAGGAAGGAACTCCAGGAAAAGAGCGGAGTGTGGGTAGAGGACCTGCACAAGCAATATGTCGATGAGATCACATGGCCGAGTCCGGACGGAAAGGGGATGATGCGAAGGATTCCCGACGTCATGGACTGCTGGTTCGAATCAGGATCGATGCCGTATGCTCAGCACCACTATCCGTTCGAGAACAAGGATCGGTTCGAGCAGATATTCCCCGCCGATTTCATCTGCGAGGGACTTGACCAGACCCGAGGATGGTTCTATACGCTGACCGTTATCGCCGCAGCGCTGTTCGACCAGCCTGCGTTCCTCCATTGCATCACCAACGGAATCATCCTGACAGCCGACGGCAAGAAGATGTCCAAGAGCGAACGCAACTTCACCGATCCCATGGATGTCGTGAACCAGTATGGCGCCGATGCGTTGCGCTTCGCGCTGATGAATAGCGCAGCTGTTCGCGCCGAAGACATGAAGTTCAGCGAAGATTTGGTCAAGGATGTCCTGAAGTCCCTGATCATTCCGCTTTGGAACGCATACTCGTTCTTCGTCACCTATGCGAATATCGATGGTTATGAACCGTCGACGACACCCTATGGCCAGCTGACCAATCCGCTTGACAGATGGATCGTCTCAAGCGCCGAGGGGATGGTAAAGGATGTGACCGCATACTTCGATGCCTACGATATCCAGAAAGCTTGCGGTACGATCGTCACGTTCGTGGATGATCTGAACAACTGGTATATCCGTCGTTCCAGACGGCGTTTCTGGAGAAGCGAGAACGACCAGGACAAGAAGGCCGCCTATGATACGCTGTATTCCGTTCTCATGACATTCATCAAGGTCGCGGCACCGGTCGTGCCGTTCATTACGGAGGAGATATACCAGAATCTCAAGACAGAGGAAATGCCGCAGAGCGTGCATCTCTGCGACTATCCGGTCTACGACGAAGCAAAGCGGGACTATGGACTAGAGAAGCAGATGGCCCTGACGATGAAAGCGATCGCGATGGGTCGTGCGTTGCGTAGTTCTAACAACTTGAAGATCAGACAACCGCTTCAGAAACTGTTCCTGGTCGATAGGGATGCCGACGATAGGGCGATCCTCGGCGAAATGAAGGAGATCGTCGCAGAAGAGCTGAACGTCAAGGAAGTGCATATCCAGGCCGATGAAACCGGACTTGTGGAGTATTCGGCGAAAGCGAATTTCAAGGTCCTCGGCTCTCAGCTCGGAAAGGACATGAAGGAAGTCGCAGCGCTCATTCAGCAACTGCCGGGAGCTGAGATCGCCGGAATTCTTGACGGACATGCTGTCGAACTACGGTACGGCAACGGTACCATCAGGATTTCCGAAAATGATATCGTCATCCAGCGTAGCGAAGCCGACAATGTGAAGGTTGTGAACGATGGAGCCCTTACCGTTGGATTCGATACCGAGGTGACCGAAGCATTGCTGTACGAAGGTATCGCAAGGGACATCGTGCGCTCAATTCAGAATCTCCGGAAGGAGAGCGGCTTTGATGTTTCGGACAGAATCCGGTTGACGATCAGTGGCGACGAAGTTGTCCGCAAAGTGTTCGAATCGTTCGGAGAGTATATCAAGGGTGAAACACTAGCGGACGTCGCCGTCTTCGACGAACATCTGGAATGCGACAACGAAGCTGTCGACTGCGGTGATCACTCTGTATTGCTTGATGTGGAGAGGCTATAGATGCAACATTCGGAACGGACACGTCGGAATCGTGCAGTCCTGAGCGTCAAAACGGCGATTCTTCTTGGACTCGTCGTTTTGAACGCTACAAGTTGCGTTCATCGCAGTCCTTTCGTTTCTATTGAAGAAACATATTTCCAGGCGATGGGAGACCCTTCCGAGTTCGTTTTGACTGTCGATATGAAGCAAGCCGCTCCGTTATATGGCGATGCGCTCGATGCGTTGCCCGATAGTGTGGCATCCTTGCTCGAAAAAGCCGACCGCATCTCCATTGCGATGGACAGCAAGCTCGATTCAGCCGATTCCGATCCCATGGAAGCGCCGTATCCGGCCGATCTGTCGTCTTTCGATGTCTACGGCGGAATCGAGGGGGATTTTTCGAAGTTCCTCATCAATACCGCCATGATGTATTCGAAAGACTTCACGACAGAATATCTGGATGACGTGAAGTATTTCACCAATACCGACGGCACGCTGTCGATCGGACTGCCGAAGAACGGATTGATCGTCTTCTCGACTACGGATTGGCGGACTGCATACGACAGGACATGGGCAGAACGACAGCTGAAGATTCCTTCGCTCATCGCAAAAAAGATGGCTGACGCTGCGTTCGGCATGTATGTCGTTTCACCGAGAACGATGCTCAGCCTGGGTTTCGATATTCCGATCACCGTTGTGCTCCAGATGTCCGAGACACTGATTCTTGTTTCATATGACGGACAGGGAAATCCTGTTCTCGATGCAAGCATCAGAATGAAATCTGATAAACTTGCGAATTCGCTCGCCTTGCTGATACGCTCGCAATACGTAGCCCAGCTGAGGCGGGATGGGACGAAGTTCATTGCATCGGAACTGAAAAATCTGTTTGTAACGAACGGTGAATACTTCGTCATTGATTCTATGCCGTTGACCACGGCTCAGATGACCGGGATCACGACATCTTTCAACAGTGTGATACATAATTTTGGAGGCGTCAGATAATATGCCGGTATATGAATATGAATGCGATGTCTGTCATCATCATTTTGAAGTGAACCTTGGGTTCAACGATCCGAGACCTACCAGATGCCCTGATTGTCAGAGCAACGCTCTGCATCGTGTGTATGGTTGCTCAGGCGTGATCTTCAAGGGGAAGGGCTTCTATTGCACCGACAAGGGAGCCGACGGTTGCGGATGCAGCTGCGGTTCCTGTTCGCACGACCACCACTAACGATCGGAGAGTCATTTGATGGAAGAAAACAAGAAACGTATCCTGACTGGAGACAGAACGACGGGCAGACTGCATCTCGGCCACTATGTCGGAAGCCTGAAGACACGCGTTGAACTACAGGACGAATATGATACGTTCATCCTGCTTGCCGACGTGCAGGCGCTTACCACGCATTTCAATAATCCGGAACTGATCAACGACAGCATCTACCAGGTAGCCATGGATAATCTTGCGGTCGGGCTTGATCCGCGGAAAGTGACATTCGTCCAGCAATCCCAGATTGCGTCGATCGCAGAGCTGACGATATTCTACTCGATGATCGTCACGGTCAATCAGCTACGGCACAATCCAACGATCAAGACCGAAGCGAAAAACTATGGGTATTCCGACTTGACCTATGGCTTTCTGGGATATCCGGTAAGCCAGACAGCGGACATCACGTTCTGCAACGCCGATCTTGTACCGGTCGGCGAGGATCAGGTTCCGCACATCGAACTGTCTAGGAAGATCGTGAGAAAATTCAACGATCTATATGGCACATCGATCACTGAGCCGGAAGCGAAGCTGAGCAATGTCGGTAGACTCTGCGGCCTGGACGGCAACGCCAAGATGGGAAAAAGTATGGGAAATGCCATCTATCTGTCCGATCCTGCTGAAGTTCTGACGCAGAAAGTGATGAATGCGGTTACCGATACGAACCGTATCAGCATCAAGATCCCGGGCAATCCCGACGTATGCACAGTATATACCTACCACAAGGTTTTCAATCCTGAGGAATCGGACAATATCTGCAGCATGTGCAAGAACGCCCAGATCGGGTGCGTGGCGTGCAAGAAATTGCTGGCCAAGAAAATGAACTCGATTTTCGAACCGATCCGCGAACGCCGTCACTATTATGAAGAACATCGCGATGAAGTGAGGGCTCTGATCGTTGCTGGGTCGGAGAAGGCGAACGGAATCGGAGATGATAACCTCGCGTTGATCAAGGAAAAGATGCACGTCACGATTTGAGTGAGAACAGACATCAGAAGCAAGCCTCGATTTACCCGGAACTTTCCGCTTGTACCTTCTGCAGTTCTTCGCGTGCGACTGCAAGCATCAGTTTAATACGGTTTTCCTGATTGACATGGGTCGCCGAAGGATCGTAGTCGATCGGGACGATGTTCGCGTGGGGGACTTTTTCCTTGATCTTGCGGATCATTCCTTTTCCGCAGATATGGTTCGGAAGACATCCGAACGGTTGCGTGCAAACAATGTTTGCATAGCCGTTCTCGGCCAGTTCGAGCATTTCCGCGGTCAACAGCCAACCTTCACCCATCTTGCATCCATAGCCGATCACTCCGTCGTCAAGAGCCTTTGTCTGCGTATACGGCGCAGGAGGCAAGAATTGTGGGAACCTCTTGACCGCATCAATCGACATGCCTTCGACTTTTTTCAGCAATTTCATGACCAGTTTCGTTCCGATAGTCGTCCAGAACCGACCGCCGTATATGGCACGGTCCGTCTCAGAATTGTCGCAACCATACATAATGAACCCCAGGATACCCGGCAGCATGACTTCACAGTCTTCGTCAGCGAGCAGCTGTTCGAGATTGTTGTTGCCGAGGCTTGCGTATTTCATATATATTTCACCGACGATCCCGACCTTGACCTTCGGTACATGTTTGATTTCGATCCGGGCGAACGACTCGACGATAGCGGCGAGATTCCTCCGCATGGCGGGGAAACTCCAGCCTCGGCCACGTTTGAACTGCGCGGACAGAGTTTCGATCCAACGCTCCACCAGAGCGTCGGCGCTTCCTGCATCGACTTCGTATGGCCTGACCTGATTCTTCAGCAACATCAGGAGGTCGCCATATATCAGTCCTGCGAACGCCTGAAGCAACATCGGAACTGTCAGCTTGAAACCGGGATTGCGTTCCAAGCCCTTCAGGTTCAGAGAAATGACCGGAATCTGTTCATACCCGGCTCGTTGGAGCGCTTTGCGTAACAGAAAGATATAGTTCGACGCTCTGCATCCTCCTCCGGTCTGGGAAATGACCAAAGCAGTTTTGTCCGGATCATAGAGTCCGCTGTTGAGCGCATCGATCATCTGCCCGATCACCAGCAGGGCGGGGTAGCACATGTCGTTATGGACATATTTCAATCCTTCCTGAACGACCTGGGGGCCATTGTTTTCAAGCAATACCGCCCGATATCCATGATTTGTGAATACATTCTTGATGAGATTGAAATGAATCGGGGCCATGTTCGGAATCAGAATGGTGTAATCCTTCTTCATCGCTTTTGTGAATTCGACTCTTCCGTGTTTGTTTTCCATCCGAGAAATCTCCCCTGATTCACCAGCCTACGGCGGCGAACAAGCTGCGAAGCCTGATCTTGACTGCGCCAAGATTCGTAATCTCGTCGATCTTGATCTGTGTGTAGATTTTTCCCGCATCCTCAAGAATTTCACGAACCTCATCCGTCGTCACAGCGTCGAGACCGCACCCGAAAGAAACAAGTTGTACAAGCTGCATGTCGTTTTCGTTCCTGATGCGTTTCGCGGCATCATACAGCCGCGCATGATAGGTCCACTGATTCAATACATTCCGCTTGTCCTTTCTCGAAAAAACGCTTATGACATCCTCGCTGACGATAGAAGCGCCGAAGGAGAGGATCAACTGATCGATTCCATGGTTCACCTCAGGATCCACATGGTACGGTCGGCCACTGAGCACGATGATCGGCTTTCCGGTCTCCCGGGCATGGGCGATGATCCGCTGTCCAGCATCACGCATATCAGTCATATAGGAACGAAGCGCTTCATAGGCCTGTTTCGATGCGGATCGTATCTCGGTTTCTGTGATGTCCCGAAATCTAGGAGCAAGGATTTCGGACATCCTTCGCTCGAATGTCCGGCGTCGGTTGAGCCCGACATACTCCTTGATGAAATCGACGCTAGATTCCTGCAATTCACCCATGTTGGCGCCGATCACTTCCGGATAGTAGGCGACGACGGGACAGTTGAAATGGTTGTCGCCATGGTGCTCGTCCACATTATAGCTCATACAAGGATAGAAGATACGCTTGACACCCTGATCGACAAGATATTGCACATGTCCGTGGGCGAGTTTCGCGGGAAAACAGACGGTATCGGACGGTATCGTCGCCTGACCGTCAAGATACAGCTTACGGTTGGAGAATGGAGACACTACGACAGAGAAACCCAAGGAGGTAAAGAACGAATGCCAGAAGGGCAGCAGTTCATACATGTTCAGGCAGAGCGGAATACCGATCTCTCCTCTGGGAGCTCCTGGAACAGGTCCATACGATTTCAATCGCGCTTGCTTCCATGCATAGATGTTCCGCAACGTAACATCCTCATCGAGTTTCGCATTCGTAACAGGTTTTTCACACCTGTTGCCACTGATGAACCTTCTCCCTCCATCGAACGTATTGATCGTCAGTTGACAGTGGTTGCTGCACCGATTGCACCGGACCGAACGGACTTCATGCTTGAGCTTCGAAATCTCTTCGAGGGAAAGAAGCGAGCTGCCGTTCCAAGTTCCTTGCTTCTGGACTTGCTTCATGGCATGGAGCGCCGCGCCATAGGCTCCCATCAGCCCGGCGACAGAAGGACGAACCACGTGGGTTCCAAGCTCATTTTCAAAAGCGCGCAATACGACATCGTTGAGGAACGTTCCTCCCTGGACAACGACGTGTCGGCCAAGTTCCTCGGCGCTCGTCGCACGAATCACCTTGTACAGCGCATTCTTGACGACGCTGATCGAGAGTCCTGCGGAAATGTCTTCGATCGTGGCGCCGTCTTTCTGCGCCTGTTTTACGGAACTGTTCATGAATACCGTACAGCGGCTGCCAAGATCCACTGGGTGTTTTCCGTAGATGCCAAGGCGCGCGAAATCTTCAATAGAATACCCGAGCGTGTTGGCGAACGTCTGCAGGAATGAACCGCAGCCAGATGAGCATGCTTCATTCAAGAAAATGTTGTCTATGGTCCCATTATGTATCTTGAAACATTTGATATCTTGCCCACCGATGTCGATGATGAAATCCACCTCCGGCATGAACCGTTTCGCAGCGGTGAAATGTGCGATCGTCTCCACGACACCGAAATCGACTCGGAACGCATTCTTGACGATTTCCTCGCCATAGCCGGTGACAGCGGCCGCGGTAATCGGCAGATGCGGATTTTCGATCATGAATGTTTGCAGGTATTCTCGAATGATCGGGACGGGATTGCCGGTGTTCCCCTGATAGCGCTGATAGAGGATCTCGCCGTTTTCCGTAACACAGGTAGCCTTGACGGTCGTGGACCCTGCATCGATGCCGAGGAAGACGGGACCGCGATATTCCTTCGGCGAGACGCAGGGAACCGTCGCCTGGGCATGGCGCCGGACGAACTCCTGGTATTCCGTCTCCCCTGAAAACAAGGGGTCGATCGATAGGAACGATGCATGCTTATGATAATTCTCCAGCCGATCGATCAGTCCGGGGATATCGGCGCCGTTCCCCTGCGCATAGTTCGCCGCACCGAGCGCGACGTAGAACAGGGAGTTTTCCGGACAGACTCCCTGCACATGAAGCGTTGCGTCGAACTGCTTTCGCAACTGTGACATAAAGGTCAGTGGACCACCGAGATATGCGACGCGCCCTTTGATTGGTCGTCCCTGGGCAAGACCGGCGATCGTCTGGTTGACGACAGCGGAGAATATGCTTGCAGCGATATCCTCCCGTTTCGCACCTTGATTGATCAACGGCTGGATATCGCTCTTTGCAAACACACCGCATCGGGAGGCGATGGTATACATTTCCGTAGCTTGAGCCGCCAGGTGGTCCATGTCTTCCTGCGTGACGCCGAGCAGCGTAGCCATCTGATCGATGAACGCGCCGGTACCACCTGCACATGAACCGTTCATGCGAACTTCGAGCCCTCCGTCCAGAAACAGGATCTTCGCATCCTCGCCTCCGAGCTCAATGATGACATCGGTACCGGGGATGTAGATATTTGCGGCGAGCCGAGTGGCGTACACCTCCTGGACGAACGGGATATCGCAAGCTTGCGACATCCCCATGCCCGCCGATCCTGAAATGGCAAGGTTCGGCGACATACCACCGACCAGAGGAAGTATGTTTCTCAGGACTTCCGCTGTCTTTGTCGGAATCTGTGAATAATGACGCTCATAGGAAGCATGCAACAACTCCCCCGAATCGGATAGTACAACACATTTCAATGTTGTAGAACCGACATCAAGCCCGATCTTCACTCAAAAGTTCTCCACTGAAAATAACGAAATACAGCAACGTTGCAACGTACGAGGTTATTTCAGAACATAGTAGTTTATCAAAAAATGGTCAAACAGCTCAAAGTTTTTTTTATACACAAATGCGAGAATGTGTCAATTCGTAGCACTTTGTTAACATGCTTGCATTCCAATGAATCTTTCGCCAGCAGGATTCAAGCTTCGGAGTCACAAGAAGACCTGAGAATCCTACCGTCAACACCGAAATCATACGTGGAGGTCTCCGCCACAGCCTTATCAAGCAGTCCTTCAATCGCCATTGCATGGAAATGGTCTGTTTCGACCGTCGCGTCGGGGCGTACCAACGGATGTTTCGGGCTGAAAATAACACAGCAATCCTCGTAGGGGAGGATGCTTGTTTCATAGGAGCCGATCTTCATAGCCGTTGCAATGATCTCTTCCTTATCCATTCCCACCAATGGACGAAGCACAACCCGTTCCGACATTCCATCGGTGAAAGCCATGCTTTCCAGCGTCTGGCTTGCGACTTGTCCCAGCGCCTCTCCGGTCACGAGACAAAGCGCTTCTGATTTTTCGGCTAAAGCGTTCGCCACTTTCATCATGCATGCACGCATCATCAGCGTGTGCTCCTCTTCGTTGCTGTGGTCGCGTATCCAGAGCTGAGAGTCGGTAAACGGCACGACATGCAGTCGCGTTCCTTGCAGGTATGGCGCAAGAATGGCAGCAAGGGATTTAACTTTCTCAAGCGCCATTTCGGAGGTATACGGGTATGCATGGAAATAGATGCACTCCTGCTTCAATCCACGACGAGCCATCCTCCAACCGGCGACAGGACTATCAATACCGCCGCTGAGCAACAACATTCCCTTTCCGGCACATGAAACAGGCAAACCGCCAAGCCCTTTGCGTAACGAGGTATAGAGGTATGCGTCGTTGCGAATTTCACAAAACAAAATTCGTTCGGGATGCCGGACATCGACATGCATGCCTGGGTATCGGTCAAGCACTACGCCCCCGAGCTCGCAAGCGATCTGGTAGCTGTTCAGGGGAAAACTTTTGTCACTCCGGGACGCCTCCACCTTGAAACTTCCGGTTCCATCATCGAACGGAGGCGAGGATATCAGCCGTTTCGTTGCCTCGACGATCGCATCGAACGATTTCTCGCAACGCACCGCTTGGGAAAATCCGACGACACCGAACGTGGTTGAAAACGCTCGATCAGCGATTTCGTCAGGACATTTCGCATCGATTTCAAAATACAATCGCCCTTTCTGCCGCGTGCACGTGCTGTTCCATGGGCGTAATTTGTCCTTGATGTTATGCCTGAGCCGTTTTTCAAAGAAATCGCGATTCAGCCCTTTCAAGGAAATCTCGCCCAACCGTACCAGATATAGTTTCGTATCCATCGATCACTCTCCAATTGTGTTCGCATATTCGGCGATCATTTCCGCATATGCTTGTAAAAAAGCTCGACGATCGCATCGGCAAGTCGCCGTGCATCTTCAAGCGTCGTATCGTATCCATAGGAAATCCGCACGGACGATGCTGAAAGACGTGAGTCGAATCCCATTGCCTGCAGGACACCTTCCCCTTTCTGCTTCGCGTTGTTAGAACACGCGGAACCGGAGGAGACGCAGAACCCTTGATCGAACAGCATCCTGGTAAAGACCTCCGACGGAATGCCCGGAACAGAGACCGACAGGATATAGGAACTTGAAAGTAGTTCTGAATCGATGGGAGGTGATAGGAGCACCAGTTCAGGAGCATCTTCGGCAAAACGTCGCTCAAAGTACCGTCTGATCGTTCTAGCATGATTAAGATGGATATCCAGATCGTTCACTGCCGATCGCAATGCCGTCGCCATCGCTGCGATTCCCGCCAGATTCTCCGTTCCCGGTCTCAGCCCGTTCTCCTGTCCCCCGCCTCGGCTCAACGCGGCGATCGCGGGATTCGAATTGTACAGGATGCCGACGCCTCTGGGACCACAGAACTTATGTGCGCTGAAAGCCGCGGAATCGATACCCAGAGCCCGAACGTCCACCGCTATTTTGCCAAGTGCCTGTACGGCATCGCAATGGAAGTGTACCTTCCTGCCGATGTTCCTTTCATGGGCTCGAATGACCGAAGCGATTCCGGAGATATCCTGTATGGTTCCCGTCACATTGTTGACGAACATGCAGCAGACCAGCCGCGTTTTCTCGGTAAGGACGTTGGCGATCTGTTCAGGCCTCACGAAGCCACCAGGAGCCTGGATCAAACGGACATCCCATCCGAAATCTTCGAGAATCCTGACATATTGAGTCACAGCCGCATGTTCGAACCGGGGAATCACAACCTGTCCAGGGGCCTTGCTGCGAAGCAATGAATTCAAGATGATCGCATCACTTTCGCTTCCTCCTGCGGTGAACACGACAGATTTCGGCTCGGCATTCATGCAAGATGCGATTTCGGCCCTGAGTTGTTCAAGATACTGTGCGGCAATCCGGCCTTCCCGATGGATTGACGAAGGATTGCCGATATACCGTTCGGCGATCCGTACATACTCCTGTGAGGCGTCCGCGGACAATGGCGCGGTAGCGGCCCAATCGAAATACCCAGTGTGCAACATATCGACAGTATCATGTTCCAAATCGCGGTAATTTGCAAGGGTGTCGCATCTTGCCCACGACAAGGAATTTGCTGTATAAAATGAACATGAATACCTGTTGTAGCGTCACCTTGGCCGACGGCCAGACAACCAACGTGCTTCTTGCGGACGACATTTACGATCTATCGGCGCACCTGAGTGAATACGGCAACAACGTTCTGTGGGTTCTTGACGGAAACACCGCAAGACTCATCAGACCGTTACCCACACCCAGAGTGATCCTTGAGCCAGGAGAGTCGGCGAAGAACTGGCGGGGAACGGAACGTATCCTGCGCGCCGCAGTCGAAGAAGGCATGGCGAGAGACGGGCGGTTCATCGGATTCGGAGGGGGAGTCATCTGCGACATGACCGCCTTCGCCGCCTCCCTGTACATGAGGGGATGCAGACTGACGCTCGTTCCCACAACCTTGCTCGCCATGGTCGATGCATCGCTGGGAGGCAAGACGGCCATCGATTTCATGGGAGGCAAGAATCTTGTCGGTACGTTCTATCCTGCGCAGGATGTCCTGATCTGTTGCGATACGCTCAAGAGCCTCTCGGACAAGGAATTTCTCAATGGGCTGGCCGAAGTGATCAAACACGCGCTCCTTGCCCAGGATGAAGAGCTCTACCGCATGCTGCTCTTGAAGAAGCACCAGATCATGGGCAGGGATCCTGCGGTCCTACGGAATCTTGTCGAGTTATCGCTGAAAGTGAAACAGTCGTATATCGAACGTGATCCGAAGGAAACGTTGGGAATCCGTCAAGCCTTGAATCTCGGCCATACGTTCGGACATGCACTGGAATCCTGCGGACGATTCACGACCTGGAGCCATGGCGCAGCCGTTGCATGGGGAACCTGCCGTGCGCTCGAAGCGGGTGAAAAACTTGGAATCACCGACCAGCGATACGCATCTGGAGCGACGAAACTCTTCGCGATGTATGGCTATGACATCGACTATCGTATCGGTCGAGGCGATTGGCAACTGTTCAGGCAAAGCCTTCTGAAAGATAAGAAAAAGCAGGATGGGTTGGTCCGTTTCGTCCTGTTGGAAAAACAGGGCAAACCGGTCCTGACGACTATTGAATTGAAGCTTCTCCAGAACTTGGTGATCAGCAGCCCGATCTGATCGAATCGTTTCTTAACCGGTTCTTAATGCAATTCGCTATCGGAAATCCGTGTTTTCCACTAGCATGATAGCTATGAAAGAAGAGGCTCCACAATGAGAAAGACCAAGATTATCTGCACCATGGGTCCCGCTGTCGATGATGAACAGATCCTTCGACAGGTCATTCTGAACGGCATGGACTGCGCCCGATTCAACTTTTCCCATGGTACGCATGAGGAACATGCGAAACGAATCGAACGTGTCAAACGTATCAGCAAAGAACTGAGGATTCCCGTCGCCTTGATGCTGGATACGAAAGGACCCGAGATTCGGGTGCGGGATTTCAAGGATGGATTCGCAATGTTGGAAAACGGTGCGGAATTCATTTTATATTCCGATCCGGACAAAATAGGCGACGAACACGGAGTGTCCATCACGTATCCGTATCTTGTCGAAGAGATCTGCGTAGGAACGAATATCCTGATAGACGACGGGTTGATATCGCTCGATGTCACGGAACTCAGAGGGTGCGATGTCGTTTGCATCGTCCGCAACGGTGGAAAAGTCAGCAACCACAAAAGCATCAACATCCCGGGTGTGTTCATCGATATGCCGTTCATCAGTGCGACGGACAGAAACGACATCCTGTTCGGCATTGAGCAAGGCGTCGATTTCATTGCGGCATCGTTCGTCAGGACGGCGGATGATGTCAAGAAACTTCGCAAGCTGCTTGATGTCAATGGTGGCGGAAGAATCCAGATCATCGCTAAAGTGGAGAATTCCTGTGGCGTCGACCACCTTGAGGAAATCATCGAACACAGCGATGGCATCATGGACGCCAGAGGGGATATGGGCGTCGAGATCCCGTTCAAGGAACTGCCGCCGATCCAAAAAGATATCATTGCGAAATGCTACAAGGCCGGTAAGCATGTGGTTACTGCCACGCAGATGCTTGATTCCATGACATACCATCCCCGGCCGACAAGAGCGGAGGTCTCCGATGTCGCCAATGCGATATACGACGGAACGACAGTCATCATGCTCTCCGGTGAGACTGCAGCAGGACAATACCCGGTAGAATCGGTCAGGACGATGTCCGAAATCGCGGAATATACGGAATCGAAGATCGACTATAAAGAACGCTTTGCCAAGAATCGGCTGAACCTTGGCCAGGACATCATCAATGCGATCGGGAGTTCCGCATGCGACGCATCCTATTTCCTGGATGCGAAAGCGATCATCTGCGTCAGCTTGACCGGCAAAACAGCCCGAGTCGTTTCACATTATCGGCCCGGCTGTCCCGTGATAGCCGCGGTAACGGACGAAAAGGCTTGCAGGCAGCTCAAGCTGTCGTTCGGGATTCATCCGATACTCGCGGAATACCAGCCGAATGTCGACGATTCCATCCTGCATGCTTGCGACCTGGCGATCAAGACAGGTCTCGTAAAGAAAGGTGACTTGGCGATCGTTACCTGCGGCTCCTCGATCGGAACGCAGACATCGACCGACACGATGCTGATCAAGATCATGGATTGAGGGATTCCTCGCGTTAGTTGTCGAATAGTTTCATCAAGCGCTCATAGGTCTTTCGTGCTACGCGAAGTTCATTGGGATGACTGCTACGATCAAGATCGTCGAGCAGCTGACCCAAGGAGTAGATCGATGTATCCAACGCTTCCAGCCCGTTCTTGTTCGCCTTGAACATGAACATACCGTTGCCGTTTGTGTCAAGTTCGATGAATCCGAGACGTCCTCGTTCCTTCTTCAGGCGACAGAGAGCCAGTATCCACATCAAGTTGTCGACCAGCAACGACGGGTCGGATGCTGAGAACTGACCGCTGGGAGGGGATTCCAAAATCCCTTTCTCCGTATCGACCTTTCCGTTCAGCTCAAGGATGTTGAAGAACTTGTCGCCATAGTGGATATATGATCCATGGTAGGCGAGCGCTGCAGAAAAATTCTTCGGACGACGCGATGCGTTCATGTTCTGGGTATACAGCCAGGAAAGATCCGACAGGGGAATCACGACGACAGGGTTTTTCTTCTTGCCGAAAAATTCCACTGGATAGGTTCTTCGGTATACGGTGGCCGAAGGAGTCTGGGTTTCCGGTACCGTATCCCGGATCGTCGAAGCCCGCCCATCTTTGCCGGTTCGTCTTTTCTTCTCTTCGTCGCGGCGTTCGTCGCGTCTTGCCTCGCGCTCAATCCTTCTGGATTCGGCGTCATGCTTGCGGATCTCCAGCAACCTCGGACGAAGCATCGGGTCAATCTGATCAAGCCATTCTTTCTTCAGCGGGCTGACGGACCGGGCGTACATCCGGCTGGTCTGGACGATTTCGCCGGCGATAATGAATTGTGGCGGTTCCCGAAACCAGGCTGATCCAGGGTGGATGTATATTTGGTTCGCAGTCAGACTTTTGTACATGTTCCCTTTCGACCTGCAGCAGACGTACTGCAGCAGACCTGCGGCGAGGCAGCAGAGGTAGTCGTGCACGGATCCTCCGTGACTCAACGGAAAACCAAGCTCGCTGACGATTTCCGCAAGCTGTTCGTCCACATGCACGATTTCCGTCATGCTCTGCATGTCCAGATAGTTCCGTTTGCAGAATTTCTCCTTTGCGTCGGAAGAAGGAAGTTCGGAGAATTGCTTGAAAATCGACAGATAGGTGAGGAAGTCCCCATACTCGGTGGTATTGAACGCTTTGTGAGCCTCTCTCGCCGCATCCTCTTCTCCTGGAGGCAGAACGAAAGGAGTTTTCGTCGATAGAAATGCGACGGCGATCAACACTTCGTCGATGACATCGGGATAGTTGAGCATCCCTTCCACGATCACGCGGGAATGTCTGGGAAGCAACGGGAATCGTACCATCAACTCGCCGATGGAGGTCAAGTGTCGATCTTTTCCGATAGCTTTGATGAATTTCAATGTCTCTTCCGCGCTGGCGATTGCACCGGCCTTCGGTCTGGTAATGAAAGGGAACTTCTCGAAGTCATAGATTCCCAGATCGCTCATCCTCAGAACGACTTCGGACAGATCGGTCCGCAATATCTCTTCCGTCGTATATGAGAAACGCGTATCGAAATCGTGCTTGGAATAGAGGCGGTAGCAGGCCCCGGGAGCAGTACGCCCCGCACGTCCCTTGCGCTGCTCGCATGACGATTTGCTCACCGGTAGCGGAACAAGCGACGATGTAAAGTCCTTCTGGTTGTAGAAATTCATTTTCGCCATGCCGCTGTCGATCACAGTGGTGATGCCATCTATGGTGATGCTCGTTTCAGCGATATTCGTAGCGACGACCACCTTCGTCCTGTCTTTCGGCGTCGGGATGAAGACACGTTCCTGTTCGTCCTTCGACAAACGTCCGTACAGCGGATATAGCACCAGATGGCGCTTCACTTCGCAAGTATGCAACAATTGCATGCATGTCTTGATTTCGAATTCACCCGGAAGAAAAATCAGGATGTCTCCTGCCTTTTCCTTCACTCGAGAGACGACGATCCGTACGATCTGATCCATCATTTCATCGGAATTCCCCGCATGGACCTGCGGCATATAGAAGACCTCGACCGGGTGAATCCGGGCATCGATGCTGATGATCGGAGCAGAATCGAAAAACTGGGAGAATACGTTCGTATTGATCGTGGCGGAACTGATGATGACTTTGAAATCGGCCCGTTGGGAAAGCACACCCTTCAGAAGCCCAAGGATGAAATCGATGTTGAGGCTCCTTTCATGGGCCTCATCGACCAGCATGACCCCGTAGTTGCGTAGCAACGGATCAGCCTTCAGTTCCTGAAGCAGGATTCCGTCGGTCATGACCTTGATCCGAGTGTTCCGGTCCGTCGTATCGGAAAATCGCATCTTGTAGCCGACCAGCGACCCTTCCATATCCCCAAGCTGACGCTTGATATAGTCGCAGACGGACAAGGTCGCGATGCGTCGCGGTTGCGTAATGCCGACAGCCAGATCCGCAGTGTAGCCAGCCTCATGGAGGATGATCGGAAGCTGCGTCGTCTTGCCGCTTCCCGTCGGGCTTTCGACTACGATCACCTGGTGCGTTTCCAGTGCCGCAAGGATTTCCCGCCGGTGCTGGTAGACCGGCAACTGTTTCATGTTTTGCAAATTCAGTCCTTTCTGATCCGCTGCGCCACTTGTTGCAATGACAGCCCGGAACAGGTTTCTCTCGTCCGTAAATCCTTCAACGTGAACGTTCCTGCGTCATGTTCGTCGCTACCGCATGTCAATGCGAACGGGATATGGTTCGATTCGGCATATTTGAACTGCTGGGAAATCTTTTTGTCCGCAAGGTACACATCGCAACGGATTCCCAGCTTTCGCAGCGCATCTCCGACCGAATGATACCATGGCCGGAGCGATTCCTCCATTACGACGACCAGAACGTCGGCAGAAGACCCCTCAGTCAGGATGCCACTGCCAAGTTCTTCCAGAGCCGAAAGCAATCGATCGAGACCGATCGAAGATCCTACGCCGGGTATCCGGTCCTTTGTATAAAGCGAAGCGAGATCGTTGTACCGGCCGCCGCTGCATACGGACCCGATGGAGGGAAGGTCATCGAGGAACGTTTCATAGACGATCCCGGTATAGTAGTCCAGACCGCGTGTAATGGAAGGGTCGAGGACGAATTGCGACGCGATGCCGGCGGCCTCCAGCAATGAATAGATCGTACGCATCCGATGCGTATGTTCCTGCTCATTGCCAGCAAGTTCGCTCAGACGTTCGAGCCTTGCAAGGAACCCGTCCGACTCCTTCGGATTGATATATGCCAGAATGTCGTCGGCCTTCTCGACGCTACCGGTCAGGTCAGTCAATTGCGACCGAACCGCTTCGGAACCGATCTTCCGCAATTTGTCGACGGTCCTCAACACCTCGACGGAATCATCCGACACTCCGAGATGCTCGAGGAAAGCGTTGAACAAACCCCGATGGGCGACATGGAACGTAACGTTTCCCAGGCCGAGCAGATCGAAGGAACTGCGCATCATGGACAGGATCTCGTAGTCCGCGGAGGGACTATCCACGCCAACGATGTCGAAATCGCACTGCATGAATTCACGGAAACGGCCTTTCTGCGGGTTCTCTCCCCGCCAGACCTTGTTGATATGGAAGCGCTTGAACGGAAATACGATCTCATTCTTGTGGAGCGCGAGAAATCGCGCGAACGGAACTGTCAGATCGAAACGCATGGCGACTTCTCGACCTCCGTTGTCAAGAAATCTGAATATCTGCTTGTCGGTTTCTCCGCCGCCTTTCCCCAGAAGCACTTCGGTATATTCCAGCACCGGAGTGTCGATCGGAACGAATCCGTAGGAAGAGAAGTTCCTCTCCAACGCATGGATGATTTCTTTCTTCTTGATTTCCTGGGCGGGCAAGGAATCCCGGAACCCTTTCAGTACTTTCGGTTCTATGATTGTTTTTTTTCCCGATGCGGACGCATTGTCCTGTGACTGCACGTCCGGACGGGACGCTTGTCGAGTGATATTGCTCATACGAGGGGGCTCCTGTTGCATTTTCGTATCAATTAGTGTACACCATTATAGTAAACAAATCCTGTGGAAACTGCAATAAGGCCATCGTATGGTCCTTGTCGCGCATATTGAGTGATACATGCTGATACGATACAAACAAGACGATCTGGGGCACAGCGTTCCCATCGCCAAAATCTATACGCCGGAAGAACATGGAATTGATTCCAGACTCATCGACAACGATGCGTTCTGGGTTGTGAAAAAACTACAGCAATCGGGTGCTGAAGCCTATATCGTCGGCGGCGCCGTCAGGGATCTGATGTTGGGAAGAAAGCCGAAGGATTTCGACATCGCGACCAACGCCAGCCCTCGGCAGATCCAGAGAATGTTCTGGAATGCTCGGATCATCGGTAAACGGTTCAAGCTGGTTCATATCGTGTTTCGGGACAAGATTCTCGAAGTCTCCACGTTTCGTAGCGGAGAGGAGGCCGAAGATGGCAACAACAATATCTTCGGAACGATAGAACAGGATGCGAAGCGCCGGGATTTTTCCATCAATTCCTTCTATTTCGATCCTGTGACCGGGCAGTTGCTTGATTTCAATGATTCGCTTGAAGATTTCAAGAAGAAACGCATCCGGTCGCTGATTCCGCTCAATCTGACATTCAAGGAAGATCCCGTGCGGATGGTACGGGCTGTGAAATACTCGGTCACCACCGGGTTCAAGCTGAAGTTCGACGTCCGGCTGGCGATCAGAAAATATTCGAATGAACTTTCCAGAATTTCTTCGAGCAGACTTACCGAAGAGGTGAACAAGATACTTGCTTCGGGTTGCTCCGCCCAAATCTTCGAAGAGTTGCAGAAATATAAGCTACTGGTCTTCATGCTTCCGTGCTTTTCCATCTATTCGAACGTACCGCAAGTCAAGGAATCGTTACGGACACTCGATGAACAGGTCGAAGCTTCCCGTCGCGGGGAGCGGGAGGAGGTGTCGAGGGGCGACATGATCAAGGCTCTTGTCTCCTCTCTGATCGTCTTCGATGATTCGATCACGTCAGCCGACGAACGTTTCAAGGATACTTTCCGCCAGGTAAAAGTGCTGATCAGTCCGATCACGCCGAGCAACTACGAAATCGAGGTTGCCTGCGAGCACTTGCTGTCCGAGAAAGGATACAAGACCCCGCGAAACTGCGTCCGACAGCCCCGTGGCGCAAATGGGAAGCCGGTGCCGGTGAAGCGAAGGACTCCCCGTGTCGACGGGGCTCCGACGAGACAGCGGAACAAGAAAACGAACAAGCCTGTGGTCGTGACATCGGGAGAACAGCAGGCGAACGCCGAAGGGCTTGCGGAATTGAAGCAAGCCTCCTCTGCCGCAGGGCAATCCGATACGATCGCGAGTCCTCCGAAAAGAAGACGCAGGAGAAGGGGAGGCAAGGCCCGAAGCTCGAACCACGGCGTTCCGGCTCCTCAGCAGGCTTCCGCCCCGTTGGCGGAACCGCCCGCCACCAGCGCAGAAGCGCATGACTTATAGACACCAGTCTAGGCCCACTCCTCAATTTCGATATTCACCGACGTAACGAATATGCCGCCGTATTTTTCAAGCGAATCGGCGATGTATTCCTGGAGCTCTGCCAATGTAGATGAAATCTGATGCTTGATGGGAACGCGCAGCTTCACCGTCAGGGCATAGCCTTCCGGGTTTACCTTGACCTGCACTTTCTTTACCTTGATCATGTTGTCGAATTCATCGAGGCAGTGGATGACCATCTGTGTCAGCGCGACGTCGCTTACCGTGATCTTTCCATGTTTGCTGAATTCCGGTCTGACGATCGTCTTTTCGAACACCTTGTTCTTCTGCCAAGGCAAGTGCGCCTTGTTTTTGAAGAAGACACGCATCGAATCATAGACGATCTGCGGATAGTTCCTGGTGATTTCGATCGTGGGCACGGGAATCACATGCTTTCCTTCCGTGTAGCGGATCCGCATCGCAGTCTCGATTTCCTCTTTCGTCGCTATGTCCTCTATATGATACAACTTTTCCGGCTCCGGAAGGTTCAGGCGCAATGCGATCTTGTGGACCATTTTTTCGCTGGTTCCGATAATCAGGATCTTATGGTATTTCTCACGCTGAAGAGCATCCATGACTTGTCGCTGATGCTCGTCGTCGTCGAACAGAGCGGTCTTGACCGCGGTCAGGAAGTTCGGCTCGCGTTTGGCCGATCTACCGGCGAGGATCCTATCCCCTTTGATCAACAGTCCGTCGTCGATGATCAGTTCGATGTTGTGTTTTTCCGCTACGAGTTTCGATCGAAAACTTTTGCCGGTACCGCTCCTCCCGACGAGGGCATAGACTTTGACGCCTTTGATTTTCCAGAATGCGTAGCGGAAGATTCGATTCATACGAACAATCATATACTGATTCCTGGATTTTGAATACTGGCGCATATCGGGGTTCTTGCCAAGGACGACCCGCAAGAAGAAGGAAGCCGATCATACGCAACGGAATCCAAATCAGCTACTGCTCCGCTAAAATACGGAAAAAATAGCGAAGCTTCGCGACAATCGAAAAATCGATGAGTAGACACAACAGTGGAAATAAAACGTTAAAATAATGCAAAAAATCATTTTATGGAGCCTCTTGCAAAATAGCAAAAGCTTGGTAATTTCTCCTATCCCAAGCACTCGGGAGAGCC
>LVBD01000069.1:0-106802 GCA_001604275.1 Spirochaetales bacterium Spiro_02
GGGGGTAGAGGCAATATATTTCTGTTCAAACTGATCAAGCGGCATCGGCTTGTCGAAATAATACCCCTGCGCATAGTCGCAGTTCATCTCGCGAAGGATCGACAGCTGTCCGCTCGTCTCGACACCCTCGGCTACGCAAGCCACTTCCAGCGCTCCGCACATATCGATGATATGGCGTACCAGAATCTTCGTACGTTCGTTGACCTCCAGATCGTTGACAAGGCTTCGATCCAGCTTCAGCGTATGGAACGGTACGGCTGACAGAATCGACATGCTCGTATATTTCGACCCGAAATCGTCAAGAGAAATGGGGAATCCCTGTTCCTGGATCCTGGCGCCGATTTCCGCGACAAGCTCCCGCTCCATTTCTCCGATGCTCTCTGTGATCTCGATTTCGATCAATTCCCTCGGAACGCAATACTTGCTCTGTATGGACACCATTTCGTCGACCAACCCCGCCTCCAGCAATGTGATCCGGGAGAAATTCAGCGAAACAGGGATGACTTCTCTTCCCGTCTTGATCCAGCGTTCAAGCGACCTGCACACCTGCTCGAAGATATACAAATCCACATATTTGATCACCTTCGCTTTTTCCAGCACAGGGATGAACATGCTTGGCGGAATCAATCCGTGTTCCTCGGACCAGTAGCGGCATAGCGCCTCGGCCCCATACAGTTTTCCTGTATCGATGGTATACTTGGGCTGCAGATACATCAGGAAGGAACCTGACTCGATACTTTTTTGCAGCCGTTCCAATCGTACGGGATCGAAATGCTTTCCGGAAGTCGCAACAGCAGTGTAGTACTGCTGCTTCTCCATGTTCATCAGCTCATCGGCATGGGAAATCAGCGTCTCGACATCGGGCGAAACATCCGACCAAGTATGTCCGATCGAAACCGATAGAGCTTCCATATCCTTGCGAAGCTTCTGGATCAAATCGATGAACACCCCCTGATCGATTCCCTCGCAGATGACGACGAACTCGTCGCCATCGCGACGGAACACGTCATACCCCGAGAAACGATTGCGCAACGCACGGCCTACTCCAGTGACCCGGCTATCGCCCAGCGAATGCCCGTAGTCGAGATTCGTCTGCTTCAGTCCGTTGATATCCGCGATCAGCACGCCGACCGTCTTCGGTTCGATCCGCCCAAGCTCCGCGAGCCGCCGGACATAGCTGCTCCGATTGGGCAGTCCGGTCAGGGTGTCATGATACCCCATCGTCGCCAATTCCACCTGCATCCGACGCTTGATGATCTCCTCTATGATGAAATACGAAAGGGAATCGAGCGTAGAAAGATCGTTGCGATGGAAGGTAGGATCGTCCATGCCGAGGAACCCGACCAGCTTATCCTTGATATACAGCGGCGTCGCATACAGGGAATCCACGCCGTTCCGCTTCAGGACCTCGTATTCCTCAGGATCTTCGTCATCCTTCAGGCTGTCGACATCGTCGATGACCAACGATTCCTTCTTGCTGAACTTGATCAGCCAGCGCCGGAGCATCGTCGGAGGAATCGTCTGGATGGGACGGGACGCCACCATCTCGGCATGCCATTCATACGTGTTCCTAGCCGAAGTGGCCGATGCGTCGAGCTCGAAGATGTATGCTCGCTTGGCGGCATAGAACGTTCCGAGTTTCTCCAGCACCAGATTCACCGCCGTATCGAGATTCTCCGCGGAGACAAGCGCTCCGATGCTCTCGATGATCACCTGAGACCTGTCCAGCCGATCCCGGAGCGACTGGCTCACACTCTCCTTCTCAGTGATATCAAGCGCAAACTCGATCCTCGCCGTTCTTCCTCCCCAGTCGATCAACTTGTCCTTGAGCAGGAAATGCCGACCGACCAGTGCATTGGTGAATTCCCAGGCATAGAATTCATCGTAGCGTAGCCTGTCATTCGTACAATACGGACATGGCGAAGACCGCCCCTGTAGCAATGCGAAGCAGGGCTTTCCGATATAGTCGTCATCATGCAGATGGAAATAGTTCCTTCCCGATCGATTCACATACAGCAGTTCGTATGTCACGGGATCGCTGACATAGATGATCTCATCCATCACATCGACCAGATGCGTGCATTCGCTTCGAGAATCCTCCTCGAAGCGAAGACTGACCAGGCACGACCGTCGATCCCATAGCGTGAATCGCGAGAATGTCGCGCTTGCAAGCGACCCATCATGGAGGGAAAGAACGGTACTTCCTCCATTCTTGAACCGGTCGGACAGGAGCGGACAGTCGGCGCAAGGTTCGGGGTTGCCACGGATGGCCTGATGACAGAAAGATCCGACGGAAGCCGCAGGAAACCGACGCGCGACCTTGTCATTGCAGAAAGTCAGACGATAGTCCGTCGCGTCGATGACGAACGACGCTGCGTCGACATGGTTGGACAATATGGAAAACAGCCGTTGGTTCTCCTGGTCGTGGATCAGCAGCAATCCCGTCAGTTTCGCAAACTGGGACAGCCCGACCATTTCATCGTACGACGGAAGCACGCCCGATTCGAATTGCTCGAATCCCAGCAGCGCCTTGCGGCGTCCCCGCTCCATGATCATGAAGAACAGTACTGACAGCGATCCCCTGCTCTTGACGAATTCTTCGAACGCATTCCTACCCGGCAGTTTCCTGACATCGGGACAGAAGAAGATATCGTTGTCGTCGAAATAATTCTTTAGTTCGGAATAGTCCATTGACGCAATTCTCCGCCCCCATTCACGGGCGGAGGGAACCCCATCATCACACCATTCGAACGTATTGGAGAAAAAGGCGTCGTCTCCACTGTATTCATAGATGATGCCCCGACCTGCCCCGATCAAATGCCCCGCCGTCCCCAACAGGGAGTGAAGCGCCTGATTCAAATCGGAAAATTCATTGGATGCCTTGAAAAAACAGTCCGCCAGACGATCGCGGAACAGTTTCTGACGCATCACGGAGTCATCGATCAGCAGCGGAGCCGGAGGGCCATCGACATGAGGGTTCATAGCCTGTTCGACCATCGCCGAGTAGATCACGTAGCAGTTCTTGCCCAGCCGCTTCGCAAAATAGAGCGCGGTATCAGCCTTCTGGAAAAGTCCCTCGAACGTCGCGACAGGGTCCTCCTCCGACTTGATCACGATTCCGATACTGGCGGAAAGTTCGTAACGCGGCGTATTGCTCCTTCCGACGTCGAACAACGTGGCGAGGATATTCGATGCACGGCGCCGCACCGACCATTCGTCTATCGCATCGGAGAAGAACACACAGAACTCGTCTCCCCCGATCCTTCCCACGATATCGTCAGGTCCGGTGTTCTCCAACAGCACCCGAACCATCTGGTTCAGCACGAAATCCCCGTACAGGTGCCCCATCGAATCGTTCACAAGCTTGAAGTCGTCGATATCGATCACAGCCAGGCTTCCCGTCACGGTCTGTTCCGACAGACGAGCGTCAATCAGTCGGGCGGTCATCCTGCGGTTGTACAGTTGCGTCAGGGAATCGCGATTCGCAGAATCGGCCGCTTCCAGCAACGTCCGTTTCTGGGTGTCGATGTCCTGCAGAGTCCCCACGGCACGGATCGGTTCTCCGGTACCGCCGAAAACAGTGGTGGCGATCATCCGGAACCAGATCGACTCTTCTTCGGCTTTTTTCAGCCGCAACTCGAGTTCAAACGACGACTTGCCTTTCTCCAGGCCATGGAAGCTGTCGAGGAAATTCTGGGCGTCCCGCTGGTCGACGATTCCAGACTGTACGGCGTTCTCAGGGAAATTTCCTGTGACCGGTTCCCTTCCCAGTTTCCTTGTGAACGTATGGGAGAAATAGACCGACCGATCGCGGATGTTCCAATCGAAGATGATATCCTCCGTCTGATCGAGGATCAGGTCATACCGCCGCTTGGTCAACTGGAGCTGTTCCTCGACCTGCTTGAGCGACGAGATATTGACGAACGTGGAATGGACGCATTCGCCTTCGTCATCATCCCCACCGAGTTCCGCATTGAACAGCACCCACTTCAAGGAACTGTCGGCGCAGACCAGGCGCAGATACTCGGTCGATGTCCGGATGCCGTCGGCAAGCGAACCGACCACATCGCCCATGCGGACGAGATCGGCTGGATAGATCAGCGACGCAAGCTTGTCGCCGACACGGGCTTTCAGCTCCTCGGCGCTGTATCCGACCAACTGCAGGAACCCCGGGTTCATGAAAATGATCGGCCATCCGTCCTGTCGCAGAAACCTGCAGATTCCTCCCGGCAGAATATCGGAGATACGGTTCATGTCATGGTTTGCCTGATCGAGCCGCTTCCGATCCTTACTATGGAGCCACAGAACATAGGATACCAATATGATGAACAGGATCGCGAATACTCCGAACGCCTCCAGCACATGCTTGAAAATTTCCCACGTCCTGGCGCTCATGATATCCTGCGGCATGATGGTCATGAGATACCACCCGCCGACTCCGATCGGAAGATATTCCATCAGCACGTCATGCCCGTCCAGACGGAACGGAATGGAACCGTTTCCGTTACGGTCCTGGATAGCATGTATCCGCTCGGCGATGTCCGTCGATGCATGAGCGCTCAGGAACTCGCCAAAGTTCGAACCTGCTTCCACCGCATTCGGGGAGTCCAGCAATATCGTGCCGTCACGACCGATAAGATAGCTGTATCCACGACCGTCGAATTCCTGAGCGGGAAGCAACGGAAGCAACTGTTCGACCGGATAGGATCCGACGACCACTCCCGCCTGCAGGTCATCCTTGAACACCGATGTCGCCACGACGACAGAACCGGTATCCGCGTCAAAGGAGAGAACTGCCTGCGGATCATCCGCCCGAGCGACGAGCGCCTGCTGGAAATACTGTTTTTCGGAAAGGCTCCTGTCCGTAGGCCCCGAAGCGTCCCAGACAGTACCGGAAATATCTGCGAACACGATGTTCTGGAAATGGGTGAACCGCGCCTCTGCCGCATAGGATGCCGATTTGGGTCGTAGAACGCCGGTCTCGAACGCCTTGCCAAGGAAGTCCGAAATGTTCAGCAGAGCACGAAGATCATCGTCCAAACGCGAAGAGAGCTGTCCGACGCCATGGGAAGAAACATCCTCCAGCGACTGGTTCACATCAGCGCGGATCGCGACGCTCAGCCGTGTCCGGTAGAACACCAGCGTAGTGACTATCACCACTATGGCGAGAACGATGAGTGTAACAATGATATTCCTGACGACCTTTCCCCTCATACGGCCGACATTCGGGACAACAACATGGGTTTCCCCCTCCAGGTGCAAATGGATTAGTGCAAGTATACACGCACTTGCGCACAAATGCTAGGAAAACGGAGGAAATATCACGCTATCGGCGACTATTCAGAACCGTATATTCATTTGTCGTCATCGAGCACTTCGGCCTCCCCTTCGATATAGGTAGGGGATGACGAGGAACGGCCGAACCGGCGCGCGACAGTTCTGAGCCGGAACGCCCAAACGATGAATCCTATTCCACCGGCCAGGACAAGGATGCCGACGACCCGCACCACAAGACGTCCGACGCTTTGTGGAAACAGGAACATCAGCAATGCAAAAACCAGGGAAAGGACTCCTTCCGTGACCAGTCCGGACAACGACAGTCCGCTTCCACGGAGCGAGAAAGCATCCCAGAAGGCGATGATCGCCGACAGAACCAGCTGGATGCCGATGATGTACAGGAGCGCGACTACCGTCACCTTCGCGGACAGGACCGGTAGGAACAGCACCAAAAGACCGACTGCAATGCCGAGCACACCCTTGAAGATCGTCACGCGCTTGCTGCTGACGCCGAATGTATAGGAATTGAGCTCCACCAGCGTCAATGTTCCGGAAACGATGGCAAGGAGTCCCATGATGATGACGGCGACTTTCACGAAGCTCTCCGTAGCGAACAGCATGTAGCATCCGAGCGCGCAGACCAGTAATCCCACGAACAGCGCAAACCACCAATGAGCTTTCATCGCATTCGTCATTTTCATTCCGCATCTCCTTTCGCCCGCCCTTGTGCAGGGCTTCAGGTTCGTCTATAGTGTTATGCAAATCATCGCAGATGTCTCGGTCAAAGTAAAGCGGATACCGTCCGTCCGTCGCGAAGAAACCACCCGGGAGGAAGCCAATGTACCGTTATCTGTTGTTCGATGCCGACGGAACGCTGTTCGACTTCGATAGCGCTGAGACCTATGCGTTCGACGCTACATGCCGGGAATTCGACATACAGCCGACCGAACATGCGCTTCAGGCATACAAGGAAGCAAACCGACAGATATGGAGGGAGTTCGAGATCGGAACCATCGATATCGACAATCTGCAGGTCGAACGGTTCGCCAGATTCTTCGTATCGCAATCGATCGATAGGAACCCCGTCGACGCGGGCAAGCGATTCACCGACCATCTTGCATCGGCGGGAACGCTCTATCCGGAAACGATTCCGTTGCTGGATGAACTGCGCGGACGCGGATACGTCCTCTCGCTGATCACGAACGGGATATCGCGGGTACAGCGAGGAAGGCTGAAACAGTCCGATACCTGCGGATATTTCGAAGTAGTGTGCATCAGCGAAGAAATCGGGGCACAGAAACCGCGGAAGGAATTCTTCGATACATTCTTCGAGCTCGCGCGTCTTTCCGAAGACGAACGCCGGAACTGTCTGGTAATCGGCGACAGTCTGACAAGCGACATCCAGGGAGGCAACGACGCCGGCATCGATACCTGCTGGTATAATCCGCAGGGACGGATGGGGGATCCGGAGATCATCCCGACATACGAGATAGGTCTGCTTCAGGAATTGCTGACGCTGCTCCCGCCGCTACGATGACCGGCAGTCACTTCGTGTCCGTGATCGCCTGTAGCTCCGCGTCGACGATCAGCAACGTATTGGGCTCTATCACCGAACCACCGGAAATACCGTATCCAAGCTCGGGAGATATCCAGAACCGGTACTTCGACCCGACGGGCATCAGCTGCAACCCCTCCTTGAACCCTTCGACCACAAGCCATGAGATATTGAAGGTATCGGAGCTTCCCCGTACATACGTGCTATCGATGACCGTTCCGTTCAGCAGGGATATCTGATAGTCGACAGTAACGGTGTCGGTAGCCGACGGTTTATCGCCGGATCCTTCGGACAGCACCTTGTACTGCAAACCCGATGCCGTATACCTGACACCGTCTGCGGTCATGTTCTTAGCAAGAAAATCCTGGGACATCTTCAGGTTGTTCGCAGCCAGTTCATTTACCTTGGCATGGAGCGTTTCCATGATCAGCGTCTGGAAACGGCTGAACAGTTCCCTCGTCTCCTCCTCGGTGAAATAGCTCGCCCTGCCGTTGCCGGCATCGAGGACACCTTTGAGCACGTACCCGATGTTGGTATCGACGCCGTTTCCCTGAGCGAGAATCCGGAGCGCGGAGGCCATCGTCGCATAGCCATAGACATAGCTCATCTGTTCGCTGAACTCCGTCGGTCGCGGAAGATCCTCGAAGTCGGAAAGCAGGCGTGTCCCGCCGGAAGAAGCATCGGCGGAATCAGCCGACACGGAAGCGGAAGCATCGGGAAGCGAGACCGAAATCTTGGCATTGACCGAAGTCCGCTGGGAGGCCGGGGTCGGGGTGATAGCGACGGCGCTCTCTTGTGCGTCCTTGGAGCAACCCACAAGCGATATGGTGCATGCGACGCACATGAATACCGCCGTAAGTACATGAAGTCTCTTCATGGTTTCAGTTCCTTTATACTCACGGGCAATCGGTTCGAATGGCGTCCACCCTCCCTCACCCCGGATACGGATGTCCGTCATATGAGCCGATACTAGTGAAAATGTAACCCACAAACGCACAAACGTCCAGAAGAAAACCGTCCATGCGCACCGTTTCCATCAGAACACGCTGTTCCCCTGGCTGTCGATCGCCACGAGGACCGGGAACGCCTCGACTTGGAGAAGCAACATCGCTTCCGGGCCGAGATCGGCGAACGCGACAGTCCTCGCACTTTTGACTTTCGAGGCGTACAGCGCCCCGCACCCGCCGTACGCCTGCAGGTATACGGCCTTGTTGCGGATGATTGCATCGACGACAGATGCGGAACGGGGTCCCTTGCCCACCATGCCGGCCAGACCGAGATCAAGCAACGCAGGGGCGAACGGATCCATACGCGCGCTGGTGGTCGGTCCGCAAGACCCGATCGGGAATCCGTCGGGAGCGGGAGAAGGCCCCATATAGTAGATCATCCTTCCTTCCAGATCGACAGGCAGCGACTCGCCGGCATCCAGCATCGAGACCAGTCTGCGATGCGCCTGGTCCCGAGCGACAAGCAATGTACCGTCAAGCGTCACAAGATCGAATGCATGCAGCTGCGCAAGAAGCGACTTGTCCGCCAGCGGTAGCAAAAGATGCGTTGCTGCAGACATCATCGACCTCCTTTCCCGCCATCGGAGGCATATAGATCGCGGACCGTCGGAACATTTTCCTCCCAGCCGGAGAATTCGAGCGACACCTTCCGATCCGCCCAACAGTTGATCGAAACGGCCAGCGGCATACCCGCGATATGGGTCGGACCGAACTCCACTGCCACGGACAATGCCGTCACACATCCGCCGAGTCCACCGGCCCCGATGCCAAGGGAGTTGACCGCTTCGAGCATGTTTTCCTCCAACTGCGCATAGCGTGGATCTGGGTTGGAAGCTCCCGCCTCTCGCAGCAACGCCCGCTTCGACAGCATGGCGGCATGCTCCATCGTCCCTCCGATGCCGACTCCCAGGAACACCGGCGGACACGGCTTTCCTCCTGCGGCCCTCATGATATCGACCACGGCATCCACCGCGGCAGTTTCACCGCCTGTCGGATTCAGCATCCTCACGGAGCAACAGTTTTCACTGCCGAAGCCTTTCAGGAGAACGGAAATACGAAGGATATCCCCATCGACGGGCGTCCATGCCACGACCGGAGGAAGATTGTTCCCCGTATTGATTCTGCCGAATACCGGTTCGTCCACCACGGATCGACGAAACCAGCCGCGTCCGACGGCGTCGGCGCATGCAGTCCGAATCGCGGCTTCGATATCGGAGATCGCTACGGGGCAATCCTTTCCGATATCTACGAACACGACGAACATGCCGGTATCCTGGCACATCGGCAAACCCGTCGAATGCGCCAGGCGCAGGTTCTCCTCGATCATTTCGAACACTCTCAGGCTCGCCTGACGTCGTCGCACCGCATCAGACACATCCGCATCGCAGGTTCCCTGCGCACCGGAAACTGACAGCCGCTCCAATTCTCCAGCCTCCCGGGCTTTGGCTTCCCGCAAGGCGAAGAACGCATCAGGAGTAAGTTCCACAGCCGCTGTACAGAGCACATCGGCAAGCGCATCGGCAATCGTCGAGAACCATATCGACCGCAACGGAGCGACGGTTGCGGATCCCGAGGCTTCGCATCGCTTGCGCAAACGGGAAGTCAGACTCTCGGAAATGAAATGCAGCAACAGCAACGCCACGGCGATACCGACCAGCAGACCGAGTAGATCGGCGCATAAATCGAGAAAATCCCGACTCCTACCAGTCAGCGGCTGCAACAGTTCCAGACCAAAGCCGACGACGACTCCGATGACAATCACCAGCAGGACAGCTGGTCCGGAATTCGAAGTAAGCCGCAGACGTTCCGCACGATCCGAGCATACCAGACGATCATCCATCGCCAGCCGAGGAATCCTGACGCATGCAAAGAACAGTCCGAAGCCCAGCGCAGCGTAGGCGATCGTATGGGCTCCTTTGTCCCCGAACGGAATCCACGAAGGAATCTTTCCGACCATTTCCGCCGGGGGAAGCAACGAGTAGATGCCGATGAACAGACCGAAGAGAATCGAAAAAACGATTCCGCATACCCTGATTACGATCTGTATCGACGATGTCCTGTCCATGTTCATGCCATATCACCTTGCCTGACGTCCCGCTCGACCATCGTCCGGTGCAAAAGCGCGAGGAATCGGCTTTTGTCGGCGAAATCCCGAGGCGCTGCCAAACGATGGGCAGGGGTTTCGCAAACCAGCCGTTCAATCACGATATCAGAGCGAAGCCTTCGGAGCAAGTAGATCGTGTCCTCTATGTGCCGTCTGACCGACGGGCAGGATACTTCTCCCTTGAGATACGAATCATACAGACGGGTTCCGCCCGGAATATGGAGATTATGGATCTTCACGGCTTCGCATCCGCTTGCGTTGATTGTCGAGGCAGTCAACGAAAATGCATCGTAGTCATCCCCGGGAAGACCGAGGATGACGTGGGCGCATACGCCGATCCCTCGCCGGCGCAATCGTTCCGCCGCATCATGAAAGCAGGAAACGTCATGTCCTCTACCGATCCGTTCGAGCGTCCGGTCCGAAGCGCTCTGCAATCCGAGTTCCACCCACACCCGGTCGACGACTCCTTGATATAACGCCAACAGGTCGACGACAGGTTCGGGCACGCAGTCAGGACGGGTTGATACGATGAATTCCTTCCAGCTTCCCATGGAAAGGGCGGCATCGTAGATCGTCCGTAGCTCCTCGATCGGAGCGAACGTGTTGGTCCATGCCTGGAGATAGAGGCTCATCAGACGTGCATCATAGCGACGCCGCAGAAATGCCCTGCCATGTTCCACCTGCCGGGAAATCGACTCGAGCCGTTCCGACAAAGCAGCCGGCGGCCCGCACGACGGCCCCGAGGCGATCCGTTCCATGAACGGGCTGTCGTGGTACCAGGCGCTTTCCTTCGTCCGCTGATACGCCGCACTCGCTCCGGTTCCATCGCAATAGCAGCATCCTCCGCTCCGGTCGGGATTCCGATTGGGGCAGGAAAAGCCTGCATCGACGCCGACCCTCCACACGGGCTCCCCGTATCCCGCAACCAGATAGTCGCGATACGAATTCCATCTCGTGTACGCACTGGCGGCCATCATCGCATTTCCACACAGAGCGACACGCCGCCAGTCATGTTGACGCCGACACCGAAGAGGATATCCCCGATCGGCGTCGTGACGCCGAACCCGACTCCGAAGCCGGCATCGAAGCCATCAAGATTGGAAAACGGCGCATAGAGCGGCGCAGGGCCGCTGGGGATATCGGAAGCATCACTCAGCGGAGCGAACGGCTCATAGGCATCCTTGGCTCCGATTCTGGCCAGTACCTGCAGATGCAGAGGAAAGACCATGACGTTGAACGTATGCTGCCACCCGAAACCGGCCAACAGGATATCGCGACGCAATATCGAGGTTCCATAGCCTGGCATGCCGTTCCAGGTTCCGTATTCGAAATAAGAGGATGTCAGTTCGCTCGGACCACGGGAAATTCCAACCGCCGCGTCGTACCAGATATGATCGACAGAAGAAAGTTCCATCACATGCTTGACCGCACCATGGACATTGTATACCAGCGACCCGCGGCTGTCGTAGCCGATGTGTCCCAGCAGATCGGCCCGGATTCCGGACTCCGGAAAGATACCGGAACCGAGATTCGCCCATACGGCTCCGATCCTCACCATAGGAAGCACGAAGAACGTTCCGTCCCACTGGGGATCGATCGATCCGCTCACGTTCGACGGCACGTTCATCGCACCGATCGTCACCAAAGAGAACACTCCGCCAAGCTCCGTCTTCCCGTAGGTATGGAAATCATTGTCAAGGGAGAAATCCAAATCCGCCCGAAAATCCCAGGATGAAATCGGATTGGGATTCGACCTATGATTCACTACAGACAAGTCGCCGAACGAAATCCCGATTCCGGCGCCCACCAGCAGGTTGCTCGGGGATTTTGTCAGTACAGGATATTCCAATGATGTCGAAACATCCACCGCATTGTTGGTCAGCCGGGCAACGGCATCGACATTCAGCCGGTACTCAGTCAGATCAGCGAAGTGAACTCCCAGTTCCACCGTTGGCTGAATCCTCATGGCGAACGCCTGGGAAACTCCGAACGTCAGGGACGAAGAACCAGCCAGCCCTACATAGAGTCGGGACGCCTGCTCCTGGAACGAACGGGTCAGGACCAACAGCCGTACGCGGACGCTTTCGTCGTCGCCCGTCTCAAGAGGCTGCAATTCGAAACTCACAGAAGAAAACCGGTACTGCGTACGCAGTTTCGACAATGCCGCGGCAAGATTGGAAAGACATTGTTCATCAGTTCGTCTTCCGATGAAAGACTCGAACGAAGACAGGTCTATCGGCTCGATGTCCTCCAGATTATCTGAAATGTCGAGACGGTCGACCGCTACGATCAACGAATCCTTGAAATCATGGTACGGGCCGGGGGCATCGGAATCAATGAACTGCAACGGACGGGATTGCGCGACTCGTGCGGCGACCATCTCGAATTCCGCCTCATGCGCCTCGCATTCCGCTCTTCCCGCAGCGATGATCGAGTCGCTGTTGAAGAAATCGAACGTACTGACCTTGGACAACTCCGGCCGAAGCAAGATATCGCACAACGAATACTGGATCTCCGTATTTCGCTGGGTGACTATGTTCAACGTCTGTGTCACGGCTCCGGAAAATGTATTCAGCTGTTCGATGCTCACTGTCTGGGTGGCGTTCACATCGACGGCGATCACGATATCCGCCCCAAGCGCCCGGGCAAGTGCGACCGGCATGTTGTTGACGATGCCCCCGTCCATGGCGAACCGCCCTTCGCCGACGGGATACGGAGCGAAAGCGACGGGGATAGAGATGCTGCTTCTGATAGCCGAGACCAAGGAGCCTCCCGTAAAGACCAGTTCCTCTCCGGTAAGCGCATCGGTTCCGATACATCGGAACGGAATCGGCAGATCGTCGAAATCCAGGATCGGCGAAACATTGGCCAACGCTGTATTGAGTAGCGCCAGTATCCGTTGGTCTCCGATCAATCCGGGCGCGCCACCGATACCGCTGCCGTCGAAACCGATCGAGAAGATATTGTCTGCAGGTAGTTCGAACGGAGCGGGGATCACCGGACGCGGTTCAAGCGGGCTGACGACAAACAACGACGGCATGTCGTTGCTTTCGATCAAGCGCCGGATGTCTCCTGGGGAGTATCCCGCCGCATACAATCCGCCGATCAGCGAGCCCATGCTCGTTCCAAGGATCATGTCCACAGGAATTCCATATTCTTCCAGGACCTCGATGACCCCGATATGGGCGAGACCCCTTCCGCCCCCGCCGGAAAGGACGAGCGCGACGCGAGGACGTGCATCGGTCAACGTATCGATCGGCTCTACCTGCGCTTTGATCTTCAGAAGATCGACGACTCCGAGCCTTTCGTCGGGAACGGAGAAAGAGACGAGACCGCTATGCGACGCAGTCAGGGCCAGTGGCAGAACAGCAAGCAGACAGAGCATAAGCCCCAGACGTCGCGCTACGATCATATCATCCTCCTAGCACAGCTCCTATAAAAGCGGGATTCCCGTTGAGAAACGCCTGCCAGTCCATTTCCTTGCGCGCGGCAAGCTGCAACCTGGTGACCCAGAGCAATCCGTCGGCACATGCGACGGCGATTCCCTTTCCTTTCCGCATGCCGACGACCGTTCCCGCGACGACGTTATCGGGGACAGGATCCGCTCCGGCTTCGGAATAGGAACCGAACACCCCGGTGATCAGCAGCGGCACGCCGCCGAACGTAGTCGTCGCTTTCGGCCAAGGAAGCAGCGCCCTGACTTTCGCATGAATCTGCCTGGCTTCCGAATTCCAGTCGATCACCCCGTCTTCCTTGCATACCATTCTGGTGTAGGTGGGTTCGCCTTGCTGGGGAACGGGAACGAGACTTCCCGTTTCGATACCATGGAGCACCTGGACGATATCCTTCGCCGCCCTGGCTGAAACGATATCCGTCAGCGACGGCGTCGTCTCCGTTCCGTCGAGGTTGAACCGATCCACATAATAGAGGTCGCCGCAATCCATCTGGTCGGCGATGCGCTGGATGCTGACGGCGGTCTCGCGATCTCCACGGAGGATCGTATTCTGTATCGGCGCGCATCCGCGACAGATAGGAAGCTTGGACGGATGGATGTTGACCGCCCCCTTCTCGAACAAAGCGAGGAACTTCGGGCCGAACATTCTTCCATATGCGAACGAGACAAGAACGTCAGGACGATAGGAGGCGACTTCCTCCCTCGCCCGCCCGAGCAGTCGCTCTGGCTGAAGCACGGGAAGCCCGAGCGCCAACGCCGCCTGCTTGACTGGAGTCGGAACCAGATCGCGCCCCCTCGCCCCGGGCTTGTCAGGATTGGTCAGTACGGCGACCACACGGAACCGTGACGCTATCGCATGTAGCGATGGAACCGCTATCTGCGGGGTTCCTGCGAACAATATCTTCAGATTCCCCTCCTCCACACTATCGGAGTCTCCTTGTCTTGCCCTTGTTGCGGCGTTCGTAGGCCTTGATGACTTTTTCCCGTTCCTCTTCGGAAAGATGGTCGATGAACAAGGTCCCGTTCAGATGGTCGTTCTCGTGCTGGATCGCTCGTGCAAGCAATCCTTCGGCGTGGACGACGAACGACTTGCCGTTCACATCCTGAGCCTGGACGGTGACCTTCGCAGGCCGGACTACGTCATGCCAGACTCCCGGAATACTGAGGCACCCCTCTTCGTAGGGCACCTGCTCCATGGAAGTCTCGATGATCTGCGGGTTGATGTACGCTCGCTTTTCCTCGCCGCGTATGTCGATGACGAACAGGCGTTTGTCCACTCCGACCTGCGGACCTGCGAGACCTACCCCGTCGGCTTCGGCCAACGTCTCGAACATCGCGTCGACAAGCACCTTCAGCGCTGAATCAAATGTCTGTACGGGTTCACAAGATTCACGAAGAACCTCATCCCCAAGTGTATATATATCCAACATACATGTATCATACTTGCAAATGGAGAGAATCGTCAACGCAATCTACAGCAACTGCAACGGATCGACATCGACCTCGATATAGATACCGGACGGGACCTGGAATGATTCAAGTGCGCGACCGACCACCGCATGGACTCTTGCAGGGTCGCGCCCGAGCATCAGGATATGATGCCGCCAGTTCCCGGCAATCTTTTCCAACGGACATTCCGACCATCCAAAGACCTGGGGCGCATCCTGGGAGCTTGCGTCGGCTCCGGAGGAACGCCCGTCCATCGCTTCGGACATACGGGAACAGAGATCTTCAAGCAGATTCGCAAGGCTCCGGGTCGTATCGGAGACCTTCCGTTCGTTCCGGCCCCGAAGCACCAGATTGATCAGTCTGCTGTACGGGGGGAATCCCGTCTCCTTGCGGACCTGCAGCTCCTGTTCATAGAAACTGGCCACATCGCCGCTGCATGCATAGGTGATGGCGGGGTTATCGGGACGGAAGGTCTGGATCACCACCCTGCCCCTATCGTTGTATCTCCCCGCTCGTCCGCTGACCTGCACAAGCAAGGAGAAGGTCCGTTCCTGAGCGCGAAAATCGGGAATGTTCATGCCGCTGTCCGCCAGAACGATTCCCACCAACTCCACTCCGGGGAAGTTCAGACCTTTCGCGACCATCTGCGTTCCCAGCAGGATATCGATCCTTCCGGCCCGGAAATCATCCAGCACCTTCCCCATCACATCCTTGTCCTTGGCGCTGTCGGTATCCAGCCTGGCCACGGTGGCATACGGAAACAGGACACCCACCTCCTGCTCGACCATCTCCGTACCGAAGCCGGAATAGCCGACATCCAGCGACCCGCATTCGGGACACACGTTGATCGGCCGCCCCCGATAGCCGCAGTAGTGGCATACCATTTCCCCTCCCCGTTCCTTATGGTACGTCAGGGCCACCGAACAGTGGGGGCATTTCATTTCATAGCCGCAGGACCGACAGTGGAAGAAGTAAGAGAATCCTCGACGATTGAGGAACAGGATCACCTGTCGGTGGCGGTCGAGGACCCGCTGGATATCTGTCTGCAGCGCACGGCTGATCGTACGGCTTTCGCCGAGCATGTTCACCACGGAAACCTTCGGAGGAACCCCGCCCGCGACGCGATACGGCAGATGGAGCCTGCGCATCCGCGTATCATCTTCCATCAGCTTCCACGCCTCCAACGACGGAGTGGCGCTGCCCATTACCAGGGTCGCATTGCAATCCTGGCATCGTTTCTGCGCTACCTGACGGGCATGGTAGCGGGGTGAAGAACCCGATTTATAGGAGTTTTCATGCTCCTCGTCGATGATGACAAGCCCAAGATTCCCGAACGGGGCGAACACGGCGCTCCTTGCGCCGATAGCCATCATCACCTCCCCGCGCTTGATCTTTTTCCATTGGGCGAGCCGCTGGCTTGGCGTCAGGGCCGAATGCAGCACGGCGACCTTCCCTTCGAAACGGGAACTCACCTGTCTGGCAAGCTGATGGGTCAGCGTGATTTCCGGGACCAGATAGATCACCTGCCGTCCCTGGGCGATCACCGCTTCGGCGGCCTGCAGGAACACCTCGGTCTTTCCTGATCCTGTCACCCCGTACAGATAGTACATGGGGACTTCGCGTGCGATGATCGCCTCCACCGCCGCACGCTGTTCATCGGTGAGTGTCGTAACGATGGCATCGGGAGAATCATCGACATCGAGCGCGGGCATGCCGCTGTCGCGTCGCCCTCCGGGAATCATCGTGGCGATCGCCTCCCCTTGGCTGCAGAGATAGAACCTCGCCATCCATGCGGCCAGATCGACTTCCGCCAGACCATAGAGCGGCTCATGGTCGATGACCCGCTTGATCGGCTTGACGACGAACGAAGCGTCGGGATCCTCGTCGGTCGTCCCGATCACATAGCCGGTCAGTTCCCTCCGGCCGAAGGGCACGACGACCCGCACTCCGACCATGACGGAATACGCCATGTTTTCGGGAATCCCATACGTAAACGCCTGCTTGAGCGGAATCGCCGCCACTACCAGCGCATATTTCGCCACTTCGGCTACCCTCTCGAGGGAATCGGGATATTGAGAAACTTCGCCAGCCGTTGCAGATCATCCCAGACAGGACGGCGATACTCGGGATTCCGAAGAACCCCCGCCGGATGGTAGGTGACCAGAAGCGGAATCCCGTCATAGTTGTAGAACTTCCCCCGAAGCTTGCCGATGCCGTCCGTTGTTCCAAGCATCGCCTGAGAGGCGATTCTGCCGATACAGAGTATCGTCTGGGGCTTCACCAGCAGAATCTGGCGTTTCACATAGGCGATGCATGCCGTCATCTCGTCGGGAGACGGATCCCGGTTCTGAGGCGGCCTGCATTTGACGATGTTGGCGATATAGACATCCCGGTTGCGGGAAAGCTCGATCGATGCAAGCCATTTATCCAGATATTGTCCGGCACGGCCGACGAACGGACGCCCCGTCGCATCCTCGTCAGCACCCGGGCCCTCGCCGATCACCATGACTTTCGGAAGCACCACCCCCTCGCCGAATACGGTGTGCTTTCTCGTGGAACATAGATCGCAGGCCATACAGGACGAAACCAAGGCCCCCAGCTGTTCAAGGGAGCAGCCATCGATCCGAGAACCCGACGGAGGCGTCGGCTCCGGTGCAAGCTCTTCGACCAAATGGGAGAAATCGGGGTATGTTTTCGGGGTATCCCTCTCAGGAAGAGAATCCCCCAGCAATACTTTTTCGGCCATGTCGAAACATCCCCACAGCTCATGGAACGCCTCGTCGAGCACCTTCCGTCTGGCCTGGACTTCATTCGCATCATTCATGTGCATCCTCCCCTGCCGACGGTTCGAACCATGCATATTCTTGAGGATCATAGCTGACTCGCGCAAGATACAGACCTCCCGCGGGGGCCGTCTTTCCGGTCTCGGAACGATCCCGCGCTTCCAGACGCCTTCGGAACTCATCCACCGGAATCTCCGAATCGCCCAACTGCAGCATGGTGCCGACGAGGGAACGGACCATCCGGTACAGGAACGCATTGCCGCAGATCGTATACACCAGCACTCGGTCGCCCCAGAAATCCCGTTCAAAAGAGAATCGCGACACGTAGATGTCACGCCATTTGCTCGGACACAGATCTCCCGAACCGGTGAACGTGGTGAAATCATGCGTTCCTTCAAGACATGAAGCATAGTCGTTGAGCAGATCGAGATCAGGGAACCGACGGACTTTCGCCGCCCGATCCCGATCGAATGGCTTGAACGACAGCTCCTCCTTCGCAAGATACCGGTATTCCCTGGCCATCGTCGAGAACCTGGCATGGAACGATCCGTCGACTTCCTCGCTGTCCAAGACTCTCACATCGGCAGGAAGCAACTTGTTCAACGCCCTGACGAACACCCCTGCCCCGATGCGGTGATTCGAGATATCGAAGTGGCAGACCTGCCCGAGGGCATGGACGCCGGAATCGGTGCGCCCGCTGCCCGACACCTCCACGGGTTCCTTGAGCATCGCAAGCAAAGCCGTTTCCAGCTCCTCTTGTACGGAACGCCCGTTCCGCTGCCGCTGCCACCCGTTGAACGACGACCCGTCATAGGCGACCGTCATCCGGATCCGCCGTTTACCCGCTTCCAGCGGCCATTGCAGAGGTCTTCTCCAATCCGCACGAGCCATCAGGAATCCCCTTCCCGAGACGGCACGGCATCGTCGGTGGTGATCACCACCTGTGCCAGCGCCAGCGGTGGTTCATGGGTAAGCGACAGGAGGATCCTGCACCGTGGGGCGATGGTTTCGATCTGCCTGGCCGTAGAGCCATCAAGATGGAACGTGGGGCGCCCGTTTTCATCGGACACGACGGCGATCTCGGAAAGAACAAGATTGCGAAGCCCGCATCCGAGCGCCTTGCCCAGAGCTTCCTTCGCCGCAAATCGGGAAGCGAGGAACTGCGCACGAACGCCCCCATGCAACGTACCGGCGGTTGCGACTTCCGATGGGTGGAACATGCGGAGCACCGCATGCTCCTTGATCGCCCCTTCAGCCATTCGTTCTATGGAAACAGCATCGATTCCGATTCCAAAGACCATCAATTCCCTCCGCCTTGCGTATCAGACCGTTCGAAAAGAATCCTATAGAGCGAAGGATTCGCAGAAATCGAAACTCCGTCCGCCTTGTACAGCGTCTCCACATAAGAAAGCATCACCGGAGCCTTGGCGATTCCCGTATCATCGACGAAAGAGAAATCAAGAGAAGCGGTGATGTATGTCGGATCGATCAGATAGATCAGGTCATCGTCCCCCTTGATGGAAATCTCCACGGAATCGGGGACCAGACTGGCAGCCTCATACCCGGAAGGCAACGTCACGGCCATGGGAATGGTGACCCGGCGCTCCCCCAGCGTCGTATTATGGATGAATAGATACACCGCGATGGCGAACACGATGGACAGGACCTTTACCGGCCAGTTGTAGAACATGCTTTGAATCAATTTACTCCGCTTCATCGCTCGCAGCCTCCATCAGTTCTTCCGGCGTGACGTCATGGTAGCTGAACAACGCCAGCAGCATCCGTTTTACCGTCGGTGGATCCAGATCGTAGTACAGGTTCGCATTGTACGTTAGCGAAATAGCCCCCGTCTCCTCTGAAACCACCAGCACGACCGCATCGGACTCTTCGGCAAGACCGAGCGCGGCGCGATGGCGGGTACCGAAACTCTTCTTGATATCGGTCTGTTCGCTCAACGGCAGATAGCAGCCTGCGGCGATGATCTTGCTTCCCTGGATCACCATGGCCCCATCATGCAGCGGGGTGTCATGGTCGAACACCGTCAGGATCAGCGACGACGAAAGATCGGCGTTCAGCCTCGTGCCGCTGTCGATGATGTTCTTGATTCCCAGATGTCGGGGAAAGACGATCAGCGCCCCTCGACGTTGAGATGTCAGCACCATGCATGCGTTGAGAATCGTATCGATCTGATCTCCTGAAGTCTGCGCCCCCATGCGGAAGAATCTGCTGCGCCCGCTCCACAACTGGGTGAAGGCACGACGAAGTTCCGGCTGATAGATGATACAGATGAACATGCTGATCGGAACCAGCATGAAGCGGTAAATCCAGAGGAACGTCTGCAAACCCGCGATATAGCTGATCGCATACACAGCGAACAGGATGAACACCACCCTGACGATCTGCATGGCCTTGGTCTGCGCCACCGCTTCATAGAACTGGTAGAAAAGCCACGCCAACACACCTATCTCTATGATAGGTCTGATGATAGATAGAACGGTGCTCAGAATCTCAAAGCCCATACGGCGCTATCTCCTCACAGCTTCCTCGGTGTCTTCAGGGTCAACGGAAATCCAGTTGAGGGTCCTGCTCACCGCTTTTCTCCAGAACCGGACCTTCCGATCCCGGGTCGTCTCGTCCATCGTCGGCGTCCAGCGATCCTGCTCCCGCCAATACGAGGACAGTTCATCGAAATCCTTCCACATGCCGACCGACAGCCCGGCGGCGTACGCCGCTCCAAGGGCGGTCGTCTCCACAACCTGCGGCCTGATCACGGGAATGCCCAACAGATCCGCCTGGAATTCCATCAGCGGCCGACTGTTGGTCAGTCCGCCATCGACCTTCAGCGCGGAAATCTTGATGCCGCTGTCCGCCTCCATCGCTTCGAATATATCGTTGGCCTGGAAAGCCGTCGCCTCCAGAACCGCCCTGCAGATATGTGCTCTGTTGACAAAACCGGTCAGTCCTGCGATCACGCCGCGAGCGTCGGCCCTCCAGTACGGGGCGAACAATCCGCTGAAAGCAGGCACGATATAGACACCACCACAGTCTGGCACCGATTCGGCCAGTTTGTCCAGCTCCTGGGCATTCTCCACCAGCTTCATGTTGTCCCGTACCCACTGTACCAGCGATCCGGCTACCGCGATGGAACCTTCCAGCGCATAACACGGTTCCTGCCCGGCGATCTGGTAGGCGACGGTCGTCAGCAGCCCCTTGCCGGATGTGCAGAACTTCGTACCGGTATTTACCAGCAGGAAGCAGCCGGTTCCATAGGTACTCTTCCCCAGCCCTTCGGAAAAACAGGCCTGACCGAACAGGGCGGCCTGCTGGTCGCCGAGGATTCCGCAGACCGGGAGCGCCCGCCGGAACGGTCCGCTGGCCGATGTCAGACCGTACACCATTCCGGATGACGGCACGATCTGCGGAAGCGCACAACGGGGAATCCCGAACAGCTTCAGCAAATCATCGTCCCATTGCAACGTCCTGATGTTCATCAACATGTACCGGGATGCGTTGGTCACGTCGGTCACGACCTTCGTACCGCCGGTCAGATTCCACACGAGCCATGTATCGATGGTTCCGAACACGACATCTCCGTTCTCCGCCGCCTCCCTCAACCCATCGATGTTGTCGAGCAGCCAGACGATTTTGCTCGCAGCGAAATACGGACTCATGATCAAGCCCGTCTTCTCCTGGATCCAGTTTCCGTCCACCTCGTTCTTCAGTCGGTCGATCAGCTCGCTTCCACGCAGATCCTGCCACACGATCGCGTTGTACCAGACCTTGCCGGTCTTCGGATTCCAAGCGATGACGGTCTCCCGCTGATTGGTGATTCCCACCCCCAGGACATCGGAACCGGATATCCCTGCTTTCCGGATCGTCTTGATGATCACTTCCGCGCTGTTGTCCCATATTTCCCACGGATCGTGCTCTACCCAGCCGGGCTGGGCGAATATCTGCTGATGTTCAAGCTGATGCGACGCGCAAGGCTTGCCTTCCCCATCGAATAATATGAACCGGGTACTGGTCGTCCCCTGGTCGAGCGCTCCGATATACTTCACGTCCACGAATCTCCTTTTCTGCATGTAGTATAGCCAGTAACCGCTCCCTTTTCAAACCGAAACAGCATCTTTCTTCCAAGTCTTTCATCGCGGCCGTCCATCTTGACGAATTGACAACAAGAAGAACCCTATCTATCATGAACCGGTATTCTCTCGGCATGCTGCGAAGTCCGTCGAGAGCCACGGCGAAGACGCAACAGGAATAGGTACGCATGACAGAATCCACGATGGATAGCAAGCGCCAGCGAGCGCTCATGGAACAGACGTTCCGGGAGCAACTTCCTTTCTGGCTGGATCTTTCCGACGAGCAACGGAAAAGGATCGTGTCCGGTTCTACGCTCCACCAGTTCCGCCCGAACGAAGTGGTCTATGACGCACACGGGGTCTGCCCGAGCCTGATCCTGCTGATCTCAGGCAGGTTGCGGACCACGTTCGCCCATGACACGACGAAAAAGATCACCTTGTATTGGCTGTATGAATCGGAGGTATGCGTCCTCAGCGCATGTCCGGTGCTTCATAACGTGCCGTTCGACATCACGATCATCGCCGAGGACCCTTCGCTGTTGATTCTGCTCCCTGCCGAGATATATCTTTCGATCCAGGATGAGAACAGGAAGATGCGGATGTTCGTCCGCCAGCAGATGAACGCCAGATTCTCCGACGTGATGTGGCTGGTCCAGCAAGTGGTCTTTCAGCCGTTCTCCAAAAACCTCGCTACCTATCTGATCGAACGAAGCGCCCGGGAAGGCGCTCCGATGATCCATGCGACCCAAGCACAGATCGCCCAGGAACTGGGAACGGGACGGAACGTCGTAGGTCGCGCGCTTCGGCAATTCGAGAAGTCGGGATCTATCAGAATCGTCCGGGGAGGCGTCTTCATCAGGAATCTTTCCGCATTGATGAAAGCCAGCGACTGAGACCGCCAGACTGCTCCATATCATCGAACGCTTAATTGGATAATCATTTATTTACATAATAACTTTTTTATTAAAAACAAGATACATGTGATATGAACCATTATCACACATTTTTTTGTGGCAAGAAAGAAATCACTCATCTATACTACTGCTCAAACGCTAAAAAAATACCGATTAGGAAGGAGAACCACTATGGCGGAACGGTATCTCGACTGTCTGGGGGAGGCTTGTCCCGTACCCCTCGTAAAAACACAGAATGAACTGGCGACCATGGCGCCCGGCGATGTCCTCGTGGTGGGGATCGATCACACCTGCGCCATGAAGAACGTCCCCGACTGGGCGCGGAGCCAAGGCTACAACGTCGACATCGATGAAGTCGGCGAGGGCGAATGGGAAGTCGTAATCGAAAAAGCATGAGGAGCGGATCATGGATGTGAAGAAAGAACCCGAGGTCAAGCTGTCGTACTACGACACGCTGCTGAAGAAAGAATGGAGCTATGTCACCGGTGCGGTGCTCATTTCCGCCTTCGCCATGGCGCTGAACGCCTTTTCAGGAATCTGGGGGGTCTCCGGACCGCTGGCTACCTGGGGCGGGAAGTTCCTGACGCTGATCGGAGTCAACGCCGATTCATGGTCGATCTACAACGGTTCCCTTGCAAAGTATCAGTTCTTCGGCAACAAGCCGTCGATCACCGATATCGGTCTGCTGATGGGCGCCTTGATCGCCTGTCTGCTCGCCGCTCAATGGAAGATCCGCAACATCAAGCACTGGAAGCAGGCGGCGGCCGCCGCAATCGGCGGTCTGCTGATGGGAATCGGAGCCAAGATGGCCAATGGATGTAATATCGGCGGCCTGTTCTCCCAGTTGCCCCAGTTTTCCGGAGCCGGCTGGGTGTTCCTGCTGTTCGTATTCCTCGGCGCGACTGTCGGTGGCAAGCTGCTGAAGTTCTTCATGCCACCCGCTTCCAACAAGCGCCCGAACCGAAAACGGTTGACCGAAGAACAGCGCAAGCGCAATAGGACCATCCAGATCGCCGTCGGTGCGGCGCTGCTCGTGCTGTGCGCGATCGTAGCGGCGGTCGTCGCCCCGAAGTATCCATCGGCCCCTGCGTTCATCCTCATCGGACTGGGTCTGGGATACAGCATGCAGCGTTCGCGATTCTGTTTCACCGCAGCCTATCGCGACCCCACCCTCACCGGGGAGACGAAACTGACCAAGGCCGTGATCATCGCCTTCGCCCTGTGCACCGTGGCGTTCTTCGGATTCCATATCAGCAGCTACGGCGCGGACATGTCGAAGCTCGATCCGACCAAGCTGCCCGGCAATCCGATCAACCTCTCGCTGCTCGTCGGAGCTTTCATCTTTGGTATCGGAGCGGTCCTCGCCGGAGGTTGCGCATCCGGAACGTTCATCCGCATGGGTGAAGGATACGTGCAGAACTATATTTCGTTCGTCTTCTTCGTTACCGGATCCACGCTCGGAGGATTCATCACCGGAGGTCTGAAGAATACATTCATGGTCGCTGGCCCGAAAGTATACCTCCCTGCGGTATTCGGCGGCTACGTTCCCGCACTGATCATCCAACTGGCGGCTCTTCTGGGGCTGTGGGTTCTGGCGGACTGGTGGGAACGGCGAAAGCACGCGATGACGCACTGAGGAAGATCGGAATGGAAAAAAGAATCGAAAACTACGATGTAGTGGTGATCGGTGGCGGAGCGGCGGGAATGACCGCCGCTCTGTATGCCGGCCGGGCGCGGCTGAAGACGCTCCTGATCGAAAAATCGCTGATCGGCGGCCTGGCCACCTACACCAGCGAAGTGGAGAACTATCCGGGCTTCCCCGAAGGCATCGACGGAACGGAACTGATGAAGCTGTTCGACAAGCAGTTTCGTAGATTCGGCGTCGATGTCAAGCTGACCGATGTCAAAAGCGTGGAAGACCGGCAGAAGTACAAGGTGGTCAGCACGTTCCGCGTCGACTACCATGCGAAAGCGGTGGTCGTGGCCACCGGCGGCCGTCCGAGGATGACTGGAGCACGAAACGAAGCGCAGTTCTGCGACAAAGGCATTTCTTTCTGCGCTACATGCGATGCGGCTCGCTATACCGGGAAGAAAGTCCTGGTGATCGGTAGCGGCGACGCCGCTATCGAAGAAGGAATGTTCCTCACCCGTTTCTGCCGCGAAGTCTGGGTGTCGGTGATCCACGATACCGGTATCATGGACGCCAACGAGGTGGCGAAGGAGAAAGCCCTGGCGAATCCCAAGATGCACTTCCTGTGGAACACGGTGGTCGATTCGTTCGAGGGCGACGACATGCTCGGGCAGGTGGTCCTGAAGAACCTGAAGACCGGGGATCTCGAACCGATCGATGTGGACGGATGCTTCCTGTTCATCGGATATCTGCCGAACACGAAGGTCTTCGAAGGATTGCTGGAACTCGACAAGCGCGGCTACATCATGACGAATGAGGATATGGAGACGTCGGTTCCCGGCATCTTCGCAGCGGGCGACGTACGGCACAAGACGCTGCGTCAGGTAGCGACTTCCGTCGGAGACGGTGCGATCGCCGGCTACATGGCAGAAAAATATGTCGACGAGATCGAAACCCTTGAAAAGGATATCCTCAAGGAGGGCAAAGTCCTTGTCTACATCTACAACGCCGTCGACGAACAGGACCGGGCGTTGCTGACGAAAGTCGAAGCGCTTCACAAGGAATTCGAATGTGGCTGCGACTTGAAGGTGATCGATGTCTACAAGGGCGACCGCATGGCGAAGATCCTTCAGGCGCCGGCAATCCCGTCTCTGATGGTGTTCAAGAACGGAGAAGTGATCAGATCGCTTCCCTGCGCCGACGCATCATCGATCGAGGAGATCCGCAAGGCGCTTTCCTGCTGACGAAGCCTCGTCGCGCTAGCATTGGACGGGGCCGTCCCGCACGCGGAACGGCTCCGTTTCATGTCCGCCTCTCCCGATCTTCCCATCCGCTTTCCCCTATGAGAATCCTGAACCTCGTGGTATACTTTCCGTCATGATGAAATTGCGAGAAATTGTGGAAATAGTGCAAGGCAAAGTAGTGTGCGGGGAAAGTCATCTGGATCAGGATGTCAAGATGGGGTTCGCGAGCGATCTCATGAGCGATGTCCTTACGTTGCTGGAAGACGACATCCTCCTGATCACTGGATTGTCGAACAACCAGGCGGTACGCACGGCCGAGATGAGCGACATCTCCAATATCCTCATCGTACGGAACAAACAGCCAAGTCAGGCGATGGTCGATATGGCCAACGAACTGGACATCGCATTGATCACGACACCGTATTCGCTATTCCGGGTAAGCGGACTGCTGTACACCCATGGACTGGAATCAGTCTACTAGGGAGGCAAGGGATCCGATGCATGCCTCCTACCCCGTCATGGCCGGGGACTTCACCATAGCGGGAAACGCTTCCAGTCAGATCAAACGGACACTCAAGCAGCTCGACGTGCCGCCATTGACGATCAAGCGGATCGTTGTAGCCACCTTCGAAGCGGAGGTGAACGTCATAGCCCATTCATACGGCGGAGAAGTCATCTGCGACATCGAACCGGACAAGGTGGTCGTCCAGGTAGTCGACACAGGTCCGGGAATCCCCGACCTCGAGCTCGCCATGACCGAAGGATATTCGACGGCCAGCGACGAATTGCGGGAAATGGGGTACGGAGCCGGAATGGGATTGCCGAACATCAAGAAGAACTCCGATAAGCTGGACATCTACACCGCGGCCGGAGATCATACCCATATCACGATGACATTCATGCTGGGAGGCGCCTGATGGCAGAGACTTTGTTCCACCACACGTTGGCCGTTCGGCAGGATCGCTGCAAGAGCTGCACGCACTGCATGAAGCGCTGTCCTACCGGAGCCATCAGGATAGAAGGAGGCTACGCCCGCATCGACGGGCAGCGATGCATCGACTGCGGGCAATGCATGTCGGTATGTCCCCATGATGCGATGGTCGTCGAGCAGAGTACGTTCGATCAGCTACTGACATACACATGGCGCGTCGCAATCATTCCGGCGGTGCTGTTCGCCCAGTTCGACGACCAGGTGACGGAACGTCAGGTCTGCCGGGCTCTGACCGACTGCGGCTTCACCCATCTGTATCTATCGGAAACCGGCGTGGATATCCTCCGAACGCTGGAAGCGGACGAACCGGAACATGATACTCCGCTGATCAGCGATTTCTGCCCTGCTGTGGTACGTCTGATTCAGCTCAGGTATCCCGTATTGCTGAACAACCTGAGCGTTCTGCGGACTCCTGCCCAGATGACGGCTCTCCTGGCTAGGGCGGAACTGGAAGCGGAAGGATGCCTGCCCGAAGAGACGGGGGTGTTCTACATCACGCCTTGCGCTGCGAAGATGGCGCAGATCAAGACGGAAGGATCGGACGACCATGCGATCTTCCAAGGGGTTCTGAACCTCGATTCGGTCTACAACATGGTACAGGCGCTTCTGGCGAAGAACAAGAGACGGTACGGACAGGAAACCGATGGCGCATGGTTCCATTTTCCCGTCTTTACCAGGACTGCTGTCCAATGGAGCCTGGTCAAGGGAGAATGTCCGACGAACGGGGCTCGGTCGTTGGCTGTAGATGAGATGCACAATGTCATCGATTTCCTGGAACAACTGGAAAACGAAGACGAGGTGAACATCGATTTCCTCGAACTGGACGCATGCGCGCAAGGTTGCGTCGGGGGGATATTGACTGTCCGGAATCGATTCCTCGCCGCGGAACGTGTAAGACATTGGTCGAACCAGCTGCCGCAAGAGCTTCCGGAGGAGCTGAGACAACGGATCCTCACATATCGGGGAGTACTGCTCCCGCAAATCCATACGGAACGGGCTCAGCCGAAGTCGGCGCTCCGGCTCGACGAAGACATGGGCAAAGCCCTCCACAAGCTGGAGAAAGTCAGGGAGATCGTCAAGGTGCTGCCGGGAATCGACTGCGGACTCTGCGGAGCTCCGACATGCAAAGCGCTTGCCGAAGACATCGCGCAAAGCAACGCAAGCATCCGGCAATGCGTCGTTCTGAAGCTCAAGAATCCGAAGGAACTCAATTCGCTGTCACGGATATGGGGCGAACGGACTCCGGCGACGAAAGCACTGGATCCCGCCGCCACCGAACGGCACGAATAGCCGCGAGAAACGAAACATGTCCGCAGGCAAGGCGTCTACAGGGGCAGCCGAACCGCGTCCCTGACGAGGGCCGGCATGAACCGGGCTTCTTTCGTCAACAGCTCCTGCCCCGCAAGCACGACCCTCGCCTGTTTGGCATCGAAGGCTTCGACCAATGTTTTGGCGGCCTGCGCTAAATCTTCCGGTCCTATTCCAAGCACCTGCTCCCGGCGCATGGCGCGGAACTCATCGCTGATGCCGTACAGAAGCCGGCGGAATCCGAGGATGGCCCGTTCCTGTGGCGCAACGGGACGCAGATCCTGTCCGATCAAGGAAATGAGCGCGTTGTCTATCGTCTTCTTGTCAAACATGTCGGATACCGCTTTCTCCAGGACGATCCGATAGTCGGCGAAGGTTCCAGCGATACGAGGATCCCGATATGACGAGAAGCAGAAAATCTGCTCCATGATGTCCGCATGGCATTCCACCCCGTAGGCACCGCCCTTGCCCCTGACCCGCTCCCATAGTCCGTTGCCGGACAATATGGTGCCGAGCACCATCTGAGCGGTCTGCAACGGAGTTCCCGGTGGCGCGGACAATGTAGCGAGCGCTGTGTAACTGACCGTGGACGGGATTCGGAACAGTTCCGTGCTATCGGCGAACGTAGCGTCCATGACCGCGAAATCGCGGGAACGCGGAACCAGCCGCCCGACAGGCACTGGGAACTGATCAAGGAACGACGAGCACCGTTCGGCCGCCGGATCCGCATAGTCGATGTCTGCGGTGACATGCATCGTGTATCGCCGTCGATCGGTCAGCAATCGCTGCAACTCCAGCAACCGGACTGTCAGATCATCCAGCACCGCAGGATTTTCACTGTCGAATTTTTCCAGGAACAACCATTGGTAGAGACCGCCGAGCGCCTCACCTTGCTGGAGCATCGGACTGAAACCGCTCGTAGCCCGCAACGAAGCGAAGCTACTGCCCGAGTACAGAATATTGCCGGCATACTCAGTCTTCAGATCGACCAATGCGGCGACAAGCCGTTCCTTGTCGTCGACACGAGCGGTACGGAGCAACGTGGCGACAAGCGACAGCGCATCGTCGAAATCACGTTCAAGCGCCTTGATGCGGACCAGCAGCATCGTAGCGCCCTCCCGTCCTCCGTCACCCATGCGGAGCGTCGTGCCCGATTCGAGATACACGGCGAACCCGCCGGTAAGATTGCGGATCTGCATCGCGACTTGGGAATAGTCCATATCCCCCATACCGGTCATCTGGATCAATCGGGAATACAATGACATCAACAACAGCTGACGTTCGTCAAGATCATCGAGGGAGATCGCGATATCTGCATAGAGAATACCGTTGGTGAACTGCGGCTGGACCCAGACAGGCCTGCCGGAGATCGTCGCCACATGCTGCTCGATGGTCCGTATATCACGCGGCAAGTCGTCGAGATCGAGGAACGGGACGGTCGCCTCCGCTTGCGGGGAATCCCCTTCGTTCTCAAAATCGACGAATCTGCGGTATTGTTCCTGCAACGTTTTGAATTGCTTCTTGTCCATCGAGGCCCGAATCTGGTCAAGCTGTTTTTCGATCGCCGCCTTCTGCTTCGCGTCGTGATCCGTATCGGGGGCGACGGTCAACAGGCAACGATGCGGATTCTCGACGATATGAGTGGAGATCCATTTCTCGAAATACCCTTTCGAAGGATCAGACGACGCATCGGCTTTCTTGTATGCGCTCTCCACCAGATTCCGAAGCTGAACAAGCGGCGCTCCTGTGGAGATGGTCGTTGAGGGAACCTTGCCCTGGACCCAGCCGCGCATCGCTCTGCTCATGGCGCGAAAACCGTTGGGAAGGCCGCCGGCTATCTCCTGCTGGCGGAACTCCTGCCGCTTCAATGCGGCTTCGACTTCTCCCCGGGAGATTCCTTTCGTCGCGATCGTCTTGAGCGTCTTGAGCAGGAAGAGCTCGGCTTCCTGCGCCCGTTCGGGAGAGATGCCCCTGAAGCCGACAACGAACGGCATCTGCCTGAAATCGGCGCTCATGCCGCTTTCCGGAGAAAGATCGAGCCCGATATGGGATTCGATGATCGCCTTATACAGCGGAGCTCCCGGATTTCCGAGCAGAATATCCACCAATGTGGAAAGAGTCGTCAATTCCAAGGGATCATCGCTGCAAGTGGTCGCCCAACTCAATGTCACGGAAGCCTGGAAGTTCGCGTCACCGGTATCCGAAGCTTCGCAGGGACTGGTCACGACTTTCTGTCGGGGAGCCTTCCACGCTTCGGCAAGCGGAGATGGACCTACCCCGCCCAGATTCGCATATCGACCAAGGTATTCGTTGTCGAGGAACTCAAGTCTGATTCCCGGCTCCAGATTTCCGTAGATGAACAGACGGCAGTTCGACGGATGATAGTACTTCGCATAAAATGACTTGAACTGCGGATACGTCAGCTTCGTAATCTGGAAAGGGTCGCCTCCGGACTCGTAGGTATACGGAGTGTCGGGGAACAGGGAACGGACGGAATATCTTCCGACGATGGAATCATGGTCGGCGCTATCGCCGAGCATTTCGTTGTAGACGACCCCTTCGTAATGCAGCGAACCGTCGTCATCGGGAACGAGTCTGATGCCTTCCTGCCAGAAAGTTTCTTCACGAAGCAACGGATCGAAGACCGCGTCGGTATACACATCGAAAAGATTGTCGAAATCCTTGCGTAGCGGGCTGGCGGCGGGAAACACAGTCCTGTCGGCATAGGTCATCGCATTCATGAATGTATTGGTGCTACCTTTGAGCAACGACATGAACGGATCTCGTACCGGATATTTTCGGGATCCCGCAAGAACGCTGTGTTCCATGATATGCGCCACGCCGTTGTCGCTATACGGTGGAGTCCGGAACGCATAGGCGAAGAAGAGCTCGCTGTCGTCGTTCACGACCTGGTATACTTCCATCCCGGTCAATTCATGCCTGAACAAGTAGCCGGTCCCGTTATAATCGGGAAGATCATCGATCGATTCCAGAACAAATCCGAAAAGGACATCCCCGCTCCGAAGTTCGGAGATTCCCGCCTTTTCACTCATGGTGTTTCCTCCATGCACGCCGTACGAAAAACGACGCACGGATACAGAACCTTAGCATGCAAGGCATCGAATGGCAACCCCGCTGGTTTTTCGATCGCCGATGCAGTAAGATATGGAGGAAGGAGCGCATGTGTCGTACTATATCGGAGCCCATGTCAGCGCAGCGGGAGGTCCTGCAAACGCCGTCGAGAACGCGCAGGCCATCGGCGCGACAGCATTCGCACTGTTCACCAAGAATCAGAAAGTCTGGACGACTGCCCCGCTCTCGGACGAGGCGGCTCGGTCGTTCCACGAAGCGTGCGGCAAAGCCGGGTATGCGCCTGTCCAGATTCTTCCTCACGACAGCTATCTCATCAATCTGGCGAACCCGGATCCCGAAAAGCGCAGGAAGAGCATCGAGGCTTTTGTCGACGAGATGCAGCGGGCGGCGCAGCTTGGCCTGGACAGACTCAACTTCCATCCGGGGGCGCATCTCGGACAGATACCTACGCAAACGGCGCTGTCGCTTGTGGCCCAGGCGCTGGACGAAGCCATTGAGCGAACGCCGGGCGTCAGACCAGTGATCGAAACCACCGCAGGACAGGGTTCAAGTCTCGGATCGACGTTCGAAGAAATCGCAACGATCATCGATGCGTCGGACCATGCGGACCGGATCGGCGTGTGCATCGATACCTGCCACATCTTCGCCGCTGGATACGATATCAGAACTGAAGATACGTTCTGCCGGACGATGGAACGTTTCGAATCGGTCATCGGGTTCGACCGGTTGATGGGCATGCACCTGAACGATGCGAAAAGCGCTTTCGGTAGCCATGTGGACCGACATGACAGTCTGGGCAGGGGAACCATCGGATGGGAACCGTTCCGACAGATCATGCGCAATGCTCGGTTCGAAGGAATCCCGCTGATCCTGGAAACCACCGACCCTACGCTCTGGCCACAGGAAATCGAGACGCTCAAGGGATTCATTATCTCTCGATAGGAACAGGGAACAATAGTATGAAATTTCATGACATATTGAAAGAACAGCGGCATCCGCTTCTTTTCGGACATCGTGGATATTCCGCGATCGCTCCGGAAAACACCTTGGCAGCATTCAGGATGTGCATCGACAAGGGCATTCCCGGAGTGGAGCTCGACGTACATCTCTGTAAAACAGGGGAATTGGTCGTCGTCCATGATTCAAACCTCAAGCGGGTCGGTGGTGTCGATCTGGTGGTCGAAGAACTGCCGTTCGATCAATTGAGAACTATAGACGTAGGAAGCCACAAAGGACCGGAATATGCAGGAGCCCGGATACCGACGCTCGAAGAACTGTTCGAACTGTGCGGGGCGAGCCTCTACTATGACATTGAACTGAAGACCAATGCGATCAACGATACCGGTCTGGCGGAGAAAACGTGGAAGACGATCGAGCGATTCGGCCTGCGGGGCAGATGCATGGTCAGCTCCTTCAACCCGTTCGCCGTCAGACGGTTCGGCTCGGTCAGCAAGCAGGCGCTTCCGACAGCCGTGATCTTTTCCGACGACGAGGGGGTTCCGAAGATATTCCGCAAAGGGTGGGGGCGACATATCGCACGCTGCACCTATCTCAAGCCCGACTACCATCTGGTCGATGGAGCGATGTTCGACAAATTCCATCGCAAGAGGGGATACCCGATCATGGTCTGGACGGTCGACACGATCGAAGCCTGCGAACGGATGCTCGACCTCGGCGTGGACGGGATCATCAGCAACAATCCCGGGGATTTTCTCGATATGATCGGCAAAGCGCGCCGCTGAACGCCGGACAGGATTCCGTCAATACAGTTTGTCGTCGAGCAGACTTGAGGCGATGAGCCCGAATCTACGGAACGCCTCGTCGACCGCAGCCTCCGTATCGACGTTCCATGTGACGATGCGGATATCCCCCGTATCCTTGACGACCGACCCGTCGGTCAGATCGAACAGGGCGACCGAACCGTTGACGAGCGCCGTATGTCCCCCACCCATGGAAAGCACATCGGACACCCCCGCCCTGCCATAGATGAGGAATCGATACCCTGGATAGTCCCTCTTCAGTTCGGAGAAGAAGTCCTCCTCTTCCTGTTCCTGAGAGAATACCTGCGTCAGAGACAAACCGTCATAGCCGTATTCGACTACAAGCCTATCGCTGGCTATCGAAGAATCGCGCAACGCCCCCTGGAGCGTGAACTCCATGATATCGACGAGCGTTCCGGCCGATGCGACCGGGGAAACCCTGCGATAGGCGAATCTTTCGCCCGATTCCTCCACCAGAGCCTTCAATGCCGACACGGAATCGGAACCAGCCGCATGCTCCAGTCGGGCGATGGCGTCTTCGACATCCACCGTGAACAGTATCTCTCCGTTGCCCGCCATTCCGGGATTGGTCGGACGGAACTGGAAAGAACCGTTGGAAGCGGTATTGAACTTCACGCGGTCGACATACGCCTCGCCCATTCCGTTCCGAGCATCGAAACTGGCCAGAATCGAAGCTCCCATCACTTTCGGAGGCAAAAGACGGCTCGTCCGCCTAACGGTGACAGTAGCCGTCGGAACCGTTCCATCGACCTTCGATACGGAAATCTTCAACGCTGAGACGAAAGACTCGATCTTCCCTACCAGCACATCGAATCGATAGTCCTTCCGTTCCACGTTTCCTTCACTGGCGATGACCGCGGCATCGGCATATAGGGAAATCGCCTCAAAATCACGATTGTGCCGATAGGCGGCATCAGCTTGCGCAAGGATTGCGGAAATCCGTTCCTGTCGGTCAAGCATGGCGTTGTACGCTTCGGTCCTAGCCTGTGCAAGCAAATTCGCGTCGCCGGCGGCAAGCAGGTGCACGATGTTCCTGCCGCCGTCGGTCTTCACATGTTCCTGGGTGATACGGAGCCGTAACGAAGCGATCGCCTCGGTCGTACTCAATTCCCGATAATACCGTTCCGATACATCTTCTCCGATATAGGAGGACAGCTGGGAAAGAATATCTTCGAAAGCGAGCAGTCTTGCGTTGAACACACCGGCATCCACACCTTGACCAACGAACGCCAGCTGAGAATTCGACACCTGGGGTTCATAGACCCAAGCGGGAACCCCCTCCATCCCTGATCGGACCAACGTCGTGAAAGAAGAGCATCCGGCAAGCGTCAGGATGGCTGCGAGCAGGAGCAATGATAGCGATCTTCGGACAACTGTACTTCTTTTCATATCGATCCTCCGACCGAAACCATGATTCCAGTCACCAATTGAACACGACCGACGGTGTAATCGTCAAGGGAGTGGAACGCAGCGTTTCGACACCGGAAGCACCGACCTGCGCCCAATACCAGCTACCGATTCCAAGCTTCCAGCTCCAGAACGGCGAGAGATACATGCGGTACCCGACCTCCCATTCCCCACCGAAGATGAACGCTTCGGAACTTCCGTCCACGGCGAGCCGGAACCCCGCCCCGAGCAGACAGGAAGCCTCGACTGAAGCATCCTCGACGAACATCCAACGAGTTTCGAACAGCGGACCCAGCGGCACGTCAACTTGCAGTCCCCCCATGGCATATGCTTCGAACCCCGTCATGGAAAACGAAGCGGAGGAATCGATCTCGCCCCAAACCCCGACCTTCAGCAATGGCGACCAAGGATACCAGGAGGAAGCCTTGGATACGGAAAAATCAAGTCCGAATCCCGACAGATCCGAAGCGATGGAGACTCCGACGGCACCGCTCCAAGCCGGCCCGGAAACAATCGGCAACCCAGGTTGCGGTGCCCGTCGGTACAGAGGATCGAACACCGCGGTCGTCCTGCCGTCGGTCACGACGAGATCCGATACCGCGACCAACGCTTCGGCTTGTCCGGAAGAACCGACGACCAACAGTCTGTCACCGACTCGTATCTGATTTTTCGAGGTATCGACCCACGAGGAAAGGCTATTGCGCCACAAATACTCGAGCGACAGATCCGCTTCAAACTGCGGCAGGATATCCAGCACATCGTAGCGAAGCGACTGTTCGATCCTCCTAGGAAGGCTACGGAGAATATCCTCAAGGTCCTTCCCGATGACAAATATGCCGGTCGTCAGACTTTGTCCGCCATAGGAAATGCGCAGCCATGCCGTGAATCGGACAGAAGGCGCGAAGACAACATCATCCACCACCGGATCTCCGAGGGTCGCTTCGACGAGATCCCCCCCCTCGGAACCAAACTGGATGCGGCTCTCCAGACTTGTCCTGACACCTCTTTCGGCAGCTTCGAGCAGCAAGGAATCGACATCCGTCGCTCCTGTCGATCCTGAAAGCGTCATCTGCAGAGAAGACGCCTGCGGGAACGTTCCGGCAGAAAGCGAACCCGCAAGGAACAGGAGAGAAACTACCAGAATGGACGACAGGAACCGCCGGTACATCAACGCCCCTTCGCCCACTGCCCGACGATTCCTAGAACCAGTCGCACGGAATCGACCATGGCGGGCAGCGCCGCCCATTCACGAAGACTATGGAGATTATGCCCTCCGGTAAAGAGGTTCGGACAGGGGATCCCTTTCTCGGCAAGACGGGCGCCGTCGGTACCTCCGCGGATGATCGACTCGAACAGCGGCATACCCAGTTCCTCGCCCGCCTCGTAGATCGCGGACACCACCTGCGGGTGCTCTTTCGCGGAACCGGCCATGTTGTAGTAGACGATCTTCGAGTCTACGGAGCATTTCCCGCCGGGAAACAGCTCCTCGATCACACGTCCGAGCGACAGAAGCGCATTGATGCGCCGGTTGAGATTATCCAAATCGAAATCCCGAAGATACAGCGTCAGGTCGATATCGGTTGCGTTCCCGTTGATCTCCTGCGCGCAGTAGTACCCGTATCTTCCATCCGTCGCCTCGGGGCTTTCAGCCTGCGGCAACGAATGGATGAACGTGGTAGCCATCGTCAGCGCATTGACCATCTTTCCTCGAGCGGCCCCAAGATGCGCCGCAATCCCCGAGAAATGCACCCGTACCGTAGCAGCGTTGAAGCACTCGGTCTCGATTTCGTACCGACGGCCTCCGTCGACTGTGTAACAGGCCTCCGACCGTAGCGAAGCAAACGGAAAATGATCTATTCCTGCGCCGGTCTCCTCGTCGGGGGTGAAGATGATCTCGACCGGGCCATGCGGAACCGACGGATTGTCCAACAGGTACTTGACCGCGGTCATGATCTCAGCGACTCCTGCCTTGTCGTCGCTTCCCAGCAACGTGTATCCGTCGGTGACGATAATCGTCTGTCCGACATAGTGGGAAAGTTCGGGATCATCGGCACGAAGAACCACCTGATCATTGAGAGAGATGTCCCCTCCATCATAGGCTCGTATGACCCGCGGCCGCACGCCATTTCCCATGACATCGTCCGCAGTATCGACATGAGCCATGAATCCGATGGGGGGAACCCCTTCGGTGTTCGCCGGCAACAAGGCAAGCAGAAAGCCCTTGTCATCCAAGGACACATCCTGCACGCCGAAATCCTTCAGTTCGCGTTCCAGCATCCGCAGCAGATCCCACTGTCCCGGCGTGGAGGGATGATTCTCCTCCAACTCATGGGGATCGCTCATGGTATCGACTTGCGCATACCGCAGGAACCGTTGTAGAAGCGCTTCGCCATCTATCCGATACTCATTCATGAAAAACTCCTCATCGTAGCTAGACGGCGAAAAAACGACCGACCGTCCGCACAAACCATTATTCCACAAACGAAGACAGTCGACAAGGAGCAGAATCACGAAGTGATCGCATAGCTTCAAGCGTTGAAGTTGTACAGTTTCAGCATCGGTCGGACCATGTCGATGACATTGTAGATCGCGAATACTCCAAGAACGATACCGGTAACGACAGGCCCTCGCTTGAGAGTCGTCCCCATCGCAATCACTGAAGCGGCCAACGCATACGCCGTCTCAGGTTCGATAGTCACGGACTTCAGCCAGTCCTCGAACGCCTGGTCTACGTCCATATCGAACTCATAGTAGCGCCAGATGGACATGATCGTCGTGGACACGACACCCGCTGCCACAGCGATGGCCGAAGCTGCCGTCACCTTCCCCCAGAACACCGCCGAAGGAATGCAGGCGTACACGATGCCGGCCGTCATGAGAACGACCGTCCGAGTCACCAGCTTCTGCAAGTCTTTCATGAATGCCTCCCGCTGGGACGGAGGAAGCCTTCTGGCCACTTGTCCGCCTTCCGATACGATCGAGGATTCAGCGTCCCGTAGTCGATCCTGAAGCTGCGCAAATTCCTGCGCCGGGAGCAGACGTTCCGCATAGTCCACCACAGTATCCGCATCGTCGCCGACTGCGACCGCATAACCGAATTCGAGATACTCCCGGCCAAGGTCTTCCGCAAGCGTCAGCTCAACGACTTCGGAACCCTCGATATCGCCTCGTCGAACCGTTTCCCGACACGTCGCGGGAAAATCATCCTCCAGATACGGAAGCACGATATCCAGCTGCTCGTCGATGATCGTCGCCATGAGGGGTTTCAGATCCCGGTCCGATATTTTTGGAAGGGAAGACCTATCCCATCCAAGATCGCAGCCGGACAAGGAAACGATCAGGATCAGGCAAGTCAGTTTTTCCATCGTCGATTTCACAGTCTTCATGGTTTTTCGCATAGACACCTCCCTTGTGCATTGAAATCAATGATCCGACGTCATGACACGCCGAGTTTCGGATGGAACTCCCATCCGACAGTCAGTGAAAATCGTATTGCGTTGCATGCGGGGAGTTGGTCGCGGATCGCAACATATTCATCCTCGAATCCCCCCGAAGGATCCCTGATGATCAGAGTCGGCTCGATCCGAGCTCCGGCCCCGATCCTCCATGTCCACCCCAACAGGACTTCATTGAGAAAATACAGGGATCGCTCCGGCCGGTTCCTGCCCACGAAGCCGCCGCATTGGGCAAGGGCGACCGATATGAACGGACCGTCGCCCCACGGATGATGATCGAGGAAGATGCCGGTGTCAAAAAACCAGAGCGAGGGGTCGCTACGATCCATGCAACAGGTCAGCGGGATCCGTACGCCGAACTGGGACGAGATGTCCACGGTGACGGATATACGGGCCTGTAAGGTTCCCGTCCAGATTGCATCGACTACCGAAACGTCGGCTCCAATCCCGATGGAAGTCGGAAACTCAGGAGAAACCGGCTGCGCCGAGACGACGCCATCAGGAACCACGGCGGACAGAATGAGACAGACGATGTAGATGGATCGATGCTTCATGACGACACTCCTTCCGATACGGCTTCGACCATATCACCCCGGAGGTGCCGATGCTATTCACAGATGAGTATATGCCGGATACGGTATCGTATCCGCGAATGAGCGTCGTCCGGTCGCCTCAGCGCTTCCCGGACCCTTTTTCGTTCCGCTCCGCTTGCGTCGACGGGGCCGCGTCGGCCGGAGCGTCCTCCGAAACTGAGGAATCCCCCGAGCCTGCGGAAAGTGCTTCGGAGAACGATTTCCGTTGTGTCGCGGAACCTTCCACATCCACCGTGGCGCCGAATCCGGGAGAAAGCTCAGGAGCGTCGTCCCAGCCAAGGGCCTTGATGATGTCCTGCTTGCGCTTGATCGCCGCCCTGCAGGCGAACTTTACTTCTCCGCCGTCTTCCAGATACAGGATCAACCCCTTTCTGGCCGGAAGCACTGCTCCTGTGCCGATACTTGCCAGAGCATCGACGGAAAGGGACCAGACTTCCTTGCAATGATGGCCTTTCGTCCGTTCCTTCCCATCGGTCCGCTGATAGAGAACCAGATTCGTGCGATCGATCACCAGGCGCCCCCGGATCAAATCATCCTCTGTGATGACAGGCAGTTTACCAACGAACAGGGAGAAACCCACAGGACCGGAACGCACGGCCTTCACGTCGTCCGTCGAAACCCAATACGAGGAGAAATAGAACGCCACGACGAGCAAACCCAGAACGCCGAACAGGCTCCAGTAGAGCACGAGACCGATCTGATTCTGCGGAAAGAAAATGACGACGGCGAATGTCGCGACGATAAGAAATTTGATCAGCGCTTTCATATGGAAACACTATACCAGAACGCCCTCGGATTGTCATCCGGGGGCGATTCGGGCAGCGACGGGAGGAAAGCCAATCAGCGCCGCTTGCAAGAAAAGGAGGAAACGGTGATCCGAAACACGGCAACCCCGTTGGTCATGGACGAATCAAGCGTGAAATCCATCCCCGTCTGGTGTTTCATCAGCAATCGAAGCGCTTCAACCTTATCCGCGGGATCTTCGAGCAGTTCCGCAATCCCGAACCCGACCAAAGACGCATAGCGAAACCCGTATCGGCAAGGGACGTCCCCGCCGGACACCAGTTCGTGGTCGCAGTCCATTTCGACGCCGACCTGCGGACAGGCGCGCATCAGGTCAAGTTTCTTTCCTTCCGTGGCGCAATGGAAATAGAGGACCAACTCCCCACCGTCTCCAAAGCTGTATCCAAAATTCAGTGGGAGCACATAGATACGGTCGCCATCCCGCATCCCGATCCTGCAGACCTTGCAAGCGTCGATGATCGCACCGATTTCCGAATGCTCGACAATTTCTCGATCGCTCCTGCGCATCCAGTCCTCCGCCTATCGTTTTTTCGTCCGCGGCGAAGATCCCGCACCCGACGATCGTGATTCCTGCTGATCCTCGTCGCTGAACATGTTGATCAGCAGTCGCGCCCCCATCATGTCAGGGCTTTCCATCGTCTTGATGCTGTCGGTGAACTGCTGGAATTCAGCCAATGTCTCGGTGAGCATCAGACGGACGAACTGCTCGTCCTGGCGCTTTGCGGTCAGGGAGAACTTCGTACCATCGACAATGGACATCGTGATCACCTTCTCATCCTCACGAATCTGCCAGGAAGGGTTCACCCCCTCCAGCGAAGAAATGAAATATCCTTCCCCGCGAAATCCGTCGGCCAATGATCTTCTGACGAAGTCGACCGCTGTATAGTTGGGGAAATCGAGCTCAATCGTAACAATATCCGGCTCTTCCTTGGCGGCAAGGGACTTCTTGTAACCGCTTCCTCCCTTGAATGTCGCCACCAGCAACGGAGGGGCGGCGAGACTGGCGAGCAGCATCGTCATGACAGCCACTCCGAACATCTCCGGTCCGATGGCCCCGGAAGCGAGACCAAGTCCGGCGACGATCAGCGTCACCTCACCGCGCGGCAACATACCGGCTCCGATGCGCAATGCCCCATGCAAGTTGAATCCGACCAGCAACGACGGAGCGCCGCATCCGACGAGCTTTCCGATGAAAGCGAAGACCGCGAAGAGGATACCGAAACCAAGCACCGACTTCATCGCGCCGAAATCCACCATCATGCCCATGACTGCGAAGAACACTGGTACGAAGTATTCGCCCACAGCCTTCGTCCGTTCGCTGATCATGTGGGCCACATCGGTCTGAGAAAGCGCCAGGCCAGTGATATAGGCGCCGATGATCATCGCCAGCCCGGCAAGTTCGGACAACCCGGCGAGCAGCAACGCGATGCCGAACGACACTTCGGCGATGATTCCGAGCGAATGGACACGCTTCATTCCTTTCGTGAATTTCGGAGCCAGCAGAATACCGACCACCATGCACAACGCCCAGAACCCGACGGCCTTCAATGCGACCAGCCCGATGCCGCTCCATGCGATGGAACCGCCCTTCATCTCCACGGTTGAAATACCTACGACGACCGACAGCAAGACGATGCTGATTACGTCGTCCAATACCGCGGCAGCAAGGATCGTCACCCCTTCAGGAGTTGATATTTTCTTGTTTTCACTCAAAATACGGGCAGTAATCCCGATGGAAGTCGCCGTGCATACCGTACCAAGGAACAACGCTTCAGGATCCATGATCGAATGAACTTCAGGATGCAGCAGGACGGTGATGCCGGCCCCCAGCAGGAATGAAACGATCACGCCGCCGAAACCGACGACCGTCGCTTTGCCGCTGAATCGTAGAAATGTCGGCAAATCGGTTTCGAGTCCTGAATTGAACAGGAGGAAAATCGACCCCAACGACGAAATTCCGTACAGCTGTACAGATACAGGCACCGACGATCCCGCTATGACAGGAAACAACGGCCCGATCCCCGGTAACGGGATCGCGCCGAGCACATACGGACCGACCAGCATTCCGGCGACCAATTCGCCAAGCACTTTCGGCTGTTTCAGTTTTCTTGAAAAGAACGTGCCCAAGAACTTCGTGGCGATGAGGATCACCCCGAGTTGCAGCACAAGAACCATCATTTGATGCGACATAATGTCCTCCTCGGACATATCCCATATGGAAACCGCAATTTGCGTCGCATTCCATGGTTTCCGAAGGAACAGACGAGCCGTCCGGCATACAGGGGAATCCGGAGCAGCGAATCATCCGGCCTACAAGCCGAATACCGACAGCACTTCCTCGACGCTCTTGGCGTTGATCAACCGAGCTCTCGCATGCGGTGTCTTGATCACCATGCTGATCTCGGCGAGAAACTGCACATGGGGCCCTACCCTGTCATACGGGGAGAGCGTCATGATGAATATCTTGCTCGGTTCGCCATCGAGGGATTGAAAATCGACACCTTCCGGCTTGATGCCGATGCAGGCGACCAGATCCTTCACGGCTTTCGTCTTCGCATGGGGAATCGCCACGCCATGCTGGATACCGGTGGACATTGTCTTTTCCCGTTCCATCATGTCATGGAACGCAAGATCAGCGTCCAGAACTTTGCCATCCGCGACAAGGAGATCAAGCAGTTCCTTGATGATCTCCTGTTTCGTATTTCCCGCCAGATGGACTTTCACTAATGTCGGAGAGAGTATGTTTTTGAGTTTCATACCCAGAAATATAGCCCTTTTTCCCATCGGGCTCAATGCATGGCGCCGCCAACGCGCTCATTTTTTTCAGGTGGTGATAGATCAGTCGTCCTATCCAGCTGAATCGCCGGGACGGGTTCCTCGCATGGAACACGGCGGAGGCAAAACCATGACAAAGAAAACCAGAATCCTCACGACGATCATCGCCCTTTCGATGATTGTGACGATGATCTTCTCCGTCTCTTGTACGGGGGATCCTACGACCGCAACAATGCATCTGCGGCTCTCGACTTCCGACGTACTTGGAAAATCGATCGTTCCATCCGGCGTTCCGCTGGATGTAACGCAGTACGTAGTCCGTGGAGAAGGTCCGCAGGGCAGTTCGTTCACAGTGGAAAGCAAGAATGCGATGCTTTCCGTCGATGGGCTGCAGATCGGTTCCTGGAAGCTCAGCGCCGTGGGAAGGAACAGCAACGGAATCGATCTGGTGACCGGTGACACAGATTTCCAGCTGACACAAAATCCCACCACGGCGACCATCACGCTGAACCAGTTGGTCGGCTCAGGCACGATGCGCATCTATTTTTCCTGGGACCCGGGACGCATCCAGAATCCGAGCCTCGAACTGGAACTGACGGAACAGGGCGGGCAGCGGACGACGGTTACCCCGACAAGCAGCGACTTGACCGCGGGTACAGCCATCTATGAAGCCCAATATCCAGCAGGCTCCTATACGATCCAGGCAAGATTGCGTAGCGATGAAATAGTGGCGGCGGGATGTGCGGAAGCGATCAGGATCATCGGCAACAAAGTGACCGAAGGAACGGTAACGCTGGATCTCGACGAATACCCGGACAGCCCGGGGACTCTCAGGCTGATCAACAAGCTCGGAACTCCCATCGATTGCACGATCACCGGACTTTCCGCGCAACTGCCGGCGCTGCAGGATACGACCGCGACATTGCTGATTCCCGACCAGCCCGACAGTTCCGAGCTTTCCGTCACCTGGTATCTAGATGGAATAAAGCAAGAATCCGGAACAACGTTTCGATTCTCACCGAAAGCGGGAGAACATCGGGTCGATGTCGTAGTCGAAGGATCGATGCTCGCCTCAGCAGGATCGGCCAGCTACCCTTTTCGAGCTGAAATCACAGGGACAGCAGGGGTCCCGATCCCTGTGGCAGAGATCGAGGACGGAACGGGAGGACTTCATCTCTCAGGCTCTACCAAGGTCGCGTTCTTGCCGGACGGCAGGATCCTACTCGGAAACAGCGGAGCCGACACCTTGCAAATCGCCCGACTTGTCCGAGACAATGTCCAGTTGCTCGAAACCTTCACGGACAGTTCCTCGTACCACACCGTCGATATTTCCGACATCCTCGTAGTGCCGGAATCGGATCTCGTCGTAACTGCGGAGGCAAAGGAACCAGGAGTCACGCTCTATCGGTACGATGAAGCGACGACTTCGCTGACCAAGAAATTCCACCGCAACGGAACACTCAGTTCTTCGAAATCTTTTTCGTCCACCGGAAACCTGTTTCTGGACAGGGAAAAAAACATCGTGTTCGCCATCGACCCGAAAGGCTGCTATGCGGCAGGAAACAACCTTGGAGCCGTGAGCGAGAGCGAATGGCCGTACGGTTGGAAAAAATGGGTCGGCTCATCCGAGGTCCCATTCACCAGAGGAACAGCGGCGGTGACTTCACCCGGCAACCAACACCTTGCGGTGATCAGTACGACTGAAAATGCTTTGCAGATCATGCATCGCAATTCTCTCGGAGATTTCGGCAACTCCTGCCATCTCAACTATGCAAGCGGGAAAGTGACGGGATTGTCGGAAGTACGCGCGGTAGCGTTCTCGGACGATCTGGACGTCGTTACCGGTTCCGAACATCTGGTCACCCGCTTCACATTCATCGGCGACAAACGATGGGAACAAGCCCAGACGATCAAGACAGGAACCCCATCCTCAGTCAGGGCGATCGAGGATGTGGAACAGATTCTACTACATCCCAACGGTACATACCTGTATGTCATCGCCAGCGGATCGAAAAACGTGAACTGCTTCACCATGAGCTCCGACGGTACGCTCAACCATATCGGGGAAATGGATTGCGGAACGTTCGCTCCGACTTGCGGAGCGATATCCCTCAACGGCGAATATCTGGTTCTGACATCGCAAACGAATTCGAAGCTGCTTCTCTGCAGGATTCCCAGATAACGCACGACAAAAAGCGTCGCCCGGAGCCTTTCGGACCGGGCGACGCCACTTCGCATGCGAAAATCAACTGCTCAACATCAATGCTTGTAGACCTTCCGTTCCTGATACGAGGTATGCAGCAGATGATGCGCTTTCTCGCTCAACGGAGCTCCGAGATACTCGGCGTAGATCTTCTGAATCGACGGATTCTGATAGGAACAGCGGAACTCGCTCTCGCGGTCGTCTTCGTACAGACCGGCAATGCGCTTGGAGCGCACATCATCGGTGCTTGCGTACGGCTGTCCGCCACCGGAAATGCATCCGCCGCGGCATGCCATGACTTCGATGAACTCATACGGAGGTTCCGCCCCCGCATCCCTTGCGGCGCGGATCTCCTCCATCAGGCTCTTGACGTTCGCCATGCCGTGAGCCACAGCGACACGGACCTTCCTGCCATCGACATCGACAATACCCTTCCTGATGCCATCCATGCCGCGGACGGCATCGATCTCGACATTCTTCAGATCCTTGCCGGTGATCGAATGATAGGCGGTCCTCAGCGCCGCTTCCATGACCCCTCCGGTGTTGCCGAAAATCGTACCGGCGCCGGCGTATTCTCCGATCGGACTGTCGGCAGGTTCACCGGGCAGATCGACAAAATCGACACCGGCCGACTTGATCAATCGGGCAAGTTCCCTGGTTGTGAGCACCAGATCGACATCGTTGAACCCTGAGGCCTGCATGTTGTCGTCGCGGGAAATCTCGAACTTTTTCGCGGTACAGGGCATGATCGCAACCGAATAGATCTTCGCAGGATCGATACCCGCGGTCTCGGCATAGTAGGTCTTGGTCATCGCCCCCTGCATCATCATCGGGGACTTCGCGGTAGAGAAGTTGGGGATCATATCCGGATAGTACTTCTCCATATAGTCCGTCCAAGCCGGGCAGCAACTGGTGATCTGCGGCAACACGCTGTCCTTCTTGGAAAGACGCTCCACGAGTTCGGTCCCTTCCTCCATGATCGTCAGATCGGCGGAGAAGTTGGTATCGAACACCTTGTCCGCGCCCAGACGGCGAAGCGCCGCATAGATCTTGCCGGTAGTGATCGTTCCCGCCGGCAGATTGAACGATTCGCCCAATGCCACACGGACAGCCGGAGCTATCTGTACCACCACGTGCTTATCCGGGTCGGCAACCGCTTTACGGAACGATTCGGTCTCGTCCCGTTCGAAAATCGCACCGACCGGACAGTGGGCGGCGCACTGACCGCACTTGATGCACGGACTGTCATCCAGCTTGAGCATCGCGGCAGGAGCCATCACGGTATTGTCGCCGCGACCGATGAACTCAAGGGCGAACACACCCTGCATGTCCTGGCAGACCTGCACGCACCGACCGCACTTGATGCACTTGGTGGGATCAAGAACGATCGAACAGGTGGACGTATCGCGGGACAGTTTCTTGACGCGAACTTCATACGGCTGCTCCCTGATTCCGAACTCGGCGGCAAGGCGCTGAAGTTCGCACATTCCGTTCCTTCCGCACGTCAGGCAGGTGGACGGATGGGTGCTGAGCATCAGTTCGAGAATCGTCTTACGAACCTTGAACAGCTCTTCGTCGTTGGTGATGAAGCTCTGCCCTTCACCGACGGGAGTCGCGCAGGCGCGGACGATCTTGGCGGACCCTTCCTGCTTGACGACACACAGTCCGCAGGAAGCCCAAGGCTTCAGGTCCGGGTGGTAGCACAAGGTGGGGATCGTCACGTTCGCCTTCTTAGCGGCATAGAGAACGGTCGACCCCTCTTCAACCTCGACGGGGATTCCATTTATCTTTACATGTACCATACTCAATTGATTCCTCCTCAGCCTGGTCCTAGTGGATTTCGACGGCTCCGAACTTACAGGTCTCCTTACAGACACCACACTTGATACACACAGCGGGGTTGATCGTATGTGGCTGCTTCTTTTCCCCAGTGATCGCGCCGACCGGACACTTGCGGGCGCAGGCCGTACAACCGATGCACTTGGCGGGGTTGATTTCGAACGAAATCAATTTCTTGCATTTACCAGAGGGACATTTCTTGTCCACGATGTGGGCCATGTACTCTTCCGGGAAATACTTCAGCGTAGACAGCACCGGGTTCGGAGACGTCTGCCCCAGAGCACAGAGGGAACCTTTCTTCATCGCAAGGCCGATCTCATTGATCCGATCGATGTCCTCCAGCGTGCCGCTTCCCCTAGTGATCTTCTCCAGGATATTGCATAGCGAGCGACCGCCGATCCGACACGGAGCGCACTTGCCGCAGGATTCGTCGACAGTAAAGTTCAGATAGAACTTGGCGACGTCCACGATGCAGTCGTCTTCGTCCATGACGATCATGCCGCCGCTGCCCATCATCGACCCGATCCGCTGCAACGAAGCGTAGTCGATCGGAGTGTCGAGATCCCGTTCGGTGATCACGCCGCCCGACGGACCGCCGGTCTGCACAGCCTTGAACTTCTTGCCATGGGCGATGCCGCCGCCGATATCGAAGACGATCTCGCGCAGCGTGGTACCCATCGGCACTTCGACCAGACCGGAGTTGCACACCTTGCCTGTCAGAGCGAAGACTTTGGTTCCCTTGCTGTCAGCGGTACCGATCTGGGAGAACCACTTGCCTCCCTTGGTGATGATCACCGGGACGTTCGCCCAGGTCTCGACGTTGTTGATGACCGTCGGCTTGCCCCACAGTCCCTTGACTGCCGGGAACGGCGGGCGTGGGGTCGGCATGCCCCGATGTCCTTCGATGGACTGCAGCAGCGCCGTCTCTTCTCCGCAGACGAACGCACCGGCTCCGAGACGGATCTCGATGTCGAAATCGAAGCCGCTTCCCAGGATATCCTTGCCAAGCAGCCCGTATTCGCGAGCTTGCTTCATGGCGACCTCAAGACGATGGATCGCCAGCGGATATTCGGCGCGGATGTAGATGTAGCCCTGGTGGGCGCCGATCGTATAGCCGCAGATCGTCATCGCCTCCAGCACGGAATGCGGGTCGCCTTCCAGCGTGGAGCGGTCCATATACGCACCCGGATCGCCTTCGTCGGCGTTACAGACGACATACTTCACGTCGCCCTCCGCCTGCTTGGTGAAGTTCCATTTCATCCATGTGGGGAAGCCCGCCCCGCCACGGCCGCGAAGCCCGGCGGTCTTCATTTCTTCGATGACATCGTCCGGCGTCATTTCGAACAGGACTTTCTCCAGCGCTTCATACCCTTCGCGGGCGATATATTCGTCGATGTTCTCGGGATCGATGAAACCGCAGTTCCGTAAGACGATACGAAATTGCTTCTGGTAGAACTTGATGTCCTCGACCTGGGCATGTTTCGCGCTCTTTTCCTTATCATAGAGCAGGCGCTTGACTTCACGTCCCTTGACAATATGCTCTGCGACGAGTTCTTTCGCATCCTCAGGCTTGACCTGCACGTAGAAGGAATCTTCAGGAAGGATCTTGACGATCGGCCCCTGCTCACAAAAGCCGAAACAGCCGGTCTTTACGATCTGCACTTCATCCGCGACCCCCTGGGCCTCGCACTCAGCGATAAGATTTTTGAAGATCTGGTCGGCGCGGCTCGATTCACAACCGGTTCCGCCGCAGACCAGGATATAGTTTCTGAACGCCATTATCTGCCCCCGTTCTTGATGATGTCAGCGGAAGGCCGGTCATAGACATGGTCGGCCACAAGCTTCTTGTCGATGATATGCTGGACGACGATCTTGCGGACCGTATCCGCATCGACCTTCCCATAGATGGTGTCGGGCATTCCGGGAACCAACACTTCCACAGTCGGCTCCACATAACACAGCCCCATGCATCCGGTCTGCGTGACGGCGACGTTGGTGATCTTGTGTTCATCGAGCACCTTGAGGAACGTGTCCAGCACCACTTTCGCCCCGGCGGCTATTCCGCAGGTCCCCATTCCGATGATAACCTGGCAGTCCTTGCCATTGATATCACGCTTATTCAATTCGTTCTGTTTCTTCTCTCTCAGTTTCCTGAGATCCTCAACCGTCATCTTCGCCATTGTATCCTCGCCTCCTCAGGCATGTACTTCTGTTCATCGTATTTCGGGATCGTGCGAGATCCGAATCGCATCAAGATCGTCCTCCTGCGACCGCAGATACTGCTCGAGCAGCACCAGCGACCCGCTGGAACGAAGATCTCCGAGGGCATCAAGCAACAGGGAACGACGTACCTCCCACTTTCCGCTTCCAAGTGAAGTGGAAAGGCTCCGCTTCGCTACGATCTCGCAGGAAGCCGGATAGCTGAACACCGCCACCAGCGTGGATGGAAGATCTCCGAACGGCGGGGTGTCGACATGCATCATATCGAACCCGAAACGCACCGTCGTTCCCTTCCCTTCGGCGGATGTGAGGGAGAACTCTCCTCCAGTTTCATCCACCGTCTGCTTGAGAAACGGAATGCCGAGCCCGACCTTCCGCTTCGCATGCTTGATCCCGTCCGTATAGAACGGATCCTGCGCCTTGGCTTGCGTTTCCTCGCTCATGCCCTTGCCGTCGTCGGCTACCGTGAAACGGATCATCCTGCGGTCCTCCTCTATGAGGATCGAGACCGTCCCGCTATCCGCCTCCAGGGAGTTCTGGACGATGTCCAACAGGAAGTCGCACAGGAAAACATGCATGCCGCGTCCCACCTACGCTTTCGCGTACACCCTAGTTGAACTTATCGATGATCCCAGGGACCTGATCCTTGGTAACCTTTCCGAACACCTCGCCGCTCACCGTCATGACTGGGGCGAGACCGCAGCAACCGATGCAGCGGACGGCCTCGAGCGAGAACTTCCCGTCATCGGTGACCGCGCCGACATCCAGACCCAAATGCTTGTGCAACGCTTCGATGATGGCGTCGCCGCCTTTCAGATAGCAGGCGGTTCCAAGGCAGACCTGGATATTGTGCTCACCAGGCTTGGTAAGCTTGAAGAAATGATAGAACGTGACGACACCCCAGATCTTCGCAAGGGGGACATCGAGCAGTTCCGACACCTTGTCCGCCGCTTCGCGGGGAATGTATCCGAACTCTTCCTGTACCTTGTGGAGTATCATGATGAGATTGCCCTGCTTCTCCTTCCATTCACTGATGTATGCCATCAACTCAGGGGAGAACTCGACTTCATTTTGTACAGACATGGAACCTCCAAATTCCAGAAATTTCACACCAGACCATAGTATCGCAATTTTATAGAAAAGTACACACTATTTACTGCTTGCAAAAGAGATAAAACCGTAATACGAGATATTATTCATCAACTATATTCCGCAATATGACAAGTTTATGTTACAGCAATCACAACAACTATCGGAACAGTGTCATCAGAACATAAAACCACTTCATCATCCAAGACATACGGGATACTATATGTCATTGAAAGAACATTCCGGGAATAAACTTCTCATATATGAGGGCATCCGCACAGGTGGCAAGATCATGGGAAACCGGCGAAAACCAACGGCCACGGCGTGTGCACGTTGATGCACATATGTTGTGAAATATCTCAGCTTTCGGCGGATCATGGCAAATAACATACAACAAAATCTGTTATTTGCATGATTTATCTCAGAGTGAAGCAAAACTTATTGCACGTCATGCTCAAGTGATGTATCATTCTTCACATAAACAAGGAGTTTGCCATGAACAGTGACATGCTGATCCGTATCACACGATATTTCCGAGCGCTCAATCGTCTAAAATCGGTCGGGCTGGAAAAAGTTTTCGCCCACAACCTCGCGGACGCGGCGGGTGTCTCCGCGGCGGTAGTCCGAAAGGATTTCTCGCAGCTTGAGATCCATGGGCAGAAGCGCGGCGGCTATGAGATCGGAGAACTCGTGACCCGTCTGGGGGAAATCCTCGGCAAGGGGGATCCGCAGAACACCATCATCGTCGGGTGCGGGCGAATCGGCAAGGCGTTGATGCATTACAACGGGTTCGAGCCGGACGGGATCAAGATCGTCGCGGGATTCGATTCCGATCCGCTGGTCTACAGCGATGCCTCATACCCCGTGCCCGTCTATTCCATCAGCAGGATCGAGGAGGTTGTCCACGCCATGGATGTCAAGGTCGGCATCATCACCGTGCCGGAATCGGCGGCCGCAGACAGCTATGAACGGTTGCTGGACGCAGGCGTGATGGGCATCCTCAATTTCAGCCCGGTAACGCTCAAGCCTCAGATTCAGCCGGACGGCACGGTTCCCGTAGTGCACAACATCAACATCGCGCTGGAACTTGAGCAAATCTTCTACGAACTGAAATTCCCTCGCAAACAAGAATAAGGGTCATTGCAGGGTCATTGCAGGGTCATTGCGGTATGTACGGCAGAGGTGCGATAAACGCCCCTGCATGTGCCTCGTATGCGTCCTGCACGCCCCTGCCGCCCCTGCACGCCAATGCAATAACCCTACACGTACCCTCACTTTTCACTTTTTAGTCCGGCGCCGCACAGCGATATGAGCGAATCTCCTTCCAATACATGCGACATCGTATACGAAATGTACGCCGCATAGGTCGCGGCGGTAGTATGCTCCACGAAGAACCCGCGACGGGAAAGTAGGTTCCGCGCAGGCAGAATACCGTCTTCCGGTGCAAGAATCACTTCTTGCCCACCCGGGTAGCTTCCAGTCAGAATCTCCGCGGCGCGCATCGGACGACCGATAGCGATACCCTCGGCATAGGTAGGCTCAGGAACGATTTTTCGAGCATTCTCACCGACAGATCCGAACAGTGGAGCACAACGCTCGCTCTGCACCAAAAACAGCTTCGGAAGACGATCGATGCAACCGCTGTGGAACAACTCCATCAACGCAAGCCGGCAACCGAGGAACAACGTTCCGTTTCCTACAGGAATGAACAAGTTGTCGGGGATACGACCGAGTTGCTCGAAGACCTCGTAGACGAACGTCTTCGTCCCCTGGTAGAACAATGGATTGTACACATGGTTCGCATAGTAGATGCCTTCGTCGGCGGCCTTTGCGCGACATGCGTCGGCTGTCTCGTCGCGAGTGCCGTCGAAAACAGTCACAGTCGCCCCATGCGACTCGATCATCTTGATCTTCTTGGGCGATGTACCCTTCGGCACATAGATTTCACAGGAGATTCCCGCCCTAGCGCAATATGCCGCCACGGAATTTCCGGCATTGCCGCTGCTATCCTGCAGCACCTTGTCGACACCGATATTCCGACAATGCCAGACAAGAAGCGAAGCCCCACGGTCCTTGAACGAAAGCGTCGGCATCGCATAGTCGAGCTTTACGAACAGATGCTCGTCGAACGGTATCGTCGCAGTCGCCCCCTCGCCAAGCGTCACATCCCGCCAGCTATTCCCCTCGAGCGGCAGAAAAGCCCGATAACGATACAGATCGAAACGGGAACCGTCGATCAAGGAACGATTGAACGCGGGGGGAACATAGGCAAGACGGAACAAGCCGCCGCATGAACAGCGGTACTCCCTGGTATCAAGCGGATACTCCTTGCCACAGGAGACGCAGATGAAATGAGCCATGATGGACCTCCGGGAAAATTGAGTCGGACGACTTCCGCTCGAAAAGGCCGCCACTGTTCGCAGTCGTCAAAAACAAACGTATTCTCCATCCGATGCCACCATACGTCAAGTCCCGGTCCAGATCATTTTCTGATCAACCGGACCCACACGGGAAAATGATCGCTGACTCCGGTATGCGTACCGATGTTCCAGCCGTACGGAGTTCCATCCGGAGAACACTGCATCGGCACGACGGCGACATCGAAGGAATCGAATTCCCAACCCGTACCATCGAACAGCGAACCGGTGCAGAGAATCTGATCATATCGATGCCATCCACCGACGAACCAGCAAGAACCGGAACGGGAAAAATGCAGCCGGTCGTCCAGCCAGGGACAATACAACAGCTCTGGATCCGCCATGACGTCGGAGCCGTCCCCGCTGACTACCAACGAGCCATGCAATCGGAACTCGACGGCTCGCGGATGCGTCGCCTCCACAATCGCCGTCTGAGACCCGCCGCCGGACGCAGCCGAGCCATCAGGCCCCTCGTTGAAATCGCCGGCGACGAGCACGACCGCAGAACCTTCGGCGGTATGCCGCTCTCGGAGAATCGTACGGATCGTCCGGGAAAGAAGGATTCTCCGCGCCTCGGTCTCCGATTCCCCGTCCTTGCGCGATTTGCCGTGGACCGCAAGCAATACGACCGATCCCGAAGACGTGGATATCTCGCATTCAAGGACCGGACGGCAATCCGGCACGGCATGCACCTGCGCCGTGACGATCGGCAACCGGGAAATGACGCCGATCTGGATGGGGCTGCCGCATTGAGCGGTGGATGCATACCAGCGGTATCCCAGCCGTGCAAGTTTCATGGACAGGAGATCGCACAGCACCCGTTCGTTCTCGATCTCCTGCAGAACGATGACATGCGGCAAAGGGACATGTCCATCAGTCAGGACGGAAAGACACTGTTTGAGCCGGGCGCGATACGCCGACTCGGTCCATCCCGAGGCAGGAAGATATTCCTCGTACTCTGTCCCGTCCACCACCCCGTCCATCAGATTCTGGACGTTCCACGTCATGACGACCAGCTCGTCGACATCCGCCCCGTCTTCGGCAAGCGGACACCCTCCTAGAAGAACCAGCAAGAAAAGCATGGCCACGACCAAAAAATATCGTCGCATCGGATCCTCCGCCTGTGCTATATCGTGACAGCCCCGCGGTGATTCAAGACGAAAGAAACAGCTCAGCTACGGGAATTCTTCTTGAGGCTGTAGCAGAAATAGAGTTCGGCAAGAGCATCCTGAACATCGAACATCGACAGGTCCATCGAAGCCGCCGCGAGGATTCCCTGCCGCAGGTTCTCGAATCGAGGATCATATGAGACATCGGCGCTATACGCCATACCCAGACAGATATCCCGGACCTTGCGCCAGTCCTCGGTATTGAACGCAGCGAAAATCTCGTCATAATGCTCATCGATATCAGAAATATCCCGCGCCTCGGTGAGAAAATCGGTCAGGAAATCGCTGACATCGCCGTTGTTCATCAGCTCGAACAGCTTCGCCAGACGCGGGGATCCGAAATGGAGGAAACTGGCGAGCACAGCATAGCGGGTCTGGCGGAATGTGGCGCTGCGCCCCTGTCGTACAGAAAGGAAGAAGTCACGATAGAACTTGCCCTCGTGATCCATGTAGCGTTTCGCGATCAAGTAGTCGATCTCTTCATCGATATGCCGTGCGTTCATGGAAAGGATGTTGATCGTATCGAGATACTCAGGCCCCTCCATAATACGTGCGAGGGACTTGCTCGCAACGGAACGGACCGACGACCACTTGCCGTCCAACAGGCCGACCAGAGCCCGCTTCGCCTTTTCGTTCTTCCCGTACGCCCCCAATGTCGCGATCGCATCGAGCTGTACGAACGAATCGTCGTCGCAGGCAAGCCGGATCAGATCGTCGACCAATGCCTGCCGTGGCCGATAGCCAAGAGCCTGGACGACTTCCTGCTTGTCTTCGGAAAAAGGTGAAGCGAGCTTCGCCCGCAGTTCGCTGGTCGCCACGCCGGTCAGGTTCGATCCGAGGGCGAGCAGCAGCGCTTTGCGCTTGGCAGGATCCTCGGTATGGTTCAGTTTTTCGATCATCGACACAGCCTGGATGCCGTGCACGGAGAATACCACATGTGCGGCGTCGTTGGTGGAATAACTGCCGCGCTCTCGGAAGCGGAACGCGACGGCGAGCCCGATCGCGGCAATGACGAACGCGAAGATGAACATGAACGAATAGTCGTTGCCGAACTTGAACGTGCCGATGAGGAACATCCCGTCGATCGAATCTCCCGCATCGACCAGGATGCCCGAAACGACACCGACGACCAGCGCCAGCACCGCTATGACGAAGTTGGTCATCGATGTGAAGCTTACCGCGTCATCGTCAGGAATGACGAAAGCGACCAGACGGACACTGAGAATGTTGATCAACCCGAGCGCGAAGTTCGCCAGGAATCCGAAGATGAAGAACGGAACGGGCCCCAGATGGGAAGGTGCGAAGACCCAGCACACCAACGATACAAGCAATAGCCAGCTCGACCAGATGATCAGCGGCCGGGAGCCGAGACGATCGGCGAAATGACGGCTCACGATTCCGGAAAGCACCACCGACAGGCCTATGGCGACTGAGTAGAGGATGACGAGGCTGGATTCGAGATGCAGTTCGGTGCTCATGAACGGCACCGACATCCCCAGCACCACCGACAGCGATAGGAATGTCCACCGAAGGAACAGGCGCATCCGCACATCGATGTTGCCCATCGCTTCATGGAAGACCGTGGAGATCGTCCTCCCTTTTTTGTATTCGACGTTCGCGCGGCATGGGATCTTGCGGATGCACATGGCCGCTCCGACATAGGCGAGGACTCCGATCATCTGCAGACCGATCAAGCCGACAAGCCCAGAGAGGCGCTGCACGCTGGTGATGATCGAACTGATGAACTTTACGAAAATCGAAGATCCTTGGTACGCTACGTTGAGATTCGCTACGACACGTCCCCGGTTCGTTGCGGAACTGACGCTTTTCTGGGTGAAATCGTTGAGAATGATGCCCAGCATCCGAAAGATGCAGAATACGGTGTAGGTCCCCAGCAGGACGGCGATCGCATATCCCCCCTGGAGGTAGAAAAGAGCCAGATATGCGACGCAGAACAAACCGCGCAATATCCACATCAGGGCCTGAACCTTGATCATGTTGCGCCCCTGGATGAACATCGGCGCGAACGGAAGAATCAGTCCGGCTATATACGTGGCGGAAGAGATATAGCCCAGCGCTATATTACCTGCGCCGAAATGGACGGCGAGAAGATAGATGATGGTATCTCCCAACAGGCTGAATCCAATCCCGTTGAAGATTTCCGACCAATACAGCAGATGCCGCCCGTAGCGTTTTTCCGCTTCGCTGAGATACTTGGTCTTCGGCACGTTCCTACCCGCCCCGCAGGGCCCCCGCCTGACGTCCGGAAGGGGGAAAGCCTATGCTACAGTTCGCTCCTCGAAGTAACGATCCTGCTGACAAGACCATAGCGCTTCGCTTCCTCCGCGTCGAGCCAATGGTCGCGTTCGGTATCCTTGGAGACCTCCTCCACGCTTTTTCCGGTCTGTTCGGCGATCACATGATCGAGCTTCGCCCTGAGTTTCTCAATCTGTCTGGCATGGATCTCGATATCCGTGGCCACGCCGCGCATGCCGCTCATCGGCTGATGGATCAGGTAGGTGGAGTTGGGCAGTGCAAGCCTCCGTTCGGCGGGCACGGCGAGATACAGCAACGTTGCCGCGCTTGCGACAAGCCCCATGCCGATCATGACGACATCGCAGGAAATGAAGCGAACCATGTCGTACATCGCGTAGCCCGCATCCACGTCGCCTCCGGGAGAATTGATATATATGCGGATCGGATTTCCGCTTTCCGCTTCCAGGACGAGCAGCTGCCGGATCACGCGGTCGGCCAGTTCCTTGTCGATCTCCCCTGATACGAGGATCGAGCGGGTCTTCAGCAGTTTTTCATTCAACACAGGATCCTGCGGAACCTGGGGTTTCTGGGCCTCGTCATTGTCTGGCATCTGTTTCCACGCCTCTTCTTATGAAATCCGGCGCAAAAAAGCCCCGGTAGTAGGGACAGTATAAGATGAATCGGTTCGATTGAAAACCCCTCCGTTCACGGCAAGACCAGTAAGAGGATCCGCCGTCAAGCTTCCCCGCCGAAGACTTCCCGAGCATAGGGGATCGACTCCATCGCGCCTTTCCTGGACACTGTGAAAGCGGAAGCCAACGTGGCTTTCTCCAAACTAGCGGCGGCATCGAGATCCCGTAGCCGGGACGCAAGGAAGTATCCAAGGAACGTATCTCCGGCTCCGGTAGTATCTACGACGGGCCTGTCGATAATCGGCTGATACCGCCGTTCCGTTCCGCACGCATAGAACGCCCCCTCCCTACCGACAGTCAGTATGATTTCGGAAGACGGGAAGTCCTGGTTCAGTTTTTCCAGGACTAGCTCGGGATCCGTTTCAAAATCCGATCCCGAAAGCATCGCTCCTTCGATCTCGTTCACGACGAACAGATCGACGTACGATAGCGGCAACCCGACGACATACGCCTCGAACGGCGCGGGGTTGAAGCAGATGCGCATGCCTATCTGATGCGCCTGTTCGATCAGATATCCGATTTCGTTGATCTCGTTCTGCAGCACCAGCCAGTCGCCGGCTTCGAAAAACGCAAGGGTTTCATCGATTTCATTCCGCCCGATACGCTTGTTTTCTCCGGGCAGCAGGATGATCGCGTTCTGCGAAGCGTCGTCCAGCTGGATGATCGCCTGTCCCGACGGCTCGTCGGTGATCCGGATGAACCGGGTGTCGACGCCATAGGACCTCAACAGATCCACGATGAAAGCGCCGTCCTTGCCGATCTTGCCGGCATGGAACACGCGGCACCCAGCCTTTCCCAACGCCGCCGATTGATTCGCGCCTTTCCCTCCGGCGTTCTTCATGAGTGAAGAAGAGGCCAAGGTCTCCCCATCCCTGACAATGTGGGGAACCGTGAACACCATATCGATATTCAACGAACCATAGTTGAGAATCTTCATTTCGAATCACCGCCTATATGATGAGTTTGCATGCTTTCCGCTACAAATACCGATGCGAACATAGCGAATACATAATATACGATAATCAGCACGGATACGTTCGCCGCCGCTTCAATAGTATCGTAATCGCAGGAAATAGCGTATCGCAAAATGTCGCCGCATTCCAAGTAGGGGATGGACTCGATCATTCTTTCGGAAACCCAGATAGAGACCGACAGGTCGTTTCTCGTCGAACGGCTTCCCTCCTCGCCCGTCCTCGTCGCTTCGACGAAGATGCCGTTGGAGACCAAGAACAGGTGAATACCGAAGCCTGATTTCCTCCATCTTCCCGCCAGAAGTGCAGGAACCTACCCAAGAAGACATTTTCGCAAGGTACACTGTAACTTTCATTACATCGTAACAAGGGATGTTTCAAGCCTCGCAAAAGCCGTTTCCTGCAGCGAAGAAAGAAGAAAACACCTAATAATGTCTTGATGAAGAACAAATTAGGCAGAAAAAGACATTCCCACAAGAACTCAGGAAATGTAGGGCATCATAACGTTTTTTTGTCAGATTGCTCATGTTTCTGAGTTTTTGCTTCGTGTAGAACACTTTGGACATGTCCAAACCTGTAAAGTATCCGATTTTCTGCAGATGCTCATCGAAGTACAGGTTCTTGAATAGATTGTCCTTTATTTCCGCCAACGGGGCGGACCGCAAGCACTCAAACATCCTGGTGTGTGGAATCGTGGAACCGAGTTTTTTCTTCTCCAGAATGCGCAACAGGTACATGCGACAAAGCATGAGAGCACATGAACCCAGATGCCGTCCGGCTTATGTACGTACATGAGTCTTGCCTTGAGATAGAACTTGGTAATGCGAAAGTTTTGTTCGATCTCCCAAAGCTGTCTGTACATATCAATGATATCCTAGTCCGTCACCGTCCGGTTGAGTTCGAACAGCATGTCGCGGTTCCGGAACCTCGCGGACCTTCCCAGGGCTTCTCATCGGCGGAAGTGCCGATGACGTTTATCTCAATCAGAATTGATTCGGACCTGTCTATCCGCGTCCGCATCTGGTATTTCCTGCTCCAGAATACGATCTGACGCTTGTTGACACGTACCTCGACCTTCCTGGAACCGTCGATGATCCATGCCTTCTCCTTGGCGGGGATCAGCCTCGGCTTGTACTTGAACAGAACGACCTCGGTTTCTCCGGATTCCTTCGTATCCGAACTTTTTCTCGTCGTGTCATGGTAGCTGAGCAGTCGTTCTTCTTCTTGGATCCGGCAGTTTGGGATCATCCCACTCGTGCAATGATAGCCGAAGCCGTCCATGATGAAGTCGATCGTCTCCCTGTCCTGCTTCCTGACACGTTTCAGATAGTACAGGGCGTTGCCTTTGGAATTGGAAAAGGCTGCTACATGGTGGACTCATTGCATAATACCTACACGGTCCTACAATAAAAAGTAAATCGAACGTAATGGGAAAAGGATCTATTTTCAGCCATTCTTTGATTTGATTTCTCTATTTGTTTAATTCTCACTGCGGGACCATGGATGTTCGGCCTTCCTTGCGGCTTCCTTCGCCCGAAGTATCCGCAAGTCCCGGAGTCGGGAAGGAAATTTGGAGGCCCCACTAGCGATATCACGCCCATTCCGATATGATGGATCCGAAAACCCGCCGGCGTCCCATGGCCGGTCACGGGTAGCCGGAGGAGACCGACCATGAAGTGCGCCACCGTAGCGATCATCGGAAGACCGTCGGCGGGGAAATCGACCCTGCTCAACACCATCTGCGAAATGAAAGTGTCCATCACCGCCGCCACGCCGCAGACCACCCGCAATGCGATCAGGGGCATCTATACCGACGGACGAGGCCAGCTGATCTTCACCGACACACCGGGCTATCATCTTTCTGAGCAGACGCTGAACAAGCGGCTCCAGGATATCGCCAGGGGCTCGCTGAACGATTCCGACGCGGTACTCTATCTGATCGATGCGACACGGGCTCCGGGACAGGAAGAGGAAGCGATCGCGGCGATGCTCGCCACACTGAAGAAGACTCCGGTGATCTGCTGCATCAACAAAAGCGACATCCTTTCGGAAGCCCAGATAGAGACCGCCAGGTCGTTTCTCGTCGAACGGCTTCCCTCCTCGCCCGTCCTCGTCGCTTCGGCGAAGAACGACGAGGGTGTCGATGAAATCCTGATCGAACTGTTCAAGGTGGCTCCGGAAGGGGATCTGCTGTACGGCGAGGACGCCTACACCGACCAGCCGATCGAGTTCCGCATTTCCGAAATCATCCGGGAGAAGGCGATATCGATCGTCACCGACGAAATCCCCCATGCGATCTATGTGGAGGTGGCGGACCTGGAATACCGGGAAGCGGACAACACCGTGTGGGTGCGGGCGTTCATCATCGTGGAACGGGAAACCCAGAAAGGCATCATCGTGGGACGAGGCGGAGAAGGGATCAAGAAGATCCGCATCGCGTCGTTCAAGGAAGTCAAGCGTCTGTTCCCCGGTCGGAAAGTCAACCTCGACCTGCGGGTGAAAGCGCAACCGAAATGGAGGACCAACAGCATCGTGCTGGATAGGATCCTGCGCTGACCGTCCGTCGCCTATGGGCGGACGGTATAAAGGAACATGGAACTACCGAATGAAATTCGTCTTGACCGGAGTTTCCCGTTCCGGCTTGGAAACGATATCCTTGGCGGCGTCGATGCATTGCAGCAGCCATGCAAGATTATCGCCCAGAACCCGCATCACCTGCATCCCCTCCAGATCCTGCCGGACCTCGTCCGGAGTATTGCCGTGGACGCTGTTCCAGTACTTGGAGGAGACGACCGGCATCTGGGAGATGGTGAAATATTTGTTCAGCTGATCGAACGTGGCGCTGGCCCCTCCCCGTCGGCAACTGACGACGGCGGCTCCCGGCTTGAGAGCGAAGGCGCCGTTGGAGGCCATGAACAGGCGGTCGAAGAATGCTGTTGCGGCGCCTGCGGCGCTGGCGTAGTGGACCGGGGAGCCAAGGACGATGGCATCGGCCCGGAGGGCCAGCGCAAGGCCTTCGTTCAACGAATCGTCGTCGAACACGCAGTGGCCGAGCGACTTGCATCTGCCGCATCCGATGCACCCGCGCATCGGTCCTGAACCGATATGGAATATCGACGACTCGATCCTATGTGTCTTCAACTGGAACGCCACCTCGTGCAAGGCGGTATAGGTGCAACCCTCCTTATGGGGACTGCCGTTGATCAGAAGAACCTGCATGCAAACACCTCCGGAACCAATTCAATGAGAGTATATCATGAAAAATGCCGTCGTTGCGCAAAACAGCGCGAAGACGGCATCGATCATCGTCCGAAACCATATGCTCCCCGACGGATCCGAAAACCGCCGGAGGGATGCGGCTAGTACCGCCTGAGAATCGGCAGGATCTTCTCCTTGCCGCAGGTCTTGATGAATCCTGCCAGCTTGGGACCGCGTTCCTTGCCGATCAGCACCAGATAGACCGTTTTGAAGAACTCCGGCCCCTCGAGCCCCGCCTCGGCTGCGACTGCGTACAGACGCTCGGCGAACGCCTTCTCATCGTATTCATCAAGCTTCTCTACTTCAGGAACCAAGGCTCTGACGCTCGCCAAAGAAGCCCCTTCCAGTGCGAGCGGCTTATCGGAAGCGGTGGCGAGATGCCATTTGAAATCCTCCGGGGCGAACGTGGAAATCCAAGTCCATGCGCACTGACACCGGACCTTCAGCCTGTCCATTTGGCCGGGAGTCACACCGTCCAACGTTGCGATCGCCGCATCGATGTCGCCCCCGTGGACCTGAAGCAGGTTGCACAGATGTCTGAACGGAATCTGATAAGATGGCTCGGTCGGAACCTCGCCGACCTGGCTCAGTTCGTAGATTCTTTTTTCCTTGGCCCGCCGCTTCTCGTTGACCGGCAGCAGACCGAAGTAGATTCGTTCGCAGTTGTCGTAGTCCTCGTAGATCTTCAGTACGTCAAGATCGAACGAAATGGCGAACTCCGTGTTCGGCCGGGTTCCGACGAACAGATATCGGGTGATCTCCGGAGTATAGACTTCCAGGACATCGTACAGACTGATCACCTCGCCGGACGACGAAGATATCTTGCCGCCCCGCCCCTTGATGCTGATGAAGTCGTACTGGAACGATACGGGAGGCTTCCCGCCGAAAACCTCTACGACCTTCTTGCTCGTATCGAAGCTACCGCCCTCGCTGTGGTGGTCCTTGCCGGCCGGCTCGAAGTCGACCCCTTCGCGCGCCCAACGCATCGGCCAGTCGATCCGCCACGGCAACTTGGCGTACGGAGTGGTCCGCAAGTCGATCGTTTCGGTCTGCCCCGTTTCATCGTCGCGGTAGGTCACGCCCCACTGTCCGTCCCAGCCAAGGATCGTCGTCGTATCCTTGTCGGTGAAGCTACTGAACACGGAAATCGGCCACCAGTCGTCGGGTAGCGGCGTGGTGCGGTACTCGTCGAGGATCGCCTTGATTTCGGCGCGATGCTCCAACGCCGTGCGCATCCCCTCGGCGTATATCGAGGAACGGTACCGCTCGGCCTGGTACAGGTATTCGGGATGGATGCCGACGACCGGCAGTATCTTCTCCACGTCCAGCTCATTGGCTCGTGCATAGTTCTCCGCACGACCGGTGGTATCGGGAACCAGTGTTATCGGCTTGCGCAGGTAGGTCTCCAGCAACGTGGGGTTCGGCATGTTCTTGGGAACCTTGCGGAATACGTCGTAGTCGTCCCACGAATAGATGAACCGCACGTCGCACCCTTTATCCTTCAGCGCCCGCGCAACCAACTCGACGGAGATGATCTCCCGGAAATTTCCGATATGCACAGTCCCCGACGGCGTAATGCCGGATGCGCATGTATAGCGCGCCTTGGGACCTTTCTCCCTGATGATCTTGTCGGCGTAGATATCCGCCCAATGTGTAGCTTGCATTTGTTCGCTCATGTCTTTACTGCGCGGGCGATGCGCCCGCTTTCCTTCCTCTCTATGGAGATACCGAGTACCCATGGTAAAAGAAAGCCCGCGTTATTTCAATACCGCCTGGGTCGCAGCGTCCCATGCATCATGGGATTATAGGCCGGCAGGAGTATCTGCCCGATCAGTTTTCCATCCTGTCTGGTCCACAGATACCGGAGGCTTCGAAATGATTCGCGACCAGATCGCCCTCCTCATCCTGGGCGATGCCGAAAGACTTGTTATCGGGTTCAATCCATCCACTCGAACGATATCGTACGATGGAGAAAGTCGATCTGGCTATGGCTCAGCCCGGCATCCTCGTACTCCATCTCGCCGCGCTGGTTGTCGATCGGATCGCCTCTCCAGTGCCGTTTTGGAGGATCGAACGGAGTCTGGATCGCGCCGCTGGCGGGCAACCGCAACACGTCGAGGTTGCCGAAATAGTGGTTCCATCGGTCGGTTTTGCCGCCCCTCCACGCCCCGCCTCCGAATGAACAGTCGCAGAACAGCCATCCGTACGGAGCGATGAAGAACTCGGCCCAATCGTGGCAGCCGATCTCCTCGGGGGTAACGTACAGACCGGACTGCCATCTGGCGGGGATACCGCAGATCCGGCAGAGAGTGATGAACAACAGCGCCTGGATGCCGCAGTCCCCTTTCAGATTCACGGCGGCGTACTCGCTCAGGTCGTCGATCGTGTCGTACCGACGGACATAGGAGTACATCACGTTCGTGGTGATGAAATCATAGATGCGGCGCGCTTTGACCAACGGGTTTGTTTCGTCACCGACGATTTCGGCGGCCAGCGCGCGGAGGTACGGGGTAAAAACGATGTGGGGGGCCTGTTCGACCAAGTATTCGGAATGAGCCCCCTCCGCTGGTCTGCAAGTCGCAGCTTCGGCGGCCACCGCAGGGTCGAGGACGAGATAGTCTACATGGTTCACATAGCTGAACTCGACCCAGAATTCCTGTTCGCACTGAAGGTTCTTCGAGAATGCGATCGTCCGTTGCAAGGCATCGGCCGGAGCGATGGTCATTTCCCCTGGACCGTGGGCGAGAATATGGATTTCGGAGATCTGGCGGCATTCCCGCGGCAACGGCAGGTGGACGAGAACCGGAACGCCAGGTCGTTCGAACGGTTTCTTTACCCGTAGTCCCAGATGGACGGTGATACGGGCGGTCCGGCCGCCATGCAACGCCATCAGGCGGACTTGTTCGTCGCGCAACGCCTTGTCCCGGATCGATTCTTCCACGTTCGTACGGACCAGAAGCCTGGTTTCCAGTTCCGGACGCGTAGAGGCGAGGTTGGCGAAGAATCGTCGGTTGAACCGCACGTGTCCATCGATGAAGATCCAGTCGGCCGCTCCGCATTCGCGATATCGTTCCAATTCATCTTCCCGATAGTCGGCCAGCCCGTCCTTCATGATCTGTTGCGCCTCGTCGATCGAATACGGGTACTGGTCGTCGCACAGCGCCTCGATCACATGCTGTTCCAGCTCGAGTCGCCGCCGCAATGGTTCCGGCGTCCTGTCCCGCTCGAGCAAATACGCTATCTTGCGCAACGCTCCTGAAAAATCCCCCGCATGCTTCAGTTTCAGGACATCTTCGGGTAATGGAAACTGCTGATTGGAAATATCGTTGACCATGTTCCGACTCCTTCGAGGCCGTTTTCGACCATACGGGCACAGGATATCGCAAAATGGTCGACAAACCAATAGTGGATTTTTTCATCCGGTACGTTTATAATCCCAACCATGAAGAAAATCGCGATCTGCATGATGATGATCATCGCCTCGTTGACGAATCTCTGGGCGGCCGACGCCGTCGCGGAGCCTGCGGCGGCTCCCGACGAGACCGTTGTCGTCGAGAAGGGAGTCGCCTCATGGTACACCAGTGACAAGCCGGAGAGTCTTACTGCGAACGGGGAAGTCTTCGATCCGACGAAGATCGCCGCCGCGCACAAAACGATGAAGTTCGGTACTATCGTACGCTTGACGAACCTGAACAACGGCAAGACGGTGGATGTCAGGATCAATGACCGCGGACCGTATGTCGATGGACGGATCATCGACTTGACCCCGGCGGCGGCGAAGGCTGTGGATATGGTCGAAAGCGGTATCGCCCCTGTCACGTTGCAGGTCATCTACGAGCCGGAGGTGCCGGAATCGAAGTACAAGCGGGCGGGAGACACCGGCTGGTATCTGCTCCAGCTCGGAGCCTACTCCTCGACCGCCACCGCCTATACCCAGTATGAACGGTTGCTCAATGCGGGTCTCAGGCCGGCGGTGGAGATCGTCAATGATTCCTTGGTTCGCTTGTCGGTGCGTTGGGTTCCTGCGTACCAACTGGATCGAACCCTCAAGACTCTCAGCGCCCTCGGCTTCAGGGAAAAGGACATTCTCAAAAAAAGCGAAGACAACCCGTATATAGGATGAGGGTCATTCCAGGGTTAGGGTCATTCCAGAGTTAGGGTCATTGCGAGGTAGGGCGCTTTACGTAGCTACGCAAAGCACCCTACCAGCACCCTTACTTCTTGATGATCGTCCTGCGCAGCATCGGGTAGACGGGAACCAGCCAGATGAGTGCGAGGACCAGGAAAAAGACCACGGGACGCCAAGGGCTGAGCGATACGCCATCCCATACCGGAAGCCCCATGCACCATGCGATGAACCGCGCAAACGAACTGCCGATACGCAGACCGGCGGCGCTACGGACCATCATCGACGGGATACCGAAAACCAGCAGGACAGGAACGCCGATCGACACGACGGCTTTCCATATCGAATCCAATCGCCAGTACATCGCAGAAAGGAACATGCCGAACGCCCCAAGGGACGACAGAACCGCGAAACTGTAGAGGAAATGGGCGACAATGGAGAGGAACGTACCCATGACGCCAGGAGTTCCGTATACCATCGAATAGAGGGAGACATCGTGGAACGGAGCATAGAAGATCAGCTCCACGAGCATGTTCCCCACCGCATAGATGACGGCGACTGAGAATAGATTCAGCAACTCTCCGACGAACACCGTCAAGCGCGAGCGTCCGTTCTGCACGGAAAACCGCATCGTGGCACGGAACGAGACGATCATCTGGACGAAAACCGCTATCGACGTGGCTATCTCCACCGACCCGTTTGCCGAAATGGACGCTGTTTCAAACGTAACGGCGAACGAACCATGCAACATGGCGAGGAGCGTAAAGACGAACGGCACCCCGATCGAAAACGCATATACCCATCCCATTGCGATGAGATTCTGGACCAGACTGTACCTGTATGTGGATTTCAACATCAACTTTCTCATAGCCGAGCCCCCTTGTGCGTCGTGCGATCGGACACCCCGTTCGTCAATTCTATGAACAGCCGCTGCAGATCGACAGGTCCGAGCGAAACATCCTCCGGCAATTCGGCAGGATCCAGTTTCTGCGCAAAGTATGCGACACGGATATTCCCTACCTGATCACCCCCGATCGGATCGAACTTCCGGGCAACGGCATCGACTGAAGCGGCGGGGCCGCTGACGGAGCAGGAGCACGCCAGCAAGTCCTCGACAGGTTCTTGCAACAACATACGCCCTTCCTTGATGATCGCCACATTCTCCACCAGATGTTCCGCTTCCTCGATCAGATGCGTCGAGACGACGACCGCCTTCGGAGTCTCGGATTCCGCATACGTCCTGACCAGGAGTTTGTAGAACAGGTCCCGATGGTTGGCGTCCAGACCGAGGACCGGCTCGTCAAGCAGGATGAACGGCACGTCCACGGAAAGCGCCACGATATTCTTGAACAGGGAGCGATACCCGGTGGAAAGCTTGGAGATCTTCTTGTCCTGGTCGAGCTCGAACCGCTCGGCAAGAGCGTCGGCTTTCGAGCGGTCGAAACTCGGATAATAGCGACTGGTCCAAAGCAGCGCATGCTTTACCTTCATATCATCGGGATAGAAGTTTTCCTCACCCACCATGAATATCCGCGAAAGTTGCTCATCATGTTCGCTTACCGGTTCCCCGTCGAGCGTCACCGTTCCCGAATCGGCGACCAGGCGACCGGTGATGATGTTCATCAACGTCGACTTACCCGCCCCGTTTCGTCCAAGCAGACCATAGATGGTCCCTGTCTCGAAGTTCAAGGAGACATTGTCCAACGCCTTGACGTCCTTGAAACTTTTGCTTACGTTCCGTATTTCCAATTTCATATATCGGACTCCTTGATCAGGTCCTTCAATTCCGCCACGGACAACCCGATCTTGCGGGCCTCGTCCAGCATCGGCCTGATATACTTGTCGGCGAACTGTGCCCGCCGCTTGTCTCTGATCAGTTCCACCGCCCCGTCGGCGACGAACATCCCCACCCCTCGCTTCTTGTAGATGACCCCTTCATCGACCAGCAGGTTCATCCCCTTGAGCACTGTCGCGGGATTAATCTTGTACCCCATCGATATCTCCGTCGTCGAAGGTATCTGCGTTCCTTGTGCATATGCGCCGGTGATGATTTCATCCTCCAGCAGCGATGCGATTTGAAGGAAGATCGGAATCTCGTTCGTTATGTGCAGATCCACTCGCAGCCTCCTATGCTTAATTAGTTAATTACTCAACTAATTAACTAGATAACATAAAAACCGAAATCTCGTCAACTCATTTTGGAGTATTTTTGATGAGACCGAGATACAAATGGCAACCAATTGGAATGCAAAAGTTAGCTGTATCTAACAAATAACTTCTGGCAACCACCTGTCGAATGAATATAAATTATTATGAGTTAATAAATTATATGCGAATATCATAGAAAACAAACCGCATTGTCCCCAGTTTGATCGTTCCGGTAGCATAACCTTGTAGCATCAGAAAACCGACGGGGCGGGATTATGGGACAGTACATAGCGCGAAGACTCTTCCATCTCTGTATCGTTCTGGCAGGAATCAGCGTCATCTGTTTCCTGCTCCTTGCATTTTCCGGCAAGGATCCCGCTGAATATATCGCACGCAGGGCGGATATCAACGCATCGGGACAGCAGATCGATGCGATCCGAAGCGAGATGGGGCTGGATCAGCCGCTGGTAGAGCGATATTTCGAATGGATCGTGAACCTCATCAGAGGAAAACCTGGCAACTCCTTGTATTCCGGTCGCCCGATTGCCACGGATTTCGCGCAATATTTTCCTGTCACATTCTCGCTCGTAGCGCTGGCGATGCTGTGGGTCGTCATCCTAGGAATCCCGATCGGCCTACTGTCTGCCCGGTTCCGTGACAGCGTAGCCGATCATGCGATCCGAGGAGTGACACTGCTGGGAATGTGCATTCCGACATTCTGGCAGGGATTCCTGCTTCTGCTGGCTTTCGCCATCCGGATTCCGCTATACACCGTGATGCCACAACCGGGGATCAGAGGATATGTCCTTCCGTCGCTTGCGCTGGGGCTTCCCATCGTCTGTTCGTTGATCCGGCTCTACCGATCCGCGTTGCTTTCACAACTTTCAGCGGACTACGTGCAATATGCGAAAGCTCGAGGGCTCTCCGCATGGAGAATTCTGGTCCGTCACGTCATGCGCAACGCCCTGCCACCCATCATCACATTGTTCTGCCAGTATCTCGGCTACTTGATCGCAGGTAGCGCGGTAGTGGAAAGCGTCTTTTCGTTGAACGGGATCGGAACGTATCTGATCTCCTGCGTCCTGGCATCGGATTCCGTCAGTGTGGCGTCGTGCATGCTCGTCATCGCCACAGTGTTCGTCGTATCGAATTTGCTGGGGGACGTGGCCAACGGGCTGCTCTGCCCATGGATGGTACGGGAAAGCAATGGATAGGAAGTTATCGAAACACCTACAGGCGATAGCCGGACTCATCATCATCTTTGGCATCGTCCTGACTGCGTTGTTCGCCCCAGCGATAGCACCGCATGATCCGACGGAGATAGACCTCGCCAGGAAATTTCTCCCGCCGAGCGAAGACTATCCTCTGGGAACCGATCAGCTGGGCAGATGCGAACTCTCGAGGCTGATTTTCGGAGCACGTCATTCATTGGCAATCAGCCTTCCGATCCTGTCGATCCTCGCAATCATCGGCCTGACCATCGGGACATTCGGAGCAAGCATCGGCGGAAAAACGGATCGGATCCTGACCATGGTCTGCGATATCTTCGTATCGTTCCCATCACTGATCATCGCCGTGGCGGTGATCGGCATCCTGGGAAATGGACTGGAGAACCTGTCCCTCGCTGTAGTCATGGCGATGTGGGCATGGTTCACCCGGACGGTACATGCCTATACGATGGTGGAGATGGGCAAGGATTATGTCCTTGCCGCACGGATATGCGGATGTGGTCCGGCGAAACTGATCATCCGGCACCTGATACCGAACATACTGCCCCAATTCTTCGTCTACCTCAGTACCGGGGTCGCTTCGTCGATCCTGATGGTCTCCAGCTTTGCGTTCCTCGGCCTTGGACTGCCCCACGGCGTGTCGGAATGGGGCGCGATGCTCAACGAAGCGCGGTCGAGCCTATATAGCCATCCGTCGCTTCTCATCTACCCGGGTTCGTGCATCCTCGTGACCGCCGCCGGCTTCAACCTGTTCGGAGAGGCGCTTCGGGACACGCTTCTCCCAGAGGAAGAAACGATATGAACATTCCTGCGACTGTGGATATCCGGAATCTGTGCGTCATGCACCGCAAGAGCGGGTACCTGTTGGTGGATTCCCTGTCGCTATCCATCTCACATGGGAGCTCCCTCGTCATACTGGGGCAATCGGGATGCGGCAAGACGATGACCTGCCGGGCGATCATCGGCTTGCTCGACCGGAACAAATTCCATGTGTCGGGATCGATCGCATTCGAGGGAACCGATTTGCTCGCCATGAAGCGGCAGGAACGACGGGCGCTATACGGCAAGGAAATCGCGATGATTCCGCAAAATCCAATGACCGCATTCGATCCGTCGATGCGCATCGGCGCCCAGATGCAGGAGACGCTTCTCATTCACGGAGTTGTCGCGCGCAACCGCGCCAAGCAGTACATCGAGGAGGCCTTGAGGCAGGCGGGACTCGATGATCCGAGAAGAGTCTGCCACAGCTATCCATACATGATGTCGGGAGGAATGCTCCAACGGGTATTGATCGCGATGGCGTCGATGACCTCCCCCCGCCTGGTGGTCGCCGACGAGCCGACCACAGCCTTGGATGTCGTCCATGCAGACGCCACGGTCGATTCGTTCAAGGAAATACGCAAACGAGGAGCGGCGGTCCTGCTGGTCACCCACGACTTTTCGGTCGCATCCCGCATGGGGGGCGACTTACTGGTGATGAAAGATGGAAAACTCGTGGAACAGGGACGGACGGAAACGTTGTTGACGCATCCGGAGCAGCTGTATACGAAGGCTCTGCTCGCGGCATGCCGCCTCTCGTCCGCGCACATAACGGAGGAAGTCTGCTGATGCTCGAAGCCCGACATTTGACCAAGCGATATCCTACTCGGATCGACGGCTTCCATGGAGAAGTTGCTGCGGTACAGGATGTGAACATCTCGCTGAAGGACGGCAGAGCATACGCCTTGGTAGGCGAAAGCGGTTCCGGAAAAAGCACGCTGGCTATGCTGCTATCCGGCCTGATCCCCCCTACCTCGGGGGATGTAACGCTCAACGGAACAAGCATCGTCCCTCGGGGACAACTTCGCGACAAACGGCTTTGCACGCAGCTCCAGCTCGTCCTGCAGGATGGGAAAAGCGCCCTGGATCCGAAGATGTCGGTATATCGGAACATTGCCGAACCGATCAGGAACCTGACCCCCATGGGGAGAGAAGCGGAAAAAGCGGTCATTGAACGTCTCGCGGCAGAGGCGGAGCTCACGCTTGAGGAGCTATGCCGCAGACCGCACGAATTATCCGGCGGACAGCAGAAACGGGCCTGCATAGCACGTGCGCTGGCCACCAATCCGCAGGTGATCATCTTCGATGAAGCGGTCAGCGGACTGGACGTATTGATCCGCAAGAGCATCCTCGACTTGCTGAAGCGGATCCAAGCAAAACGGAAAGCAACGTATCTGGTCATCACCCATGACATCGACGTGGCGCTGTATCTGGCGGACAGCATCATGATCATGAAAGACGGACGAATCATAGAACAGGTCGATTTCCGCGGGGATTTCTCCTGTTTCACCCATCCCTACTCCCGGCGATTGCTGCATGCGGCGATATCGTGAGACGGATGGGAAATAAAAGCCGCACATGGCAGGAGGAGCATATCCATGAACAAACGAAAGGTATTCATGCCCATCATGATCGTGATGATGAGCATCACTTTGATCGCATGCGGAGGAAGCGACGAATCTTCCGCGACATCTTCGGATGACGGTACAACGAAGCATCCGCAGGAAACGGCAGGAACCGTGACGCTCACCGAAAGCTGGAGCTTCCCGTCAGGAATCGTCCCGGCGCTGAATCCGGGGGTAGCCACAAACTACGAAGGAGTCTACTGGGGGAAGAACTTCTACGATACGTTGGTCAGCTACGACGATCAGAGAAGGATCGTCGGTCAACTGGCGGAAAGCTGGGAAATGAGCGACGATGGAAAACGCTATACGTTCCATCTGCGCGACGGCGTCAGGTTCTCGGACGGAACCCCGCTGACAGCCGAAGCAGTCAAGCTATCGTTCGAAGCTGCGGTATTCAACCTCGGGATGTTCAACGGTTCATATGGAAGACTTTCATCGCTCTTCGAAACGATCGAGATCATCGACGATCTGACGGTGGCCATCAATCTGACGCAACCGTACTACGGAACGCTCAACGACCTGACGATGAGTTGTCCGCTCGCCATCGTCAACCCTGTCGCGTTCGAGGGAGCGGACGACTTGCGATACTCCGATGTCTTCAAGACGGCATCGTTCGGCACCGGTCCGTACATGTACCAGGGCGAGTATTCCAACAATACCTACACGTTCGTCAGGAATCCCCATTACTGGGGGGAGCCTCCGCATGCCGACAAATTCGAGGTGAAGATCATCGCGGACAACGATACGAAACTGCTTGCTCTTCGAAACGGAGAGATCGATATGATCGCAGGAACGAGCAGAATCAATTTCGACGGGTTCGCCCAGATGTCCGCCGTTCCGGGTTTTGGATCGGCGATGGACAGTCGCTCCTCGCTCAACCGATTTCTTGGAATGAATCTGACGAAAGCGCCGTTCAATGACGAGAGGGTCCGGAAAGCGGTAGCCTATGCCATCGATCAGCAGGCATTGGAGAAAGCGGTGTTCAATGGTCTGGAGACAGCCGCTGAAACGTTGTTCCCCGCTACCGCGACATACTGCGACGTTGACCAGACCGTATTCGGGACCGATCTGGAGCAGGCCGGCCGCCTGATGGCTGCGGCAGGTTGGGTCGATACTGACGGAGACGGCATCAGGGAGAAGGATACAGTCAAGCTGGTCGTCGACATGAACTATCTGAAGAGTCTCGCAAGCATCGACAATCTTGCCCTCGCCCTTGCCTCGCAACTGAAGAAAATCGGATTCAAGGTGAACGTGATCCCGGGAGACATGATGACCTATTACGCAGCGATGGCGACCAGTCATCTGGTCCTGGCGAACACCTATGGTGGAGCGTTCGATCCGAATGCCGTGCTGACGAACATGAATCCGAGTTTCAGCACCGATCCTTTGTTGATCCAGGTGTCAGGATTCTTTTCAGAAGGGTTGCTTGATGAACTGGAGGCTACGTCGGATGAAAACCGTGTGAAGGAGATCTATGAAGTCATACTGAAGACAATCGCCGACAAGACGTTGCTCGTGCCGTTGACACGTTCCCATGACCTTGCCATCTGGAACGATACGGTCGTGGACGGCTATGTCTTCGATGCCGATCCGAGCTATGTGCTCGTGCAGAACATCCGTATGAAATGATTCTTCGTTTTCAGCGTCCGGTCCTACCCCGGACGCTGTTTCGCAATAGATCCTCGAGGAGGAACCCCAAGTGTTCAAGAAAGTACTGGAATATGCCGGCGAGCATCGGAAGACGACGTACAAAGCGATTGTCGCAATGCTGGTCGGCATCGTGATGAACATCCTGCCGTTCCTGTTCATCTACCAGCTCATCAGCCCTATGCTGATGGGCTGGAGCATGAGTGTCGGCTATGTGGCGCCCCGGGTAGCGGCGATCGCGCTGTGTCTGACGCTGTACGCGGTGTTCTACATCAAAGGTCTGTCACTCTCCCATCTGGCGGCGTTCAACACGCTGAAGAACCTGCGCATCTCGCTACAAAGCAAACTGGAGGCCCAACCATTAGGGACGATCCAGGAAAAGGGGATCGGTGCGTTGAAGAAAGTGTTCATCGACGACATCGACACGATCGAGCTGCTGCTCGCCCATGCGTTGCCGGAAGGTATCGCAAACCTGTCGATCCCGGCAATCGTGTTCGTCTGCATGTTCTTCGTCGACTGGAAGCTGGCGCTGCTTTCGCTGTGCTCGCTACCGCTGGGGATCATCTCCATGGGAGTGATGTTCAGGATCGGCATGAAAGACATGGACAACTACTATGCCGCAGCCCGCAGGATGAACAACACGATCGTCGAATACATCAACGGCATGGAGGTCGTCAAGGTGTTCAATCGGGACGGCGAATCGTATCGTCGTTTCGAAAACGATGTAAAGAGCTACCGTGATTTCACGCTGGCCTGGTACAAGATATGCTGGCCGTGGATGGCGCTGTATACCAGCATCCTGCCGTGCGTCGCCATGGTCACGCTACCGCTGGGAGCCTATTTCGTATTGACCGGCGCTTCGGCCTTGCCCGATTTCGTCCTGGTGCTGTGCATGTCGCTGGCCGTCGGTCCGCCGTTGCTTCGCGCCATGGCCTTCGGTTCGACGATCCCTCAGATCAACTACAAGATCCAGAGTCTGGAAAAGATGCTGGCGGACGCCCCGTTACTTCAGACCGATCGTCCGTTCTCAGGCACGGACCATAGCGTGGAGTTCGATGGGATCAGGTTCTCATACAATGAGACAGAGGTCCTCCACGGTGTGTCGATGCATGTCAAGGAAGGTTCGCTGGTGGCCCTCGTCGGCGAATCGGGCAGTGGCAAATCGACGTTGGCCAAGTTGCTCGTCCACTTCTACGATGTCAGCGGCGGATCGATCAAGATCGGTGGACAGGACATCAGGGACATGAGCGTAGAATCGCTCAACGAGCAGATATCGTATGTCGCGCAGGAGCAGTTCCTCTTCAACACCTCCTTGCTCGACAATATCCGGTTGGGCAGGCTCGACGCCACCGATGAACAGGTGATGGCTGCGGCGGAGAAGGCTCAGTGCACCGAGTTCCTCGACCGGCTCGAAAACGGCATCCATACCATGGCCGGAGACGGAGGCAAACAGTTGTCCGGGGGAGAGCGCCAGCGCATCTCGCTGGCCAGGGCAATTCTCAAGGATGCGCCGATCGTCGTCCTCGACGAGGCTACGGCGTTCATGGATCCGGAGAACGAGGAGAAGATGAACGCCGCGATCGCCTCCGTCATCGAGGGCAAGACGGTCATCGTCATCGCCCATCGGCTGCAGTCGATCGTCGATGCCGACATGATCTGCGTTCTTGATGATGGGAATCTTGCCGCCACGGGGACGCACAAGCAGTTGCTCGGCTCCTGTCCCGGGTATCAGAAACTCTGGCAGGCGGCGCAAGGCAGCGCGAACTGGAAAGTCAGCACCGCGCAAGGAGGTGATGTGCAATGATCAATCTGATGAAACGGATCATGGCTGTAGCGGGACCATATCGGGGGCGGATTCGATTGGCGTTCGTCTTTTCGTTCTTGAAATCGTTCCTATCGAAAGCTCCGATCGTCCTGGCGTTCGTCGTGCTTTCCGCATTTCTTACGGGTACCGCCACGGCGCAGCTGTGTCTGTACATCGGCGCCGCGATCGCCGCAAGCCTGTTGTTGCAGATTGTGTTCACCAATATCGCCGATAGGCTTCAATCCGCGGCAGGCTACATGATCTTCGCCGACAAGCGGATGGCGCTTGGCCAGCATCTGCGGAAGATGCCGATGGGGTACTTCACCGAGGGGAACATCGGAAAGATCAGCTCGGTACTGTCCACCGATATGGTATTCATCGAGGAGAACTGCATGTCGGTCCTCGCAGATCTGATGAGCGATGTCTTCGCCCAGGCGATCATGGTTCTGTTCATGGTGTATTTCAACGTCTGGCTTGCCCTGGCCTCGATCGTGGTTCTGAGCATCGTGCTGCTCGTCGGGCGGGGGATGCATCGGGTGAGCATGGTCGATTCGTCCGAGAAGCAGGAACAGAGCGAGTGTCTGACGGAGGCGGTGCTCGATTTCATCGAGGGAATCGGGATCATCAAGACCTACAATCTGCTTGGGGAGAAATCAAGGGAGCTGTCGGCGAACTTCCAGGCAAGCTGCGACAGTTCGGTAAAGTTCGAGGAGGATCTTACGCCATGGCAGCGTCGGTTGAATGTCATCTATGGGCTGGGGGCATCGATCATCCTCAGCCTCGCTCTCATGTTCCTGTTTCGGGGGATGATGGATGCCGCGATGGTCGTGGGCATCATGTTGTTCGTGTTCGATCTGTTCGGTCCGATCAAGGCGTTGTACGCCCAGGGCACTCGTCTGACGGTAATGAGCAGCTGCATGGACCGGATCGAGGAGGTGTTCGCCGAAGCGGAGCTGCCGGATACTGGGTCAGAATGTCTTCCAGCATTTTCCGAGGCACCGGAGGTCGAGTTCCAGCAGGTTTCGTTCGCATATGGAGAGAAGGAGGTTCTCAGCGATGTGTCGTTCGCCTTGCAGCGGAACACGATGACGGCGCTGGTGGGGCCGTCCGGCGGAGGCAAGTCGACGATTGCGAATCTCCTACCCCGTTTCTGGGATGTCAATTCGGGTTCGGTACGGATTCGTGGCGTGGATATCAGGTCCGTGCCGCTACGGGATGTGATGGATCGGATCAGTATGGTGTTCCAGCGGGTCTATCTGTTCCAGGACACGATTTACAACAATATCAGCATGGGGCGTCCCGAGGCTACCGTCGAGGAGGTGCATGAGGCGGCGCGCAAGGCTCGCTGCTACGATTTCATCATGGCTTTGCCCGGTGGGTTCGATACTGTCGTCGGAGAGGGTGGACAGACGCTTTCAGGGGGAGAGAAGCAGCGTATTTCGATCGCCCGTTGCATGCTCAAGGATGCTCCGATCATCATTCTCGACGAGGCTACGGCAAGTGTCGACGCCGACAACGAAAGCTATATCCAGGAGGCGATCAGCGAGTTGTGCAAGGGCAAGACGCTGCTGGTCATCGCTCACCGTCTCAACACGATCCGCGGGGCTGATCAGATTCTCGTCGTCGCGGGAGGTCGTATCGTCCAGCGGGGGCGGCACGAGGAGTTGATGGATCAGAACGGGACGTACAGGAACTTCGTCACCGCACGTGAAAATAGTCGCGGCTGGTATAAGGGTCGTGGTAGGGTGATTGCAGGGTGATTGCGGGGTGAGTGCGGGGTGAGTGCAGGGTGAACGCCATGTGGCCGCTGAATTTGCGATGTGTGGGCGCTGAGCGATCACCAGAGCGGAACATCATCCCAGCGACCCTGCAATCCTGCATCCCTGCAATCCCAACCACGACCTGAGTCCGACTGCCAGGTGTCTTGCCTGGCGGTTTTGTTTTGTCCTAGGGATCGCCGAGGGACGAGCAATGTGGAAATCCTCGCAAAGGAGGGAGACAGAATCCCAGGAGATTCCAGGATGCTCTGTTTCTTTGCCATAAGTACAGATATTGTTTGAAACCGGAAAAACTACTGATTCAAAATGTATACCAATGCATGGCGATAATATCCGTTTTTATACCTTTTTTTCACATTATTTTGAATTCTTTCACAACAACTCGATTAAACAAATTGTTTAAATCATCTTGCTTAATAGGAAACGCAGTGCTACTATATGGCTAAAACATAGCTGGAGGCGTGTGTGAGAACCTTTGCGACTGTTCAGGAACGGATCCTTGACCGTGCGCTCTATTTGATCGGAACTCATGGAGATTACGATGTACCGATCCGGGACATCACGAAGGCCGCGAATGTCAATGTCAATGCGATCAACTACTATTTCGGAAACAAGGAGAACCTGATCAGGGAAGTCGAACGGTTTTTCATCGCGAATTACCGGAGCGCCTACGCCGTTCTCGATAGCGATGAGAAACCTGAACAGAAACTGTTGCTTTGGGCGAACGAGGTAATGGAGTATACGCTCCAGTATCCGGGGATCCAGAGACTCCAGCAACGGGCGATCAAGAGTCCGGAGCCGGGGGAGATGAAGGCGTTTCTTCTCGAAAATGCGCACCGGTATGACGAAGCGGTTCTTTCGGTCCTCAAGAATTTGCTGGGCGATCGGCCCGACCTGCAGATGATCAAGCTGATGTTCTATAGCGCGATCATCCACCCGGCAAATTTTGGAACGGAGGTGGACTTCGGGACGAACGCCATCACAGACAGACAATTCCGGCTGGAATATATCAGGGCAGTCGTAGAAACTATACAACGAGGGATAAAACGTCATGAAATTTGAGCATTTGTTTTCTCCGATCACAGTTCGCGGCTGCGAGTTTCGCAATCGCGTGGTGTTTCCCGCCATGGGAACGAAAATGGGGAGCGAGGATCGTTTCGTCACTCAGCGGCTGATCGACTATCATGTGGCGCGGGCGAAAGGGGGCAACGGCCTCAACATGGTCGAAGTTTGTTCCGTCCACAAGCCATCCTCCCCCAAGAACTTCCTCGCCCTCTCCGAGGATGTGTACATCCCGTTGATGCGGGAGCTCGTCGATGCGGTGCATGTGGCCGGCGCGAAGGTGGGTCTCCAGCTATGGCAGGGAGGGCTTGCCGTCGGTTCCGATCGCGAGTCGATGATCGTCATCCCCAATCCGATGCCGATTCCCGGCACCGAATATACCCTTCCCGGGGCAATACCGCAGTTGCTCGAGGAAATCGCACAGGCGTTCGGAGCCGCGGCGAGGCGGGCGACGGAAGCAGGTTTCGACTGTGTTGAGTTCCATTGCGGACACAACTACTCCCCTCACTGCTTCCTGAGCTCGGCGATGAACCACCGCACCGACGAATATGGCGGATCGTTGGAAAACCGCGCCCGATATCCGCTCGCCTGCATCAGAGAGATCAGGAAGAACGTCCCAGACAGCATGCCGATTTTCATGCGTGTCGACGCTCATGACGATTATCTGGAGAATGGATTGACGATCGATGATGTCATCGCATTCTGCAAGATGGCGGGAGAGACGGGCGTGGACGTGCTGGACATATCCCGGGGAAACTTCAGTTCCAACGCGATCAAGTACGAGGTACCCCCGGTGGATATCCCTCGTGGGTTCAACGTGGAGAATGCGGCGAAGATCCGCAAGGCGACCGGCATGGTCACCGTCGCCGTCGGGCGAATCAACGATCCGGCGTTGGCGGAAGAGATTCTTGCTTCCGATAAGGCGGACATGGTCGTGATCGGACGAGGACAGCTCGCCGATCCCGAGTTCTGTAACAAGGCTCGGGAGGGGCGTGAGGATGAGATCGTTCGTTGCGTCGCATGCAACCAAGGGTGCTACGATGGGTTCGTCAATCCTGCGTTCCCCCATATCACCTGCATGCGAAATCCTGCATTAGGAAGAGAACGGGAATATGCATTGGTTCCGACCAAGACGCCGAAGACCGTGTTGATCGCCGGAGGCGGTATGGCGGGGCTCGAGGCGGCCATCACGCTCAAGGAACGGGGTCACCATCCTATCGTCGTCGAGGCGACCGATCAGCTGGGAGGTCAGTTCCTGCTCGCCGGTGCCGCTCCGCACAAGGAGGAGATGACCGCCGCCGCGAAATGGATGGGGCTCGAGGCGAGACGGGAGGGCGTGGAGATTCTCCTGAATACTCCTGTGACGGCTGAAACGATCGACCGGCTACATCCCGATGAGGTGATCGTTGCCATCGGCGCCGAGCCGATCCATATGAATGTCCCCGGCATCGATCTGCCCTCCGTGACCGATTCGCATACGGTTCTCGCAGGCAAGGCAGATTTGAAGGGGCGTGTCGTGGTCATCGGAGGCGGGCTCGTCGGTCTTGAGGTCGCTGAGTATCTGTCCGAACGCAAGCATCCGATCACCGTTCTTGAGATGCAGGATGCGGTGGCGAAGGATCTGGGGGATCTTCGCAAGATTTCGGTCATGGAGCGTCTGTACGCGGACGGGATCGATATCCGTACCAACGCCAAGTGCGTCGCCATCGAACCGACCACCGTCACGATCGAATCGGAGGGCAAGCAGGAAAAAATTCCCGCCGACAGTGTTGTTGTCGCGGTGGGAGCTAAGTCCCGCTCTTCGGAGGAAATCAAAGCGAAGTGCATGGCCGAGGGTATCCCCTGCCATGTGATCGGCGATGCTGTTCGTGCCAGAAGGATGCTCAACGCCACGGCGGAGGCCGCCGCGGTCGCCCGTGAAATATGAGGTTAGGGTCATTGCAGGGTCATTGCAGTAGCTACGCAAAGCACCTTACCAGCACCCTACCATCACCCTATCCCGAACCGGCATCCATATAAGGAGAAGATATCATGATGTTAACACAGGGGACCATCGGCGGGCTGACAGTCAAGAATAGGATTCTGTTCGCGCCGATGGGCAGTCACATCGACAATCTGGGTCCCGGGACCTATGAGTATTTCATGGAACGGGCCAGGGGCGGAGCGGGAATGATCATGATTCCCGTATTCATCAAGGAATATGTGGAAACCAGCGGTCCGTCGCTGACGATCACCGACGAAAACCAGCAAATGTGTCGCAAGCTCGTCGAAGACGCTAAGAGATGCGGAAGCAGGGTCTGCTTCCAGATTGTACCGGGATACGGACGGATCATGCCCGGCTCCATCCAGCATCCGGGCAAGCCGGTGGCTCCGTCGGAGATTCCGTCGATGTACGATCCGGCTACGACCTGCCATGCGTTGACGATCGAAGAGATCGGGACGCTCAAGCGGGGGTACCGGGAGACCGTGGAAAAAGTGTTCGCGTTGGGAGCAGATGCGGTCGAGATACACTCGTACGGCGGCTACCTGATCGACCAGTTTCTCACCGAGGCGTTCAACCATCGTACCGATGCATACGGGGGGTCGCTGGAGAACCGCAGCCGATTGTTGACCGAATTGATCGGTATCACCCGGGAAGTATGCGGAAAGACCTTCCCGCTAATGGTCAAGTACACACCGTGCCACTATCTCGACTACCCTGGCTATCGGAAAATAGAGGAAGGCGTCGAGATGTCGAAGCTTCTTGAACAAGCGGGGGTCGATCTGCTGCATGTCGACGCAGGGTCGTTCGAAAACCATTATCTGGCCATGCCGCCCACGTATCAGCAGGAGCAGGTATACCAGCTCAGGTCGTCGGAAATCGTCAAACGCAATGTTTCGATTCCCGTAGCGACCGATGCAAAACTTGGAGACTTGGACAAAGGCGAACATGCGTTGCTGTATGGCAAGACCGACTTTCTGGTCATCGGACGCGCGATGCTCGCCGATCCGAACCTGCCGAAGAAGCTGGAAGAGAATCATCCAGACGATATCACGCCGTGCATCGGATGCAACGAGTGCATCGGAAGCGTCACGATCGGCTCGCATGTCGTGTGTACCGTGAATCCGGAGGCTGGATGCGAGACGACGATGAAGCTCAAGAAGGCTACAACGGCGAAGAAGGTGCTGGTCGTAGGAGGAGGCCCCGGCGGCATGGCAGCGGCTCTCGACGCCCACCGGGCAGGACATCGCGTCGAGCTTTGGGAGAAGACCAACAGACTCGGTGGCATGGCCAACGCCGCAGGTAGGCCGTGGTTCAAGCGGGAGGTCGATGAACTGGTACAATGGTACAGAAGGCAGGTCATCGAAAACAGCATTCCCGTCAAGTATTATGCTCAAGCGACCGCCGAATCGATCGCCGCATATGGGGCGGACGTCGTAGTCGTCGCTACTGGATCGCATCCGCGCAAGTTCCCACTCCCCGGTCTCGACCGGACGAATGTCGTCATGGCGATCGACGCAATGATGGACCGGGCGACGATGGGCACGAACCTGCTGATGGTCGGAGGTGGCCTGGTAGGGTGTGAGACAGCCTTGCACCTCTCTCCGAGAGGCAAGAAGACCACGATCATCGAGATGGCACCCAAGCTCCTTCCCGAACAGATCTTCTACATGAACGAGATCATGTTGACGCAGATGCTCCATGCCGATCCGAATATCAGTATCAAAGTGGGAACGAAATTGATCGAGGTTACGGATTCCGGAGCAATCGTGGAGACCAATGGCGTCCGTAGCGAGATTCCGTGCGACACAGTGGTGCTTGCGATGGGTATGCAGAGCGAACCGAACTTCGTCGAGGAGTTGAAGGAAAAGGTCACCGAAGTCTATTGCGTCGGAGACTGCTGCAAGCCGCGGCACATCATCGAGGCGCTTCGGGAAGCACGGGAGGCGGTCAACGCCATCGCATGACGTGCGGAATCATCATCTGAATATGAATCATGATACGGCGGGGTGATGCTATCCCGCCGTTTTTCGGTTTCGATTGATGCTTCATCCCGCGATCGATCCGCTAGCCAATCAATCTCTCGGCAAGGACACCGATCTCCTGCTCATCCAATCCGATATGCCGGAGGTAGCCGCGGCTGTCCCCATACCGGCGGGCAAGATGGTCGAGCGTATCGCGCATCGTCTGCGGTTTCGATTCCATGACGTAGGCTGGTACGGAAATGCCGGCTTGGCGGAAGTATTCCTTCTGCATTTCGAAAACTTCGCGCATGTAGTGTTCGGAAACTGCATAGTCGGCTATCACCAGATCGTCGGGAACCTTGGCTAGCTTGAGCAGTAGCATCGCCACCAGCCCGGTGCGATCCTTGCCTGCAGTACAATGGAACAACACGCAACCGTCGGATTCCACCATCTCCTTGAAGACCAAGGCAAGCGTCGCCCCGCTTTCGTCCAGCAATCCGACGTACAGATCGGTCATCGAGGGCGGCAGATATCGTTCGACCCGCACGTTCTGAATGCCGTCCAGCAATGGATAGTTTGCGTACCGGATTCCGATCCTATCGGAATCGGGGGCGCGGGAGACTTCCATGGAGGTGCGGAGGTCGACGACCAGACCGATCTCGTAGGTCTCGAGGAACTCGATGTCGTGCGTCGTCAGGCCGGACGGCGGGTCGCTGCGGAGAAACGACGCATGACGAGTGACCCGTCCATCTTCAGTGCGGTATCCCCCGAGGTCCCTTGTGTTACGGGTCATGTCGAGCGGCAACGGAATCGAGGCTTGCTCCAGAAAAGTTCCAATCATACACCAATGATACAGTGACGACCTCGCAGGGGCAACAAAAAAGCTCAGTGCGACAGAAAAACAAAGGCGGCGATCCTATCGGAAAGCCGCCCACTTGCCTTGCGTCGAATGTGTCGATCAGAAATCAAGGAAGAACGTAACGGAACCGACGATGCCGTCCTTCACGCCTTTCGCATAGTTCGAGCCACCCATTACGTATGCCAGCTGGTAGCCCAGGTCGATGAAGTCGAAGAACGAGACTGTGAACTGGACCCCGGTGCTGTACAGCAGGTTGTAGCCATTGTCCGGTTTGATGGAAGAATTGAAATACTCTCCAGTACCGTAGCCGATATCGAAAAAGAAGTTGATACGCGGATAGATGCCACTGAAGAACGGTTCAGGACCGGCGAAACGGATGTCGAAGTTGTTGACGGCGGTGAACTGGGTGTTGTATGTCCAAGTATTGAAACCACGAACTTTGCGTCCGAGGGAGACGCCGCCCTGCGCATAGACGGGAACTTTTCGGCCGTCGGTCCAGTTGATGTTTGCCCGATCGACGACAGTGATCGAGAACAGATTGAATTTCTGATCGTCGGACTTCAGCTGATATAGGGTCTTCGCACCGACCGCATTGAACGTGACGCTGTAGTAGTCGGCCTCGCCGTCCAGAGCTCTGTTGAGGGACAGTGGAGCCCATTTGGCGTTCAAGTCCGCCACGAACCCGTCCTGGCTGGTTTTCAGATCCTGCATCATGTCGTATTTCGCTCCGACGATGAACGCGGTGCCGAGCATCATGTTCTTGCTCTCTCCGGGAATACCTGTCAGATCTGGGTAGACGCTGTCGGGAGTCGTCGAATAGTCGGAGAGCCAACCTGAAACAGGATCGACCGTGTACGAACCTCCATTCAACCGAGTCTGGCCGACGACCATCGAATCGACATTCGTTTCGAATCTTCCTTCATAGGCGGCATATACGGTCACCATATCCTTGTTCGGAACCCAGGAATCGCCGAAGCCTTGAGTGAACTTGAGCAGCCATTCGGTCCGCCATACATCGTAGATCAGCGGGTCGCTGGTGATCGGTCTACCGTTGGTCGGGTCCTGCCAGACCTTGCGCTGGCTGTAGCCGAAGCCACCGAGCATCTGGATTTCCGTGCGATTGCCGGGAATCAGCGTCAGGCCGTTATAGCCGGCTCCCATCGCGGTATAGGAAGGCACGAATCCGATCAGGATTTCGGGATGCTGGTCCAGATCTCCGAAGATATATCGCCAATCACCGCCGAAGACAGCGGTGGAGACAAGAACGAGAACGAGCAATAATACGGTCAGTCTTTTTTTCATGGGTCCCCTCTTCCGGAAGCAATCATCATCCGCTACGTATATACGCAAACCAAGATGATGATATCATGCGCATGACATATCGGGCAAGACAATACATCGGACTGGTTCGAACCGAAAAGTGAAAAAAACATGAGCAGGGATACGAGTGACGTGACGGGGATTCTTGTGGTAAGGTATCAGACGAAACAAGGAGGCCTCCATGCTCGTCGACATCATGGAACTGAAAAGGATCGATCCGATCAGGTGGCATTTCCTCCCGGATTCGAACAGCGGGAGTATCCCGAAAGAGGCATATCGGCTCACCGACGATGTCGTTTGCATCATGCACAAACAGCCCACGACCGTCTCCAAGGACGACATGATCAGCATCGAATGGGCAGCGAGCGTCTTCCGCAAAGACACGTCCCCTCATAAGAATAAGCGCCAGACGGCGCCTCGTGCCATGGATGGGTACTCCTTGGTGTTGTCCGTCTCGATAGAACGGGACGATCTGCGTTCACTTGCGGAAACGGCGGGAACGAAGCTGCGTGAACTGCAGGAGGAATATGGTACCCGCGGGTATTTCGGCCCGCTCAGGGGGAAGATCTACACTGCGGACGAATACGAGGACCTCGGTCCGTGCGAGGAGTACCGGACGATCGACGAGGCCCGTCAGTTCCTGCTCGACACGGTGTGCGATACGCTGGACATCGTCCAGGAGCCGATACGGACGGAAGTGTCGATCTGAACGGGCGTCGCCTATTTCGAATACCTCGTCGGCCCATCGTACTGTCTGATGAACGCATCCGATACTGTCAGGGGAGAAAGCTCTTTTGCGGGAGAATAGCAGATTCGTGATGCGGAAGACACAATACTCTTGTCATTGCGGTTTCATTATGATATCATTTTGATATCATTAAAATGAAAAACCGGAACGGTTTCGGAGGGTGCCATGTCACTGAACCATATCGAAGAAAAGATCCTGCATCCCAAGAGCGGATTTCTCGGCATCGTTGTTCAAACCCTGCTGCTACTCGTATCGATAGCGTTGATCATCGTAGCAAGCGTATTCCAGAACGGAGCGATCGCAATCACGGCGGGAGTCGTCGGAACGATCCTGCTGTGTCTGTTCTGCATCTTGTTCGCAGGCTTCAAGGTCGTTGGACCGAACGAAGCGGTCGTCCTGACGCTGTTCGGAAAGTATCATGGAACGATCAAGGACGCAGGATTCTATTTCCTCAACCCGTTCGTCGTCTCCTGTAGGCCCAAGTCAAAAGGCGGCGGCGTAGCCGACGAAGCGGAAAACGCATCGAAGAAAACCACCGCCCAGACCGCGACTAGAAAAATATCGACGAAAGTCGAAACTCTCAACAACCAGATGCAGAAAGTCAACGACAAGCTGGGCAATCCGATCATGATCGGTTCGGTGGTCATCTGGCGGGTCGTCAACCCCACCAAGGCGGTCCTGAGCATCGACAACTATTTCGAGTTCCTTTCGATCCAATGCGACTCGACGATTCGCAACACCGCACGGCTCTATCCCTACGACCTGATCGATGACGACCCGTCCAACGACGATGAGACGACGCTTCGCGGCAGCAGCCAGCAGATAGCCCTCAAGATGCAGGAAGAACTCCAGACGAAGGTCGAGGATGCCGGTCTGGAAATTCTGGAAGTGAGGATCACCAACCTCTCCTATGCACCGGAAATCGCCGCGGCCATGCTTCAGAGGCAGCAGGCGGTGGCGATCATCGCCGCACGGCAGAAGATTGTCGAAGGGGCTGTGAGTATGGTAGAAATGGCGTTGGACAAACTCAGCGAGAAACAGATCGTGAACCTCGACGAGGAACGGAAGGCGGCCATGGTGAGCAACCTGCTTGTGATCCTCTGCGGAAACCGTGACGCACAGCCGATCGTCAACAGCGGATCGATCTACTAATACAAGAGGGTTGCATTTTGGCTGAAACCGCGGAAAACAAGGAAAAAGCGAAGAAACAGGTTCCCCTGCGACTTTCGGCCACGCTCTACGATGAGATAGCGGCATGGGCCGAGGATGACTTTCGCTCCATCAACGGGCAGATCGAGTTCCTGCTCACCGAATGTGTCCGCAAGCGCAAGAAAGACAATTCCATCGAATAGACAAAACGGAGCCATCTTCATCCAGTTTTTTGGTGGAAAGAGAGGCTCCGTTTTCTTATCGGAGAATATCTGTTTTTCAAGAAAAGGACTTATTATATTCCGAATTAGGAATGTAATTACCAATAAGACTTCCAATCTTTCGAAAGCCGAACCAGTGCTTCAAAATAAAAGTAATCGCCCCAGGGGTTGCATTCGTCCACGCCTCGATCCGCACATGTATTGTACGGACTGTGCCGGGCATACGTGCCATGCAGGAGCTGACCATTGGAAAGCGACGGAGCCGTTACGGCGCAATGAGTCCACAAAGCGTTGCACAGTCGCGCCGCATAATCGCGGTACAGCAGGGAGATCCCGGAATCATCGATAAGCCGAGCCATCTCCAGTAGGCCGCAGGCTACAATCGCGCAAGCGGAGGAATCCCGCGGCTCAGGACTTGGGTCGGAGAAATCGAAATCCCAATACGGCACGCAGTCCTGCGGAAGGTGGTTCAAGAAAAACCGTGTCGTTCTCGTGAACACGTCAAGAGATCTGGCATCGCCCAGATAGCGATACGCAAGCGCGGCACCGGAGATCCCCCACGCCTGCCCACGCGCCCAAGCCGAACCATCTCGATATCCTTGGGCGGCGACCCCGCGAAGCGGTTCACCTGTATCAGGATCGAAGAAATACGTGTGGTAGGTAGAATCGTCCGGCCGTAGGACAAGTCCCAAGGCGGTTCGCAGATGTCGCGTAGCGATCGCTGCGTATCGGGCATCCCCTGTTTCATCGGTCGCCCAATACAGGAGCGGCAGATTCAGCAGGCAGTCGATGATCAGCCGGTAGTTGTCATGCGCGCCCAGCGTTCCCCACGCCTGGAGGAACTGTCCGCGGTCTTGGAATCGCCCAACGAGATTATCGGCGGCAAGCAATGCGGCCTTCCGCGCGACAGGATCGCCGGTGAGCTTGTATGCCGCCACGCAGGACGGGCTGTATAGGAAACCCATATCATGATGGTCGACATCGATCTTCCTCTCGATTCGGTCGAGGAAACTCAGTACTTGCCAGCCGGCCGCCTCCCGGAACGCAGGTTTGCCGGACAACTCATAGGCGAGCCAGAGTTCCCCGGTCCAGAACCCGGTCGTCCATTCCACGTTGTCTGACGGAGGATCGTACCAGTTGCCGACACTATGTGAATATTTGAACGCATGGGCGAATTTGGGAAGGCAACTAGCGGTCTGTCGAACCGCCGCATCGAGAGCGGAGGACAATGCCTCGCCGGACAGCGGGGGATACGCTGCGAGAGCGAGCTCCGAAAGAGGGGGCAGCATGTTCATCGGGGGACCTCCAAGAGAAATCCATCGCGCTGCGACGATAGATAGGAACGCAAGATGTCGTCCCATTCGCGACACAGCGGATCGGAAGGAGTCAATTCCATGCCATGCAGTTGAAACGGATCTGTTTCATTGTCGAACAACCACCTTTTCTGTTCGGCTTCGGGAACCGTTCCGTTGTCGACCACATAGGTATGGCGCAGCGTGCGCACGGCGCGCCAGCCGAAACCGCGGTTGTCCAGCCCCCGTCTGGTGTATTCCTGTACCGTCTCGGGCATGCCGGGGATCATGCAGTGGAACGCATGGGTTCGGATCGGGAACTGATTCGAAGCGCCGCGCAGAACCGCGGCATGGCTGAGGCCCTCGACGGTGTCAGGGATCGGCACATCGAGCAGATCAAGCAACGTAGGCATATGGTCGCAGCTGACAACAAGCGAATCGGTATGCCCAGCCTTGACGCCCGGGCCACGGACATAGAGGGGAATGCGGATGGATTCCTCCCACCAGATGTTTTTTCCGTATACGCCGTGCGAACCGAGGCAATCGCCATGATCGGACGACAGAACCACCAATGTATCATCATCCAGCCCGTTGGCACGAAGAAAGTCAAGGATCCTTCCAAACTGGTCATCAACCCCGGACACAGCCGCAAAGTATTGCCGCATGGCAGCATGGTACGCAGGATCGTCACGCATGGACGACGGGACGTTTGCCCGGAACGCATCGCATTCGCCGGGATACAGGTCCAGATAGCGTTGAGGAACCTGGTCATAAGGAGGATGCGGGGGATTCCACGAAAGGAACATGCAGAAGGGGCGCTGGGTTCCCGATTCTTGCCTTCGGGCAAGATACTCCAGAGCGACGTCGGTCTCGTGCTCCACCGACCAGAGCCCCGGTCGAAGCTGAGTCGGATCGTCCATCCAGTAATGAGGATCCAGATGGTCGTCCATGGCGCCGTACGAATACCAGAAGTCGAAATGATGCCGCCGATCCCCGGGAGGCGTGTATGCATCCCAGCCGCGAGCCCCGGATTCGGGGTGCGCGGAAAAATTCAGCTCGCTTGAATCAAGATGCCACTTGCCGACGTAAGCGGTATCGTATCCGGCGTCATGAAGGACGTCGCTGATCAGCACCTCCTGATCATGGAGCATCAGCTTCTCGGAAAGCCCGATCTTACAGTTCGTCCACATACCGCACGACAGGGGGTATCTGCCGGTCAAGAGCGCCGCACGGTGCGGGGAGCAAAGAGGATAGGTACTGACCGCTTGATCGCAGCACATCGACTGAGCGGCGAATCCGTCGATATTCGGAGTTTGTACGGGGTCCTGACCAACCGCACCGACGGCATGATACCGCCACTGATCGGCGAACACATACAACAGATTCCGTTTCATAATGCGCAATTCTCCTTATCGAGATCGTTCAACCTTCGAAAACTTCTTGCCGCGCCCCCTGCCGGACGATGACCGTTCCATGGCCGAGCAATGCTCCCGCCCTCAGCATCTCCACGCCGTCTCCGCATCGATCCGAACAGAACAGGATCGTTGTGTCGTCCATATCGTCAGCATGGCTTACGAATGCACGAGCCTGCGTGTCCGGAAACCTCTGGCCGGTGGATTCGCCGAAAACCGGAATTTCCTCCACGAAGGACCCTCGGACCGTCTTTTCCGTCCCTTTGCAGGAAAGTTGTACGATCGTACATCTGGAGGATGCGGTGGAAACGGCGCTTTCCAGCGTTACGGCAGTATTGTTCTCAAGAATATTGTAGTGGGGAGCATATCGGGACGGGACCAGACGCGAAGTCTCGCCGCGATCGATCCACAATGAAGCTACGACATCTCCATTTCGTACGGTCACGCATCCGTCGGAAAGTTCCGAAGAACATTCCGGTGCAAAATGGAAGGTCCGCCGGCAAGCGCGGTCAAGGACCCCGAAGAATGTGTCGAAGATACAGACGAGCCTCGGACCGACGACGAGGACTTGACGTCGGACCAGATATGAGCGCTCGAGCAACGAACTGCCGCTACAGTAGCTCCATGAACCTCGTTCCACGAACACGCCCTGAAGCGGAATCGCACGGGAAGCGCACTCCCATGCGCCGGTCATTTCGAATGGATCGGAGCCATCGAGAAGAATCGTGTTGTGCGCACTGCCGGATCTGAAATAACGACGCTCCTCACAATCCACATATGTATATCTGCCACTATCCACCAACAGGTCGCGGCCGAGTCCGACCAAGTCCACATGCAGCAGGTCGGCATGGCCATGTCCGCTTCCCAAGGATCCGCAGCGAAAATGGACGACCGTCGCATCGTCCTGCCACCCAGTGCGCAAATAGTAGTTCCCGCTTTCCGTCAGCCCCTTGGACAAAAACAGAGGAGGATGCGGCTCAAGGTCATCATAGGCATTTTGATCGGACGAAGCGAACGGGAATTCAAGGAACGGTTCCCCTGCATACTTCAGCTCAGGCAATCGGAACAGCAGAGCGCCTTCGGACAGAACGCCCCGGATCGAAGTATCGTCGGAATCGCCCTGCAGGAACTGTCTTCCGTCCGGCTTCATCGAGGCCAAGGTCGCCTGACACATACGCTTCGCGGCATCGGCTATCTGGGCAGGGATCGTCCTTCGATGCCGGCGTGCCAACCGGATCGTCCGCAACAATGCGCGCAGGCACTGGGCATGATACATCGGCGATTGTTCCCAATGTACGCCGTCGGCAAGGATCTGGAGCTCGACGCATTCCGAGATCCTGTTCACTGCGATATCTGCAAAACCGTTGTCGCCGAGCCAGATCGCGGCATGGTATAGCCCGGCGTTGGAAATCAATCCCCAGTTGGAGAGTTTGGAAAATGGTGTATCCACCGAAGCAAGGAACGAGGCATGTTCCCGGACCGACTCGCGTAGCAGAGCCATGAACTCTTCGCCGATAACATCCCCCGAAATGAGCGAAGGAAGCGCAGTCAGCCAGTTATCGACTCTGATGGCGCTATCCAGGCTTCTCCAGCTGACAACTGTATCATTCCGCCCGAACGGAACGGATTCCATGAAGGAACCGATCAAGGCACAGGCCTTTTTTGCGAATCGGCTATCGGAGGTCGCATCGTATGCCCGGGCGAGATCCACGACGAAGCCATGCCGAGCGAGCATGAACGTCCACTCAGGGTCGTTCGCAGGCTGTGTCCGCCAATCGATCGGCCAGGAAAGCTTCACGGGCGTCCAAGCCGGCTCCATAGCCCAAGGATCATCAAAGAGAAAGACATCGTCGAGTATGCGCAGGGCATTGTCCAGCGCACGGTCGTATTCACGCATCTGATTTCACTCCACCACGTATCCGTTCGAACGTAGCGCCAAAGATGAGACGGGTCGCCGCGATGCGACGACCCATCGATCGAACTGACAGACAAAACGGATGCCGTCGTACACGCTCCGGCTAACGATCGTTTCCAAGGAAGATATCGTATGCGATCTGGTTGATCTCGATTGCACGGTCGATCCCCCTCGCCTTCAGCTCCTTGACGAATCCGGGATAGTCCCTGTCGAAATCGGCCGTTCCGAGCATCCATGACTGGAATTTCTCCGCGACATATGGGCGGATGTTCGCCATGATCTTCTGATATTCCGCCTCGTACTGCGGTGGGTACTTCAGGCTGAGGGCGCCGTCGAGATACGGCGGCAGGTTGTGCGGAAACCACTGGGGATTCGATTCGTAAAGCAAGTTCGCTTGTTCTCCGGCTTTGGTCATGAACGCATATTCGTACGCTCCGCTCTGGCTCATGCCGATACGGTACTGGATGCCAAGGCTTCTCAGGTATCCGACCGGCCCGGTCTCGCTCTTGAGCACTTCGTCGGTGAAGTATTTTGTCCCGTCAGTCCGTTCTTCATACGTCCGACCTTTAATTCCCCAGTTCATGAGATCGTAGCCTTCCTGCGTGAACATGAAATCGAAGAACTTGATCACCGTGACAGGATCCTTGCAAGTCGAAGAAATCGACCAGCCGGCGCCCGGATAGCGCATGACGCGTTCGATGCGGTTGCCGTTCTGATCTTTAGGCGGCGCAAACGCCACCATTTCAAATCCAGGAATCGACTTGGACAGCGTATCATTGTAGTTGCCCGCCGACACCCAGTCGTGGGTCAGACCGCCGAGGTCGCCGGAAAGCAGGATATCGCGTCCCTTCGGGCCTCGAGTGAAAATTTCCGGGTCGATCAACCCCTCTCGATACCATGTGACGATATTCCGGACGCCGACGGCGAAATTCGGCTCAAGCGGCTCGAACGTGATCTTCCCGTCACGGGGATAAAATTCCGTAGAAGTATCCCACAAATACAGATATTCATCGGGCATTTTCCAACCGGCGCGGTCGAACAGCGGAACCTCGTCCTTCAAGCCGTTGCCATTGGGGTCGCCGTTTCTGAATGCGGTAAGCACGCGGTACAGATCGTCGACCGTCTCGGGGATCTCCAGTCCGAGTTTGTCCAGCCAATCCTTGCGGATCCACCAGTACTCGGCGGAAATCAGCTCCTGATCCTTGGGAATCATGTAGATGTTGCCGTCCAGGGAATATGAAGCCGCCGCGAACTGCGGATGACTGGCCATGTACGCCTTGATATTCGGAGCATGCGTGTCGATCAGGTCGTTCAATGGAATGACTCCGCCGTCCCTGCCCAGCTGCTCGATCACCGCGATGTCCTTGTAGCCGATGATGTCGGCGAGATCTCCGGAAGAGAGCATCAGATTGAAAGCTTCCTCCTCATTGGAATTGCTCTGGGGAATGATCCCCTTCAGCGACACGTTGGTCCGCTTCGCCACTTCCTTCCAGACCGGCCATTCCGAATTGAACGGCATGTTGTTGAAATTCAGGAAGATCGTGAACTCCTTCGGAGTAGCGCTGATCTGACTCCCCGACAGTTCCTGTGTCTGAGGAGAGGCGTTCGCAGCCCCCTTCTCGGCACTTCCTCCGGCAAAAAGCGAGGCCGTGACGCATAGCGCCGCAAGCATCAAGTACATTCGTCTTTTCATTCCTTCTCTCCTTGTTCGCCAACGATAACGGTTGACGTTGGTTTTCTCATTGTCGGTCAATGGTCTAGCTCGAAAAATCGTCCATCACGAGCATCCCTAGCCTTTGACGGCCCCGATGGTCAATCCAGTCTTGAAATACTTCTGTACGAATGGATATGCTACCATCATCGGTATGATTGCAAGTACAATGATTGCATAAATGACCGTCGTTGGAGAACTCATCGATTCGTGTGTGATGATTGCCGCTTCCGTTTCGTTTGCCACTCGGTCGACGATCAATTTCTTCAGCAGGACCTGAAGCGGCATCTTGTCATCGTCGCGAATCAGGTTCATCGCCCAAAAATAACTGTTCCAGCGATTCACCGCATAGAACATCCCTACCGTAGCCAGCGCCGGCTTGGACAATGGAAGATAGATCGTAGCAAATATCCGCAGGTTGCTCGCGCCGTCCATGAACGCAGCTTCCTCCAATGATTCCGGGACTTGTTCGAAAAAGCTTTTGAGGATGATCAGGTTGTAGGTGTTCATCGCGAAGCCGAAGATGATGGCCGTCCTGGTGTTGAGCAATCCAAAGTCCCGGAACGTCATATACAGCGGAATCAGGCCGGCGGAGAACCACATGGTGAATACGGCGAACAGTGTCAGGAACTTGCGGAACCGCAGACGAGGCTTCGAAAGCGAGTATGCCATCGTAGCGGTAAAGAACATGTTCACCAGAACGCCGACGACCGTATAGAAGATAGTGTTGGCGTATGCGACCCAGATGCCGGGCTTGGAGGCCGCCTGGCGATAGCTTTCAAGAGTCACGCCTTTGGGAACGAACAGGACCGAACCGTTTTCGACATACAGCGGCTTGCTGATCGAAGCGATCACCGTATAGTACAGCGGGTAGAGAACCACCGCCGAAATCGCCAGACCGATGAAGACCATGGCGATATTGAAAATCCTTTCTCCCCGTCCTTGTATCAGATGCTGCCCATCGTTCTTCATGTCGACCTCCTACCAGATCGTGGATTCCGTGATGCGTTTGCTCAGCTTGTTCGCTCCGACGACCATGATCAATGCGATGACCGCTTCGAACAGTCCGACGGCCGTCGCCAGACCGTAGTCCCTGTTGCCGATGCCGACACGATACGCATAGGTAGCGATCACGTCAGCGGTAGCATATGTGGTAGGTTTGTACAGCAACAGGATCGCCTCGTAGCCGACTTTCACCATCTTGCCGATATTGAGGATGAACATGGTCACGACCGTAGGAAGTATACCGGGGATGGTGACATGGACGATCCGCTTCCACTTGCCGGCGCCGTCCACGATCGCCGCCTCGTACAACTGCGGGTCGATACCAACCAGAGCTGCGATATAGACTATCGCATTGAAACCTGCGTCTTGCCAGAGCGTCATCGCCGTATAGACGCCGCGGAAATATTCGGGCATCACCATGAAATAGATCGGCTCGTGCCCGAACTTCTTCAGTACGAGATTGACGATGCCTGTTCCCGGCGAAAGAAAATTCACCACCAGGCCGCAGACCACCACAACCGAAATGAAATGCGGGAGGAACGTAGCGGTCTGCGTCAGCTTGCTGACGAACTTGTTCTTCATTTCGGTCACGGCGATGGCCAGGATGATCGGAGCGGGAAAGCAGATGAGAATCTGCCATAGCGCGATCATGAACGTGTTCTTCACCGTCCGTACGAAATCTGGACCTGAAATGAATTCCTTGAAGTTGGCAAGGCCGACGAACGTGCTGCCTTCGAACCCGCGGAATATATTGTAGTCGTAGAACGCCATCCGAAGACCGGCCATCGGCTTGTAGGCGAACATCAAGAACCAGACCACCCCCGGGAGCAGCAACAAGTAGAGATCCCAGTCGCGGGCGAGACTCTTCCTGATGCGATACGCTAGCGACGGCTTGAGTGTGCGAACCATCGTCTTCGGCTGTCCTGCCATTGTTGCCTCCCACCTGATCGGATGGTCCCATCATCAAGCCGCAAGTGGGGCATGTAAATCATCAATATTCCATTTCATCAACAATTATCATGATTCTATCTCTATAAAATGCATGTAGTTATACAATTTTCCTTGCTAATCCGCAATACATGCAACAATCCGTACCAAGGGAGTCGTTTCGTATGGCAAAGGGGTTGTACCACAAGAAGCTGATCCGCATCTTTGTTTCCATAGCCGTAGCATTCATCATCCTGCTCGCCGTTCTCCTCGCGGTCCTCTCCGTTTCACTGATCAACAATAGAAATTCAGTCCTGAAAACATTCGTCCAGTCGCAGTTCAGTCTGGCGAAGACCAGTCTGTCGGTGATCAACAACAACATCATGAATCTTCTGGGAAGCGGCGCTGCGACGGCATGGGCGGACGAGACTCCCGGAACGCCGGGATACTATTATCGGGCATTGAAACTCTACCAGGAACTGCTGCATCTGACCAATCGGCTCGGAGATCGGGAATACGAAATCGCCATCACTTCCCTGAATCCGAGGTCGTTCGTCGTCACGAAAAACGGAACGAGAGAACGAGATTGGTTCTTCAGGAACGAATCGCCCCTATCATGGGAAGAAGCGTCCGGCGTATACGATTTCTTCGAATCGCATACAGGGGCGCTCCTGCTTCCCGTCTACACGGAGGAAGGACGGCTCGATACGATCGTATATGCGCTGAAAGTCGCCTATTTCGGTGGCGACCTGGTGTTGTTCACCTATATCCCTGCGCAGTCGTTGTTCCAGGGCCAGCCGTCGATGCCGTATTTCTTGATCGGGCCGAACCAATCGATCATCTACAGCGAACGAACTTTTGAGACAACGATGCTGATCGATCGAATCGTGGAGGGAATGCTCCGCGACTATCCGTCCAGTCCGCTGGAGTTCGACCTCGGAAACTACCGTACCTATCTGGACTGGATGGAGGATTTGGGAATCACGATCGGGTTCGTCGACGACCTGCGGAACAGGAGCGCCGATATCTGGATCATAGCCTTGTCGATCTGCCTTCCCCTTCTTGCCGTCGTAGCGCTGCTCGTTGCGGCGATCTTCACGAAACGGCTGTACGCACCGATCGACGAAGCCATCGACTCCAGCAGAAAATCATTATCGGAAACCCTTGCGCGGACAGATTCGCCGCAATCGTCCGAGGGAACCGCCGGACGGGAACGGCCGGTGGATGAATTCGCCTTGATCAAGGATATGGGGAGCAGGATCAATGATCTGACCCGGGAACTTCTGGAACTGACGGCGAAGCGACAGGACGATTCCGGCCGGCAGGACTACAAGCTGTTGCTCGCAGGCACGGTGCCTGAGGACGGTCAAGACAAAGACCGATACGCCGTAGCTTTGTTCGAAATCGAGGAATCTGCGTCGGTGGAATATTCCTACAGCCTGATTTCGCTCCAGGCGTTGGTAGGATCGATCGAGGATACCGAATGCATCGCATTGACTCCATCGCTCAGCGCTGTAATCGTCAAGCTCCCCTCGATTCCGGACGAGGCCGCGCCGCCCCAGGAATCGCTCATGAATAGGATCCAGTACCTTCTGGACAGTATCCGTACTTTCGACGATATCAAGGTCGCGGCCAGCGACATCGTTACGGGAAAGCACGACATCTACCGTGCGTACCGGCAGGCTCAGATGATTCTCGACTATCGGAGGATATACCCGAAAGTGGAGATCCTGACAAAGGAATATGTATCCGCGGAAAGCGGCGACTCCTATTATCCGTCGTCGCTGGAGCAGACGTTCATCAACTATACGCTGAACGGCAACTCCCGCGTGCTGGCGCTGTTCGATGAAATCGTCAAAGACAACACCGCATCGGATTGGAAGGCGAATCCGGCATATCAGCACTTCTTCCTGATGCTCTGCGGATCTTTTCTGCGAATATTCCAGGAGCTCAAGCAATCTCCGGAGCAGCTGATCGGACGGTCGGTCGATTGGATCGACCTGTTCTCGCAATGGAACAGACCGGAGACGCTGTCGCATCTGCGATCGATCCTTGAAGCGATTCTCAGATCCGTTCAGAAGACTTTCTCGGCAGAGGATGATAAGATGCTTGAGAAGATGACCGGCTACATCAGAACGAACTACATGTACGACATCATGTTGGAAGACTTGGCGAAGAAGTTCAACATCACACCCAAGTATTGCAGCGTGCTGTTCAAGAAGCTGAGCAACGATACGTTCAAGAACTATCTCAACCAGTATCGGATCGAACAGGCGTGCAGGTTGATCAAGACGAATCCCCGGATCAAGATCAGCGACTTGAGCCTGGATGTAGGCTTCAATAGCGCGACGAGTTTCATCCGCGTGTTCAACAAATATACGGGGATCTCGCCGAAAGCCTATGCCGACAGGATCGTGGACGAGCAGGCTTGAAAACAATTTCGCTGACAAGGAGACAAGAATATGAAAAATCTTCGACTGAAAGTACTCGATGCCAGCGGTCACACGCTGACGATCAGCCATCCATGCGGAGATGGGATCGGAGCCGTCCATGCCATGGAATATCGGGATGGCGATAGGATCGTGATCGATCACGGAGGCGAGAAAGGACTATATTGGATGCAGCTGGACGAGGCGCTTGGTCAGGCGCTGGTCTATTTCACGGATGATGAGTTCAGCTACCCGATTCCGATGGGCGACAAGCGTGTCTGTTTCAGCCCGAAGGCGTTTTCCGGTTCCCGTCACGTACTGCATGTCCGTCCCGCAACCGAAGCGGAGGCTAAGGCATACCGCAATGTCGCTTTCAATCCATACGACAATCATGGCATCACCGGTTTCTATCCTCATGCGCATGCCAATGTCGAGACGCGCAACGAGATGACGTTCGCAGCTCGCAATGCGATCGACGGTATCTTCGAAAACGGTTCGCATGGCGAATATCCATACAGTTCCTGGGGGATCAACCGCGATCCGAACGCCTGCCTTACAGTTGATTTCGGTCGATCAGTGACGGTCGACTTGATTCGATTGACGTTACGGGCGGATTTTCCCCACGACAGTTGGTGGACGGAAGCGACGGTCACGTTCAGCGATAGTTCAAGCCTTGTCCTTCCGCTGAAAAAGACTCCTCTGCCCCAGCCTTTCCCGTTCGAAGCGAAGACCGTCTCGTCGCTACAACTGGACCGCTTGGTCAAGGCGGACGACGGTTCCCCGTTCCCCGCGCTCACTCAGATCGAGCTGTTCGGCAGAGATTAGGGTCATGGCAGGGTCATTGCGGGACGCCGAAATGGCCCTGCCAACAATATATCTTCTCCACATACCGCTACCACACTCTGTCGTGACAGCTACCACGTACCTGCTCCCACTACGTAGCGACGGCAGGCACTCCGGCAAGCGGCTTCTCAAGAGCGCCAGGATAGCGGGGATCGAACGTACGACCAAGCAGGCGGCGCTTCAATCTGCGAGTACCAGGATACTTGTCGCCGATTCATCGAAATTCGGCGTAGTCAAGTCCGGACATTATGCGGATATCACCGACTTCGACATCATCATCACGGACTCGAGCATCAAGCAGGAAGAAGTCGACCCCATCAGGAAGCTGGGAAATATCACGCTGTACTGCGTCTAGTCGTTCCTTTTGCAGGAGATCGCATTGAGAAGAGGATACGGACACACGGCGCTGCGGTAGCCGTGGACATGTCGCTGACTTTGGCCCCCTTGTCCTCCTCTCCCTTCTTGACTTTGAATAGGTCCGGGAATTGTCCCGTCGTAGTTTTGCCTTTCTCTTCAAGCGGGTGTCCGATCGTTCAGGATTCTCGCATCAGCAACGGGTATCAATCGGACCCAGAGAGCTTTCCGATACTTCTGACCATGGAGACGCCGACGAATACCGCCACGACCAGTTCGGTGACAGGCATCGCGAACCATAGCGCATCGCCTCCGAAGATTGCAGGAAAGGCTAGGATGGATAGCCCGCTCAATGCGATTCCCCGTGCAACGGAGATGATGAACGAATATGACGGGCGCATGACCGACTGGAAGTAGTAGGTCGAGAAAATATTCAGCGGCAGGAAGATGAAGGAGAGGCAGTACGTACGGATGATCGCCGGAGCGATCTCCAGCACCGATGCCGTGGGAACCATGAACAGTCGGACGAAGCCTTTGGGGAACAGTTGCGTAAGGGCCACCCATGCGCAGCTGATGGCGAAAACCGCGACCATGCTGTAGCGAATCAGCAGGACGATGCGGTCCCGCTTCCGGGCGCCGTAGTTGATCGACAGAATCGGCTGGACGGCCTGTCCGACTCCATATGCGCAACACTGCACGAACGTGCCGATGTTCACGATGATCCCATACACAGCCAATGCGTCGGCATTGAAATACCGCATGATCTGCCGGTTGAACAGCATCGTCAGCATTCCCATGGCTATGTCGATGAAGAACGTCGAGAACCCGGTCGCGATAATCCTTCTGCCCTGTTGCGGAAATCGTACGGGTCTGACGAACTTCAACGTATTCGTGCGACGCAGGAAATGCGTCATCATGACAAGCAGCGAGACGATGGAACTGATTGCAGTCGCCAACCCTGCGCCAAAGATCCCCATGTCGAAGGTGAACACCAACAGATAGTCGCCAATGACATTGAACGCCCCGCCGGACAGTACGGCCTTCGTGGTAAGTTGCGGATCGGAATCATTTCTGAGAAACGCCGACAGGAACTGGGTGAACAGGAACACCGGCACGGTGTATCTGATGGGAATCAGATATCGTTTCGCCAACGGAAGCAACTGTTCGTCGGCGCCGAAGAGAACGAGCAAGGGGTCCTCCAGAAAGAGAACGACTCACCACAGCAACACCGAGAAGCATGCGGTCAATATCAAGGAAGCGGAGAAATATTCGTTTCCGTCCTCATGGGGCCGCCCTGTTCCCCGTCTGGCGCTGAACAGAATGGATCCGCCGATACCGGACAAAAGCCCGAAACTATAGATGATGTTCCATACCGGCGCGACGACAGCCATGGCGGCGGCTCCAGCAGGTCCGTGATACCGACCGACCATCACCGTGTCGATCAGACCGTACACCGACGTGATCAACGCGCTTCCGAACGAAGCGGCGAAGTATTTCAAGAACAATTTCTTGACGTTTCCGTTCAGCAGATCCATCATCGTCCTCTCCAAAACAAAAAAAAGCTGGACAAGACAGCAGGTATCTCAACCTGCCACCTTATCCAGCTTCTCATTTCTTCGAATGAGTCACCCTCCGAGTGGGCGTGACAACCGTATCATGACATGCGAAAAAAAAGCAAGAGTCCGATGGTCGGAATATATCGCTAAAGCAGCATACGATGCGGGACCGCCAAACGGGCGGCCCCGGAAAAGAGAGTCAAAGCATGCGGCTGGTACATAGGCCGCGGGAAACGACTACGATCAGAATATCCAGTTCATGATCAGCAGAACGAAGAACCCGACGGTCGACAACGTCAAGACACACCCGAACCAATTCTGGAACATTTCCTTTACGTCGGTCAGTCCGGTGGTCTTGTTCACGACCCAGAAATAGCTGTCGTGCAGGTTGGTAATGCCGATGGAACCGATGCAGCAAGCAAGACCGGCCATATACGGGTTCACGGTGGCCATTGACAGCAGAATCGGAGCCGTGATGGATCCGGCTGTCAGCATACCGACCGTGGCCGATCCGCTGACGATCCGCAGCAGGTATGCCATGATGAACGGCAACAGGATCCCGGGGATGCTTGCCTTGACCAAAAGATCAGCGATCGCCGTACCGGCGCCGCTGTCCTTCAGAACCTGGCCGAGCGCTCCGCCGGCACCGGTGACGAATACGATCACGCCAGCCTGTTTGATGGAATCATCAAGCATAGCGACGACTTCCTTCCGATCGATCTTTCCCGCCAAGCCGTAGATGGCGATCAGCAGACCGATGGCGACCGCGACGATCGGATCACCGATCAGCGCCATAACGGTTTTCAGAGCTCCAGAAGCCCCCATGGCGGAAGCGATGGTATTCATCAGGATCAAAAGAATCGGAATAAGAATCGGCGCAAACGAAATGAAAGTCCCCGGAAGATGCTCGCCTTCGATATCGACTGTATCGGCCAGTTCTTCTTTCGTGTACGGACGATCGATCAATACGGATGGATCCTTCGGGTCGGGCAGTTTGAAGAGTTTCTTACCAACCCATTTCGCATAGAACAGTCCGGCCAAAGCGATGGGGATGGATGCGATCAAGCTATAGATGATGAACAGCCCCAGATCCAGTTGGAAATAGTTGACGACCGCCAGCGGTCCCGGAGTAGGAGGTACCAGCGAATGGGTCACCAGCAGGGCCGCGCCAAGCGCACAACTGATGGTGATGACGCTTTTGCCGGTATTTCTCGATAGGGACTTCGCCAGTGGAGAAAGGATAACGAACGCGGAATCACAGAATACAGGAATCGAAACGAGGAAGCCAGTGATCGCCATCGCCACTTCCTCACGTCCTTTTCCCAAAACCTTGATGAAAGTGAGTGCCATACGTTTTGCCGCCCCACTCGCTTCGAACACGGCACCCATCATCACCCCAAAACCGATAATGATACCGATGCTCCCGATAGTACCGCCGAACCCAGACTTGATGGCTGAAATTACCTGCAGAGGCGGCAATCCAGCTATCAAACCTGCGACAACAGATCCGATGATCATGGCAAGAAACACTTGGATCTTCGTCCTTGTGACAAAGTAGAAGATTGCGACAATCGCAACGATCAGGCCGATGACGACTCGCACGACACTTACATCATTCATCCAGCTACCCTCCTTTTTGAGTACCCCTTCGATGTATTAAAACTCTGCTCGCCGTCAGATGACTGGTCCGAGCATATAGAAATCCATTGACTTGTTGTATTTGATCGCTTCTCCCTTCGTCACCTCGCCGGACGCGACACGGAGTAACATCTCAAAGACTTCCTCCCCTACTTCTTGTAATGTCCGCTCTCCGGTGGTAATTTTACCGGCGTTCACATCCATATCGTGGCTCATCCGCTCGAATGTGATTGGATTGCCGCAGATCTTGATGACTGGAACGACAGGGAATCCCTGCGGAGCTCCACGGCCGGTGGAAAACAAAATCACCTGAGCGCCCCCCACGGCCATGCCGGACATCAATTCGATCTCTCTACCCGGAGAATCCTTGATCCACAAGCCAGGACCTTTCGGAATTTCCGTATAGTCGATGACGCCCTCGATCGTTTTCGTTCCGGACTTCACGATCGCGCCCAAGGATTTTTCCTCGATCGTCGTCAGACCTCCTTTGATGTTGCCCGGAGTCGGCTGGCCCTTACGCATGTCTACGCCGATCGCCTTCGCCCTGTTTTCCATCTGGTCGACGATCCGTTTAATGTCCGCGGCGACTTGCGGTGTGCGCGCTCTTCGCTGCAGGATATGCTCGGCCCCGATGAATTCCGTCGTCTCGCCGAAGATAACGGTTCCTCCTGCATCGACGACCTTGTCCGCCACATAGCCAATGACAGGATTGGAAGCTATCCCGCTCGTCGTATCGGAAGCTCCGCACTTGATGCCCATCGTGAAGCGGGACAAATCCACTTCGGTCCGCTGGATTTGCGCAATCTCACGAATCAACGCTTGAGCCTTGTCCATTCCTGCTTGTATGGCAGCGCTCGTACCTCCCAGTTCCTGGACGTTGATACGATCGACTGGTTTTCCAGTAGCCCGGAGCGTCGCTTCCAGACGGTCGGTATCAACCCCCTCACAACCGAGGCTGACGATCAGAATCGCTCCAACGTTCGGGTTCTTGCCGATGCCGATGAGACATTCGGTAGTCCGTTCCAGATCGGGAGGGGTCTGGCAGCATCCCTGATGATGGATAATTCCCTGCGTCATGGTCGTGTTGGCGACGATCGCCTCGACTACTTCGTTGACACATACGACTGCGGGCAGGATCGCGACATAATTTCTCGTTCCGACCGAACCGTCGGGACGCACATATCCCATATAGATATATCTCCCATTCTTGCTCATGCTTCACCTTCCTTGCCGGCTCCATGTTCCGCGGCCTTCGCCCAGTCGCCCCGGCCTCTGATGCTCTCCACATTATGGACATGCACATAATCGCCTACTGCGATCGAACAGGAGGCGATACCGATTTCCTCTCCGTACTTCGTCACTTGCTGACCGACCGCGATCGGTGCGATGGCGAATTTATGGCCGTATGGGACATCCTGGTTGACGACCACTTCGAATGAATTGCCCCGCTTGTCCAGAACTTGCACCGTGGAACCGGCCTGTACCGTATCGAAAACTGATGCGACATTGTCGGCATCGTTCAATTTGATGGCCTTAACCATTGTTTTTCCTCCTTGGTATCACGGCCACCCCGTCAGGAATGACCGCCACTGTAGCCGTTTCTCCAACGAGCCGTCGCGCAATCTCCCAAGCCTCCTGGGGGGTCGAAGCGGCAATGAACCCCATCCGGTTCACGATCGTCGGATCCAGCGTCGAAACCAGAATGATCCGATACTGCATCATCGCCTCGGAGAATCGCTGAACGCACCATTGTTCTGAAATCGTCTCTTCGGGCTTCTGTGCAAGAATCCGCTCCATCCGAGCTCCGGCATCCCCATCCAGCATCATTCTTCCGAAGTTTTCGCCTCCAAGACCGTCCCTGCAGGCCGCGACAAGAATGATGACGCCTCCCGTATGGACGCAGGCAAGCGCGGACGCCAGCCCTTTCGGGCATTGATAGAGGTTCTGATCCAGCGGATATCCGCCGTTGGTCGTGACTACCACATCGGCGAACACCTGGTCGACGCCGTTGGATTCCATCAATGATGCGCATCCGGCGCGGTGGGCGGCATCGACATCCCCTGCGAAAGCGGCTCTGATATGTTTCGACTCATCCATCACGACATTGAGAATGAACGCAAGATTCGCCTTCCGCGCCGCGACGATCATGTCTTCGTGGATCGGATTCCCGTCGAGCACTCCCGTCGTCGCGTTCGGATTCTGGATCGCCTTTGCGCTGTGGTTGATGTTCACACAATCCTGGCTGGCGATGCCGGGCAGAATGCTTTTCCGACCCCCGGAAAAGCCTGCAAAGAAATGAGGCTCGACGAACCCCTCCGCGACCAGAAGATCGGCCTGTACGGCCAACTTGTTGATTTCGCATTTGCTTCCGGAAGGCAGCGTCCCGAGGTCGATGAAGTTGTCCTTGTCGTATGCATCATGGTTCACGAATCGTTCCGATACGACGACTTCCGCCCCGAAGCGAGCGACCATTTCGTCATGGGTCATTCCCCGGTGCAGGCCGGTAGCGATGATCATGGTGATCTGCGCATCAGGGTTTCCGGCACGTATTTCCTTAAGCAGCAATGGGAGGGTGATATGGCTCGGCAACGCCCGGGTATGGTCGCTGGTGACGATGACCACGGTTCTCGCACCTTTTGCAAGCTCTCGCAGGCGGGGCGTCCCGATAGGATGCTCAAGCGCTTCGGATACGATTCGCTTCTCTTCCGCCAGTGATGGAGGATTATCGGACACCGAGTGGGAATGAACGGGACGCACGATGCCGACGAGAGCCTCGCCGGGAATGGTCAGTTCGACATGACCGGTATCATACGGCAACGAAACAATAGTTTGCATGCGACTCTCCGTGTATAATGTATAATGTATACATTTTACACCGAAAAAATGAGCTGTCAACAAAATTCGCCGTTAACTTATCGTTAACGAAATCGCGATGCAAAGGACTTTCGAGGGGGAATCGCCTGTCTTGAACGTGTCAGTCGCTTGGAGATGGGGTATTCCGGAGATACGATACGATTTCGTTCTTTGCCAATGTCAGATGTATCTCGCAGCACCTGACGGCGAGATCGGCATTCCCAGCTCGGATTGCATCGATCATACCAATATGCTCCTCCACCGATTCCGTGAAGCGTTTCCTACTCTTTAGAGATATCACTCTAAACGGAGTCACAAGAGTGCTGATCCGATGGAGCGTTTCGGAGATCATCTCGTTCCCTGCAGTTTCGATCAGAAAGGTATGGAATCGGTTGTCGATTTCGACGTAGCTCAAAAGATGTTCGTAACCGCTGTTTTCCATGAACTGCTGCTTGAAATCGGCAAGAACCCGATCCGTTTCCGAAGTCATGTTCGTCGAGAGTTTCTCAATCGCAAATCGCTCAAGAAGAACGCGGAACTCATAGGTATCGAGTATTTCCTTTTCAGAAAGTCGACGAACAGTGACGGATTTGTTCGGAATGCTTTCCAGCAATCCTTCGCCTATCAGCTCGTTGATCGCGCTCCGAACGGGAGATCTGCTTACATTGAGTTCTTTCGCTATCTGGAGCTCTTGAATCCGTTCCCCGGGCTTCAATCGCTCGTTGATGATGTTTTCCTTGATTACCTGATATACCTGTTCCTTGATAGTAAGGAACACCTTTCCTGTCCGACTTTCCATGGCTATCGGCCTTACCTTATTTTCCGAATTGATATGTTGCGATGTACAGCTCTCGACACCCGCCATCATGCAATTCAATATACACAATATCTATGAGAAAGGGAACTCAGACTGCAACTTCCCGCTATGTCAGCCACCCTCAACGCCACAGGGTCAGAGAAGGGTCTACCGGCAATACACTTGCAATGCCTCATAGAGGAATTGCGCGCACCCATCCTCGATGGCGTCGTAGTACCGCCTGAAACGAGGGTCGTCGACATACATCCTCCCAAGGTTCAGGTGTGCTTCCTTGGAATACTGCGGCCAGGTATACCCCAGCCACTGACGATGCATGTCACATACCTGTTGGGCGAGCGGACTTGCAGGATCGCCCTGCTCGAACGCGGTTTTCAGCAGATCATTCATCCTGGCCGACAGCGCCTGCATCCGGCCATACTCCTCCAGCGACAGCCCCATCATCCTCGCATTGCCTGCATCAACCCCCGCTTCTCCATATTTTTCGCGGATTTCGGCCCCGAACAGAGCCTCGTTGTCCTCGACCAGCTTCCGCCTGAACCCCTCGAACTTTTCCTGATCGTCCATGACAATTTCCCCTTGTTTCGCCGCGATCGTCTTCTCCACCGTAGCGATGAGACGATCCAGCCGTTTCTGCTTATTGCGCAACGCAGCCAGATGCCCGTCCAGTGCGGCAACGCAGTCATACCCCTTCGCCTGCATCACCCGAGCGATGACATCAAGCGACATTCCAAGTTCCCGATAAAACAGAATCTGCTGCAGCCGGTCCACATCCTCCGGGCCATAGACGCGGTAGTCGTTGCCCGGCATCCGGCGGGGGGGACAGCAGCTCGATCTGATCATAGTAGCGGAGCGTCCGGGCACTGACACCCGCCATCTTCGCCAGTTCATTGATCCGATAGTCCATACAATTCTCCTCCATTCCCGCCCCTACGAGAACCAGCATAAACCATGACGCAACGGCAATGTCGAGCGGTTTTTTCATTTTTTTTCATGAGCGAACTCCAACCCATACAAAGTAACGAGCGTACATTGAGAATACCACATAACCATACCGAATACGGTATAGTTATTTACTTGAACAGATCTTGCCGAAGCCTTTATCGAACAGGCATCCCCTGCGACAAGGAGAAAACCAGTCATTACGGCGGTGAAGAGGCATAGCCTGCGCCTGATTGAGGATATCAAGAACCTCCACGTCTCGCTCGTCAACTGGTCACGACCATTGTATGTAATGGTATAAGAAACAGGCCTCCGTCAAAAAGTACGGATCACGCCTGCTCCGAAGGAATAGCAACCTCATCGGAGACAACAGCCTGTCCGGCCTTCCTATGGGCAGGCATTTTGTTCGCACAGTACCCGTGGTCGCCGGTCAGATGCTGCCGGCACCCCTTCCGGGGGGCCGTGCTGGCGGCGATCGAATCAAGGGAGGTCGCGACCTCGGCGATCAGATGTCGATTGACATCGTAGTGTGTGTAGTAGCCACGCTTCTCGCCAGTCACCAGACCTGCGTTGCGCAATACCCGCAGATGCTGAGATACAGAGGCTTCGGAAACACCCAGCGTCCGGGACAAGGCTCCGACACAGAAATCATGATTCATCAACAGATCGATGATCTTCAGACGCGTACCGTCGGACAACGCCTTGAGCACCTGCAACAGGTCGTCCACTCGCTCCTCCATCAACAAGATTCGGCAGCAAATGCCGGCGGGAAGGATTCCCGTAGTTCCACGATGCCGAATCACGATTCCGATGTCAAGTCGGACATCCTGCGTATGTCCGACCTACCAAAACACAGACATGGGAATGCCATTATAGAGTATATATTCTTACAATTATATATAAATAAATAATTTATATTTATTTCAAATGAAAATCTATTTAAGTGAATCTTTATTTGATTAACCTTGACATGAAACGGACACATCGGGTAACTTCCTTATGTCCGTATGTTAGATATAGCTAACTTTACGAACCACCGACAAAATCACCTGAGGAGACCGTCCATGGACATCACATACTATGAGCAGTCGCTATCGAAACAGTATCGCGGATCTGCCGATGCGGAAGAGCGCTGGGATGCGAAAGCTCAGCATTTCAACCAAGCGCAGAAGGGAGAGCGCACCCCTTTCGTAGTACGCGTTATCGAATCATTGGAGAAACGGGGAGCCCTAACAGGAGCATCAGTACTCGATATCGGAGGAGGCAGCGGGCGCTACGCCATCCCCTTCGCATCCCGCGCCGCACATGTGACGATCACAGATATTTCGGCGAACATGCTTTCCCTTGCGAAGAAGAACGCTGAGGAAGCGGGACTTGGCAATCTCTCCTATGATAAGATGGAATGGGAGAAGGCTGATCTGGAGGCTCTTGGGTGGAACGAGGCTTTCGACCTCGCGTTCGCTTCGATGTGTCCAGCCATCAGATCTCCGCAAGGGCTGCGCAACATGATCGCATCCTCCAGGAAGGCCTGTCAAATCAACCAGTTCATCCATGATACCGATACATTGACCCAGCATCTTGAGGAGGCCCTTGACCTGCGCCGTCCATTCGACCCGCACAACGACAGGGACTCCGTGCAGGCGATCTTCAACATCCTATGGCTACAGAAATATACTCCGGAACTGACGTACATCCGACAGACGGAACATCTTTCGCTGTCCGTCGACGAAGCTTGGTGGCAATATTCACCCCGATTCGGGCAGGCGGCCCAAGACAACGGGGTCGACCTGAAAACGCTCATTGAAGAACAGGCGCGGGAAGGAGTTGTCCAAGTCACAGGAGAAACGACACTCGCCATGATCCATTGGAACGTCTGATTCCCCTACGCATTTCCACAAGCTCATGATATCCACATAAGAGGAGAAACATATATGCATCGAAGAAGAACCAGCTTACAATTCGGCATGGCGTTCGTAGCCCTGTGTTTGGTCGTATCCCTCGCCGGATGCTCGCAGAAGGGAGAGGATACGGCATCTCCCGGGCAGGTGTTGAGTGGCGCATTATTATATAGCGGTATTTGCACGGTCAGCTGAGAAGAAAGTTGCACGATGTGTTAGAGCTCCTGACGCAACGAAAGGCCTCCTAAGAGGCCAGTCCTTGAATACAATCGTAACCTGCCCTAGAAGGGTGCAGGATCTCCATAAACATCAATCATGCAGTTCTCGTAACAGTACTCCAGGTCCTCCTTGAACACAGCCTGCCTTCTCATTATGTCGTTGGCTTTTTCACAGATGCTGCGGTGCGTTGCTTCGTCATCCACTCGATTTCTGTACAGATTGATGACATTCAGGTAATAGCTTTCGGTGAATTCGTCGTGGTGCACGACAAACGGCATCGGCCTCTCTTTCTTAATTTGTGTATTTGAATCCATGGTCGTTATTCCTACTCCTCTCATTCCCACCAGTTCCTGGTCACTTTCCTGATCACCTCTGCCGAGATGGTCTGCAGGCCCTGTTCCATGCCGTGCTGCAATGCCAGCAGACATACGGAATTGATATTCCTGGGAATGCCCGCCGACACCTGGCTGACGGCTATCAGCGCAGGCTTGTCGAATATCTCGGAACTGCGGCCGCCGATGGTCTTGAGATGATGCTCGATGTATCCGAAGCACTCATCCTGGGTGAGGCTCCGAAGGTTGTATCCGTCGAGGATCCTGCTCATCAGGGGGCGTGCCTGAGGATTCCGGAGTTTCTCGAACAGGCCTTCCTGCCCGCACATGACGATCGGTATCACATTTGCCTTGGCGAGGTT
>LVBD01000069.1:106820-131037 GCA_001604275.1 Spirochaetales bacterium Spiro_02
AGGTTCTGCTGGCTTATGAGGTGGAGCTGGGCATAGAAATCACCGGTGAAGTGATGGCACTCATCGATGACCAGGACGGGCCGCTTGCCGTCGTTGTAGATGAGGTCCAGCGCCTCATGGATCTGCCTGAGCATGGTGGATGGCTGGTTGGTCCTGGTGAAAAGCCCCAGCGATGCCATGAGCTGCCTGAGCACCTCGACGAAGCTCCACTGCCCGCCCACCAGGTCGATGACCTGGTAGCTCTTGGCAGGCAGCTGGGAGAGTACGTAACGCAACGTCGTCGACTTTCCCGCCCCCACATCACCGATGAGGGTGAAGTACATGCTGTTCTGGATGGCGAACTGTATCCTCTTGCTTATCTCCACCATCGAGGAGAGCAGGTACATCTGCTCAGGTCTCAGTTCCGGAGAGAAGGGTATCTGCTTGAACCCGTAGAAGGTGCGGATGTCTGTGTTCACGGCTGCACCCCCTGCATCCTGTGCGCCCGTGAGTTGGCCTGGTAGTCCACAGGCTTGAGCATTCCGATGCTCATACCCTCATAAAAAGCCTCCACATCGCTGGTGGTGTTGTACCTGAGCTCAATCTTCCTGCCCGAATAGCCCAGCGGGACCTCGAGCAGCACCGAGTCGAGGCTCACGGTCCTGGCCTTGCTCACCGTCCGTATCTCGCGTTTCCTGAACAGCCTGGGCAGGTCCGGCGGGGCCGGCCTGACGGCCTGAACCTCGGAGAGGTAGCATTGCAGGGGAGACATCCCGATGCCCGAATGATACCTGTCGTTGTACTCCTCAAGGTAGGCCACCCACCGCTTGTTCAACTCGTACAGCTCCAGCGGCTCATCGCCCAGGGTGGGCAGAAACTGCATCCTCACCGTCGAGAACAGGCGCTCAACCTTCGCCTTACCTGTTGGTGTATATGGCCTAGAGTGTGTAAAGTTCACCTCCAGAGCAGCACAACCAAGTTTTATGCGCTCGTCCCGCATGGCGGCCCCATTGTCTGTGTGACATTGGCGGGGCAGTCCCCGAGCATTGAAGCCGCCCCAGAGGCAGTCGAGCAGGCTGTCGCTGGTCTCATCGCGGTAGAAACGGGCGTAGGTTATGAGACGGGACTTGTCGTCGATGAGGGCGAAGAGCTTGGACGTCACAAGCTTGCGCTCCCTTCCCTGTCCGACATGCACCTTCGGCCCTACCATCGCATCCAGGTACCAGACCTGGTTCACGTATTCCATCTCCAGCCGGCGCATGTCCTTGTCGTTGGGATTCCTGCCTTTGGAGTTGTGGTTGCGGAACACCCGGTAGATGAGTGACATGTCCACAACCTCCGATGGAAGGAAGATGCCCTGCTTCTCGGCCATCCTGACCAAGGTGGTGATCTTGGTGGTCGGATGCTGCTGGCTGAATAGCAGCAATGCCTGCTCTGTTTCGCTGCTGAGCTTTCTGCGTGACCCCTTGTCAGAGCGGTCGCGGGGATAGAGATCCTCGATGTTGCGGCTCCTTCGGTAGGCATTGAGCCAGTTGTAGAGGGTGGGCATGCTCACCGTCCGCTTGTCCGAATAGGGGATGTCGTGATCTTTCGAGCAGATTTCCTTCATCAGGCGCGTGATGTCCCCATACTGCAACCGCTCGTCGAGCAAGGGGAAGATGAGTCCGAAGCGGAACAGGCCTATCTGCTCCTTCTTTTGTGAATCCATGGGTGCGGTACCTCCAATAATTGATACCGACAGCCTAGGGGATGCACCTCGGCACATACAGATACAAACGTTGGTGGGAATGGTAGCGGAGCTTCAGCCCCATCAGTGAAAGACCCCTGTTTTGCACAATGTTTACCGATGGCGGTGCTGCCAGGCAGCCGCGCAGGGTACTCTTGAGGTGGGAAAACAGCAGTCCGTGGTCGGGGAAGTCGCTTTCGCAGCGGCTTCTGTCTGAATATCCCTTCCACCATCTGCGCTGCAGGTAGCCGGATATGCCGAGAATGGTGCTGAAGTGTCCTTTCTCGATCCTGCAGGCAAGAATGCGACAGATGGTTTCCAGGCTGAACAACTTGAAGGCATGGACCCACACAGGCAGCAGGGTGTAGGTCTTCCTGCAGCAAGGACAAAGCTTGCGGTGAATCCACAGCTGGAGGCTGGAAAGACTGTCGGTGATGAAATAGCGCTTTCTCCATCCGTGGCCGTGCAGCCTGGTGCGACAGAAAGTGCAGAAGAAAACGCCCAAAGAGTGGGAGCTGGGAGGCCCTTGGTCCTCGACCACTTGCATTTCTGCCAATTCAATGGCAATCTCTAGGAGCATTATTGCAACTTGGAGAGGGACAACTTTGGTCGGGAAGCCCTCTCCTTTTCCTTTATAGGAGAATGTGCAACTAATGTACCATGCTTAAGCTACACTTACCAAAGCATTTTGCAACTTTCGGTCGTCTTCCTGATAAAACAATTTGCCGCCTAACAGCAGGAAAGCGGGACGTCTCCACTAGGGCCGATAAGCGCCCCGGCCGCCGACCAGCAGACGAGAACAGTCGCGAAACCTACGGTGCGACTGGCCGGAGGAAATACAGGGCTGCCCAATCCGTTCAAGCACTCGCCTCGAGGCCCCGGCATGTCCAAGATGCAGATCCTGTACGATACGCTGCTGGAAAAGGACGAGCATGGAGACATCCCGTGGCTCGCGGAAAGCTGGGAGGTCTCGAAAGACGGCAAGACCTATACGTTCCATATGCGTACGAACGCCCTCTGGCATGACGGACAGCCACTGACGGCCGAAGATGCCGCATTCACCATCGGCTACTACCGTGAACATCCTCCGGTGGTCAACGATCTGCTCATCGGAGGTTCCTACATCGTTACGGACGCCAAGGCGCTCGACGAATACACCCTCCAGGTGACATTCGACAAAGTATCCCCCACCTATCTGACAAAAATCGGCGGGATGAGAATCATCCCCAAACATATTTGGGAACATGTCGACGATCCCATAGCCTTCACAGGGGCCGGAGCGACTATCGGAAGCGGTCCTTACAAACTTGACAGCTACGATCCTCAGCAGGGAGCGTACCGTTTCATAGCGTTCGAAGACTACTGGGGACCGGAACCTGCGGCTGCGGCGATCGAATGGATCCCGGTCGGCGACAGCGTCCTCGCCTTCCAGAACGGAGAAATCGACTTGATCAACGCCCCGGCGGACATTGTACCGTCCTACCGGGAGAATCCGGAATTCACAGTCAAGACAGCCCATTCGTTCCATAGCTACCGACTGATGATGAACATGGACGCGGTCAAAGCGCTACAGGACGCGAACGTCCGCAAAGCTCTTGTCTTCGGCATCGATCGCCAGGCATTGGTCGATAAGGCGGCGCGTGGCGCTGCCATGGTCAGCAGCCAAGGCTATGTCCTTCCCGTCAGCCCGTGGTACAACAAGGATATCGAGCAGTATCCGTATGACCCGGACAAGGCGCAGGAACTCTTGGGAGGCGCGACCTACACCTTCTCGCTCTTGACTGACAACTCAGCCGACGGGATGAAAGTCGCAGAACTGATCAAACTTTCCCTGTCGCAGATCGGCGTGACCGTCAACGTCCAGAGCGTCGAGTCGAAGACCCGCGACAATGCTGTGAACACCGGAAAATACGAACTGCTGCTGATCAACTCAGGAGGAATGGGTGGGGATCCCGACTATCTGCGGACGATCTACGGAACGGGGGGCACCACGATCAAGGGCTGGTCAGATCCGCAGATCGCCTCGATCCTGGAGGCACAGTCCGTCGAACTGGATCCCAACAAGCGGAAAGAGCTGGTCTACGAGGCGCAGAAGCTCATCGCCGACCAAGTGCCGATGATCATGCTCCACGGCGCATTGGACAACTTCGTCTACCGACCGGCGAAATACGACCACTGGATGTTCCGCTACGACCACAGCAAGTGCGACCATAACAAACTCTCCTATGTGATCCGCACGGAATCCGAACAAGCAGGGCAAACCACATGACAAGGCGCTCCCGTGACAGTCGAGCTCAAGGGGGACGGTATCTCCTTGTCCTCGTCGTCATGCTTGCGATCAACTTTTTTCTGCCTCGACTGATGCCGGGCGACCCGTTCCTCTACCTTTCGGTAGAGGACGGGACCGTTTCGGTGGTCTTCTCCCAGCAGCAGATAGACCACTACAAAGCCTACTATGGACTGGACAAACCACTGCACGTCCAGTTCGGCGGATATCTGCTCGGACTCTTGCGCGGCGACCTGGGCTACAGCATCTACTACAACACCAGCGTAACGGAGATGATCTTCACCCGGCTTCCGTGGACTCTCTTCATCGTCATATCCTCGTTGGTCGTCAGTAGTGTGGTCGGCACGGCGCTCGGGGCGATCTCCGCATGGCATCGGGACGGAATGCTGGACAGGATTCTCTATGCGGTCATGATCGTACTTTCCGAGATCCCGTCGTTCCTGCTCGGAGTCCTGTTCCTCTTCATATTCGCGGCGCAACTGAAATGGTTTCCGCTTTCGGGAGGTCGTACCGTGTTCGCAACATACGGCTCTGTCGGGACTGCACTCGGGGATATCCTGCACCATGCCACCCTTCCGGTCGCCACGCTGGCGGTTTCCCGGGTCGGCGGCTTCTACCTGCTTTCCCGTAACAGCATGCTCACCGTCATAACAAAAGACTACATTCGTACCGCTCGGGCGAAAGGAATCGGGCGGCGCGCCGTTATAATCCGTCACGCATTGAAGAACGCGCTTCCCCCCGTCGTGGCGAGGATATTCATGAGTCTCGGCGGCCTGTTCGGCGGGGCGGTACTCGTTGAGAATGTCTTCGCTTACCCAGGAGTCGGCCGCTTGATGCGCGAAGCCGTCGGCAACCGCGACTACGTGTTGCTACAAGGAATCTTCCTGACGATCACGGTCATGGTTTTGCTGATGAACTGGCTCGCCGATATCGTCTATCGAAAACTTGATCCTCGAGTGGCCCGATGAATACCCGAACATTCCATACCTGCGCTTTCCTTGAGAAATTCTCGACGTACGGCAAGATCGGAATCGCAATCATCATCATACTGATATGCTTGGCGGGCTATTCACTCTTTGCAGGAAACGACATGCACATGATCCCAAGCGGAGAATCGCTGGAACGACCGAGTATCGCCCACTGGCTCGGAACAGATGATCTCGGAATCGACATCTTAGCTCAGATCGGCCACGGAGCGACGGTCAGCATGTCCGTCGGCTTCGCATCGGCGATCTTGGCCGGAGTCGGAGGTTCGGTGATCGGAATCTTCGCCGGCTATTTCGGAGGAACCGCCGACAAGATCGTCACGGCTCTCTGCGACATCATGTCGGCGATTCCCCAGCTGCCGCTCATGATCGTGCTCGGGGCGTTCTTCGGCTCCAGCACAGCAAACATCATCATGGTCATCGCCATGATCTCCTGGGTCGGGCCGGCACGCACCGCAAGGGCGAAAGTCCTGTCGATGCGCAACGAAACCTTCATTGTAGCGGCACATAGCTATGGAGCCGGGTTCGCGCATCTGGCGTACAGGCACTTGATTCCGGGTATCATGCCGATCATGCTCGTCTCAGTGATCAGGATCGTCAGTCATGCGATCGTAGCCGAAGCGGGACTATCGTTTCTCGGACTGGGCGACCCCCTTTCGAAAAGCTGGGGGGTGATTCTCAACCGATCGCTCAATTTTCCCGGAATCTATTTCACCGATTTCTGGAAATGGTGGATACTCTCCCCTCTGGTAGCGCTCATGCTGCTGGTCGTCGCAATCGCATTCATCGGACGGGACGTAGAGCGAATCGTCGATACCAAGAGGTAGCAAGAGAACATTCGGACATGGCAACACTGGAACTATCACACCTATTCGTACGGTATCGGCAAGATGCCGCCATCAATGCGGTACATGACGCGAATTTTTCACTTTCCCCCGGAGAAAGTCTCGGAATCGTCGGGGAATCCGGCAGTGGGAAATCGACGCTCGCCATGACGGTCATGGGTCTGCTGGAAGCGAAGACGACTGTCACCGGCAGCATCCGTCTCGACGGTACGGAACTGACGACAATGACGGAACGGCAACGGGACGGATATCGCTGGAGGCGCATCGCGATCGCGTTCCAGAACAGCCTCGACGTACTGAATCCCGTCATGACGGTCGGTGCGCAGATCGCCGAAGCGATCACCCGCCACATGGCGCTGGATAGAGAATCCGCCGACGAGCGTGCGCGCCAGCTGTTCAATATGGTCGGTCTCGAAGCGAAATGGCTTCAAGCCTATCCGCATGAACTTTCTGGAGGCATGAGACAGAAGGCGCTGATCGCCATGTCCCTTTCCTGCAAGCCCGAGATATTGATCGCCGACGAACCGACCATGGCGCTCGATTCAGAATCGAAGGCGGAAATCATCGACCTGCTGAAGCGGCTTCAATCCGAAAGAGGATTCTCCATGATCGCCATATCCCATGAACTTCAGGTGGTCTCCGCCCTGACAAGCCGGATACTGGTCATGTATACGGGCAACGTCGTGGAAGTCGGTCCGACACGCGCAGTCCTGGAGGATCCGCTACATCCCTACACCAGGGGACTGACATATGCGTCGCCGTCGATCCATCCCTTTCGCGACATGTGGGGGATTCCCGGAGAAATCGTCATCACCGAAGAAACGCAATGCCCTTTCTACAGTCGATGTACGCAACGCATCCCAGCATGTCTGCATCAGCATCCCGCTCTTGAAACGATACGGCCGGATCGACAGGTAGCCTGTCTGCGCGGAGGAATCGTCACATTGCTCACGGGCGTTGCGCTAAACAAGACATATCGGACCGCAGGAGGAGCCATTCGGGCGTGCGACCAATGCGACATCGCCATCCGAGCCGGGGAAGTGGTGGCGCTGATCGGACAGTCTGGCTCCGGCAAGACGACGCTGGCGCAAATGCTGTGCGGAATTACCCGTCCAGATACAGGGACAGCCGTATTCGACGGACGTACGATCCTCGGAAACAGCGAAACTCGCAGAACCGGAGGAGTCCAGATGGTCTTTCAGGATCCGCTGTCGGCGACCAACGAAGCTCTGTCGATCGAACAAATCGTCAGAGAACCGCTGGATATCCTGAGATCGGACACGATGGCGCAACGGACGGCGAAGGTTCGCTCCGCTCTCCAGCAGGTTCAGCTACCCCATGACGACCTGTTTCTCCGGCGCAAAGGGCACACGCTCAGCGGCGGACAGCGACAACGCGTAGCGATCGCCAGGGCTCTGGTCATGGAACCCCGTCTGATGATCGCAGACGAAATCAGCAGCATGCTCGATCCATCCACGGCGGCAAACATCTTGCGTCTACTCAAAGGGCTACAGAACCTTCTTGGCTTTTCGATGCTCTATATCACCCATGATATCGCCCTAGCGCGCAAGATCGCCGATACTGCGTACGTCATGCACAAAGGACGGCTTGTAGAACATGGCCCTGCAAGCAGGGTTCTGACCTCCCCGAATTCGGAAGAGGCCAAGAGGTTGCTGAGGAAACTGGGTCTGGACAGTTCTTACGGCAGATGACGGCACGACACTCGTCCACGCGTCTGCCTACACCACCACATACATGGCGTTGGTCAGCGCACAGAGCATCATCGTCCCGAGACTCGGTCGATACAGTTCCGCCCGGTAGAACAGAGCGTCCCGCTCGATCTCGAACGGGAAGGAAACTTCCCCTGTGTACGCAACTTCCTTTCTCAGGATCGAACCCTTGCCATCCTTGACAAGCAGCACATCCCCTGCCTTCGCGTTTTTGACGGTGACCGTGGCCGTACCCCCTGCCTCCACCGCATCGCCCGCTTCTGCCTCTCCGGACGCAAGATACAGACGAGGGCCTGAAATTGTTTCGGTAATGAATGAATGCCCTGTACGTAGAGCTTCCAGGATATCGTTCACGGAACGGGAACGGGCATGTACGAAAGTAGTCGGTGTTCCATGCAGACGCAACCGCTCGATGCGATGGGTATCCGATCCCCCGATAGCCGCCAGTCGCCGGCCGGCGCACAGCTGTGAGTGCCACCAGTCTATCGCCCGAAGCTCTGAGGGCTTCATCGGACCATTCCAGACCTCCACCATATCGTAGGGGACCTCCTCGAATCCGAATTCCCACGGACAGAAATCGCAATGCGGATGGTTGAGCGAGATCAACGCGCCTGCGCGGGAAGCCTCCCGCAACGTATCGAGCATCTGCCTACGCGAATTGGACAGCGGATCGCCGACAAAACTCCTCGCTCCTTCCGGAAAAAAGAAGTTCGCATGGCCCCGATAGTTGGTGTATTCCATGCCGGCTATGACCGTGAGCCCCTGCGGATTGCCGATTTCCGAATCCTGTTCCGTATTGTTGTGGTCGGTCAGCGCGATATAGTCCAGGCCGGTACGCCTGCAAGCATCGATCACTTCAGCCGTGGACAGCTTTCCGTCGCTATTGAGGGTATGCATATGCAGATCCCCGGCAAGCCACAGACGCTCCTTGGGAATGATCCGGACCGAGACCTGCACCTGCACGGACGACTCCACCTTGTAGATGCCTAGAGCGACCGCCCATGTTCCTGCGGAGACAGGGCCTCGACGGTACCCGGCAGTGGCATCGTAGGAAGCGACGAACGCATGATCGCGGTCCGATCCAGACCATCCGCGCAGGATTCCATCGGGTGTGTACAGTCCAAGATCGACGATATTCACCTCCCTACGGCGGATCCCGTCCTCCAGAGGTTCCTCACGAAAGCGAGGGTATTCGTACGAGACCTCGATCCGGTCGGTGTCTTCGGGAACATCGAACGGAAGACGGACATATGTCCGTTCCTCGTCGTGACAGTATGTCTTCGAAAATGAAATCTCCTGCATGGCCAGCCATCCTTCCAATACAGGCGCGGCAAACGCCGCGCCTGACGAATCAACGAAACCACTTGGCGAACGAACGGGGAATCAGTCGATGATCCCCTTGCTCCGCAGTTCGGCTGCGGCGCCCTTGATCGCATCGGCGGCCTGCACCTTGCCCATGATGCAGTCCGACATCCACTTGGACATGATATCGTAGTACTGGCGAGCGTCAAGCTGTCCATCGGCGTATCCCATCGGAGCGACGACCACGTCGGCCCGCTTTCCGATCGCAACCGACTCGCGGACGCCTGGGTTCATCGTCCCGAGCGTGTTCAGGTCGAACTTCGTGGAAATCGGGAACGGCGCTCCGTGATCCTTGCCATGCGCCAGACCGGTTTCCGTGAACTCCAGCTTGCCGTCCTTGACCACATAGTCGGTTCCTTCGATGCCTGCGGACAACAGTCTCCCGCCTTCCGGGGTTGCGAAATACTCGATGATGGAGAACGCCGCGTCGGGATGCTTGGCATTGGAAGGGATCGCCCAGAGCGATGCACCGCCCTGCTCGAGCATGTAGACACCGTCCGGCCCCTTGATACCGGGAAGCCCGACGACATCGACCTTGTCGGGATACGTGCCGGCGACCTTGGCGTTGTTGTTGTACAGGCCGGTCCATGCCGCCCAGTCGGAATCCATCACGATATCCTGGGACTGCCACATCTTATTGCGCATGTCGCCGGTCTTACCGGTGAACGACGCGGGATCCATCAGTCCTTCGGCATAGAGCTTGCGCAGCCACTGCCACACAGGAAGCGCGGCGTCGTCGACATACGGAGCATACTTTTTTCCGTTCGCATCGAAGAACACGCCGCGGCGCAGCCCGACCGACGAGAACCACGGCTGCAAATCCCACACATCGGTCATGTAGACGAAGAACGGATAGTACGGCTTGCGCCCCTCGACGGTCTCCATGTACTGCTTGACCTGCTTGAGCATGTTGTAGTAGTCATCCAGAGTATTCAGCTTGGACAGATCGATTCCGACCTTGTCGGTGATCGCCTTGTTGACATTCACCAGGGGAAACACCTCCAGCTTGTTGAAGCCGGCATACAGTTTCCCGTTCATCCGGATCTTGTCCAGTTCATCGGGCGAAACATTGTCGCGATAGACCGCCGAGGTCTCGATCCTGTCCGTCAGATCCGCGATGGCGCCCTGCGAGGCGAACGTGTACATCTGGAACTGGTTGAGATAGATGAGATCATACTGCTCTCCGGCACCAAGCTTCTGCAACAGCACCTGGTCATAGCCGGAAGGCACCTTCTCCAACGTAATGGACAATCCCGTCGCCTTCTCAAGCGCTTCCTCGAACAGCTTGTTCTCGGCCTCGTCCTTTCCCCCCGTAACGGAAGAAAGCACCCTGATTTCCTGGACGGGCGTCTTCTGCTCGGAGCTACCGGCGGCGAAGAGCATTACCGGCGCCAGAAGCGCGAGCACCAACAGAAAAACGATACTCCTTTTCATATGAATCCTCCAGTATGAATTGGTTTCAGATTTGTCGGCGAACACTCCGGCCGACTCGGATGTTCCGAATCCCTCTATTCCTTGATGGCCCCCAGCAGGGCTCCACCAGTCAAGAACCGTTGTACGAAGAAATACAGGACCACTAGCGGCGCTGCGGTCAGCACGACCGCCGCCATCTTGGCGTTGGCGAAGATGTACGCAGTGCCGGAGGTGGAACTCTGGTCGAACAATATCCAGCGAAGCACGACCGGCATCGTCCACTTCTTCATGTCAGAAATCAACGTGACCGTCAGCGTGATGTTGTTCCATCTGCGGATCAACTCCAGCGTACCGACGGTAATCAACCCGGCGGATGCGAGCCTCAAATAGATTCGCAGGAAGATGTTCAGCTCGGAGGCGCCGTCCATACGCGCCGATTCGGCGAGCGACTTGGGGATCGTCGAGAAGTAGTTGCGCATCAAAAACACGCTGAAACCGGATATCATCCCGTTGACGATCAGGCCTGTATAAGTATTGATCAGTCCCAAGTCCTTGTTGACCGCATAGATGCCGATCAGCGTCAGTTCGTTGGGTACGGTCATGGTCAGCAATATGAACGAAGTCATTACGTTGCGTAGCGGCAGATCGGGCTGGCAGAGAATATACCCGGCCAGCGACGCGAACAGCACATGAAGGACGGTCCCTACGATCGACACGTACACGGTATTGAAGAACGGCTTGCTCAGGTCGGTATGCTTCCAGATGAAGGAATACCCCTCGGTGGTCGGAGGAAGCGGCAGCAGCACCAGCCCCGGGGCGTCGGATGCGGCGGACTCGGAGAACGAAACGGCGAGCACGTTCAGCATCGGGATGCCCATGATCACCACGGTGAATACCAGCAGCACGCCCCCGACGATCCGCAGGGCAACCGGCAGTTTGTCAGCACGCTTGAGTTGATGCGCCATATCCCTACTCCTCGTCGTATCGCGTCAGACGACGCATGACCGTCGCGATCAGCACCGTGCCGATCATGACCAGCGTCGCACCAGCGGATGCAGTCCCCATCCTGAAGTTCAGGATGCCGGTTTCATATACATAGAGCAGCAACGTGCTGATGAACCTGCGGTTCGCAGGGTTCACCATGACATAGATTTCATCGAAATGGGTCAGCACGCCGATCGACAGCAGGACGATGATCGTCTTCATCGTCCCGCTCAGGGATGGGATGATGATCTTCCTGATCTGTGTCAGACGGCTTGCTCCGTCGATCTTCGCCGCTTCGAAGAGCGTAGGATCGATTCCGACGATCGCCACCGAGAACAGCAAAGCGAAATATCCGACGGAACGCCAAACGCCCATTCCGATGATCAGCGGTCTAGCCAGCGAGGTCTCCGCGAGAAAGAAGACCGCTTCCTGGCCGAAGAATCCGAGAATCGCATTCACCAGCCCCTTGATATCGAATATCAGCGCCCAGACTCCTCCGATGACCGCCCAGGAAAACAGGTACGGGATATATGCGATGGTCTGGATCGACTTGCGCATCGTGGAACTGCGAATCTCGTTGATCATGAGCGCGAGCAGCAACGCCAGGACGAAGTACAACACCATATCGACCACGCCGATGATCAACGAATTGACGATCGATGCAATGAAGTCCGGATCCGCCACGACCTTGGCATAATTGCTCAAACCGGCGAACGGACGCTTGCCGATCAACCGATTCTCCTGAAAACTCATGACCAGGCCGCGGACGAACGGGTAATAGGTGAATACGAGCAGATACAGAACGATGGGAATGAACAGGATGTAGAGGGCCTTGTACCTGCGCATTTTCCTGAAAGTCTGTGTATCCATGCTGACGACGCCTCCCTTTTCATAACTGCCCGGCCCGGAGTCCTTGCAGTCCGGCATTCCGACGTCCGGAGAAACCATTGGCTCCGCTATCCACAGGGAAAGTATAACATGGATATTAATTTTTAGACATAAAAATATGAGAAAGTGTTAATTGCGACAGTCAAGATAAATCGAACAAATCTATTAATCCAATATAATTATTTATCATATATAAAATTATTTTCATACATCAGATGTAAAGAACAAATTATTCAAGCGTCCATCAACGAATTTTACTTGCAATTTTTAGACATTGTTGTATGATGGTCGTGAAGCAACCCACGTTCCGAGGCGCGGAAATTGCCAGGAGAGACTCCTTCGTTCTTCGTAAAGACATTGGTAAAGTACGAGACATTGGAGAAAGCCAGCGAACCAGCGATCTCCGAGATGCTCATATCGGTGTCGGAAAGCAGTTTCTTCGCTTCTTCGATCTTTGAAACGGTAATGAATTTCTTTGTCGGGTATCCTTCGGAGGCGAACACGATCCGAGCGATCTGCTTTTCGCTGAGATCCATGAACAAGGCGATGTCCGCAGGGGAGATAGCTCGGTGGATATTGTCTTGGACGAAGCTCGCGATCAACTCCATCCTTGCGTTCCCGTTGTCTGCACGCTGCGGATTGCCGGAAGCATCGGAACCATAGTCCATCGACCTTGCCGCCGAGACAAGGATGGCGGGAACCAGGGAACGAACGACCGTCCCGTATCCCGGCTTGCGCCAGTATGCTTCGGACAAGGCCTGCTCGAACAAGGGAATGACCCCATGCGTGTCACGGAACGGACGGCACGGAGCATGATGAAAGAACTCATGGAGGGAGGATATTTCGGATGACGCCGCGTCGCGCCGACACCGGAATTCACAATCGAGGCTGTATTCCACCACACAGTCGCTTTGCGCGGAGTACTGGGCATGGTGCACGCCGGGAGCTGTCAAATAGAAGGAACCTTCGCCTATGGAAAAGGAGTCGGTATCGGTCTGCACCGTACAGCATCCATGGGCAAGGAAATGGAATTCGAAAGAAGAATGGGAATGGCGGGGAATCTGCCAGCTCCCGCTTTTCTTCATGACACGGAACCAATGGACGTCTATGGTGCATCCATTGATATCCAGAACGATATCCAGCTCGGAAAGGCGACGGGACGCCTGAATCAGTTCGTAATCCATCATGAAACCTCTGCAAGCAGTATGCCTGCCGGAAGCCATTCATGCAAGAGGACGGATCGGAGCGGGAAGAAGATATATCAAGGAGTATCTATGATCAAGCGGGTCCATCTGGTCTTCAAGACACATCTCGACATCGGCTTCACCGATCTGGCGGCCGCAGTGACGCAGCGATACATGACGCAGTTCATCCCGTCGGCCATCAAGACATCCGAAACGCTGAGAAGCAACGGCTCCAATGAGCGAATGGTGTGGACCACAGGATCCTGGCTGATAGCTCACTATCTCGAACATGCCGCAGAAAACGATAGAAAGAAGCTTGAACAGGCCATCGAAGAAGGTGACATCACCTGGCACGCACTCCCCTTCACAACCCACACGGAACTCATGGACGCACATCTGTTCAGGTTCGGCATGTCCCTGTCGAAACGGCTCGACGAACGATTCTCCCATACCACGATCGCCGCCAAGATGACCGACGTTCCGGGCCATACGATCGCCCTCGTTCCGTTGCTTGCCTCCTACGGAATCCAGTATCTCCATATCGGGGTGAACGGAGGGTCAAGAGTTCCGTCGGTTCCTCCGATATTCAGATGGCAAGCCCCCGATGGTTCCGAAGTCATCGTACAGTACGACGGAACCTACGGCTCGGAACATGCCGTCGAAGGCATGGAGGATGCGCTGGTCATCGAACATGGCGCGGACAACATGGGACCGCCTTCCGTCTCGGAAGTACATCGTGCCTACGAACGCATAGCGAAGAAATTCCCCGGCGCCGAAATCGTTCCGTCAACGCTGGATGCCTACGCGAACGCGTTGCTCCGGCACAGAGACCGGCTACCGGTCGTCACATCGGAGATCGGCGATACGTGGATCCACGGCGTCGGTTCCGACCCTGCGAAAGTAGCGAGGCTCCGCATGTTCCTCCGGCTTGCGGATACATGGGTGAGAACCGGAACGCTCGACCAGTCAAGCGTAGCGTACCGACATTTCATGGAAGCCCTGCTGATGGTCCCAGAGCACACATGGGGCCTGGACACGAAGAAGTATCTTGCGGACTACAGAAACTGGGCGCCGGAAGACTTCGTCGAGGCCCGAAAGCGGGATACGATCACCGCCGACGCAGTTCCTCCCGAATACCAGTTCATAGAAGATTTCGTCAAGAAAGAGTACGACATGCTGCTGCCGGGCAACGCCCGGCGAAGAGACCACCGCACCTACTCGTTCTTCGAATCCTCGCACACCGAACAGCGTGCGTATCTCGATACCGCCTACGAGGCGCTTCCCTCCGAGCTTCAACGACAGGCAGACGAAGCGCAACGCGAACTCGTCCCCCGCCGTCAGGACCCGATGGAGCCGGGCGAAGCGCAGCCCATTGAAAGCGGAACCACCGTTTTGCTGCCCCCGTGGACAGTCGTCTTCGCCGACGATGGAGCGATCGTATCCCTGACAGGAGCCGCCGGCCGGGAACTGGTCGTCCCAGGAGAAGCGATCGGACGCTATAGCTACGAAACGTTCGACTGCGCCTATTATGAAGCGTGGCATAAGGCGTACAACAGGGACTTCGAGGAAAACAAACCATGGCTTCTCCCCGATGCAGGAAAACCGGGCATGGAACGCGTCCAGCCTCCCGTAGAACACAGACTCTACGGAGCAGATCTCCAATCCCTGACGCTGAGAAAGACATCCGGGGGCTATCAAGTCACGGCACAGCTGGAAAGATCCCCGAGTGCCCCCTACGGAGCGCCGCGGACCATCGTCGTCCGCTATGTCTTTTCCCTTGACGGAACCAGACTTTCCATCGATCTGGATTGGTTCGACAAGCAGGCCACGCGTCTACCGGAGGCATTGTGGATGTCCATCTGTCCCGGCGCCAAGGACAACACGGCATGGCGGATGGTCAAGCTCGGCACGGAACTGCCCCTGCTCGATTCGGTCGCAGGCGGAGCCCGGTATGTCCATGCCGTCGAAGCGCTGCGCAACCGCACTGAGTTGGGAGTGGCAACGGAAGTCACGCCCATCGACTCCCCGCTGGTGTCCATCGACGAGCGGCACTTGCTGTACATGGACGATCGGACGGGGGGAATTTGCACCGGAGCCTTTCATTTCGCGCTCTGCAACAATCTTTGGGGAACGAACTTCCCCATGTGGTACGAACAAGACGGAAGAAGCCGGTTCTCCATTACATGGAAACCTGCCCAAAGGAGATCTGAGTCATGAACATCGGAATCATCGGTCTAGGGGAAGTCGCGCAGCTGATGCATCTTCCTATTCTCTCGGACATGACGGAGCGCTGCTCCATCTCGGCGGTCTCGGACGTGTCGGGGAACCTCGTCGAACACATCACGACCAAGTACGGCATTCCCTTCGGATCGACGAACGGAAGCGATGTCATCATCGACCCATCCATCGACGCGGTGGTCATTCTTTCGCCCGATCAGTACCACGGACAATACGTCCGGCAGGCGCTGGAGGCCGACAAGCATGTCTTCGTGGAAAAACCGGCGACACTGACCGCCGAAGAGCTTGAAGACCTGGTCGAAGTCCACAAGCGGCATCCGGCGAGCATCGTCATGGTAGGCTATATGCGACGTTTCGCGGCGCCGTTTCTCACCGCGAAGGAAATCATGGCCGCCCAGCCCAAGAAAACCGAATACCTTCGGTTCAGGGACATCATCTGCGAAGCTCCGTTCTATAGCGGCCAGGCACGAAAGGCGTATGTTCCCACGGACATTCCCCCCGAAGTACTCCTGGCCGGCCGTCAACGGCGGAAAGAACAGATCGACCAAGCCATCGGAGCGCAGTCGACCGATAGCGAGCGGACGACCTATCAGGCGCTGACAGGCCTCGGCTGCCATACCCTGTCGGCGGTCCGGGAGCTGTTCGGGCTTCCCAAGAAGATCCGAAGCGTGACCACATCGCAGGACGGCAGACATCTAGTCATCACCTTCGACTACGGCGACTTCATCGGTGTCTATGAATTGGTCAACGACCAGGATATCGTCCAATTCGATGCCGCGATCGAAATCTTCCAGCGCGATCGCAAACTGAAGATCAAGTATGAAACGCCATACATCCGCAATCAACCGCTTCATCTCGAAGTCATCGAGTCGGACAGGCACAGCACGAAGACCACAATCTACGGTCCCACCTATACCGATCCGTTCAAAGTCGAAATGGAAACATTCTTCGACTGCATCGAACAAAAGCGCCAGCCGAAGACCGGCTTGGAAGACGCCTTGGAGGACCTGCGTCTGTTTACACAAATCATAGCCACATCGAGGAACATGCAATGAAAATCCAACAGAGAAAGAGCAATGTAACGATCGCCACGGCGCCCTGTTCCTGGGGCGTCTGGTATGCAGACGGAGGACCTGCGGGAACACCATGGGACGTTTTTCTCGACGAAGCCTCGCAGGCCGGCTATGTTTCGCTGGAACTTGGACCGGACGGATATCTACCAGCCGATGCGGCCGTCCTATCAGAAGAACTGTCCCGACGGAACCTTGCCGTATGCGCGGGAACCGCATGCTATCGATTCGACCGCTATGCCCGGTTTTCCGATTTCATGCCGCAAGTAAAAACGCTCTGCAAACGCCTGAACCTGTTCAATGCTCCGTATCTGGTGACGATGGACGAATCGGATGTCGGCGAGTACGGCGAGAAAAAACAGACTTTCACGACTTCGCAGTGGGACAAATACTTCGGCATGTTCAAGGAAATGGGACATTTCACGAAAGAAGAGTTCGGTATCGAAACGGTATTCCATCCGCATATCCGTTCACTGATCGAAACCGAAGCGGAAATTATCCGGATGATGGACAGTAGCGGCCTGAATCTCTGTTTCGACACCGGTCACCACGCCTACGTGAACAGCCCGTCGACAACCAGCGACCACAGCGCCGGAGACTTCATCAAGACGCATGCCGACAAGATCGCCTATCTTCATTTCAAGAACGTCGACGAGACCGTGCTGGCGCGAGTCAGAAACGAACGCCTCACGTCCCGACAAGCGTTCGACATGGACGTGATGTGCGACCTCGACGCAGGAATCATCGACTTCCGGGAGCTGAAACAGATCCTCGACGATATCGGATACCACGGAATCGGCGTCATAGAGATGGATATGCCCAAGGCGAAACCCGGGCAAGCTTTCGCTGCCGGGAAACGAAACCTCGAGTATCTTCGTTCCATAGGTATCATCGGCTAGCGCCCAATCCCTTTCCAGAGAAGGTGTCGCCGGACGGCCGAACCTTTCAGGCTTTGCCGTCGTCAGGCGACACCGGTTTGCCGCAGTTCGGGCAGAATCGACATGTCGCCGATATCACTATGCCACAATTGCTGCAAGCGATTGAATCCGGCTGCGACTGGAAAGCGAGGGAGCGAACCGGCTGACGGACGATCCCGAGCGAATAGTGTTCCAAAAAAGGCCCGCTGGACGAATACTCTCCCAGGACTTTCAGGCAACGCGCCATGTCCCGATTGTCGACGCGCAACGTATCGAGATAGAAGAAATCGACAGAAAGTCCATACTCCTTGACGTCGTCTTCGATCGTCGTCCGGATATACCTGGACAGCAACGGGTACGAGAGCGCCTGCACCGATATGCCTTGCTCCTTGATTGTTCGCGCGACATTCTGCTTCAGTCGCACATTGATCATATTCAGACATGATGTCAGCGCCCGCTCAACGGCGGCGGCATCGCAGGAACCATTCTCGCGGACTTTCTGGAAGAACACCGGAAGATCCGCGGGCACAAGCGTGAACCGGCCGAACAGGTATAGCCGATACTCCACAAGACATACGGGATCGATGATGTACATTGGTCCGTTGCTCGTGCCGAAATACATGGACCAACTGATATCGGTCTGGAGAAAGAATAGGTCGACAGACACATCAAGCCCAGACTTTCTGGACGCTTCGGCCAGCAGGGGGAAGAACTCGGCCGAAACCGGATATCGTCCAGGTCCGAGAAAATCACAGACGGTTCCGTCCGCTTCAATGACCGCCATCTGGTTGTCGAAAACGACGATCGTATGCGCCGAATCGATTCCATCACGAAGCGAAACGCATGGTAACGAGTATCGATGGATGAAACTTTTCTCGCTTCCCTGCCGTTCAGGATCGAATGAAATGATCTCCATCTGCGCACCTCCTCATCAGCATGTTCCACATGACCACCGGAGACATGGAAAGCAGGCAAAAAACACCTGTTCCTTCCTGTGGATCAGTACCTACGCAAATGAATATACCACGAGCGACAAAAATAAACCAGCAGGTGTGTAAAATCCTCTCCGCATTTCCTTAGCAACTCTTGGTGAATCTGTTTTAGCGGCTACTCCCAGTTCAAAGCGTCGATCGGGTTGAGGCGGGAAGCCTTCATGGCAGGATACCAGCCGAAAAAGATACCGATCGCCATCGAGAATCCCAAAGCGACGGCATATCCTGTATAGGAAATATCCAGCGACCATCCCACTACGTTCGTCACGATTACGCTCAGGACGGTTCCCAGCGCGATGCCGACCAGGCCGCCGAGCAATGTCAGCGTAAAGGCCTCGGTGAGAAACTGCCCTCGAATGACCTGCGGGGATGCGCCCAGCGCCTTGCGGACACCGATCTCCCTTGTTCGTTCGGCCACCGATACCAGCATGATGTTCATGATGCCGATTCCGCCGACAAGAAGCGAAATAGCCGCGATCGCGGCGAGGAACGAACTGAAGGTCCCGGTAATCTCCTCCGCCATCTCGGCGAGGGTAGCGGGAGAAAACACTGTATAGCCATCGCTACCGACGATGCTATCCAGATAGGCAGAAATATCATCGCTCACCTGCAGCGTATCATAGCCATCGGCGATCTTGACCAAGTATTGGCTCACAACCCGCGGCTTGCTGAACCGCTGCACATACGTGTTGTACGGAATGAAAACGCTGCTGTCGTACGATGCCGTATATCCGGCATCTTTCGCATCCATCACACCGACGACCGTATAGCTTTTCGCCTTGTTCCGGTACAGACTCACGACCTGGCCCACGGCGTTCCCGTCGGGAAACAGGTCCGCGGCGACATCGGCGCCCAAAACGATGACTTGCTGCCGATTCATATTGTCCAGCGAAGAAAAGAACGAGCCAACGGCGACATCGTAGTTGTTCGTCTCGGCATAGGTGGAAGGCACTCCCATGACGGTATAGGTTCCGCTCTCATGCTCATGCCTGACCAACGCGGTACTTCTGTTGATCGGCAGGACAGTCGCTAGACCGGATATCTCGTTCTGCAACGTCACGCCAAATTGTTCAGTAAATTCTTCGGTGGTGGCCTCTCCGGTCGTCGGAAACACGGTAACCGTATCCAACCCGCCGGAAGCGATCGACGCTGTGATACTGCTCGACGCGCTGTCGCCCAGCGTCAAGATCGTCACTACCGCGGCGACGCCGATCATCATTCCAAGCAAGGAAAGCAACGTACGCAGTTTATTCGCCAGCAATGAAGAAACCGCCAGCTTGATATCTTCAAAGAACATCTTCGCCTCCTCCTTCCAAATGCCCGTCCCGTACCCGGATCTGACGCCGGCACCGCATGCCGAGGCTTTGGTCATGAGTAACGAGCACCACGGTCAGCCCATCATTGTTCAGATTCTCGAACTCTTCCATGATCTGCAAACCGGTGGAGGAATCCAGTGCTCCAGTCGGTTCGTCGGCCAGCAACAGCGAAGGGCCAGTAACCAGTGCGCGGGCGATCGCCACTCGCTGCTTCTGTCCTCCGGACAGTTCGTTCGGCCGATGCAGCATCCGGTCCCGCAGACCGACGCGCTCCAGAGCCGATGCAGCCCGCTCCTTCCGCTCTCCCGAGGGCATGCCGCGATAAAGCAACGGAGTCATCACATTCTCCAGTGCGGTAAGTTTACCCAGCAAATTGAACTGCTGGAACACGAACCCGACCTTGCGGTTCCGCAAATACGCCAGTTCTTCCTCATCCATACCGGACGTAGCCTCTCCATCGATATAGATCGTTCCGCCAGTGGGCACGTCCAGACACCCGATGAGGTTCATCATCGTCGATTTTCCGGAACCCGAAGGCCCCATGATCGCGGTGAATTCTCCCTGGGCGATGGCCAGGGATACCCCATCCACCGCCTTCACGACAAATTCTCCGACCATATAATATTTCTTGACCGCATCCAGCCGCACTACAGCCTGTCCGATGTCCTCATGTTCCATATCAATACCTCTCATGTCGCCTATCGTCCCGGTCCGCCGGAACCACCGCCAGGTCCGCCTCCGGAAGGAGGAGTCCCGCCACCAGAAGGAGCGCCGCCCATTCCCATCGACTGAGTCTGCGTGCTTTCGGTGGTTGCATTGTTCAATTTCACGGTATCCCCGACCTCAAGATCCCCGCTGACCAGTTGGCTGACACCTTCTCCCAGATATTTTACGGACACCTGCACGGTCGTATAGGTTCCGTCATCGTTCTTCTTCTGCACGGTGGTGACACCTCTGGTACTCGACACGGCCGCCTGGGGAATCAAGGTCAGCTCGACCTCGCCTTCTACGGTAATCGATCCGTCGAACGTATAGCCGGGCGATAGCGATGCGGGAGGATCGTCGATCGTCAGTTCCACTTCCTTGATGCCGATACCTTCGTCGGTATATGTGCCGACCATCGGGATGTACGAGATATAGGCGACCACCGTCTCTCCGGGCAGCGAATCGAATGTCAACTTCGCTTCCATCCCCTCCTCGACATACTGCATGTCGATTTCGTCGATATCGACGGTAGCCTTCAGCTTGCTCCTGTCTATGACCGTCATGACGGTAGTCCCGGCTTCGAACCAGTCCCCTTCGTCGATATCCACGCTCGCGACCACGCCATCGAAATTGGCATAGGCTTTGGTATACTCGAGGGTTTTCTCCGCAGCCGCTTTCTGCAGTTCGAGCAGTTCCAGCTGACGCTTGTTCCCCGACAGATTCGCGGAGTCGATATCTGCCTGGATCGAAGCAAGACCGTACCGTTGGGAAGTATCGTCCACCGAGAACAACAGATCACCCTGCTTGACCTCCTGACCGACCGCCACATATACGCCGGTGACTGTTCCGTCGGTCCGCACATAGACGTTCTGCGTATCGTACGCTTCCAGATAGCCGTCGATGTCGATCGACACATCATAAGAGCTGGTATACACGATCGCATCGGAGGACGTAGTCACCGCAGACTGCTTGGCAGACGTTCCCTGCCGGTGCATGAAGTAATAGGCGCCGCCCGCACCGACAATGACGATGCACAGCCAGATGATGATTTTCCTCCACCTGCGAGCAGCCTTCTTCCGTTTCATCGCCAGCCGGATTTCCTGTTCGTGATCGATTCGTGAATGATTCGCCGTATCGGACATATTCGTTTTCTCCTTCATATTCATATCCGTTCATATCCAGATCGCTACAGCTGGATGCTTGCGATGGAATTCTCGAGAATCAGACCGTTCAGCAACGAAACGGATAGATCGTACTGCGCTAGCTCCACCTGGAGCCGGGCATCCTTGATGTCTTCTTCGTTGGCCAGCCCCGCCGTGCTATACAGCGTCTCCTGATACGCAAGCAACAGTTCGTAATAGTCCTTCTGTCGTTGCAACCGTGCATATTCCAGCTTCCATGCGGAAATTTCCTTCATCAAATCCGCAGCGTCCGAGGTATAGTCTGTGAGCGCTTGCGAATATTCCAGCTGCGCGAGCAGAACTTCATTCTGTAGCTGCAGTTCCTCAAGCTGGTCGCTTTCCTGCGTCGCATTGTTGTTCCATGCCCCGCTGACCGATACAAAGGGAGCCGCGCCCGATGACGATCCGACTCCGGATACTCCCGTCGACACGCCGACTGAAAAAGTCTGCATGGCGTACGATGCACCGATAGACACAGTACCGCTATTGAGCGTCTCCGCATGCTCCTTCTTCGAAACTGACCATGAGCCTCCGCCATCGAGCAACAACGTCGAATTCGTCTTTTCCGCCTGTTTGATGGCAAGATCCTCGCGGGCTATGTCCAGTGCGCTCTGCTTCAGACGAACCGTCGTGTTTCCATCCGTCGATGGGGCGAAGTCAAGCGTAGGTTCTTCGATTCCGTCGACACCGGCATATCCGAGTCCGGTCAATGTAGCGAACTGGGCGACGGCGAGGTCTTTCTGCGCTTGATAGGACGCAAGCGAATTCCGATATGAAAGAATCGACAGCTCCTGTTCCCGGTAATCCACGGAACCTTCCGACAAGGTCTTCAGCGCCAGAGCGTCATCCAGAGACTTCTGAGCTTTTTCGAGCGTCCTTGTCGTTTCAGCGATACTCCGTTCCGCCGTCAGAATATCCACCAGACTATCATAAATGCTGCTTTCGAAATCCAGTTCGCTGGAACCGAACGTATTGTCGGCCAGCAGTGTGTTGTACCGGGATAGGAGTTCCGTGCGTTCATCGGAGGTCTTCCCGAAGGTAATCGACCGTTGCAGCGATACAGTCGGATTCACTTCATAGTACGAGTCGCCGCTCGACAAATGATAATAGCCGGAATCATCCAAGGAAGCGGTCAGGATAGTTGAATCCGTATCGTTGTCCGCATCGGGGATGACGATAGAAACTTGCGGAGACGCAGTCAACGCATAGTCATACGCCTCGGTCGTCGAGGAATCCGTCGACACGGTTCCGGAACCCGCATACGTCAGATTCCCTGATGACACGTTGATCGACATGCCGTCCTTCGCCGTATCGAGCGCTACCGCGAGCTTGCTGTTCTCACGGGTCAACAAGTATTGCTGGATGGTCACGCTGTTCGCCTTCGCTTGTTCGACAATCATCGCCAGGTCCGTCACCGAAGCTATGCCGGCTGTCAGGGTGTCGCTCTGGTCGGAACCCGCGGTATCCGTAGCGAACGTCGAGGAAACGGCAACCGTCATGCAGACGATCAGGACCGCCATTTGTTTGAACTTCATCATGTAGACCTCTTTCTTTCTTCTTGGTGCAAGTTCAAAATACGTATGCAATTCCCTACTGGCATCATCTGACGGACGTAAAACCAGATATCGACACAAATCATCACAAAGACTTCACAATCATGCCACGCATGCCCATCACAATCTGTATATTCCAAGGAGGGCTCAATCGGCAGAACCGGATTTGTCCGGATCGCTTCCCGCCTCAGGGGGCGTCACCCTACAAACTCCCTCCCCCCTGCAATCCCCATTTACGTTCCTCACGATTTGTGATATACTCTCACTCGCGTTTCTGATTATTATCGTTATAACTATGTATCATGCAAGGAAATGCAATCGGGCCTATAGCTCAGTTGGTTAGAGCATCGGACTCATAATCCGTGGGTCGAAGGTTCAAGTCCTTCTGGGCCCAAACAGTTTAATCCTTACTATGTGAGGAATTGGTACGCTTACTGGATGAACCGGCAGCTTGACGCATCAACAGAGTGTCAAAAATTGTGACAAACACAATTTCTGGCACAAAGGAGATGGACGATGAGCCGGAAATCCTTCTACCTCAACAAACGAGGCGATTATTGGTATGCGAGATTGGTTGACCCGGAAACGGGTGCCATTCTCACCGCCAAAAATACCGGACAAACAGATCGTGACATGGCATCTGCTGTTGCAGGGAATTGGGTACTTAACGGTAACATTCCGAAAGGAAGAATCCGAAAAGCCAAACAACTCGATGAAGAACTAGCACACGCACAACTTTTCCACTATCTGAAGACTCTTGAACTCACTACTCATGATGCCTCGAGGATTATTGATATTCTAAAGAGCCAATTTCAAAACGCTGAAACCTATGTATAAAAATTCACAGATGTGTGCATAAAG
>LVBD01000070.1 GCA_001604275.1 Spirochaetales bacterium Spiro_02
GTCCTCCGTCGAAGACAGGATAGCACCTACTACTTTCCAACTACAGACATCCTACTTTTTTTACCCAATGCAAAAACTTGGATAGCATTCCCTATGAATCGCGCTCCGGATGTCGTCCGCTCCCCAAGAACCTGCATCCCGCGAAGCCGCATCTTGCGAAAATGCCCCCTGCAATGACCTCCGCAATGACCCTGCAATGACCCACAATTAGGAGAAGACAGTTTGGAGATAGTCATTGAGATCATCACCTTCGTACATGAGGCGATACAGGGCTTGGACAAGCGGAAAACGTTCCGCTACCTGCCGCTCGCGGGTAAGCTCTCCCATCAGCTTGATCGTCCGATATCCTTCTATCACCGTGCTGGAACCATTCTGGTCGCAGGAAAACCCTTTGCCCATCAGCATCCCGAGCGTCCGGTTGCGTGACAGATCGTTCAAGGAAGTCAACCCGAGATCCCCGAGCCCGCAATATCCGAATATCGTCGTCTGTTCGCATCGGAACAACTTGAGGAACCGACGCATCTCATTGACCGCTTTCGTGTAGACCATGAAATCCACGTTCGGGGAGTTGTACCTGCCCGAGACAAGTCCGATGGCGATCGCATACATGTTCTTCAGCACGCTCATCAGCTCCACACCGCGGATATCCTTCGTGTAGTCGAGATACATGCCGGTATCGGGTAGGACATTGGACTTGAAATCCTGGAAGTCCCTCTCTTCGCCGCCGAATGTGAAGGAGGAGGGGAATCCGTTGAGCACCTCGATGGCGAACGTGGGCCCCTTCATGCTCGCAGTCCGTCCGAACGGAATCTTCTCAGTGATGAACGCGCCGTCATCGCTCATCCCCTTTGCAAGATTGACGACCATGCAATCCGGCTTCGTCATTGGCCGGATCTCCTCGCTGAACGGCACGATCGCCTTCGAGGGAATCACCAGCAGAATATAGTCTGCGTCGGAGAATATCCGCTTATCGTCCGTGGCGACGATCGATGCATTGAGAAAACGCGTCGGAAAGTACTTCGTATTACGATGATTGCCGTTGATATCCGCTACCACATCCTTTTCGATCGAATAGAGTACCACCCGGTTCTTCGCATTCCATGCGAGACGTTCCGCGATCGCCGTTCCGAACACCCCGGCCCCAGCTATGATGACCGTCTGTCTATCTTGATCCATTATTTCTGTTCTCCTTCTCGGGCATCACCATGGTCCGATGCCAGATTCCGGCTTCTTGAAAGACCTGGGATCCGTCATCCACGAACCCAAGCCTCCGATAGAACCCTTCACTGGCCAACTGGGCGTGGATGTAGACGAGTATCGACGGATCCGCTGTACGGATTATCCGGATCGCTTCCTCCACCAGACGCTTCCCATATCCGTTTCCCCTAGCCGACGACAAAACCGCGATCCGCTCCAGTTTTGTTCCCCGCTCCGTTCCTCTGTAGCGCAACGTCCCCGCCGGGACGCCGTCGGCCGACAGAAGCAGATGCCCGCAACGCCACTCGAGATCGTCCTGGTCGATCTCCCGCGGTACGCCTTGGCCGATGACGAACACCTCCTCTCGAATCGCAAGACAAGCCTTGATCGTCTCAATCGTGTCTTGCGATGGAACGATGTCGTCGAGAACCGGGATATGGATGATGGAAACGGGCCTGCCCATACCGGCTACTATAGTTCGCTTCGGCTCCTTCATCAAGAACCGTCTTCTCAGATTCCCGATCGTGCTGTATGCTGGAACATGTCTGTCTGAACAAGTTGGAGGGTGCGCAATGGACGTCGTCATCATCGGAAACGGAATCGCAGGAGTCACGGTGGCCCAGGAACTGTCCGCACGGACACCCGACGCACATATCACGGTGATCGGAGCCGAGCGGCACCCCTTCTATAGCCGGATCCGGCTACCCGAGGTCGTGGCGGGACATATCGAGCCGACCGCAACGACGATGTATCCTCCGCAATGGTATGGCCAGCGGAACATCATCGTTCGCGTTTCGACACGTGTGACTCGCATCGATCGAAAGAACCGGCGCGTGGAACTGTCTGCCGGCACAACGATCCCGTATGACGCCCTGGTACTCGCTACCGGAAGCAACCCGAACACCCTCCAGATTCCCGGAGCCGCCCTGGACGGAATCCATGTCCTGAGAACTTTGGACGACGCGCTGTCGCTTCGACAGGACCTGCTTGCCCATTCCGAAGAGCCCGTCGCGATCATCGGAGGAGGCCTTCTCGGACTGGAAGCCGCCGTCGGCGCCCGGGCCTGCGTGTCCGGCTCGGTCTGCGTGCTGGAATACGCCCCGTATCTATTGTCCCGGCAGCTGGACCGGCCGGCATCGGAACTCCTGGCCGGACATCTTGGGACGCTGGGCGTCGATATCGTCGTTTCGGCTGCTACCGTCGAATTCACGGACGGCGGAGACGGACGGGTCGGAACCATCAAGCTCGCGGATGGCCGGGCAGTCGATGCGAGGACCGTGTTGCAGTCTCTTGGCGTGACACCAGAAGTCTCCCTTGCCCGGGACTGCGGCCTTACGGTCGATCGGGGAATCGTCGTCGATGCCCATCTGAAGACCTCGGATCCCGCCATCTATGCGGTCGGCGATTGCGCGGAGTTCGAGAAGCGATGCTGGGGAATCGTCCCGGCGGCGTTGGAACAGGGGCAGGTGGCGGCGAAAGTCATCGCAGGCGAAGATGCCGAATATGCAGGTACGGTTCCCTCTACCATGCTGAAAATCGCAGGAATCGAGACAGCGAGCCTCGGCAAGATAGCGTTGAGCGACGAAGAGAAAGCCTCCGGCCGTTGGACGACGGAAAGCCGATGCGTCGGTAACCGGTATGAAAGTTTCCTGCTGCAGGACAGCATCCTGCGCGGAGCGATTCTATTTGGATCGAAAGCCCATATCGGCCAAGTGAGAAAACTCGTCGGGCGGCCGATGGATGCAAAGACGCTGTCCCAACTGCTCGGGTTCTGACTGCTCGGTCAAGGCTCCGCTACGCCGTACATCCGCCGGCAGAGCCACTTGCCCCGTTCTGTCCTGAATATCTTCTCGTAGGCAGATCGGATCGCCGCATCCGAATATGCGTCTTCGAACATGTTGACGAGGAAATCCGCTTCGACAAGTATCCGATAGTCGATACCATCGATTCCCGTATATGTGTGGTGGTGCCCCACGAGATAGCAGACCCTGTCGATGGTCCCCTGCCCGTATCCGATCGAACGCAGCATTTCGTAGGCGACCGGCGGACCTTCCTGTTCCTGGAGTTTTCCGTCGCAGCGCCCGAACTTCTCTTGTGCGATCTTGATGCCGATGTCGTGCACGATCGCGGCGACATCGACGATCTCCATCAATTGTGGATTCAGGGCCTCGGCCTGAGCGATCATGGCGGCGAAAGCACGCACTTTCAGGAAATGGTGGATTCGGCGTGGATCTCCCGCATAATAGGCGACCATGGTTTCCAGCAGCGTATCGATTTGTCGCATGCACGTACCTCCTGCAAAATTGTCAGAATGGTTCCTTCAGTTCGAAACGATTCTTTTCGAAGTCGATCAGCCCCTCGTCCCGCATCCTGCCGAGTTCCGTCGTCATCGCGCTTCTGTCGACCGAAAGATATTCGGCAAGCTGGGATCTGTTGAACGGTATCTCGAAAACCGCCTTCCCGCATTTCACCGCTTGTGAAGAGAAATACGACAGCAGTTTGTCCCGCGTGGTACGTTTGCTCAGATGCTCGATCTTCTGCGACAGCAGGAGCGTCTTGTGGGTGATCAGACGTAGCAGGTTCGCGATCAGCGCAGTATGGAAGGCGCATGAAGACGGACAAGTCTCGAGAACCCGCTTGCCGCTGAAGAACATGATCTGAGCGGCGTCTGCGGCCATTGCGCTGACTTCCAGCGTCTCTCCTGAAATTGCATAGGCTTCGCCGAACAGTCCGCAGGGCCTGATCGCCGCCATGATGCTCCGGTTCCCCCAGAAGTCTTCCTTGATGACATGGACTTGCCCCGACAGCACGAGGCCAATCGTCGCTATCCGGTCTCCCGCATGGTGGATATACTGCCCTTTCTCATATTCCTTGATCACGACCGACAGGCAACCGATCATATGGAGGATATCCTCCGGAGCCACCCCATGGAACAGGATGCTTCCGGAAAGAATCGGGAGATATGGGCGGATGTCTTTCATTTTTTTTCTCCGACATGTTGTAAAAACAACAGAATCCAAACGATATACCTCCTACTATAGCGATGTGTTATGGAGGATGCAACGATGAAACGAAAGATTATCAAGATAGATTCGGAGAAATGCAACGGTTGCGGCGCCTGTGCGATCGCTTGCCACGAAGGTGCGATCGGCATGGTGGACGGCAAGGCCCGACTGCTTCGCGAAGATTATTGCGATGGCTTGGGGGATTGCCTGCCGGCGTGTCCGACCGGAGCTATCACGTTCGAGGAACGGGAGGCGCCTGCATATGACGAACAGGCTGTACAGGCCGCGAAGCATCGGCTGTCGGGAGGAGGGGCGATTCCGATGGGCTGTCCGGGGATGAACGCGAAGCGGATCGTCAGGGAAGAACCTGCCGGCCGATCGGTCCATGCTCAGGTACCGGCCAGCGAACTCTCCCAATGGCCGGTGCAGATCAAGCTCGTCAACGTGAACGCTCCGTATTTCAACGGCGCACATCTGTTGGTCGCCGCGGACTGCACCGCATACGCCTACGGGGACTTCCACCATGCGTTCATCCGCAACCGGGTCACATTGATCGGATGTCCCAAGCTCGACGAAGGCGATTATTCTGAGAAACTGGAGGCGATCTTGCGCAACAACGATATCAAGAGCGTGACCGTCGTCCGGATGGAGGTTCCTTGTTGCGGAGGCATCGAACAAGCCGTCAAGACCGCCCTCCAGGCCAGCGGGAAGTTCATCCCTTGGCGCGTCGTGGTCATCTCCACCGACGGAGAGCTATTGGAGGAATAGCCCATCAGTATGGGGACGACGGTCGCTATCGGTCGGACGTGATGCGGCGGATATGGTAGAGCCTTGAGCCGAAGTCTCCGAGAACCCTGGTCTGGGCGTCGAATCCTGTTCCGCCGAATTGCTGGTTGAGCCTGATGCCGCCGTAGGCAAGGACGTCGCCGCCGACAGTATGATGCTCCACTTCGCTGTCAAGAGAATAGGTCTCGCTGACAATCTGCTGCAATACGCCGTCGTTCTTCAGTCTGACCGGACTCACCCGATTGATCAAGTCACCGAACATCTTGATGCTTATTTTCTGTCTGCGAGGAGTCACTTCGTAGTCGTATGCCGGGTTTGCTACCGGGATGCGGAGGATATCGCAACCGGGATTCGGCCGGTTGAGCTTCTGCGCCCACAGCACGAGCATCTCGCTCCTGTCCGGGGTCGCGGCGACCCATACCGCCTCGTTCGTATCCCCGCTTGCAGGGACAATCCGGAAAAATTCCCCGTATTGAAGAATCGCCCGGTGCAGTTTGTAGAATGCGATCTGATTCTTGATGGCTTCTTTCTGCTGGTCGTCCAGCTTGGTGATGTCCATCTCGTAGCCGAGAACGCCGAACGCCGCGACGTTGAATCGACTTTCAATGTCGCTACGCCGCAAGGTCTGGTGATTCGGAGACGCCGAGACATGAGCCCCCATGGAAGAGAGCGGATAACCGCAACTGGTCCCTTCCTGGATCGAGAGCCTGCACAGGACATCCGTATTGTCGCTCGTCCATGTCTGGGGCATGAAGCAGAGCATTCCCAGGTCGAACCGATTGCCGCCGGACGCACAGGATTCGAAAAGGACATCGGGGAACAGCTTCGTCAGCTTTTCCAGTACGTCGTACAGTCCCATCACGTATCGATGAAGGAATTCCCCGTGGTTGCGGACTTCCCTGTTGTGGCTGAACAAGTCGCTGAACGTCCGGTTCATGTCCCATTTTACATAGTCCACTTTCGCCAGGCGCCAGATGTCGGAAAGCGCAGAGACGAGATAGTGGCGGACATCTTCCCGTGTCAGGTCGAGGATGTACTGGTTCCTGCCGGGCGATGGCGTTCTGTTTGGAATCGCAATCATCCAGTCGGGGTGCGCACGGTACAGGTCGCTTTCGATGCTGATCATTTCGGGTTCCACCCAAAGTCCGAACAGCAACCCCATCCGATGTATCCGCTTGGAGAATTCCGCAAGTCCCGACGGAAGTTTCTTCGTATGTACCGTCCAGTCGCCGAGGCTCGTCGTATCATCGTCCCGGCTACCGAACCATCCGTCGTCGAGGACGAACAGTTCGGCGCCGAGGTCGGCCGCTTCCCGGGCGAGATCGAACAGACGTGACTCCGTGAAATTGAAATAGGTCGCCTCCCAGTTGTTGACAAGCACCGGTCGCAGGCGGTTTTTCCATGTGCCGCGGACCACGTGCTCGTTGACGAATTTGTGAAAGTGCCGGCTTGCGCCGTTGATCCCTTCCGGGGAGAACGTCAGCACCGCCTCCGGAGTCTGGAACCGATCTCCGTTGCTGAGCTTCCAGCTGAACTGATATGGATTGATACCGGTCATCAACCGTACTTTGCCATAGGGGGACGTCTCCACGAGTTCCCGATGATTGCCGCTGTAGATCAAGTTGCAGCCGATGCAGTCCCCGCGGGATTCCGATGTGGAGGGACGCCTGAGAAACACGCAGCTGTTGTGGACCGCTCCGCTGACGCCGGTCTTGCTGTCGTTGACCATGATCCCAGGGCTCAGCGGTCGTTCGTTCCGGTAGCGTTCACGGGCCCATGTTCCATCGAACGTGATGAAGTTCCAGTCGCTTTCCGGCATGTCGAGCTGAAGGCTCGCAAGATTGCGGACGGTCACCACTTCCTGTCCATCGTTGTAGATCGTCGCTCTCCGGGTGATCACGTCGCAGTCCTCGAACACCGTATAGATCAGCTGCAGACGAAGAGGAAGCAATTTTTCTTTCAGAACCACTTCGAGCGTCGCACATGTCTCCTTTGTTCCGTACGATGCGGGGAGTCCTGAGAACGTCCGCGGTTTGCCGGGGATGGTCCGGTGCTCCTTGTAGATGAAGTCGCAGGTCTGCAGGCCAGGGCCGTATTCGATGACGACGGAACTTTCCCGATAGTCACCTTTTCCGGGCGATGAATATTCCATGCAGAGATTGTCGAGGAACAAAGTGGGATGCTGCGCGTCATAGGCCGTGCCGTTTCCGATGGGAAGGGTATGCTTGTCGGCCAGAGCTTCGACGGATGTGAATGGGGCGCGCAGTCTCCGTCCATAGTAGAGATGTTCCAGATGGCCGGTCTCCTCGACTCTGAACAGGTAGGTCGTATTCCGGGTATCCAGTGCGAAGACTTGGTTCCGTTCTTGGATCATGGTTGCGTTCTCCTTCCGTTTCGATCCTCGCGGCGCTCCCGACGAACATCGTCCCGTTGGATTTCTTTCATCCAAGGAGCCATTGTGCGAAGCATTTCCACCTTTACAGTATACAGGATATCTGATACCAGTATACTGTGCAATGAGGGAATTGCCACTCTCAATTATGGAAAAACATGCCGATTCCACGGCAGGTGGAAGTGCCCGGCCATCCTGTCCGTATCGGGGAAGGAGTCAACTATAAACAATGAAAAACGAACATAAAGTTTTTCAAAGCTCAGCAAGAATACATCTCATCCTTGGACAACAGGGCATGGATTGTCCTTGCGAGCTTGTTCATAGTTGC
>LVBD01000071.1 GCA_001604275.1 Spirochaetales bacterium Spiro_02
CTCGCAAAACCCCTGAAAACCACTACTTTCTCAGGTGACTTTTTCCCAGACGGTTGACGTCGTTCCGAAGGAAAGTTGCGAACTTAGTCCTCGAGACTGATGTAGAAACCAAGCGTTCCGGGCGAAGTGGAGCCGGCTGCGGCATTGATCTCCGGTCCGAATATATATCCGATTTCATAGAACACATGAAAGATTCCGAACAGACGCAGATGCACATGGACGCCGGTGCTGCCCATGAAGTTGCTGTATTTCAGCGAATGTCCGGTATTGTTGAGATATCCCGAAGCGTATCCCATATCCAGGAACGCATACGCATAGGGATAGCAATCTTGTGCGATGAACTGTGGGCCGAAGACGGAAAGCTTCAGGGAGTTCGTCAGCGCATGCGTGAGATTCTGCGCTGATACTCCCCAGATGCCCCCGGTCTCAGCGAATTTCGGAATTTTGTTTCCATCGAGCCAACGGTACGAAAGATCGTCGGAAAGTACCAGTGAAACGGTGTTGTACCCATTGCTCCGTCGCTTCTGGTACAGCGTATGCCCGGCGGAGAGCGCGGCGGAGAGCATCCAGTAGTCGGATGTTCCATCGAACCATTGCAGGTCGTTGAACAGCCACCATGGGGCCCACAGCCCCGATGCCTCGATTTCGATTCCATCCAGCGTCGTATTCGTTTCGTTCTGCAGATTGATCGTGATTCCGGCGTTCAGCGAGGTCGAAAGCATGTATCTGTTGCCCTGCAGGTCTGGTGTTCCAAGAAGAGGTCCGGAGAAAATCGATCGGGTTCCTGAATTATCGGAAAATGTCAAATTGCCCCCTAAGGCCCAATCGGCATGGCGCGAAGCTTCCAGACGTTCCATCGCTTGTTCCCATCGGCCGTCGAAGCTCACCGTGGCGGTGATCAGGTCGCCTTTCGTAATCGGGGAGTAGGCGAGTCCCTGGCTCAGCGCAAGGCTCCATGCGCTGAACAGCGCCGAATACTCCGCTTGCTCTCTGCTGAAAGTGGTGCTGTTGTCGGACAATAACGTGCTGTCCGTGTCATCCCATGTCAGGAAAGCCCCTGTCCGAGGATCCTGCGTCAGCCATCTGGGCGTGTATCCTGCGTTCATCGTGAACGTCAGGGAGGTGCTGTTTCCCGGGTTGAATTCCAAACCGGGCATGGAGAATTCGGCTTCTATCGCCACGGGGAACATGTTGAGAGCGAAATCGGGGTGCATGGTCACGCCAAGGACGATATCGTTCAACATGACCGCAGGAAGCGTACAGACCGCCGCGAACAGGAAGAATGAAACGAGAAGAGTGGTTTTCTTCATGCGACACCGCCAATGGAGTTCATATCCTGCGAATCCTAGCATGAAGATCCGAATGTGGACAAGAGCCGGTACCACATTTGCCCTTGGGTCTTTTCGCTGCAAAACCGCCCGATTTCCCCATGCGACGCCATCGTTCATTGACAGGGCTCTTGCTTAATGGTATTTTTCTTGAGATATGAACCCGAGTCGGGTTCTGCCTGTCCTGCGATGGGAACCATCGATGCGGCAGTATTCCAGGTGAAAGAGGTCTACCATGCCTTCCAATGAGAACAAAGCTCCGGAGAAAAAGACGGAGAAAGAAACGAACGTCACGAAGTTTGAAGCGACAAAGGCCGCGAAACCAAAAAGAAAACTGAATCTGGGCTGGTGGCTGGGAATGATCGTGCTCATTCTCATCGCGATAACGTTCGTTCTTCCTACCGGCGTAATGTTCACTGGCAATACGAACAACGAACTTGTATTCGGCAAGTATGGGAAGGATGATATCTCGTTCGCCTACGGCAACTACTTCTACAACCAGTACCAGAACGCCGCATCGCAGTATTCCAACTCCGGTCTGAACGCCACGCAGGCCGCATATCAGATCTGGTGGAGCGCATATCAGAATACCGTGGTGCATACCGCGCTCACGCAGATGGCCAAGCGGGCGGGAATCATCGCTTCCCTGGAAGCCGTGAATCAGGCCATCATCGACAGCGGCGTTTACGACAAGGACGGCAAGTTCGATGTCTCCACGTACAATTCGCTGTCCGCAGACTCAAAGGCGAATATCCAGAAGCAATACACGGAAGCGCTTCCTGCGACCATGGTGATGAACGATATTTCCTCGGTTGTTTCTTCGAGCGCCGAGGCCTCCTATGTCGGCGATATGGCCGCCGCGACCAGGACGTTCGACTACGTGGTCTTCGGCGCCAGTTCGTATCCAGACGATCTTGCCCGGGAATATGCCATGAACGATCCTCAGCAGTTCGTTGAAATGGAAGTTTCGATGTTCACACTTTCCGATGAAGAGGTGGCGAAGCAGGTTGCCGCGGATATCGCGGCGGGCAAGCTTTCGTTCGAAGAAGCTTCCTCCCAATATGATGTCGGAGCCGCTTTCCAAAAACAGAAGCTCGCTTACTATGCGCTTGCTACGAATTTCGCCGATGAGGCAGGCGTCAACCAGCTGTTCGCTTCGGTTCCCGGAACGGTCGTAGGACCGTTCGCGAGTCCGTATGGATATTATTCGATGTATCGTGCGGATTCGTCTCCCGCCGTTCCTGATTTCAACGACGCGGCGACGCTTGGAGCCGTGAAGCAGTATCTGGCGAGCAACCAAAGCGAGACTGTCTCCCAATACGCCAATGAGCGAGCCTCCGCGTTCGCCGAGGCTGCCAAATCCGATTTCGATGCTGCGCTGGATGAATTCGATGCGATTGTCTCTTCCGTCGGCTCGACGCCGGCGAATGTCGGCGGCAGTTCCTATATGAGCAGTTTCGCCAGCACCGACACGAATCAGGCGCTTGCAACCGCTTCGTCCGACAGAACCGTCATGCGGCAGCTCTTCACAGAACCTGTCGGAACGGTCGTCGGACCGTTCGCCAGCGGCTCAAATTTCGTAGTCGCGAAGATTTCCGGGGATGAGGCCTCGACGAGCATGTCCGACTATATCACGATGTTCTATGATTATGCGGCTAGCAACCAGAGCCAGCAGGATCTGGTCCAGGCCATGTTCTCGTCCGATGATTTCAAGGATGATTTCATGAGTGTATTCTTCAGCCAGATCCTTGGCAGCGCAGCTACGGAATAGCCGGTATCCGGTCTCCTGTCGCTTGCAAACGAGCGGACCTCCTGAACGGAGGTCTGTTTTTTTCCGGCCGATAGATGTATTGTCTATGGCATCGATATCGCAAGGAGCGAATGCTACGATGACGCGACAAGAAATACTTCTGGACGGCGGAGAGGCCCGCCTTATGCTGTATCTGCATGATGCCGGAACCGAGATGCGGACGAACCATGCGGTTCGGCCGTGCGTCCTCATCTGTCCTGGCGGTGGGTATGCGTTCTGTTCCGAGCGGGAACAGGACCCTCCTGCGCTGGCGTTCCTTGCCGAGGGCTACCAAGTCGGTATTCTCGTCTATTCCGTCAAGGAGCAGGCCGCCCGGCTCCGGCCGTTGCGTCAAGCCGCCCTCGCCATGATGGAGCTTCGCGAAAATAGCGGCCGATGGGCGATCGACCCGAATCGGATCGCCATCCTTGGATTTTCCGCCGGCGGACATCTGGCGGCGAGTCTCTCCACGCTTTGGAACAATCCTCGGGTCCGTGCCTTGGTCGGAACGCCCGAACCGCCGACGGTGCTCAGACCCGATGCGATGATCCTCTGCTATCCGGTCATCACCACGGGGCATTTCTCCCATCAGGGATCGGTCAGGAACGTATGCGGGGACGATGCTTCGTTGCAGGAGTTGCTTTCCATCGAGAAGCAGGTCGATGAAACGACGCCTCCCGCCTTCATATGGCATACGATGGACGATGCGTCCGTCCCTGTCGAGAATTCGTTGATGCTGGTTCTTGCGCTCCGTGCCAAAGGGATATCAGCGGAATACCATTTGTATTCGCATGGGAAGCACGGTCTGTCCATGTGCAACGAAGAAGTTGGAACGGTCGACGAGCGTTGCGCCAGCTGGTTCGGGCTGTGCCTTGTCTGGTTGAACGATCTGTTCGGGTTCCGACCATGATCAAGGCCGCGGAAGCGATTGCCACGATGCTCCTCCTGTTCGGCGCGGGAGCATTGCTCTACAAGCTCGGATGGGTTACCGACCAAGTGATGGAGTTCATCGCCAAGTTCGTCGTCAAGTTCTCCGTCCCTTGCATGATGGTGTGGAATCTGACGAATCTGTTCACGCGGGAAGAACTTCTCCATACCTTGCCGATTCTTCCGCTCCCGTTGTTGATGCTTCTCGCGCTCTATGGGCTGTCATGGGGATTCGCGGCACTTTGCCGGATTCCTTGCAGACAGCGGGGTGTGTTTACGTTGATGGCGGTGGTCTCCAATACCTTGTTCATCGGTTTCCCTGTCAGTCTGATCGTTTTCGGAGACGCATCGGTCGGTGCCGTGACCTTGGCGTTTCTTGCATCGACGATCATCTGCTGGACGATCGGGGTGTCCGGACTGTCGCATGATGCCCGATGCATCGCGGTACAGGACGGAACTGAACCCGTCGCGAAATACTCTATCAGGAAGCGAATTAAAATTCTTGCCACGACGCCTCCGTTGATCGCCCTCGTCGTCGGCGTCGCTTTCGCTGCTTTCGGTTGGCAGCTACCCGTTCCGGCCAACAACGCTCTTTCCTATGTCGGCGGCATGACGACACCGCTATCGATGCTTTATATCGGCATGTTCCTTGCGACTATCTCGCCTCGCGACATGATCCCCGGCAAAGCGTCCTGGGCGGTATTCTTCTGCCGATTCGTCCTGTCTCCGGTGCTGATGTATCTATTCATCGTCGTCGGACGCCGTCTCGGCATCGCGGTAGACGGCCTTTCTTCCGATGTGCTGGTCGTCCAGATGTCGATGCCGGTCATGGCTCAGGCCGTCATCCTCGCTACGGATATGGGATGCGACGCCACGTTCGCCGCCAGAACTACCGCAGCCAGCAACATTCTCTTCCTGCTGACATTTCCGATTACGTTGCTGTTGCTCGGAGTCTGACATCGCTTCGTCGGTGCATGGTTTCTCTCATGAGTCCAGGCGCCGCGCGATGCCTCTTGCGGCTCTGATGCCACTTGCCCACGCCGCAGTGATGCCCCTACTGGTGCCTGCGCCGTCCCCTGCGAAGAAAATATCTGGTGCGACCTGGAAGTAATCGTCCTGATACTGCGGTTTGTTCGCATAGAGCTTGATCTCGGGATAGTACATGATCGTCGAAGGGTGCAGGACTCCCGGGACAATCGTATCGAGATTCTTCATCGCTTTCCATATTGCCCGGAGTATCTTCGCCGGCATCGCCAGGGAAATGTCACCAGGGCAGCAGTCCCTGAGGCTTGGTTCGAAATCGTACAGATCCGAATTGAAACTCCCTTCCTTCGATCTCGATCCGAGACGGAAATCACCTACTCGCTGCATCAGCGGCTTGCCTCCGCCCATCAGCGCCGCCTGCATTCCGAGGTTTTCTGCGAATGCCTGACCGCTTGCCAGCGGAGCGGTGAAGCGTACCGTCTTGAGAATTGCGAAATTAACCAAGCCGGTGTCCCTGCTCGTGTCCGCAGAATAGGCATGCCCGTTGACCGAATACCAGATATCCCCCCTTTCGGTGGCATAGCGTTCCTTCACGACATGAGCGTTTCCGCTGTTGGTGCAGAAGGTGCGGACTTTTTCTGGAAAGTAGAATTTGGGATCGTAGTAGTCCCTGACGATCGGATAATGCTCGATCCGGGTTTCTACGCGGATTCCGATATCGACGATGTTGTCGACGAACGGTACTCCGAGCGTATGCATCAACTGCTGGAGAAAATGGAACCCTTTGCGGCCTGGTGCTACGAGCAGGGTCCGAAATCCTATTTCACGCTTGTCAGTTCTGATCGTCTTCTCCTGTTCGTCGACCGAGAGCATCGCTTCGCCAAGCGAAAGGTCCACGCCATGATCCTGAAGCTTCGCAAGCAACTGCTTGATCAGCCGTAGCCCGCCGTCGGTGCCAAGATGTGTCTGGCGGATTTCCAGCAGGCTGCAGCCAAGCCGCTGAGCACGCCTTTGGTAGATCTCTATGTTGCATTTTGGCATGATATCCGGTTTGAGAAATTCGGTGACTTCCTCCAGATACTCCTCGGCCTGTTCCTTTGACCAGTATTCTTCAGGGAAGCCGATCGGGTAGGTGAAGTTCATCTTGCAATCGTTGCGCATTCCGCCGGTTGAGAATTTCTCTTGATCGATCATCAGGATATGTGCCTGAGGATTTTTCCTGATCAAGGAAAAAGCGGCTCCCATGCCCGCCGGTCCGGAGCCCACGATCACGACATCGTATGTATCCACATCCACCTCCACATAAGCAAAACGTTCCAATGCGGAAGCGGCAGCGATATCAGGAGCGCTTCCCGGACAAGTATCGCGAAAAGGGCCGAGAAGGTCAAATGGCGTTTCTATTCCATTCCATGGCGGATATGATAGTATGTCGATATAGATGGTAATGCAAACAGGTTAGTAGATGCATAAATATCTTGATTATATTCCTAATTCGGAATATAATATTAAACAAATATAATATATCGTCTATCAGGAGGCCAGCCAATGCAGTATATGAACGTCAAAGAAGCTTCGTCCCGGTGGGGAATATCCGAGCGCAGGATCAGAATTCTCTGCTCCGAGGGGCGTGTGGAAGGAGTACAGCGAGCCGGCTGGTCGTGGAACATTCCCGTCGATACTCCGAAACCGGGCGATGGACGGACGCTCCGGCATTTGAAGAATTTCGAGATGCGCATCGGCTCCCAGAATTTCAGCCTTCTCGATGATTATAGAGAACGGTTCGAGTCCGCCGCCTCCGGCGTTCCTGCCGAGGTCCTGGCTGTCGGTGTCGATCGTCTTTGCGAATCCTTGTGCCTTTGCACGCTTGAGGACGAGCAGGTTCCGATCTCCGCCGCGCAATTGAAAACGATCTACGGAGGGGCTCTGTCCGTCGACCTTCCGCTATCGTCTCATCTGCTGGCGCTCAATTGTCGGAGCGCATTTCGGAAGATGTTTCGCGATACCCGGTTCGGCGAGGCTTGCAAAGGTTCGTCGGCCTGCCATGACACGCCATCTGTTGAGGATGTCCGTGCGGGGCGTTCGTTCTGGTCGGAACAAGCGCTTAAAGATTTGAATCGTTCGTTGCTTCATGCGCTGGACGATGAGCAGGCCGGGCGATATCGCGATGCCGAGATTCCTGCCGGCGGAGCCTGGGGCGGCGACCAGAGAACCTTTCCCGTTTTCCAGCAGATGGAGACGTTGTTCGTTCAGTACGACAGGGAGTGGAGCATGCTGCATCCTTTGGTGCGAGCAGTATTTATGTTTGGAGAATTGCTACGGATCCGTCCGTTTCCGAATTATTCGGTTGCCACAGCGTGGTTTGCGCTATCCGGCGAATTGATGGCGGGAGGGTATCCTCCTGCGGTGCTTGATGACGGTCGTTTAGCTGAATTTCGTGCGACTCTTGCCCTGACGCAGCGGCGCGGAAATTACCAGGGTACTGCACGGATGGTAGAGGAATCCGTCCGACACGAACTGGATTCATTGATTCGGCTCTGCCAGTCCTGACGAAAAAGGAGTATATTGTCCGCACGGAGGTCGTTCCATGAAATCAATCGTTTGCGATGTTCTGTTGAGGAATGCGACGATCGTCGATGGCTCCGGAGAAACACCGTACATCGCCGATGTCGGAGTCAAGGACGGGCGTATACTCGATATCGGAAAATTCAATGCGACAAAAGCCGGATTCGTTCTTGACTGCACCGGCCTCGTCGCATGTCCCGGTTTCGTTGACATCCATGGGCATTCCGAACTTGAGGCGCTTCGCACAGGATATATGCACGGCAAACTTGCCCAAGGGGTCACGACGGAGGTCGCCGGCAATTGCGGAGTAGGGGTGTACCCGCTTGGAAGCGGGGAGGCCGCCATCCAGACCGCTAGGATATTGTCCCGCGATGTGCTGGGAGACTACGACGGGCCATGGAGCTGGCGTTCGTTCGACGATTTCGCAGGGGTCCTTGCAAGGCGGGGCTCGGGAACCAACATCGCGTTTCTGCAACCGCATTCCCCGTTGCGATGCGCCGCGATGGAGGGGAACCCGAACCGAGCAGCTACTCCGCCAGAGATCGACCGGATGGTCCGGTTGCTCGAGCAGTCGCTGGACGAAGGATGCGTTGGATTCTCCTCAGGACTCTATTACGCTCCGGCTCTGTTCGCCGACCATGACGAACTTGTCGCGTTGCTTTCGGCTGTGGCCGGCAAGGGGAAGTTCTTCGCTGTCCACCATCGATGCGAAGGAAACGATGTTCTCTCATCGCTGCAGGAGGTCCTTGACCTGGCGAAGGAGACGCATGTCCGGCTCGAAGTCTCCCATTTGAAGGCGATCGGCCGCAAGAACCAGGGCAAGGTCCCACGGATGCTCAGGATGATCGAGGAATATCGGGACGCAGGTGTCGATGTGCTGTTCGATCAGTATCCATATGAATATGGATCGACGTCACTGTTCAGTCTGCTCCCTCCCGAATATCTCAGGCTGACCCGCGATGTGTTGCAGGAACGGCTCCGCGCCCCCGAAGATCGGGCGGCGATGCGTAGCGCCATGGAGCATCCTGACGGGTGGGATAGTATCTACGAACTGTGCGGATGGGATGACATCTCCGTTGTATCGCTCGATAGTGCGCCGCAGTACGAGGGCATGTCCTTTACGCGGATTGCCGAAGCTCGTTCTCAGGATCCGTTCGATGCGTTCTTCGACTTGCTCGCCCAGGAGCGGGGAGCCGCTGTAATGGTGGATATCACGCAGACCGAGGAATCGTTGCGGATGATCATGCGGCACCCGCTCGGGTGCTTCGGTACCGATGCCTTGTATTCGGGTGGACGGTGCCATCCCAGATCCTGGGCGGGTGCTGTGCATCTGCTCGGCAGATATTGGCGTCAGGAAGCGGTGCTTCCCCTCGAACAGACGATACGGAGGATGACTTACGAACCTGCCAAGCGCCTTGGACTAAACGATCGTGGGCTTCTCAAAACAGAAAATAGGGCGGACATCGTCGTCTTCGACCCTCGCACGATCCAAGACAACGCAACGGTATCGGAGCCCACCGCGCTGAATACCGGCATCGAGCTGGTGCTGGTCAACGGCATCCCTGCGTACCGGAAAGGAAGCTTCACTGACGAACTTGCGGGGCAGGTGTTGCTCCTGTAGAGTCGAGTTATTCGAAGCGGGCGAGGAATTTCTTCGTCCGTTCGTTTTTCGGATGTCCGAACACCTCGTCCGGCGTGCCCGATTCTGCTATGATGCCGTCGTCCATGAAGATGACACGATCGCTGATGTCGCGTGCGAACGCCATTTCATGGGTGACGACGACCATCGTCATTTTTTCGGCAGCCAGCTCCTTGATGACCTTGAGAATCTCCCCCGTCAATTCCGGATCGAGCGCGCTCGTCGGTTCGTCGAAACAGAGCACTTCCGGCTTGAGGGCCAGCGCTCGAGCGATGGAGACCCGCTGCTGCTGACCGCCGGACAACTGGCATGGGTAGGCGTCGGCCTTGTCCTCCAGTCCCATCTTCCTGAGCAACTCGACGGCCACGCGACGTGCGTCCTCTTTTGGACTTCCCAATACGTGGACCTGGGCTTCCATGATGTTGCGCATGACGGAGAAATGGGGGAAGAGGTTGAAGTTCTGGAACACCAGGCCGACTTGGAGCCGAATCTTGCGTAGCGTCGCTTTGTCCGAGTAGACGACCGTTCCGTCGTCATCCGTCGTGGCGAGCGTGTCGCCGCAAATCTCCACCGCTCCGCCATCGATCCGCTCCAGCTGTGTGATGCATCGGAGCAACGTGCTTTTTCCCGAGCCTGACGGGCCGATGATCGACAGGACCTCGCCTTTGTCCACATCGAATGAAATGCCTTTGAGCACCTGCAGGTCTCCGAAACCTTTCCGAATATCCTTGACGGAAATCACATGCATCGCGCGTCTCCTAGTTGTAGTAGGCGAGTTTCGTCTCGATCTTGTCGAATGTCTTCGAGACCACCATGTTCATGATGAAGTAGAACAACCCCGCGACGAAGATCGGCATGGTGGAGAATTCCCTCGCCGAAGCGTTCTGTGCCACGCGGAACAACTCCGCCACACCTATCGTCTGGGCAAGCGCGGTATCCTTGACAAGGGTGATCACCTCATTGCCCATCGCCGGAATGATCCGCTTGACCACCTGCGGAGCGACGATATGGGTGAACGTATGCAGTTTCGTGAACCCAAGCACATGGCTCGCTTCATACTGGCCCTTGGGAATCGACTGGATGCCGCCCCTGTATATTTCGGCGAAGTATGCCGCATAGTTGATTACGTAGGCGACGATCACCGCGGTGAAGCGGTTGAACGACGCGCCGAAGACATAGTACGGGGCGAAATAGACGAATATCAGCTGGAGGATCAGCGGGGTTCCGCGCATGATCATGATGTATACGTTCACGATTCCCGATACCAGCTTGTTGCGGCACATCCTTCCTTGCGCAACTACTATCCCCAAGGGAAGGGAGAACAGCAACGTCAGGAAGAATATCTTGAGACTGGTAAGGGTTCCCTCGAGCAGTTGCAGCAATAATTGGGACATCGATCCTCCATGGTTCGTCGTAGAATGAACCGGTTTTCGGCCGGAAACGAAGACAGGGAGCCATTCGGCTCCCCGTCATCATACAGACATCCTCATTTTTTCACAACGGTGATATCGGCGCCGAACCATTTGACCGCGATATCGGCGAGCGTTCCGTCCTGAGCCATGGCTACGAGCTGTTCCTGGACGGCGTCGCGGAGCTTCAGGTCGTTCTTGCGGAATCCGACACCGTACTCCTCCTTGGACAGGGACTCGTCGAGGATTCTGAAGTCCTTGCCGCTGCGGTTGATGTTGTCGTTTGCGACCAACAGATCGAGGACCACGCCGTCGACGCCGCCGATCTCCAGATCCATCAACGCGGTGAGGTTGTCCTTGAATTCGACGATCTCCTTGAGCGATTTCTTGAAGTCGGGGGTGTCATCGACGGCTTGAGCCGCTGAGGATCCCGCCTGCAGGCCGATTTTCTTGCCGGAGAGATCGGCGAGCGTCCGTACCGGCGAGCTTGCCTTGACGACGACCACCTGTGCGTTGTCGACGTACGGTTCGGTGAACGCGATCTTCTGCTTGCGCTCCTCTGTGATGGTGAAGCCGTTCCAGATGCAGTCTATGTTACCGGTGTTCAGCTCCTGCTCCTTCGCATTCCAGTCGATCGGCTGGCAGACAAGCTGTACGCCAAGTCGGGCGCAGACTTCCTTTGCGACATCGATGTCGAACCCGACGATTTCATTGTTTTCATCGCGGAAACCCATGGGGGGGAACGAGTCGTCCAGACCGAGGATGAACTCTTTCTTGTCCAGAACCTTCTGAAGGGAATCGTCGCTCTGTTCGGCGACACCGGCGGCGAACAGGACGGACCCGACCGTCAGGGCTACGAATGCCAAGGCTAGAATCTTTTTCATACGCAACAGCTCCTTTCTGCTTGTTTTCCGTATTGGTGGGTGATGTATTTGCGATACTACCTTTTTTTTCTGAAATGCGCTAGCCATTGTGCATAAATATGCATTCGATATGCGTTCAGGGGGGAAAGAAAACGCTATGGTGATCGAAAGCACCCCTGATTTGGCCAGGAAAGCATCGCTGAAGGTTTGACGAGCTTTCGGCGGATGGATATACTTGCCGGGTCGGGGGAGCTCCCATGCCAAAGAAAACGAGGCTGGAGTCAACTTCTTCCCCAATTCGATTTTCGGAGGTCCAATCATGAGCTTCCTGCTAGACGGCGTCATGAACACCACATGGCAACAGCTTGTCATGTTTGCGGTAGGTGCCATTCTCATCTATCTGGCTATCAACAAAAAACTTGAACCAGCACTGCTTCTGCCGATGGGCTTTGGGGCTATTTTGGTGAACATTCCGTTCTCAGGCGCCATCACGCAGACGATGGCTGGGATCGGCGAAGTGACCGGTATCCTCGATTGGCTGTTTACCGTCGGTATCCATGCCGCCGAGGCGATGCCGCTGTTGCTGTTCATCGGTATCGGAGCGATGATCGATTTCGGTCCGCTGCTTTCCAATCCGAAGCTGATTCTCTTCGGAGCCGCCGCCCAATGGGGGATTTTCGCAACGATCACCTGCGCCGCGCTACTTGGTTTCAATCTGACCGATGCCGCCTCCATCGGCATCATCGGCGCCGCCGACGGCCCCACCTCGATCCTTGTGTCCCAGGTGCTGGGAAGCAAATATGTCGGTCCAATCGCCGTCGCCGCCTATTCATATATGGCGCTGGTACCGATTATCCAGCCATTCGCCATCAAGCTCGTCACAACGAAGAAAGAACGGGCGATCAAGATGCCATACAACCCCCGTTCTGTGGGCAAGACGGCACGGATCCTTTTTCCGATCATCGTCACGCTGGTCGCCGGCTATGTGGCTCCTGCTTCCGTGTCCCTCGTCGGGCTGTTGATGTTCGGCAACCTGATCCGCGAATGCGGCGTGCTCGGCTCCCTGTCGGAGACCGCGCAGAACGTGCTGGCCAACCTGATCACCTTGCTGCTCGGAATCACCATCGCTGCTACGATGAAGGCCGATGTGTTCGTCACCGTGCAGACGATCATGATCATGGCGCTCGGACTGCTTGCATTCGTATTCGATACGATCGCCGGCGTACTGTTCGCAAAGTTGCTGAACCTGTTCTCCAAGAACAAGGTCAACCCGATGGTCGGCGGAGCCGGTATCTCCGCATTCCCGATGTCGGCTCGTGTCATCCAGCGGATGGGACAGGAAGCCGACCCGCAGAATCACCTGCTGATGCATGCGATCGGAGCCAATGTGGCCGGCCAGATCGGTTCGGTCATCGCAGGCGGCGTCATCCTGGGTCTCGTGCCCGGGCTTCTTTAATGGAGGTCTTCTATGAACGCTAGTGTCGTCACCCATTCGTTGACGTTGATGTGGCAGGGCATGGCCGCGATTTTCGCGGTGATCCTGATCATCTACTTTGTGTTGCTGCTGCTCGGCAAGAAGAAAAAGAAAGCCGACAAATAGCAATCAGCAAGTCATGGATATAGCGTAATATCCGCCGGTGAGAGCTCCGCCTTTCGCCGGTTTTTTTGTGCCTGGCGAAAAAACCTGCGGCAGGTCCGATGGAGCGTTATACGTATTGGTGCATGATTGCTTGGACATCGATGGATGATTGCTCGTTTTTGGGAATTTGGTAGGGCCTGCGGGATGAATCGTCAGCGTTTCTTATCGCAATGCCCTGCGTATGGGCAGCCTGCGCATCCGTTGAAACGGTATTTTTCATTACATGACGGGGCGTTGTCCGCCCTATCACGTTTTTTCTGGCGATGAACGATGCATATTGCTACGGCGAGCAAGGCTACGATCACTACTGCCACGATGATGTTCGCTACGATAGGACTCATGTTTTTCCTCCTGCACCCATACGCATATTACAGAACGAGCATGCCCAGCAGATTGAACAGCAACGCCGCTATGTATGCGTAGCCTGTCTGCCAAGCGAGCGCCTTGACAAGTTTCTTGCCACCCCCCAGTTCCTTGCTCATGGCGCTGATCGCTGCGATGCACGGGGAGGCGAGCAGGATGAACACCATGTACGCCAGCGCCGCATGCGGCGTAAAGATGGAAGACAGCGGAGCCCCCGCAAGCGTGACCGACAGAGTCGAGACAATCGACTCCTTTGCTGCGATGCCGGTCAGCAACGCAACGGAGGCTTGCCACGTCCCGAAGCCGAGCGGTTTGAACAGCGGAGCGATGATCTTGCCCAGCGTGGCAAGCATGCTATTTGTAGGATCGACGGCTCGGAACGTGAAACTATACGACTGCATCTGCCAGATGATCGCCGAGGAAAGCAGGATGATCGTCCCCGCCTTGATCAGGAAGCCTCTGGTCCGCTCCCACGTCTGCAACCATGTATTTTTCAGCGTCGGCACCTGATAGCGGGGAAGTTCCATGATGAACGCGTTCTGCTCCTTGTGCTTGTCTAGCCTGCGACTCAGCAGTCCGGTCACGACGACCGCCAGAATACCGATGAAATACATCATCGGCGCGACATACCACCGATCGGGGAAGAACGCCCCGATCATCAGCGCGAAGATCGGCATCTTCGCTCCGCAGGGAATGAACGATGTGACCAGCACCGTCAGTTCCCGCTGCTTCTGGTGCTCGATCGTCCTCGAACTCATGATCGCCGGTACGGAACACCCTGTTCCGATCACCAGCGGAATGATCGATTTGCCCGATAGGCCGAGGGACCGCATGATCCTGTCCATGATGAACGCGATGCGGGCCATGTAACCGCAGTCTTCGAGAAGGCTGAGTAGCAGGAACAGTACGAACAGTTGCGGCACGAACGTCAGCACGGAGCCGACTCCGGCTATGATCCCATCGATGAGCAAACCGGACAGGAACGGGATGACGCCCCATCTGTCCAGCAGTCCGCCGAGATGGATAGGAATCCATTCCCCGAAGAAATATTCCAGCGGTTCGGTGGTCAGCCCGCCCACCAGCTGGATCGAAATATAGAAGACTCCTGCCATGATCAGGATGAACAAGGGGATCGCCGCGAACCTGTTGGTGAGGATCGTATCGAGGTTGAACTCCTTTCGCCCTTGTTTGATGGCGTGTACGCATGCGTCGCTGATCCGTTCCGCCACTTGATACCGTTGGTCGATAATGACGCTTTCCGCATCATCCCCATATGTTTTTCGAAGACTCGCGCGCGCTTGGGCCATCATTGCGCTGAAAGCCGGTGGAGGAGCCGGCATGGACTCGGCGAAGAGTTCATCGTCCTCGAGTAGCTTGATAGCCGCCCATCGGGGAGGTCTGCCTGCGGGGATGACATGAAGGTAATCGTCGGCGATGATCTTAGTGAGCCATTGTTCCACCTCATTGGAAAACAGGGGACATGCGGGGACCACGTGGCCCTCGACAGAGGTCTTCGCCAGGCCGATGAGTTTTTCGAGACCCGTTCCCTTGCTTGCCGAAATTTCGGCGGCGGGGCATCCGGTCATCCTCGACAGCTGCTCCGTGTCGATTTCGACACCGTCCCGCTTGAGCAGATCCTGCATGTTCAGCGCAAGGAGCAGCGGAACGCCCAATTCCGACAACTGGGTGGTCAGATACAAGCTGCGTTCCAAATTCGTCGCGTCGATCACATCGACAATCAGATCCGGCCGGGCGTCAAGGATATATCGGCGAGATAGCTTTTCTTCCGGAGAGTACGGGGAGAGCGAGTAGATGCCGGGGAGATCGATGACCGTCCATTCCTCGCCTCCAACGTTACAGGTTCCTTCCTTCTTCTCCACCGTTACGCCGGGCCAGTTTCCGACATGGGCCGTCGTGCCGGTAAGCTGGTTGAACAATGTCGTTTTTCCGGAGTTCGGATTGCCGATCAGCGCGATGGTTGGCATGTGATTCCCTCCGTTCTCTCGACCGAAACTTTCGCGGCTTCGTCTCGTCTCAGGCACAGATGGTAGCCTCGAAGCGAGATTTCCATCGGATCCCCCAACGGTGCTACTTTCAGCACTGTGACTGCGATCCCATGGGTCAGGCCCATGTCCATCAGTCTCCGTTTCAGCGGTCTCGGAGCCTCGATCCCCAGGATTCTCGCCGTCTGCCCGCTGGTCAACGAGGCGAGCGTCTCCGTCTTGGGTTCCTGTCCGTCCATGGGGCATGTATCCGTTTCCATCGTTTTCCGCAATCCTTCGCGTCGTCCATAGCGCAGTATCTGTCCGTTAGTCTCGACTAACAAGCTATCCATAACTCATTCAAGTGTCAATACTCGCAGACTCGGTTCGGCAGAGTACGCCACATGCGACGGGCATGGAGGAAAATATCGGCATTGCAAAACGCTTCGGACAATGGTACGATACGACATGTACTAGCCGGGCAAGTGGTTTCTGGTTATATTTCTGTCACAAGGAGTAGCGGTATCATGCAGAAATCAGGTGAAGACTATCTGGAAGCTGTGCTCGCTATCGAGGAGCAGGGGGCGAAGGTCCGCATCACCGATGTTGCGAACCGCCTTGGCGTGACCAAGCCGAGCGTCAGCCGCGCCATGAAAGTTCTCCAGGCAGATGGCTACGTCCATCAGGAAACCTACGGGGATATTTCGTTGACAGAGAAGGGTAGAGTGAAGGCCTCCCAGGTCTATACCCGCCATAAGACGCTCACTACTTTCCTTGCCGATGTCCTTGGCGTAGAACCCCATATCGCAGAACGCGACGCATGTCTGATCGAACATGACATCAGCGCCGAGACGATGGAAAAGCTTTCCGCCTTCATGTCCGGCAGGGAATAACCCTCCAATTCCTGATTTTTGCGGCACGATTCATCGCCGGCACGGCACCGGCTGCTTCTTCATATTTTTGTTTTTTTCTTCCTCCTGGGATTCCAGGTCACCCCGCAGAAGGAGTTTCTCCGCCGAGAGCGCGGCTTTCTTTCACAAAAACGGGCGATGAATGACAAAAACCTTCACTTGCGTGCTTCATTGTCATAATGGAAAATGAAGTATCATACAAACGGAGGGTTTTTATGAAAAAAGCCATTATCATCCTTACGATTGTCGCTTTGATCGCCCCCATGGCGCTGTTCGCCCAGGGGTCGAAGGAAGCATCCGGTCCTATTACGATCAAATTCTGGACGCATGAGGACGTCAACCGCAATCCTCTGGAACTCCAGTATATCGCCGAGTTCGAAGCCGCCAACCCGAACGTGAAGGTGGAATATACCACGCAGGCATCCGGAAAGATGGCCGACATCGTCCAGACCGCATTCGCTGCGAATCAGGGACCGACGATCTTCAATCTGCCGATCAGCGACGAATACGCCTACATCGTCAACGGTCGCGTGGCTCCTGTCGATGCAAAAGCCGCCGGATACGCCGACTATCAGGCGATCAAGAGTGCATATGTCGACGGAACGCTCGATTCGGTCACCGTGGACGGAAAGATCTATGGATTGCCGCTCGAGCTGACAAACTGGGCGATCCTTCTGAACAAGGGAATCTTCCGCGACGCCGGTCTCGACCCCAACAAGGATTATCCCAAGACGTGGGAGGACATGGTCGCGGTCAGCGAGAAGATCATCCAGCGCGACGGAGATATCATTACTCGCCGCGGGTTCGATTTCCGCTACGGATACTATCTGGAATGGCTCGTTCCGATGGTCGAGCAGCTCGGCGGAAAGCTGATCTCAGATGATGGAAAGACCGCGATCGTCGGCGACGACGCCTGGCTCAAGGTGTTGACATTCATGCAGCAGTGGGGACCCAACGGCAAGAACCTCGGCTCCTCCACGTATACTGCTGCCCGCAAGCTGTTCAACAAGAACAACGGCGATATCGCGATGGCGCTTACCGGCTACTATCAGACCGCCCGTATCTCCGAAGAGAATCCCGAGTTCTATGCCAGCGGGGATCTGATGGTCATTCCGTTCCCGCAGTTCAAGGATGCTGTGAAGGAAGTCGCGAACTGCTACTACGGACATTTCTACATGGTCAACGCCCAGGCCTCCAAGGCGGAGCAGGAAGCCGCATGGAAACTGATCGGATACTTGCTGAGCCATGGCGATGAGTATCTGGACAAGGCGGCGTTGCCTCAGCCCACCAAGAAGCTCTTCGAGTCTCCCGAATACAAGGCCAAGCCGTATACCGACGTATTCTCAGCCGACATGGAAAAGGCTCACATCATGTATTACTCCGAGAACAGCGCGGAGATGCAGAAGTTGTTGAAGTCCGCCGTGGAGTCGGTGATGCTTTCCGGCGTTTCTCCCGAAAAGGCTCTGGCGACCTTGAAAGCGTCCGCTCAGGAACTGATCGACGAGAATTGATCGATATTTCACGACATCGGCTTCGTTTTCCGACAAGATTCGAAGCCGGTGTCTGTCTATGAATCCCCGACCTTGCGCCTGACGGCGCATGTCCGACGACCGAGAGGCATCAGCCATCATGAAAAAAACGACATATCGAGGAATAGAAAAAAAACAAGCCCGCTGGGGCGTGGCCTTCGTAGTCCCGTCAGTCTTGTTCTTTTGCTTATTCAGCTTCTATCCCATCATCAACGCGATGTTCACCAGTTTGTTCGACAAGCGGATACTATCGCTGGCAGCACCGAAATTCCTGGGACTGGGAAATTATATCTACATCTTCAAATCGGCCTCATTCTGGAACTCCATGCGGGCCACGCTGGTGTTCACTCTCGGGACGTTCATCCCGTTGCTTGTCTTCAGCCTGATGTTCGCTACGTTCATATACAATATTTGCGGCAGGAGAAGCAGGGGCTTCTTCCAGATCGCCTACTACACCCCCGCGGTGCTTTCTTCCGTCGTGGCCGCCGCGATCTGGCTGTTGATCCTTGCTCCTCCCGGGCTGGGCAACCAGGTCCTGAACTGGCTGTGCAGGACGCCGGGCGTCGATCGCAAGTGGCTGGCGAACGGCACGATGCTCCAGTTCTCCACCATGCTTGTCTATTTCTGGAAGTATATCGGATATTTCGTCATTCTATTCATCACCGGCCTTGCGACGATTCCTCCGACGATCTACGAAGCGGCGACGATCGACGGTTCTTCGAAATGGCAGTCGTTCTGGAGGATCACCGTTCCGTTGCTCAAGCCGACTATCCTGCTGGTGTCGGTGATGGCGATGCTCCAGTGCTTGAAGACGTTCAGTACGCAGTACCTGTTCACCCAGTCCGGCGGGGCTGCCCAGGATCCGATCAATGTCATTACGCTGAATATCTATGAGACCGGTATCCGCAACCAGCGCATCGGACGCGCCAGCGCGATGAGCATCGTCCTGTTCGTCATCATGCTGGTCCTGACGTTCGCCCAGTTCAAGATATCCAAGAGCGACGATGTCGACTATTGAGGAGGGAGATATGACGGACAAGACAATCGCATCGAACCGGTCTTCCGGTCTCCTCTTCGCCTTGAAGCGGGTTCCTTGGGCTCGGATCCTCATCTGGTTCCTGCTGATCGTCATGCTGGTGTTCTGCGTGATGCCGCTCGTGTTCATGGTCACCGCGAGCATGATGCCCGCTTCCGACATCATCAAGATGCCATACCGCTGGATTCCCCGGGACTTCCATGTGGAGAACTACGTGAAGGCGATCAAAGGCAACGACGGATCATTCACATTCCCACGGAATATTCTCAACTCGCTGATCGTGGCGCTGACGGTGGCGTTCACCACGGTGTTGTTGGCCTCGCTGACCGGCTACGGTCTTGCCAAATTCCGTTTCAGAGGCAGGAACTTCGTCTTCATGATGATCATGGCGACGATGATGATCCCGTTCGAGGCGATCATGATTCCGCTGTACATGGTCGCCACAGGCTTGCATATCCAGAATACATATCTCGGCCTGATTCTTCCATTCCTTGTCAGCGCATTCGGCGTATTCCAGATGCGGCAATATCTGCTGACGTTCCCCGGCGAGTTCCTCGATGCCGCTCGAGTGGACGGAATGGGCGAGATCGGCATCTTCACCAAGATCGTATTGCCCAACTGCACGCCGGTCATCGCCACGCTGGGAATTCTATCGTTCCGCGGGCAGTGGGACAATCTGCTGTGGCCGTTGCTGATCGTCCAGGACGAGAAGATGAAGACGATTCCGCTGTATATCTCCAAGTTCGCCGAGGAAAAGGCGACCGACGAAGGAGCGATGATGGCCGTAGCGGTGCTTGCAAGCATCCCGATGTTCATTCTGTTCTTCGCACTGTCAAAATACTTCATAGGTGGAGCTGCCGTATATGAATCAAGAAAAGGCTGATAATGCGGATCGATCCGAGGGATGTTCCGCAAGTCCCGTATACGGGAAGGACTTGTTCATCTTTGACATGGGCAATGTCGTGGTGCGGAACATCCATGTCCTGCAGGCGGTCGTCGATGAATGGAATCTTCCACAGGAAGATTTTTTTGCCGACTATCGGCAATATGATTTTCCTTTGATGGACGGTACAATTCCTACTTCGGCATATTGGTGCCATATTGAGAAGAAGTTTGGTGTACGAGTGGACGGCGAACCGTTTTCCAAGCATTTTTCGCCGGAACCGAATCCGATCATGGTAGCTCTTATCAAGCGGTTGCGGGGAATGGGGAAGCGTGTCGTGTGCGGTTCGAATACGTTCGCGCCGCATTGGGACATACTCATGGACATGGGGATGATCGATTTGTTCGATGCGGTATACCCGTCTCATGAAATCGGGATGAGCAAACCGGCACCGCAGTATTTCCGCTATATCCTGAACCGTGAGCGCACGACGCCTCGGCGTACGTTTTTCGTCGACGATTATCAGGAGAACATCGAGGCCGCGGCCAGGCTCGGGATCGACTCCATGCACTATGCCGACGATCCTCCGTTACTCGGAGGGATGACGGCCGACGAGAAACTTGAGGCGATGTTCGGACCGATTCCTATTGACGGGCGGGGTGTTCGTCCCTGAACTGGGACGGCGTAGCTCCGGTGAACCGCTTGAATATCTTTGCGAAATAGCCGGGGGTAGGGAAGCCGCAGGTCACCGAAATTTCCCCGATGTTCATTTTCGGATTCAGCAGAAGATCGACGGCTCTGTTGATTCTCCATGCATTGAGGTATTGAAGAAAATTCAGGCCGGTCACTTCCTTGAATAGTCTGCTCAGATGGCTTTCCGACAGATCCAGCGCGGCGGCTGCTTCTTGGAGTCCGATTGGGTTGCCGTAGTGTTCCGCGATGAATTCAATCGCACTGTCAACCACATGGTTGCCGAGCTTTCTCGGGAGCCTGATGTATTCCGGGCCATCGGACTTGCTTTTCTTGAGACGCTCCAGCTCCGTATCCTCCTCCTTGATCTTCGCCACAAGCTGACGGAACGTCGATTCAAGCTCCCCGTCATCAACCGGCTTGAGCAGATAGTCGAACACCCCTAGGCGGATCGCTTGCTTCATGTAGGAAAAGTCGGTATGGCCGCTGAGAATGACTGCATGGCTGACCGGACATCGGGAGAGCATCGTCAGGCCGTCTTGCCCGGGAAGTCTGATGTCGGTCACGACGATATCAGGCTCCAGTTCTTTGATCAGGCGTTCTCCCTCGATGCCGTTCTCGGCGCTTCCGACCAACTCAAGGCCGAGTTCCTCCCAAGGCGTCGTCTGCTCAAGTTCCGTACGCATCAGCTCCTCATCTTCGACAAGGACCACGGTATAGCTCATAGTCGCTCTCCTATCGTCTCATCGGTTTGTGGCGCACTCTGGCTCGTCGTCCGTGCCGGGAACGCCATGACCACAAGCGTTCCGGATCCGGGAGTGGATATGATCCGCAACGAACCGGCATCCCCATATTTCAGTTTAATCCGACGATAGACATTATACACGCCCACATGGCTGCTGTCAGCCAGTCCATCAAGGTTTTCCGGCAACGTTCCGGGAGGAAAGCCGACACCGTTGTCGCTGATCGTGATCTTGATCATTCCCAGGCGATACGTTCCCCTGATCGTGATCTTCCAGTCTCCGATCTTGGGTTCGAGTCCGTGGATGATCGCGTTCTCCACAAGTGGTTGGATCAGAAGCTTGGGAGTTTTGACGTCGAGGATGCCGGCGTCCACGTCGATTCTCGTATGGAGTTTCTCTCCAAACCTGATTTTCTGGATCGTCAGATAGTCTTCGACGAGGGCGAGGCTGTCGCGGATCGTCGCTTCCGATTCTTGGTTGTTGATCGTTTCCCGCAACAACTTGCCCAGTCGCGTCGTGATCGCAAGGATTTCCTGCTCGTCGTGTAGTTTCGCGATCGCTTTGATCGTGTTGAGGGTATTGTACAGAAAATGGGGGTTCATCTGCGATTCCAGCGCCTTGCGTTCGGCTTCCCGAAGTTTCTCCTCCTCTTCCTGTGTCAGCTCCATCAGATTGACGATCTGGGCGACCATCGTATTGAACGATGCGTCGAGCTGTGCGATTTCGGAAATATGCGATTCTGTGACCTGGACATTGAAATATCCGGTTTCGACTACCTGCATGGTCTTGACCAGCTGGTTGACAGGCTTTGCGATCGAGTTTGAGAAGAAATAGGCGAGGACGCCGGCAAGGGCAAGGCCGACGGCGAATACCAGACAGACGACGATGAAGAAATAGTTGAGGCTCTGCCGATACGGAGCTGTATCAAGCACGCCGGCGAGGATCAGCTGGGTATTGGGGATGAACGCCAGCGATACGATCTCTCCTGATTCCCCTACATAGCTTCTCGGTTCGTAGGGGGACTTGAGCGCCGAGAGCGCCGGAAACGCACCGAAGTTTCCGAAAACTTCGGCATGGATGATCGAGCTGGCAGTGTAGTCGGTAGTGTCGATCAGGATCAGATCGTTGAGGATTGGTTCGTCTACGAGTCTCAGCAGTGTTTCGAGATAGATGTCGATAGAAACATAGCCGATTTTTTTCCCGTTCTCGTCGAACACTTTTCGCTGGACATTCAGTCCGACGGGAGAGTTGTTGTCAGTAATGTATCGGTTGCTCGTCGTCATGAACGTAGCTTTTTCCTTGTCTCTACGATTGAGGAAGTAGAACGGGGCGACTCTGGTCTCGTGCTGGTCGAACCGTAGGTCGTATATATCGGGGAAGGCATGCGTGGAATATCTGACATTGCCGCTGTTGCTGACCACGATGGCCGAGGCATCGTTCTGCACCCCTTTCATGATGGAGAACAGCTTTGCATAGATTTCGGATGATTTCGCCGACTGCTCCCGTTCCGTCATGTTGTCGTCCTTCAGCAACGTGACGATCGTTTCGTCGGTGGACAGCACGTACGCCCGATGCCGGTAATCCTCGAGTACTGCCGCATATCGTTCGCCCAGGCGTGTCATGCTGTTGTCCGCCTGCGCTTTGAGCGCTCCGACCATGGTTCTGTTTCCGATGATCGTATAATAGAACGTGATCATCAATATCGGGACGAGCATGGTTACGATGAAATAGAGTACCAATCGCGAGAAAAGACTGGAAAATCGTCTCGGCCGTTTCGGCCTTCCGCCCTGCATCTCGCCACCAGCAGGCGAGATGCGTGTTCTTCCACGCCTTGCGGGCCTTCTTCGACTCGTCATGCGGCAAAGTCTACAGCGAAACGGCCCTCCGTGCAAGAGAAGCCCGTTCCGTTGCCCCGCAGCAGCGACGCGGCTACAGTCCCATGAATGCGGCGGCGAACTTGCGCGGAGCTTCGACCGTGGCGTAGCGTTCCGCCTTCGCTTTCGCATCTCCATCGGTGACCGCGGCGATCCGTTCATTCTCCACGATTGACAGAATGACACTGGAGTCGGAAAGGATCGAATAGGCGAGCGTGTAGTTCATGTACGCATATGGCGCACCTCCGGCCTTCGGCGTCAGCAGCTGCTTGTACGACAGCTTGACGACAAGATCCTCTTTTTTCTCCACCACGCCGAACCCGAGCCCCTGGAGTTGCTGAGCATACGCCTGGATCATTGCATCTTTGAACGGAGCGTCGACGGCGGACGAGTCGATGCGGACCTTCAGGTCCGAGACGATATTCTCCTTCGTCGAAGCGATCTTCTCAGTAAGGCTGTCGAAGCTCTTTCCTGTGAACAGCATGAGCAGTTCGCCGCTTCTGTCGGCCAGTTGGGAAAGCCGCGAAGCCTTCTGAAGCGCCGCCATGCGGTCAAGGGGATTCTTGCCCGCTTTCTTATAGTTCTTCAGTTCGTAGGCGGCATCATCGTATGCATCTTTATGTATCTTCTTCAGCGACTTGGCCATATCCGAGCGTCTGAAGCCGATGCGCACGACCGACTGTCCGTCGATTGAGACGCTGTCGTACAAGGATGCGTAGAAGATCGCGGCTCCGGTAGTAGGCGATACCACCGCGCCGCTGTTGCCCTCGGCCATGCGCACTTCCAGGGACGGAAGGCCCGCTTTGTTTCCCAGCAGTGCGGAAATCTCCGCTTCCAACGTTGCGCAAGCGGATCCTATCGCATGCGTTTCATCGACGCTCCGCCCGACGGCGAGCCAGTAGTCCCGCTGCGTATGCTTCGAATCGTATGTGCCGTCCATCCATGCCAGCGCCTTGGTCGATGCGCACGATGAAGCGAGCACGAGGATCGCCGCGAACGTCATGGCGAGCAAGCCGATGGTCTTTCCGTTCTGTTTCATACAAATAACTCCTTTCTTATAATGGACAGAATCCTTCATGCAGATTCAATGACCCAGGTGAGGCGAGGATTCGGGTCCTCTGCCGTCGCAGGGTCGAACTTCCGCTTTCGAAATTGAACGATGCCTCGTACAGCCCGGGATCCACGTCGACATAGCCGACCCAAGCGACGGCGGGAAAGTAATGGCTGATGCGCAAGTCTGCGCTCTCGCTTGTCTGGTTGAAGATGGAGCTGAAAACAGAGAGAATATCGCTGATCATGGCGACCGATTCGCTTCCCTGTTCGTCGCTGTTCCTTGCGCCGTCGGCGATCGTATCCAGTACCGCGGTCCCGGTAGCTTTCGCCATCGTCCTGATGACCGTTCTGTTGTAGATGCTCTGAAAGCGTAGCGCGAATGTATCCTGGGCGATCCTCGATAGATCCTCGATCCGCTGCAGCCGCACCTGGACCCCGTTGTCCAGTCTGACAGTTACGCCGTCGACACGTCCGTTGCGCGGGACAAGGATGGGAAGAGCCAGCTTCGCATAGTTGTTCTTGCTGACGTACAGCTGCCTGACCGTTTCGAATTTCGTCGGTCCCATCCCGGTAAAGGCGATGAACTCGAGCCGTACCTTGCCGATTTCCGGATCGGGGCGGTTCTCCGCACTGTCGGGAACGGGAAACGGGTAGAGCGTAGGCTGTATCGCGAAAGCGTCGAGGACGCTGCGCCGATAATAGTCCCTATCGCCGATATTGCCCAGCGCATCGCTGTACAGCATCCCAAGATAATTGGAAAGGGCGCTCTTGGAAAACGAAATCGTCTGAAGCTCTCCGTCGATCCGATCGCTTTTGGCCGACTTGCTCTTCTCCATGAGCATGGAATACTTGTCGATCAGCAGGCGTTCCTTTTCGCTGGAACGGCGTATCTCGACCATAGCGTCTTCAGTCCTTCCCAACGCCTGGTAGTTCAACGACATGAAAATATTGGAATAGATGTCTTCGTAGTCTTCGCCCGGATATGTCTTCGCATTGTCGTTGATGATGAATCGGGAGATGTTTTCGGTGACGCTCTGCGTGTAGGCCTCTGCGATCAGCGTTTCGGCTACGCCGAGGTACTCGTTCGAACGAGCGTAGTCGCCGGCGAAATGGGTGAGCATGCCGACGTCGAGACTATATACGAGTCTCCCTTGGCTGTCGAGGATATCCGAACCGTTCTTTTCATAGGTGACGGCCGCCTGTTTCGCATCCCCTTGCAGATACCACGTATCCACGTGCGACAGATCGACACGGGAGATCGACAGGCAGGAGGTGGCCGTCGTCAGGACGAGCGGAAGCAGCAAGGCCAGGCGGAGTTTCATCGGGCTCTAGAACCGATATCTGCTTTTTTCGATATATTTCTTGACCGTATCCTCGTCGAGCCAGATCTTGCGGCTCGTCGTGATATCGATCAATTCCAGATCGACATAGTACGTTCGTACCGCCTTGCCTCCGACCTGGTCTACGTTCGTCTTGATCGAGCCCTGCATGAGAAAATCAGCACCAGTCTCCTGGGCGAGCTGTGCGGCGGTATCGACCGAAGCATAGTACTGCTGCTCCTCCCGCTCCTTCCGCACATCGTCCCGTTTCGCGATATCGGCGACGGTATCGGCCTTTCCGCTGGAAAGTAGCGCGATCTCGACTTTCTTGCTGATGATCGATGTGTCGATATGTTCGCTGGAGTTGTTGGCGATCGTGCCGATGACGATCACTGGGTTCCTCCGGTTCGCACGATAGAAGTCGTCGGCCCACCCGGTGGAGAGACAACTACGGATCAAGGATTCCGTCACCAGCTGGATATCGGTATCGTTCCAGTTTCCGGAAAGATCGAGCTGTTCCTGCGCATCGATACGGGATACTTTCGGCGTTGAAGTGCATGCGGTGGCTAGGAGAAGAATCAACGAGACGGCGCCGATCAGCGACATGGCTTTTTTCATGGTTGGCATTCCTTATCATGAGTTTGTTGTTCGCTTTCAATGATATCATTATCTTTCGGATGAATTCCACCCCTTTTGCATCAAGCGCGTCGGAGGCGCCCATCATGCGAAAGATTCCTGCATATCGGACGAATAAACATTCCAAAATGCGTATGCAGGGTTGACAAACTGTTCCGACATGAGTACAAAGGAGAATAACCGCCACTATCCGGTGGCTTGAGGAGTAAGTCGTGAATGCTTCAGCAAAGCGGTCAAGTAGCAATTGTCCGCAATCAGAGATGAACTGGAATCAGATGACGCAGCGGTCCTGTCCTTGCGCCATGAATGCTTCTACCCGCGGTTTCGCCGCAAATCTTCTCGACTCCCTCCTTATCATTACCCTTCTTGTACCTTCCCTTATCCTTGTACTTTCCGTAGTACTCCTGATTAGCCTGATTATTCTATAAATTCCGCGGCAGGTGCCGTCATACCCCGTGGAGCAAAGCCCTTCACGGGAGTTCGGCATACCTGTCCTGTATCCTGATACCTGTCGACGGATGTCGCGACAGAAACAATCGGAGGTGCCATATGGCAGAAAAACAATACACCCTGGCGATACTGGTCAACAACCATTCAGGCGTTCTGATGCGTGTTGTCGGACTGTTCAGCCGCAGGGGGTACAACATCGACAGCCTGTCCGTCGGCATCACGGAGAATCCTTCGATCAGCCGCATCACCATCGTCGTCACCGGGGATCGCGCGGTCGTGGAGCAGATCAAGAAACAGGTGGAGAAGCTGGTGGACGTCATCAAAGTATATGAAATGACCCGTCATGGATCGGTTCAGCGCGAGCTGGTGCTGGTGAAAGTAAGGACGACCGAACAGACCCGCACCTCGGTCGTGGAGCTGGCGGAGATCTTCAAGGCGAAGGTGCTCGATGTCACGCCGTCGACCATTTCCCTACAACTGACGGGAGGCCTGGACAAGATCGGTTCCTTTCTCGAGCTGATGAACCCGTACGGTATCGTGGAAATGTCCAGGACAGGAATCACCGCGCTGGAACGCGGCAGCAGATCGCTGTGCGACATAGACTATGAGGATCCGGGGGCGGTAGGCGAGCGGGCCGATCAATGATCCCGATCCGATGAATGGAACGAAAGGCGCCGTGCGACGCCTCCGAAATATTTGAACGACAAGAGGCCGGAGGGCTGGAGGTACACAAATGAGCAAGATGTTTTACGATCAGGATGCGGATCTTTCCAAGCTGGAGGGAAAGAAGGTAGCTATCATCGGATATGGTAGCCAGGGGCATGCCCATGCGCTGAATCTGCATGAAAGCGGCGTCGACGTGATCGTCGGACTGTACAAAGGAAGCAAGAGCTGGGCGAAGGCCGAGGAAGCCGGGCTGCGCGTCATGACCGCCGCAGAGGCCGCCAAGGCGGCTGACGTCATCATGATTCTCGTCAACGACGAAAAGCAGTCGAAACTGTACAGCGAGAGCATCGAACCGGGACTGAAGGCCGGCAAGTACCTTGCGTTCGCCCACGGGTTCAACATCCATTTCGGACAGATCACCCCTCCTGAAGACGTCAATGTGATCATGATCGCCCCCAAGGGGCCGGGTCACACGGTCCGCAGCCAGTTCCAGGAAGGCAAGGGTGTTCCCTGCTTGATCGCCGTGCATCAGGATCCTTCCGGTGACAGCGAGCAGATCGCCCTAGCCTATGCGAAGGGCATCGGCGGCGGCAGAGCGGGAATCTTCGAAACTTCATTCAAGGAAGAGACCGAGACCGACCTGTTCGGCGAGCAGGCCGTCCTGTGCGGCGGCGTTTCGGCGCTGATCAAGGCGGGGTTCGATACGCTGGTCGAAGCCGGCTACCAGCCTGAGATGGCGTACTTCGAGTGCTGTCATGAAATGAAGCTGATCGTCGATATGATCAACCAGGGGGGGCTGTCCTATATGCGCTATTCGATCAGTGATACTGCCGAATACGGCGATTACATCACCGGTGGAAAGATCATTACCGACGATACCAAGAAAGCGATGAAAGGCGTTCTCAGCGACATCCAGGATGGTACGTTCGCACGCAACTGGCTGTTGGAGAACCAGGTCAAGCGCCCGTATTTCAACGCCCGTAAGCGTATGGAGGCGAACAGTCTGCTGGAATCCACCGGCAAGCGGCTTCGCTCGTTGATGAGCTGGTTGAAGAAGGAAAACGACTGACCGCGGATGATCGGTTCGCCCGCCATGCGGGCTTCGCTCCGGCAGCAGGATGCTTCGCAAAGCTGGACGATGCCCGTGTCGGTGGGGCCGACTGATCCCGAAGACCGAATCCGGTAGGTATTCCGGAAAAACGCTATCTATACACTTCCGTTCGGAATCCTCGGATATCCTACGGACGGGGGAGGGAAACAACATGGCAGACATTCAGAACATCTATTTCTTTGATACGACGTTGCGCGACGGCGAGCAGGCTCCCGGTTACAGCATGAACCTTGACGAGAAGGTCCGTATGGCCAAGCAGCTTGAAGCGCTAGGCGTGGATGTCATCGAAGCAGGTTTCGCCATCGCTTCCCCCGGGGATTTCGAATCCGTCCAGGCCATCTCGAAAGCGGTGGAGGGCCCGACGGTCGCCAGCCTGTCCCGGGCGTTGCAGAAAGATATCGATGCCGCATGGAACGCGGTTAAGGAGGCGGGTAAGCCCCGTATCCACACGTTCCTTGCCACCAGCGATCTCCATCTCGAGTATAAGCTCAAGATTTCTCGTGAGACGGCTTTGGAAAAGGCCGTGAAGATGGTCGCTTATGCCCGCAACCTCTGCCCGGAGGTCGAGTTCAGCGCCGAAGACGCGTTCCGTTCCGATCTCGACTACCTGTGCAAGGTAGTGGAGGCTGTCATCGACGCCGGGGCGACGATCGTCAATCTTCCCGACACGGTCGGTTACGCGACCCCGTTGGAATTCGGCAACATGATCGCCACCGTAATGAACAAGGTCCCCAACATCGACAAAGCGATCATCTCCGTCCACTGCCATGACGATCTCGGGCTGGCTGTGGCCAACAGTCTCGCCGGAGTCGCCGCTGGGGCGCGCCAGATCGAGGGGACCGTCTGCGGCATCGGCGAACGTGCGGGGAACGCTTCGCTGGAGGAACTGGCCATGGCCATTCGCACCAGACCCGACGTCTATCCGTACCATTACAATTTGAACACCGAGGAAATCTACCGGACGGCGCGCCTGCTTTCCTCGATCACCGGCGTCAAGATCGCTCCGAACAAGGCGATCGTCGGCGCCAATGCGTTCGCCCACGAGTCGGGCATCCATCAGCATGGCATGATGGCGAACGCCAGGACCTATGAAATCATGACTCCCGAATCGGTGGGGATCAAGAAGACATCGCTGGTATTGGGGAAGCACTCCGGCCAGCATGCGTTCGAGAAGCGAATGGAGGAACTCGGCTATACACTGGACGCCGACCAGATCTCCAAGCTGTTCTCCGAATTCAAGAACGTCGCGGACCGCAAGAAGACTGTCACCGATCGGGATCTGGTCGCTTTGGTGGAGAGCGGATCGGCGATCAGCCAAGGTCAGGATACCTGGGCGCTGGATAATTTCGTCGTGAACAGCGGCAACTTGATGACCTCTACCGCATGCGTGACGCTCCGCAAGGGGGACAAGAAGTATCAGGAGGTCGCTTCGGGTACCGGGCCCGTCTATTCGGCTTTGCGGGCGGTCGAGAAGATCATCAAGCATCCGTTCAGCTTGGAGGACTACCAGCTGCAGGCCGTCACCGAACACCGCGACGCTTTGGGAGAAGTACTGGTCAAGATTTCCGACGGCAACGGTTTCTACCGTGGACGAGGGGTGAGCACCGACGTCATCGAGGCTTCGATTCTCAGCTGTCTGGCTGCTGTGAACCGGATGCTCGACGCCAAGGTCTCCGCTGCAGGACAGGGCAATAGCGCCAGCGTCATGAGCTTCGAGAACGACATGCTGGTCGGACATAGCGATAAGATGAACGGGAAGGGGGAGCTCAATGCATAGCGTCGACATCTTCGACTCAACGCTACGGGATGGCTCCCAAGCGGAAGGGATCAGCTTTTCCGTCCAGGATAAGCTGAAAATCGTTTCGTTGCTCGATGAGCTCGGCGTTTCCTATGTCGAGGCAGGCAATCCGGGATCCAATCCCAAGGATCTCGAGTTTTTTCGTTCCGCTTCCCGGATGTGCTTGAAGCGTGCGAAGCTTGTCGCCTTCGGTGCGACGCGTCGTCGCAACATCCATTGCGAGGATGACGCCAACCTGAATAGCCTGCTCGGTGCCGGCACCCCCGCAGTGGCTGTCTTCGGCAAGAGCTGGGATTTCCAGGTGACCGAGATCATCCGTACGACGCTTGAGGAGAATCTCTCCATGATCGGTGAAACGGTCGCCTATCTTGCGGCGGCGGGGCGCGAGGTGATCTTCGATGCGGAGCATTTCTTTGATGGCTATAGGAGCGACAGCGCCTATGCGATGCGCTGTCTTGAGGCTGCTGTCGATTCAGGAGCTTCGACACTCGCCCTCTGCGAGACCCGTGGCGGCGCATTGCCCCATGACGTCTTCTCCGCTACCGAAGCTGTGTGCAGGCGGTTCGGCAAGCGGGTGCGGATCGGCATCCACGCCCACGATGACAGTGGCTGTGCTGTCGCATCTTCGCTCGAAGCGGTCCGAGCCGGAGCCGACCATGTGCAGGGGACGCTGCTTGGATTCGGCGAACGATGCGGGAACGCCTGCCTAGCGACCATCGTCGCCGACTTGGAATTGAAGATGGGGCTTCGGGCGATTCCCGACGGTTCCCTGGATCAGCTGACTCGCATCTGCCGGGCTGTCGCCGAGATAGCGAACGTCCGCATCCCGAACACAGCTCCATATATCGGACGCAGCGCGTTCAGCCATAAGGGCGGCATGCATATCGACGGAGTCATGAAGAACCCTGCGAGTTTCGAGCATGTGGACCCCGAAGCAGTCGGTAACGAGCGACGAATGCTGATGAGCGAAGTCGCCGGTCGCGCACTGCTGTTGCAGCGTATCCATGCCGTCGCCCCGTCGCTGGGCAAGGACGATCCGCGTACAGTCGAGCTGATGGATATCCTCAAGCGGCTTGAGGCGCAGGGATATCAGTTCGAAGGAGCTGAAAGTTCGTTCGAATTGGTCATCAGAAAGCATCTGGGGCATTGGCGGCCCTATTTCGAATTGGTACATTATCAGACTACGGGGGTGCATCCCTTGGCTGCCGAGACCGACGAGACACACACCGCAGTGGTCAAGGTCAGGGTCGATGGCCAGAGCGCGATTACGGCGGCGGAAGGCGCCGGTCCGGTCAATGCGCTGGATCAGGCGCTTCGCAAGGTTCTCGAGCAGTTCTATCCGGCGCTCAAGGCGGTCCATCTGACCGATTTCAAGGTCCGGGTGCTCGATTCCAAGAGCGCTACAGCTTCGAAGGTCCGCGTTCTGATCGAATCGACCGACGGAGTCCGGTCCTGGTCCACCGTAGGGGTGAGCCGGGACATCATTGAAGCGAGCTGGCTGGCGTTGAGCGACAGCATCGAATACAAGTTGCTCGCGGATGGAATAGATCCGCCGCAAGACCTCTAGGCCGACCGGCGGACCGGAGCAGAGAGATACAGATTTTCGTTACGGAGGATATGACGCATATGGGCATGACAATGACGCAGAAGATTCTTGCGGCGCACGCGGGACTTCCATCGGTGAGGGCTGGGCAGCTGATCATGGCCGACCTTGATCTTGTGTTGGGCAACGACATCACCGCCCCGGTCGCGATCGGAGAATTCGATAAGTTCGGTTGTGAGAAGGTGTTCGACCGGGACAAGGTCGCCTTGGTTCCCGACCACTTTACGCCGAACAAGGATATCAAGGCCGCCGAGCAGTGCAAATGCATGCGCTCGTTCGCACACAGCCAGGAAATCACCAACTACTTCGAGATCGGCCAGATGGGTGTGGAACATGCCCTTCTTCCGGAAAAAGGGTTGGTCGGGGCAGGGGACTTGGTCATCGGAGCCGACAGCCACACCTGTACCTACGGAGCGCTTGGCGCTTTCTCCACCGGGGTCGGAAGCACTGACATGGCCTGCGGAATGGCGACCGGCAAGGCATGGTTCAAGGTACCTTCTGCTATCCGGTTCCATCTGACCGGCAAACCCGGCAGGCATGTCGGCGGCAAGGATGTCATCCTCCATATCATCGGTATGATCGGAGTCGACGGCGCGCTCTATCAGTCGATGGAATTCGAAGGACCCGGCGTCGCGTCCCTTTCGATGGACGATCGGTTCACCATCGCCAACATGGCCATCGAGGCCGGCGCGAAGAACGGCATCTTCCCGGTGGATAGCCAGACGCTCGCATATCTGAAGGAGCATTGTCCCAAGGAGCCGAAGGTCTACGAGGCGGATTCCGATGCCGAGTATGATCGGACGATCGAGATCGATCTTGGCTCGATCCGTCCCACAGTCGCCTTCCCCCATCTGCCGGAGAACACCAAGGTCATCGACGATGTGGGCGAGGTGAAGATCGACCAAGTGGTGATCGGTTCCTGTACCAACGGGCGGATCAGCGATCTGCGCGTCGCCGCCGACATCCTCAAAGGGCATTCCGTCGCTCCCTGGGTACGATGCATCGTCATCCCCGCCACGCAGAAGATCTGGAAGCAGGCGATGGACGAAGGGTTGTTCACTATCTTCATCGATGCCGGTGCGATCGTCAGTACGCCGACCTGCGGTCCGTGTCTGGGAGGCCACATGGGTATCCTCGGAGCCGGCGAGCGTGCCGTCTCGACGACGAACCGCAATTTCGTCGGACGGATGGGGCATGTGGAAAGCGAAGTGTACTTGGCCAGCCCCGCTGTAGCCGCGGCGAGTGCGATAACCGGCTATATCGCCGATCCGGAGAAGATCGGCAAATAGCTCCGCTCTGTCGTCCGAAAACGCGGAGGACAGGCGATACCATGAGGAGAATGTAATGATGCAGGCAAAAGGAAAGGTATTCAAATACGGGGACAATGTCGATACGGATGTCATCATCCCGGCTCGGTACCTCAATACATCGGTCCATGCGGAACTGGCGAAGCATTGCATGGAAGACATCGACTCCACGTTCGTGCAGAACGTGCAGGACGGGGATATCATCGTCGCGCAGAAAAACTTCGGCTGCGGTTCCAGTCGGGAACACGCTCCGATCGCGATCAAGGCAAGCGGCGTCAGTTGCGTAATCGCCAAGACGTTCGCACGGATTTTCTACCGGAACGCGATCAATATCGGTCTGCCGATCCTGGAATGTCCGCAAGCGTGCGATGCGATCTCGCAAGGAGATGTCGTCAGCGTCGATTTCTCGACCGGAACGATCGTCGATGAAACCACTGGGCAACGGTTCCAGGCGGAACCGTTCCCTCCGTTTATGCAGGAGTTGATCGCCGCAGGCGGGCTTGCCGGGTATATCGCCAAGCAGAACGAAAAGAAGTGATCGCCCCTGTCGGGTGAGAAGGATTGGTCAATATGAAGATGAAAATAGCGTTGATTCCCGGGGACGGAATCGGTCCCGATATCGTACAGGAAGCGGTGAAGGTGCTCGATGCCGTGGGCGCCGTCTATGGACATTCGTTCGAATACGCCACCTGCCTCGCCGGCGGGTGCGCGATCGACGCGACGGGGGTGCCGCTTCCTGCGACGACATTGGAGACTTGCAAAAAAAGCGACGCGGTACTCCTCGGTGCGGTCGGAGGCCCGAAGTGGGACAAGTTGGCCGGTTCCATGCGTCCTGAAAAAGCATTGCTTGGACTGCGCGGCGGCTTGGGGTTGTTCTGCAATCTCCGTCCGGCGCTGCTGTACAAGCAACTTTCCGCAGCGTGCACGTTGCGTGAAGACATCATCGGCGATGGGTTGGACATCATGGTGGTGCGAGAGCTGACCGGCGGAATCTACTTCGGTGAGCGCGGCCGCTCCGCAGCCGGCGACGCCGCATACGATACGATGGCCTACACCGTCGAAGAGATTGAACGGATCGTCCGCAAGGGATTCGAGATAGCCCGCAAGCGACGCAAGATCCTGACCAGCGTCGACAAGGCGAACATTCTCGAAACGAGCCGGCTGTGGAGGGAGACCGTCGAGCGTATCGCCCCCGAGTATTCCGACGTGACGCTGAACCATCTGTACGTCGATAATGCCGCGATGCAGTTGGTGCGCAATCCCCATCAGTTCGACGTCATCGTCACCGAGAACATGTTCGGAGATATCCTCAGCGATGAGGCGAGCATGATCACGGGGTCGATCGGAATGCTTCCATCCGCAAGCCTTCGGGCCGATAATTTCGGCATGTACGAACCGATCCACGGTTCCGCTCCCGATATCGCCGGCAAGGATCTTGCCAACCCGATCGCAACGATTCTGTCCGTAGCCATGATGCTCCGCTATACGTTCTCCCTGACCAAGGAAGCCGATGCGGTCGAAGCGGCCGTCAGTTCCGTTCTCGACGAGGGATGGCGGACCGGAGACATCATGAGCGAAGGCATGAAGCAAGTCGGTACCAAGAGGATGGGTGATTTGATCGTATCCAAAGTCAAGTAGCGATGCTCCGCCAACCAAATCTGAAGAGCTGGTTGCACGGACCTGGCACATTGAAACGAATGCAAGAACGAACATATCAAGAAGGATAGGATGATGAACAAGACATTGCGTAGTGGACAAGTGACGAAGGGCGCTGGCCGAGCACCGCACCGTTCGCTGATGAAGGCTCTGGGCTGGACCGATCGTGAGATTGCATCCCCGATGATCGGTATCGTAAGCGGCGCGAACGAGATCATTCCCGGTCACGTGCACCTCAACCGCATCGTCGAAGCCGTCAAGGCCGGCGTTCGCGAGGCCGGAGGCAATCCTGTCGTGTTCCCCGTGATCGGAGTCTGCGACGGCATTGCCATGGGACATACCGGCATGAAATATTCGCTGGCAAGTCGGGAACTGATCGCTGATTCCATCGAAATCATGGCCACCGCCCATCCGTTCGACGCCTTGGTGTTCGTCCCGAACTGCGACAAGATCGTTCCTGGTATGCTGATGGCCGCCTGCCGGCTCGATCTGCCCTGCATCTTCGTTTCCGGCGGACCGATGCTCGCAGGGCACGTCCCCGGTGGAGACAAGCGGGGCATGAGCCTTTCATCGATGTTCGAGGCTGTCGGCAAGCACGCCGCAGGCAAGATGGACGACAAGGAGTTGCTCGTGTGGGAGAACAACGCATGCCCGACCTGCGGGTCGTGCAGCGGCATGTACACCGCCAACAGCATGAACTGTCTGACTGAAGCGATCGGCATGGCGCTTCCCGGCAACGGAACGATTCCCGCTGTCTATGCCGCTCGGGAACGACTTGCCAAGGAAGCCGGCTATCGGGTGCTGGAATTGCTCGAAGAAGATCTTCGTCCCCACGATATCATGACCAAGGCGGCGTTCTCCAACGCGCTGACAGTGGACATGGCGCTGGGGTGCAGCACCAACACGATGCTCCATCTGCCCGCCATCGCCCATGAAGCCGGTGTCGATATCGATATCTTCATGGCCAACGATATCAGCGCCAGAACGCCGAATCTCTGCCATCTCGCTCCGGCGGGAACCGACCATGTCGAAGATCTGAATGCTGCCGGAGGAATCATGGCCGTGATGGCGGAACTCGACAAGGCGGGACTGCTGGACGGTTCTCTGCCCACCGTCAGCGGCCGGACGATCGGACAGCAGTACGCCGATGCGGTCAACTATGACCCGCAGGTAATCCGTCCGATCGACAATCCGTACAGCGCAAGTGGTGGTATCGCCGTCCTGCGAGGGAATCTGGCTCCTGACGGAGCGGTTGTCAAGCGGTCCGCCGTCGATCCCTCGATGTTCGTCCACACGGGTCCAGCCCGAGTGTTCGAGAGCGAGGAGTCCGTCATAGATGCAATCCTCGGTGGCAAAATCAAGACCGGAGATGTCGTGGTGATCCGCTATGAAGGGCCCAAGGGTGGTCCCGGAATGCGAGAGATGCTTTCCCCAACATCTGCGATCGCAGGCATGGGGCTGGATAAGGAAGTAGCGTTGATCACCGACGGTCGGTTCAGCGGAGCCACTCGCGGGGCGTCCATCGGTCATGTCTCTCCGGAAGCTGCGGAAGGCGGTACGATCGCTCTGGTCGAGGAGGGGGATATGATTTCCATCGACATCCCTGCCGGCAAGCTGGAGTTACTGGTCGATGATGCGGAACTTTCCCGACGACGGGCGAACTGGAAACCCCGGAAGGCACCCATCACCACCGGGTATCTCGGACGATATGCGAAACAAGTGACGAGCGCTTCGACCGGAGCGGTTTTCAAGGACTGAAGCCAAGCGACGATTTTCATTCTCAATAGGAGTACACGCTTATGGAACTGACTGGAGCCCAGATTATCATTGAATGCCTGAAAGAGCAGGGAGTGACCACTGTGTTCGGCTTTCCCGGGGGATCGGTACTGCCGCTGTACGATGCGTTGTATGCGAATCGGGACAGCATCCGCCATATCCTGACCGCCCACGAGCAAGGCGCGGCCCATGCTGCGGATGGATATGCTCGCTCCACCGGTTCCGTAGGGGTGTGCATCGCCACCAGCGGACCAGGAGCGACGAACCTCGTGACCGGTCTTGCCACCGCATATATGGATTCGGTCCCCGTGGTTGCCTTGACAGGCAACGTGCCGCTGTCGCTGCTTGGCAGAGATAGCTTCCAGGAAGTCGACATCACCGGAATCACGATGCCCATCACCAAGCACAACTACATTGTCAAGGACATCGCGGATCTTGCCAATACCGTGCGCGAGGCGTTCTATATCGCGAAAGAGGGAAGGCCGGGCCCCGTCTTGATCGATCTTCCGAAGGATATGCAGATCGGCAAGTGCGAATATATGCCGGAAAAGCCTTGGCCGATCGAGCCGAAGGCTTCCCGGCTTCGCGAGGCCTCGCTGCGCCAGGCCGTCGAGTTGCTGAGGAACGCCACCAAGCCGATGTTCTATGTCGGAGGCGGCGTGATCCGTTCGCACGCTGCACAGGATTTCCGGAATTTTCTTGAACTGGTCGATGCTCCTGCCGCGGCGTCGTTGATGGGGCTCGGTGCCGTGTCTTCTTCAAGCGATCGCTTTACCGGCATGCTCGGCATGCATGGAACGAAGGTATCGAACATGAGCGTTTCCATGTGCGACCTGCTGATCGTCGTCGGCGCCAGGTTCAGCGACCGGGTCGTCAGCAAGTCGAGCGCATTCGCCCGCAATGCGAAGATCATCCACATCGATGTCGATCCTGCGGAGATCGACAAGAACATCACCTCGTGCTGCCATGTGGTGGGTGACGTGAAAGTCGTTCTCCAGCGCCTGTCGAAGATGATCGGAGAACCGATGAAGCATGAGCAGTGGATGGATCAGATACGGCAGTGGAAGCAACGTTATCCGATTCGAGTCACCGAAGAAAGCCGACGGCCTCGCGAGATCATCCGCACGCTCCAGAAGGTCCTTCCGAAGGATGCGTTCATCGTGACAGAAGTCGGCCAGCACCAGATGTGGGCCGCTCAGTATTTCAAGCATGAAGTCCCCGGACATTTTCTGACGAGCGGCGGGCTGGGGACGATGGGATACGGTACCGGAGCTTCGATCGGAGCGCAGTTCGGCAATCCGTCGAAACGTGTCGTCAACATCGCTGGGGACGGCTCGTTCCGGATGAACTGCAACGAACTGGCTACCTTGGCTCGCTATCAGCTCCCTGTGGTGATTGTGTTGATGAACAACCACTGCCTCGGCATGGTCCGCCAGTGGCAGACGCTGTTCTACGACAAGCATTATTCCGAAACGACGCTCGATACTCCGCTTGACTGGATCAAGCTGGCCGAGGCGTATGGCGTCCATGGAATGCGTCTGACCGTTGACGATGATCCTGCTGTGGTGCTGAAGGCTGCGTTGGATCTCGGCCAGCCGGTGGTCGTCGAATGCGAGATTCCGATCGACGACAAGGTGTATCCGATGGTGGCTCCCGGAGCGCCGATCGAAGATATGCTCGGAGTGGTCGAAGCCGACGTATGAAGCGGCATGCCGTGAAGTAACCTTCCTGCCATCTTGTCCGGTCCGTCGTCCTCGTGCGCAGCGCCGGACTTGATCTCTGGGAGAGCGAATATATCAATGAAATCGCGAGGTCGTAGACCATCGCATCGAAGAAGAAGGTACAAGCATGGAAAAGAAAGACATCGATTGGGGAAGTCTCGGCTTCTCCTACATCAAGACTGACAGCCGATATGTATCGACATGGCGGGACGGACAGTGGGACGAAGGCGGGCTGACGGCCGACGATCAGGTTTCGATCAGCGAATCCGCTGGCGTGCTGCAGTACGCCCAGACATGTTTTGAAGGGTTGAAGGTCTATACGACGGAAGACAATAGCATCGTAGCGTTCCGCCCCGATCTGAACGCCCGGCGCCTCGAAGATTCCTGCAATCGGTTGATGATGCCGGTCTTCCCTCAGGAACGGTTCCTTTCCGCTCTGGACGACGTGGTCAAAGCCAATGCCGCATTTGTTCCCCCGTTCGGTTCTGGAGCGACGCTCTATATCCGTCCTTTCCTGTTCGGTTCCGGTCCGGTGATCGGTGTGGCGCCGGCTCCTGAATACCAGTTCAGGATGTTCTGTACTCCCGTAGGCCCCTATTTCAAAGGAGGTGTCAAGCCGTTGAAGTTGATGCTCAGCGACTACGACCGAGCCGCCCCGCATGGGACCGGACATATCAAGGCCGGCTTGAACTATGCCATGAGTCTCTATGCAGGATATACCGCAAAGCATGCCGGCTACGCCGAGAACATGTATCTCGATGCGGCGACCCGTACCTATGTGGAGGAGACCGGTGGAGCGAACTTCCTCTTCGTGACGAAGGATAACAAAGTCGTGACACCCAAATCGTCGTCGATTCTTCCTTCCATCACCCGACGTTCGTTGATGCACGTGGCAAAGGAATATCTCGGACTTGATGTGGAGGAGCGCCCTATTCCGTTCTCGGAGGTGGCCGATTTCGCCGAATGCGGGCTTTGCGGTACCGCAGCCGTCATTTCTCCGGTCGGAATGATCCATTGCACGGACAAGGACATTTACTTCCCCAGCGGAATGGAGCACATGGGGCCTGTCACGCAACGGCTCTATGATACCCTTACCGGTATCCAGATGGGCAAGTTGCCCGCTCCGGAAGGCTGGATTCGTAGAATTCTGTAGCCTGCGTATCCATTCGCAGGCCGTAGTTTTCGCCACCTTTCTCTACGGGATTGCTCGCCGAAGGGGAACGATGGAAAAACAAGTATGTGGAGAGCCGTTCCGGATACATCACCCAGAACGGCCTTTCCCGTATATTGTAGACCCGTCCCGTGGCTCCCTGCTGCAGGAGGTTCTCGCATAATCCTCCCGTTTGCAGGTATCGTAAGTCATCTCTTCATGATAGAATCGAGCATGTCCGGAACCGCCGGCTCGGAGGATGCGAATGAATCACGACAGAAAGCAGGAACACCTGTACGAAAGCCCCATCGGGACACTGAGGATCGTCGCCGACGATATCGCCATCCGTTCAATTACATTGGAAGAACGGCAGAAATCCGTCGATGTCCAGATTGCGCCGGAATCGTTTTCAAAACCAACTCCACTGATCGATGAGACGATCCGGCAGCTGGACCAGTATTTCTCCAAGACCCGTACCACGTTCGATCTTCCGCTCGATCCCGAGGGGACGGTATTCCAGAAACAGGTGTGGGCGGCCTTGCGCAACATCCCGTACGGGCAGACGCGGACCTACAAAGAAATTGCCCAGGCCATCGATTGTCCGCATGGATACCGCGCCGTGGGGCTTGCCAACAACAGGAATCCGATCATCATCGTAATTCCCTGTCATCGGGTGATCGGCTCGAACGGATCGTTGATCGGCTACCGCGGAGGTCTGTCGGTCAAGGAAGAACTGCTGAAACTGGAAGGAGCGTTGTAGTTCCTTCCGCAGACTCTGTCGTCAGGATCGCTCATCCGTTCGGCGATCTGTTCGGCGATCATCATGAAACGGGCCATAGAGCAGTCCAATGCCAAGCAGAGCTTTTCCAGCGTCTCGAGCCGGGGCAGCCGTTTCCCCGATTCCAGATAGTATATCTGGCTTCTGCCTATGCCGGTCCGTTCTTCGAGTTGCTCTTGTGTGAGCCTTCGAGATCTCCGCAATAGTCTGATCGTCCTGCCGTATGCCTTTCTCCTCATGCTTCGCAATCCTACCGGTAAAATCGAAGGAACGGTTGGAAAACCGTATTGGCTTCAAAAGAACGGAACATATTCCTACAAACGTGCAGAAAACGGCATGGAGGACGGAAAAAGAGAAGATTCCTTCGCCTATATGGAAAGTTTGAGTCCTTGCGCGACCTTGAACGATCATACGGAGGATAAAAATGTTCTATACAGCATGGATTTTTTCTATTTATTATACATATTCAACATATTATGTTTATTAATATCGACTGTTGTGGAGCGTTTTTGTGCTTCTATCCTTTTTCGACGTTTCCCGTCGTCTCTTCCGCCGATCCGAAACATACAGCAGGCAGATCCCCGATGTTCCGAGCGCCGCAGTGATTCCGACGATGATCCACAGCCATCCGATACCATATGCTTCGCTGATCGCCCCTCCGATCAGCGGTGCGATCGCCTGCCCTGTTCCCATGATGATCGGCATGACTGCGGAAAAACGCGCTCGGTGGCTGATCGGCGTATTGTTCGCGATATAGAAGTTCACGTTCGTCGCGGAGATCACTTCGCCCGTAGTGAATATCACCGCCAGGACATAGAAGACCCATGGAGTGAATGCGATGCCGAACAGGGAGAATCCCACGGTATAGAAGATGCCTGCTACCACGATGTTCGCCAACGGATTGAATCGACGAAGCATTGTGACCACGAATGGTGTCAGAACGACCACGACCGTGGCGTTGAGCGACATGATCGTTCCATAGAGTGTGGCGCCATATTCGCCGAACAGGCGAGAAGTATACAACGGCAGCGCAAAAAGTGTCTGCGCATATGCGAAATACAGGAACATCTGACAAAATGCGAAGACCAGCAGGTGCGGGCGGGACAGCAACGCCTTGAATACGCCGCCGCGTTCCGCTTTGTCCTGGGCGTTCGATTCCATGCTCCGTTCGATCGTTTCCGCATCCGGTTTCGATTCGGGAACTTTCCATATCACCAAGGCTACAGCGATGAAACCCGCTATCGCGTTGCCCCAGAACAGCCACTGGGAAGCCCGGTAGAACAGAAACCCTGCGAGCAGCGGTCCGATCACGTATCCGAGGTTATGCCCGAGATAGGTCAGGGAGAAGGATGCCTGTCTGTTGTCTTTGTCGGTCACGTCGGTCTGCAATGCGTTCCGGGCAGGATCGCAGACTCCGTCGAACAGCAGATTCAGCATAATGAATAGCGGAACTAGTTTCGATTCTCCCAGAAAACCGCAGACGACGAACATCGAACTGGCCAATGCCTGGCCTGCCAGCATGATCCGCTTGCGGCCGAACCGATCGGCGAGTTTGCTGCCCAGGAAAGCGCCCGGTACATATAAAGTCGTGGCGACCGTCATGAACATACCTGCATAGGCATCTCCGTACCCAAGCTTCTGAGTCAGGAATAGGACGAGAAATGGATGTACGAAGGCTCCGACGCCGTTGATCAGCGTCGCACAGAACATAACATAGATTGGAGCGGGGAGCCCCCTGTATACGGAAAGGACGGATGAATCCATCTTGTATTCCTTCCGACGATTGCCGAACCTGCTGATCAACGGTTACCCCCTCTCGTATGGGGGTCATTGTAAGGTCTTTGCGGCCATCTGCGCGCGTCGAGGTCTCCTTCCGTTCCGAGTATCTCCCGTTCGAGAGCCGAGGCCAGCCCAGCTTCGTCGTTGGTATCGGTGCTATAGTCGGCGACCTCCCTGACAGGTTCCGGCGCATTGCCCATCGCTATCCCTCTTCCGGCGGCTTTGAGCATCGGGATGTCGTTGTAGAAATCTCCGATCGCCAGAACCTGGTTCAACCCGATACCAAGATATTCCGCCAACTTTTCGACACCGACTCCTTTGTCCATGTCTTTGGCCAGTATCTCGATATATCTCGGTGAGGACTGATAAATCGTCAGCATATCGGAAAAGCGATCTGTCAGCAACCTCATGCAATGCTCGACCTTGTGGGGATTCTCGCTCATGAAGAGAAGTTTATGAAATCCTTCTCCGCTTCGCTCCCAGGATGCCAGCAATTCCTCGAAACTCCTGCATTCCCCTTCAACGGTAGAAACTCGCCGTTCATAGGCAACCCATTCGTCTATTTCGTCTACGAACCAGCGAGTGCCCTTGTAGAGGAAAACCTGCATCCCCTCGCTTCGTGCGAAAGGAACGAGAGTTCTCGCTACGTCGGGAGGAAGTGTCCGTTCGAATATCAATGTCTGTCCATCGATGATATATGCGCCGTTGAGACAGATCAAGGGGCCTCGGAATCCGGCTTCGCGCTGGAGATGCTCCAACGAGCCTGCGATCCGCCCTGAAGCCAGTACGAAAGGAATCCCCTTCGCAACAACTCTGCGGATCGCCTCAACATTCCGGGCGGGCAGTTTGTGCTCGGAGTCCAATAGCGTTCCGTCGACATCGGAACAGATCAGCTTGCAATCGTTGAACATGGCAGGTTCCAGCTTGTAGATTTTCCACCGGACGATATTCTTTCTGTCGGCGGCAGTGGGCCCATGATAGCATGGTTTTCCGGTGCGTGTCATGATGCGCCAGTATGTCCCTCGCATGCCATGTCACATGGGGCTAGGAATACATCCTGCTCCCCTGCGAACACTCGAAAACATGAAACCGCCGAGCGACATGCCCGACGGTTCCACGACGACGCACAGCATCACACGACGCACAGCGTCACACACCGCGCAATGACCCTACCACCACCCTCATTCGGTCCATTTGCGACCGTAGTAGCAGTCGAGATACAACTGCTTGATCTGACTGATCAGCGGATAACGAGGATTCGTACCCGTGCACTGATCATCGAACGCCTTCACCGCCAATTCATCGACGGCAGCAAGGAACTCCGCCTCCGGAACACCCCATTCCTTGATAGAGTGGGGGACATTCAATTCGTCCTTCAACTTCTCGATCGCCACGATGAGAGCCTCGACCTTCTCCTCCATCGTCGCATTCTGCTTGATCTCGATATACGGAGTATTCTTCGTATCGTTGACAATCATGTTGATATAGTCCGCTGCGCGAGCATACCGACTAATGGTAGATGGGAACTCATACTGCGGAAACGACGCCTGCTTCGTCGGCACATCGGTAGCGTTGAAACGGATGATATTGGTCAGCAACAACGCATTGGCCATTCCATGAGGAACGTGGAACGCAGCCCCGAGCTTATGCGCCATCGAGTGACACAGCCCGAGGAACGCATTGGCAAACGCCATGCCCGCTATCGTCGAAGCATTATGAACCTTTTCTCGAGCCCGCTTGTCCTCGGCACCATTGTTGTACGCCGCAGGCAGATACTTGAAGATCACCCGAGCCGCCTCGAGGGCCAGACCGTTGGTATAGTCGGTGGACATCGAAGACGCAAGCGCCTCCAGCGCATGAGTCAGGACATCCAGACCGCACGCCGCCGTCAACCCCTTCGGCTGCCCCATCGCCAGCTCGCTGTCGACGATCGCCATCGACGGAGTCAGCTCGTAGTCGGCGATCGCCCACTTCATACTCGTCTTTTCATCGGTGATGATGGCGAACGGAGTTACCTCGCTTCCCGTACCGCTGGTGGTCGGAATACAGACCAACTCCGCCTTCTTCCCCATGTTCGGGAACGCATAAATACGCTTTCGGATATCCATGAACCGGAGAGCGAGCCCCTCGAACTTCACTTCCGGATGCTCGTACAGCAGCCACATGATCTTCGCCGCATCCATCGGAGAACCGCCACCCAGCCCGATGATCACGTCGGGCTTGAAGGAATTCATCATCTCCATGCCCATGGTGATCGTCCCGAGCGTCGGGTCAGGCTTGACTTGATGAAAACACTCGCATTCCAGACCCATCTGCTCCAACGGCCCCGTGACCTTGTCCACCATGCCGCTGGAGAACAGGAACGAGTCGGTGATGATGAATACCCGCTTCTTGCCCTGCAGTTCCTGCAACGCCACCGGCAGACAGCCATATTTGAAATATACCTTCGGGGGCAGCTTGAACCACAACATGTTCTCTCTCCTTTCCGCCACGGTCTTGATGTTGAGCAGATGCTTCGGACCGACGTTCTCGCTGATCGAGTTGTTGCCCCAGCTTCCGCATCCCAACGTCAGGGACGGCTCCAGTCGGAAATTATAGATATCGCCGATGGCACCTTGGCTGGAAGGCATGTTGATCAGCACGCGGCTCGTCTTGACCGTTTTGCCGAACGTATCGATCTTTTCTTGCTCGTTTTCATCGATATACAATACCGAGGTATGCCCGAACCCTCCGAGGGCGACCAACTGAGCGGCTTTCGCCGTACCATCGCCGAAATTCTCGCACTTGTACATGGCAAGGACGGGCGAGAGCTTCTCATGTGCGAACGGCTCCTCCTGGGCGATCTCGGTGACTTCGCCGATCAACACTTTCGCGGAAGGGGAGACCTCGAACCCTGCGATCTTCGCCACTTTCGGAGCCGGCTGTCCGACGATCGCCGGATTGACCGTGCCTCGCTTGGGATCGATGATCACCGCACGGAGCTTGTCCTCCTGCTCTTTGGTCAGGAATGCAGCGCCGCGGGCTATCAGCTCGGCCTTTACTTCATCGTAGATATCCTTGTGGCAGATGATCGATTGTTCTGAAGCGCATACGACACCGTTATCGAACGTCTTGGACATCAGGATGGAACTGACCGCCATCTTGATATTGGCGCTCTTGTCGATCAATGCCGGAGTGTTTCCCGCACCAACTCCAATAGCGGGCTTGCCGGACGAATAGGCACTCTTGACCATGCCCGGACCGCCGGTGGCGAGAATGATATTCACCAGCGGATGCTTCATCAGAAAATCGGTCTTTTCCAGCGTCGGCTCCTCGATCCATCCGATGATATCCTCCGGAGCTCCCGCCGCGACAGCCGCGTCGCGGATGATCCGAGCCGCGTCGCACGTGCATTTCTTGGCCCGCGGGTGGGGGCTGAAGATGATGGCGTTGCGAGTCTTCAGCGCAATGAGAGATTTGAAGATGGCGGTGGACGTCGGGTTCGTCGTCGGAATGATGCCGCAGACGACGCCGATCGGCTCGGCGATCTTCTTGATGCCGAACGCCGCGTCGTTTTCGAGGATTCCGCACGTCTTGTCGTCCTTATATTTATGGAAGATATACTCAGCCGCGAAGTGATTCTTGATCACTTTGTCCTCGACGATCCCCATGCCGGTTTCAGCGACGGCATCCTGCGCCAAGGAAATACGAGCATCGTTTGCTGCGACCGCAGCCGCGCGGAAAATCGCGTCGACCTGTTCCTGCGAATATGTCGCATACTTGTACTGAGCTCGCTTGACCCGTTCGATCAATTCCTGCAGTTCCTGCTCGCCCGCGAAAGCCTCCGCTTTCACTTCAATGGGTGTAGTCTTTTTTTCCGCCATGCAATTCTCCTTCTCGCGGCCGGATCTTCTAGTTTCACGTTGCGACCGGAATCGCTTCTCTTGCCGGGACGATCCGTCGGAGCTATGGTTTTCGATGACCGCGATACTCTTCGACCCTGAATGTATAAAAAATTATCGATTAGGTCAATGCTATTACATGCAATTGCTTCATTTTTTACTACAAAATGTAATCTATATGCGTGGTTTGTCGTTAATACGTGATAAAACTCTGCTAATAAAAGGTTTTATGTTCTGTGTTGCAGATAATATGTGAAATGAATTACATAAAACGGCAGAAGCTTATGTAAGAATTTTTCCGATGAGAAGCCCGTACATAGCGATGAGAGCGCAACAGCCTGCAATGATGGCGCTCCGGCACGACTTGCTGCCGGTTTCTTTTGCATCTGATTCCGGTTCCTCCTCCGACCCGATCCGTGCAAGCAATGCGTCGATTCGCTCCATAACGGTATGCGATCCGGAATCAGATGCTCCCTGCCGCTTCCAGTGCCGTGAGAATTCACCGAAGTAGGCCAGCTGGATCGAGAGCAGTTTGCCGAGTACCCCGGGCAGATTCGGTCTGCCGCTGGTCATGTACTGGCTCACATACACCATCGCGATCAATACCATGGATTTCTTCAACCCTTCTTGCAAGGCTCCTTCCGTGATGGCGAATCTTCCGATTTGCAGCAGAATTCTTCCCGAAGGCTGGAACAGGTGGGCTAGGAGCATGGCGCATAGGAGCGCGAGACTTGGCGCGACTTTGAACTTCCGTCCGCTTGACACCGCCAGTAGTATGGCTACTATGGCGTCCGCGACCAGAAACGGAACGGAAGGCTGGAAGAAAATAGCCGGTAGCGTGGCCATGCCGATCACGATAGGAACGATACGTTCGTCCGCCGTCCATCGTCGCTTTGTCGCGAAGATCGCCCTGAATCGAGCTGGGGAGGCCTGATGCTCCACGATCCGGGCATACCAGCGGCTATGCGCCGCATATCCGTTGGCCATCCATCCGAGAAACGTGGAGGAAACGAGCCCGACCGCAAGCATCGGAGCCGCGATGACCCATATCCCTGCGCCGAAGAACAACGTCTGAGCGGTCAGTATCTGCGCACAGTTGCTTGACAGCGCTCCGACGACACTGATGCCGATATAGGAGAAGAACGGTCGTTTTCCACGTATCCCCGCTTCCCAAAGCAATCGCATCAACAGTCCTGAAGCTATCGTTCCGGCCAACGAAAGCACGAAGACGAATGAAAACAGCGTGCCGTTGACCAGTCCCTGTCCGATGATCTTCAGCGTCAGCAGCCAAAGATACTCACCCCATCCCAGTACGGGGAACGACAGCATCAGCGGCAAGTTCGCGAGCCCGAGCCTGATGAACGGCAGCGGCTTGGGGATCAGATATTCGAGCGTCGAGCAGAACAAGGCGATGGCGGCGAAAAAAGCGGTCAGCTCCAGATCTCGCCCGCGTTCGTCATCCCGAGACATCGTCCACCTCCTGTCCGCTTTCCGTCGATCCTTCGATCGTAATGAAAATGCCATTGGGCATGCATACGAGCCACTGCCCCTTGTGCGAGATGCTCCCCATGGCGACACAGCTTTTTGTCGGGCAAGGGGAATCTTCGATGGAAATGGCGCCGTCGGAGATATGGATGATGGTATCACCGTTCAGACCGGCGATAGCTGCATGGATCTCCGTGTCCAGCGGATATCGCCAGGTTCGCGTCCCGTTGCTCACCAGCGCATACGGCCGATATGCGGCGCCTCCGTATGCTCTGATGGACAGGAGAACCACCAGGATCGCCGAGAGCGCGACGACCAACGCGTCGCCGATGTGGAGTTTCCCCGATGAACCAGCCATGAATGCAGTGTAGCAGGGGCGATCGAGGCATGCAATACCTGCAAGCCCCGCGCTCTCCCCGTTCCATTCAGGTCGTTTCATATTGGTTGCGCATCCATCCTTTGATCTGCGAAAAGACGGCTCCAACTGTCTGTCGACTGTCGGAACCGTCCTTTCTGAAACTGTTTCTATCGTTTGTCTTTGCGACTGTTACCCATCGGTAGGCTTAGTCCACGCTTTCACCTCTGGCGAATTTCGCATCGTGGAAGAAATCGCTTTGCGTCTCCTTGATCGAGAAGTCGGTGATGGTATAGTAGCCGCTTCCGTCCTGCCGCTGGGTCAGCCGACCGTCAGTAGCGATGGATGAGGGGAGGCTGACCACCGTTCCATCCACGGTCGATACCGTATAATCGACCGTCTGGGTGATAGCCAGTTTGCCACTCGATATTCCGTCGTCGATTTTCCATTCATTGACCAGTTTGACGATCGCTTTTGTATCCTGGTCGATCCAGACGGTGGCGAGAAGGGTATCGTCGAAGTCCTCGTTGGAGGAGTCCCAGCCGATGATGTCCCCGCTGGCCTGGTAGTTCGGGTCATACGTCAGCAACGCTTTGTCCATGGCGAGTTCGACTTCATAGACCGTACAGACCCTGCCGTCCAAGATTTCCGTCCCTGCTACAGAATAATCGATGTCATAGAGATTGTCTTCGAATGGTGTGATGACTCCGCCGTCGAAGAATCGGCCGAGCAGATCCACTATGGAGCCGTCTCCGACGATGCGGTTTTCCAGATACCGACCGTAGTTGACCGGCGTCTGATATACCGTGGCACCGGATGTTTCCAGCGCTGCGCCGGAAGCGTCGAATGTAGTCATCTCTATGATCCGTGTCCCGGGAAGGAATACGGAGGAAGCGTCTGCGGCTTCATCCGCATGGAACCATAGCTTGTCGGTTTCAGACGCACCGCTTGCAAAGAGCGCGGCGGATGCGATGACAAGTACCATCGCCAATGTGATCGTTTTCTTGTTTCTCATGATTGCTCCTCGACTGTTTCTACAGTCATTCGTACGACATTCATTTTCTACGGGAAACTCCCGTCAGCGACCGTGTCCTGTCGGTCGATAGCTTGAAGTTAGTCCTGCTTTATGTTGAAGCAGTGAACCGAATGCGGAGAGTTGATGGAGATTGGGATCGCGTTTTTGTAGGCGCGGTGAATCCCTATGGCGTGTAGTTTTGATGATAAATGAATGTTTTTTGCGCTTTGTGTTTGTTATGTCGAGCAAGTATATGCGTTAGGTGTACTTTGATGTCTTCTATTTTTTTTGCCTTGTCAACAGGCTGTAAACGTAGAAATAGTGTAAGCATGAAACTCATATATATTATTGAAGACCATGAGTCTATCCGCGATGGCGTCAAGCAGTACCTTGAGCTTTCCGGATACGAGGTGTCAGGTTTTGGTGATTTGCATTCGGCTCAGGCTGCGATAGCGCGACAGGTCCCTGATATGATCATCCAGGATGTCATGCTTCCTGATGGCGATGGGTTTTCTTTCGTGAAGAAACTGCGTATGAGTTACAGTTTTCCGGTCGTGTTCATGACGGCTCGGAATGCGGAAAGCGATCGGATACTCGGTTTTGAACTGGGCGCCGACGACTATATCACAAAGCCGTTCTCCGCAAAGGAGCTTGTTCTGCGGGTTCAGGCGATCTTCCGTCGGCTCGATGGCGCGTCCCAGTTGCATCGCAGCGGATCGAGCTGGGTGCTTGATGGTTCGATTCTCTTGCTGGACGAGGTTTCCCATCTGTTCACCATCGATGGACGCCATATTCCTCTTACCGCCGCCGAATGGCGCATCATGTCCTATCTGGTGAGCAATTCCGGCATTCTGATCACGAGGGCACAGATTCTCGAGCATTGTTTCGACTATAGTTTCGAGTCCTATGATCGGATCGTCGATACGCATGTGAAGAATATTCGTGCCAAGCTCGGACCTTTGGGCGCCCAGTGGATCGAAACAGTGCGGGGGTACGGCTATCGGTTCGCCGGACATCCGACCGACGGAAGCGGCGGTCCGCGGTCCGGCGGAGAGCCAGAGGATGTCGACCCAGAGGGAAAGGTTACGATGGCTTCTCCGTTTTCTTCCCCACAGAACGAGGGAACGAAAGAGAAACAGCGTGGTTTGGATGCCGGAATTATGTAGATTTGGTGAATTTTACTTCATAAAGCATGAATATCGCTTGCCTTGTGTGCGAGGTCCCCATGATTATGGAATATATGAAGCTCATATATATCGTTGAAGATCACGAAGTGATTCGTGAAGGGGTGCGGCAGTATCTGGAACTGTCCGGCTACAAAGTGCAGACGTTCGCCGACCTCCATGCCGCTAGGGAAGGATTCTCCCGTATCGTGCCTGATCTGCTGATCCAGGACGTCATGCTCCCTGACGGTGACGGTTTCGCTTTCGTCAAGCAGATTCGTCAGACTTGCGACTGTCCTGTCATCTTCATGACCGCACGCATCGCGGAAAGCGATCGGATACTCGGTTTCGAACTGGGGGCGGACGACTATATCACCAAGCCGTTTTCACCGAAAGAGCTTGTGCTTCGCGTCCAGGCGTTGTTCCGACGAATCGATACTGTCGCGACCAGCGTTCCGGTGTCCGTTACCTGGACCGCCGCAGATCACGTGATGGATTTCGACGAACAGGAGCATAAACTATCCGTAGATGGACAGGAAGTGGTGTTGACTGCTGCGGAATGGCGGATTCTTGCCCATCTGATCCGAAATGCGGGAATCCTGGTCACTCGCGCGAAGATTCTTGAGGAATGCTTCGACTACAGTTTCGAGTCCTACGAACGGATCGTGGATACCCATATCAAGAACATCCGTGCAAAGATAGGGCCGGATATCGCTTGGATCGAGACCGTCCGCGGCTACGGCTACCGGTTCATCGGCCGCAAGCGCAAGGAGTCCGCAATCGAATGAGAAATGTCTTTCTCAGACTCTTTTTGAGCATCGTGTCGATCACCTTGATCATTCTATGCATCCAGACTGTGCTGGTGATGACCACGACAAACCAGATGCGTCGGAACTGGAGTCAGGAAGTCTATCAGACGTATCTGGAGCGTATCAAGCAGATCGTCCAGGAGGAGGTTCCCCCCGAAGGATGGACGATAGACAATATCTGGGCCGCCTTGCTCAAAGCGGCGGACGATAGGATCAGCGGGTTGCTGATCCGTAACAACGACGGGGAGCTCGTGGCTTCGTTCGGCAAGACGTCCCGAGGCGCGCTTCTTCCGGTTCCGGCGGGAAAAGATGGAAGTGCGGGGGAAGATATCCTGCAGATGCCGAACATCCACAATACGGCTGCTTTCAGCCAGGATATCGATGTCGGGTCCTCTGAAGAAGCTGCCGCACCATCATCCGACAAGAGCGTTGTCGTCCCGTTGACGAATGTGAAGATTACCGTCATCGACAAAGGGAAGGCTCCGTCTTCGGGCCCCCCTCCGGATATCAGGGCACAGGATGTCACGGGGACAGTCGAACTCTTCTATAGCGGGAAGAAGATCGGGTCTGTCGATGTCCTGACGTTCACCCCTATGACGTACAAGTTCACTTCTGATCTTGTAAGGAACTATCTTGCCACATTCCTATTGACGATCCCCATCGCATTGATCGTTTCGTTGATTCTTGGTTTTTTCATTTCACGACGGAACGTGCGTTTCTCCGAATCGATCTCCCAGGCGTTGCTCGGCCTCGCCGAAGGGAAGCGGAATGTTTCGCTTCCAACCACACGACTGCCCGACTACAAGCGGATGCTTTCCTCGATCTCCCACTTGGATCAGCGGCTACAGGACCATGAACGGGCACGCCAGGCTTGGTTGTGCGGTATCTCGCATGATCTGAATACGCCCGTAACATCCATGAAGCTGCTGCTCGATGGAATGGAGGACGGCATTTTCCCGATAGATGAACAGCACGTACGGATGGTCGGAAAAGAAAACGCACTGCTCCAGAGACGCATCCAGTCTGTCGTTACGTATTCTACGTTGCAATCTCCGGACACCGTTGCAACGTTCGTCGATGTGGATTCTCTGGAATTGATCGACTCCGTCCTGCGCCAGTTGCCGCCTGATCAAGCGGAGAGAGTGGATGTCCAAGTCGATGTTCCGAGACTCTCCTGCGATGTCTCGATGATGCAGCTCGCATGCAAGGAGCTGGTAGACAATGCGCTGGCGGCTACAGAGGGCACGGTGCTGTGGAAACTCCAGGCCATCGCGGCGGGGAAGGGCGGAGGTGGGGCGTCCCATAGCCGTTCGTTCGAAATGGATTTCGTCAATGACGGTGTCATCGATACGTCGAAAGTCGACTTCTTTGAGCCTTGGACGAGGGGCGATGCCTCCCGGACTGCCTCGGGCGGTAGCGGTCTCGGCCTTTCCATCGTAGGGCAGGTGATGCGTCAGCATGGGGGTGTGGCATCGATTCGGTCGCTTGAAGCGATGGAAGGAACTTCGGGAAAAATAATCGTGCAACTTGTCTGGCCGGAGAACGGAAAAGCTTCCTAGCGTTCGATCAGGTCCGACTTCCAGGTCCGACTCCCTTTTCTACAGCTTCAGTTGAAAAAAAAGATTGACAAAGTGTTCTTGTTGTCCATATGATTAATTCATTGAATGAAAAAATACATGGAGGACTGAAACATGAAGAAGCTGATTGCTCTGATTCTCATCGTGTCCTTGGTTGCCGGTACCGGGCTGTTCGCCTCGGGAACGAAGGAATCCGCCTCGAGTGACGGTAAAATCGTCTTGAAGGCGTACATGCAGATCGACCCGACGCTGTCGCAGTATGCGGGCCATAATGCGATCATGGCCGCTTTTGCGGAAAAGTACCCGGATATCGTGATCGATCCGGAATACGCCAGCGGTGAAGCGTTCCATCAGAAGTTCCAAGCTATGGCGGCATCGAAGCAGATCCCCGATATCTTCACTTGCTACGGCGGCGCAAGGTCTGCGTACGTCAACGAAACCGGTCAGGTATTGGATCTTGGAAAGCAGTACTTGACCGATGAGGTGAAGGCCCGGTATTCCAGCGCGACATGGGCCGCGCAGGGTAAGAATGGCGAATATTGGATTATTCCGCCGTCGCTTGCTGTCTGCCATACGGTCTATGCAAACCACGATCTCCTCGACAAGCTCGGACTCGAGTTCCCGAAAACGTATGGGCAATGGCTGGAGCAGATTCCCGTCATCAGGGCCGCCGGGTACTATCCTGTTTCGATGGGGAACAAGGATCCGTGGGTGGTCAACTCCTGGCTGTTGAGCCTGCTGGTCGATAGGCTCGGCGGACCGAACTGGTTCATGGATGCGGCGACCGGGAGGAACGGAGCGTCGTTTACTGACGAACCGTTCGTCAAGTCGTTGGAAATGATCAAGGAAATGACGGATAAGGGCATGTTCTCTCCCGGAGTGAACCAGATGTCGAACACCGAGGCGGATCAGGAGTTCTACCAGGGCAAGAGCGTCTACTTGATCGATGCCGGCTGGCGGACCAGCGGGATGGACAGCGACCTGCCTGATTCCATGAAGAACGCCATCCAGATGCATGTATTCCCGCATATCGAGGGAGAGGTGACTTCGAATACTTCCACTGCAACGGTTTCCGAAGGATTCGGAATCGCCGCCAAGCTGGAAGGAACCGCGAAGGCCGATGCGGCATGGAAGTTCATACAGTTCTACAATGGCGCTGAAGGTGCGGCGATCCGTGCTTCGTACGGGGAAGTCCCCTCATACAAGCTTGATCTCTCCAAAGTCGACCTCAAGCCGATGCAGGCGAAGTACGCGGCCTTCCAGGCTGAGCATCCGATGGGCTATGTCTTTGACGCCGTGATGGGCGCCGAGGGTGTCAACATGCTGAATACCGACATCCAGGCCATGATGCTCGGAAACGGTTCTCCCAAGGCAATCGCCGAGAAGTACGAGAAATTCGTCGCCGCAAACGAGCGGTAGTCTTATTTCCATGCATCGGGACGGCTTATGCCGTCCCGGGCATCCGTTATCCTCCGGGGGAGCCATGATCCGCAATCGAAACAAGAAAATCAGTTTCTACACCTTGCTGATGCCCGCTTTCATCATCTACCTGTCCATCATCATTTTCCCGATCGTGATGAGTTTCGGGCTGTCGTTCACCAAATGGCGGCACTACCAGATGGTTGGGGTCGTCGGACTTGAAAACTATGTCAGCATCCTCAAAGATCCGTCGTTCCAGAAATCGTTATGGAACAACGTGCAGATCATGCTGATATCGGTCCTCGGCCAGATTCCGCTGGGTGTGATCCTCGCATACCTGCTCTACAGAAAATGGGTCAGGGGAGCGAAGTTCTTCGAAATGATGATTTTCATGCCGATTACGATTTCTTCCGTCGTCGTGGCGTTGCTTTGGAACCGTGTGTTCTCTCCTGTCGGCATCTATACCGCGCTCGTACGCTCCATCACGCACAACCCGGATTATGTGGTGAAGATATTCGAAAGCAGTCGGTTCGCCATGATTCCGATCCTGATCGTACTGCTCTGGCAGCATACGAGTCTCTATATGGTCATTTTCCTCGCAAATTTGCAGCGGCTCCCCGAATCGGTGTTCGAGGCCGCCGTCATCGATGGTGCGAAGGAATCGACGATCATCATGAAGATCGTTCTGCCGGCGTTGGCGAACGTCATTTTCACGTGTTCCGTCCTTGCGATCAGCGGGAGCTTGAAGAGCTTCGACCTTGTGTTCGCCATGACGGGAGGCGGCCCTGTGGATTATACGTCTGTCATGGCTTTGTATCTGTACAAGCAGACGTTTACGTTCAGCAACTACGGCTACGGCAGCGCCGTGTCCATTATCATCGTGATCCTCAGCGTCGGGCTGATATCGCTGTCCCGTGGGCTGTACGCCAGAGCTCAGCGGAAATATGAGTAGGACGGAGGTCGCCGCATGTCGAAAACGAATCTGAGAACGAAACGGATCTCCAGCGGATGGACCGTTTTTTCCTATGCGTTCCTGATCCTCTTCACCGTAGTCACTCTCGTGCCCATGGTGTGGATGCTCTATTCTTCGTTCAAGCTCAACGGAGAGATATTGCTGTATCCTATGTCGCTGCCCAAGGAGCCGACGTTGGCGAACTATCGGAAAGCCTTCGAATTCGGCAATATGTTCAATGCGTTTTTCAACAGCTTGTTCTATTCACTGATCTCGACGGCTTCAACGGTACTGCTGTCCTTATGCGCCGGATTCGCCCTGACGAAGTTCGGCTATCGCAGTTCCAAGGTTTATAGCGGTTTCTTCACGCTGGGGCTGCTGATTACGGTGAACTCGGTCATTACGCCGCTGTTCATCATGGAAACTTCCGTCGGTTTGTACAACACGCGTCTGGGAGTGATACTGCCGTATATCGCGTTCGGGCTTCCCATGGCGATCCTGATCGCCTCCTCGTTCATCAAGGGCATTCCCGATGCGTTGATCGAGGCCGCAGTGATAGACGGTGCAGGGTACCAGTACATATTCTGGAAGATCATTCTGACGCTATCCACGCCGGTGATCGCGACGATCGCCGTACTGAATTTTCTGAACAATTGGAACGAGTTCCTGCTTGTGTTCACATTGACCAGCGGTGAGAACATGCGCAGCCTTCCCGTGACCATCAATTCGTTCGCCGGCCGTCTGAACCAGGATTACGGACTTCAGTTTTCGGCCTTGGTCATCGGGACGGTTCCTATGTTCATTTTCTATTTTATCGCACATAATGCGCTGGTGCAGGGGTTCGGCGAAGGTGCGATCAAAGAATGATCCGTCGTCTTGGGATCTGCGTCATGGAACCGATGGCTCATTCTGCCGTGTCATGGTACGATACGCCATGGTTCCGTTTTGGACTGCTACATACTGAAAGTCATCAGGGAGGATGTCATGCCTGAGCCTGACAAGGTGTTGATAGAAATATGTCTGGAATCGGTTTTGTCCGTCGTCGCAGCCCAGCAAGGCGGCGCCGACAGGGTGGAGTTCTGTTCCGATCTATTCGAAGGAGGGTGCACGCCGTCCTTGGGCTCGTTCAGGACCGCCAGACGGCTTGCCTCGATTCCCTTGAATGTGATGATCCGTCCCCGGGGCGGTGATTTCTGCTATAGCGACGAAGAATTCGAAGTGATGAAAGAGGATGCGCGGATCTTCCGGGAGGAAGGTGCGAATGCATTGGTATTCGGTATCCTCACCCCCGACGGTGAGATCGATATGGAGCGGACCGAAACGTTGATCGAGATCGCCCGTCCGCTTCCCGTGACGTTCCATCGGGCGTTCGACATGACGCGGGACGCTTCGCGTTCGTTGGAGAAACTGATCAAGCTTGGTGTCGAGCGAGTGTTGACCAGTGGTATGGAGCCTACGGTTCCGGAAGGAGCCGATACTCTGGCGGCATTGGTTCGTCAAGCTGGGAATCGCATCGTCGTCATGCCGGGCAGCGGTATCAGCGAACGGAATTTTCCATCGTTGCATGCAAAGATACAAGCGAAGGAATACCATATCTTCCTTCCCCGTGAATATCGTTCCAGGATGGAGTTCCATCCCGACCATATCTATATGGGGGGCGTTCTGCGCCAAAGCGAATTCACCGTTTCCCACACCGACGCCGCACGGGTGAAGGATGTCAGGTCGATGGTATGAAAGTCGTGGGGAACAGCCAGTATCAGAAACTGGCCAACGGTCTGTTGATTCTGAACTTGCTCAGGCGCAAGTCGTACAGCAGGATTGAGATCGCTCAGATTCTCGGGCTCCAGCCGTCTACGGTCACCTACAGTGTCAACCGACTGCTGGAGAACGGTACCGTGAGGGAATTGCAGGATGTGGAGGGCCCTGGCGGCGGAGGGGCAGGCCGCAAGCGGAACTTGGTCGGGCTGAACCAGGATTTCGGCCGGGTCGTCGGAGTGGAGCTGATGTCCGGCTTCTATCGGATCACCATCTGCAATATCGCCGGTGTCATCGTCTATCAGGCGGCATTGTCGTACCAAAGCACGTCGCGTGGCGATGGAGACTCCGTGCCAATATTTGAATCGTTGGTGCGGGAGGTCGTTGCGCAAGCCCGGTCGCTCTGTGGTACGATCCCGATGCTCGGCGTGTGTCTCGCCGTTCCCGGGATCGTGCTTGACGGCAATACCTGCATCGAGGAATGCTGGACGCATGGTCTGAAGCATGTCGATTTTTCCGAGTTCCTGGCTTCGTTCGATGTTCCCGTTTTTTTTGAGAACGATGCGAACTGTTGTGCGGAAAAGTATCTCTGGGGAGATGGGTATGAGCGGGACAGTTTCATGTATCTGCTCGGGAGAAAGCATGCTCCGCTCGTGGTCCCCGAAGGGATTCCTACGATCGGCATCGGTCTTGGTCTGGTGGTGGATGGCAAGCTGTATCGCGGAAGTGCGAGTAGAAGCGGAGAGTACCGGGCCTCGATGCTCATGGGCAGCGATGCCACCGGCCAGGTGGATGTCTCGGCGAAGGAACTGCTCGATCTTGATTCGAATCCTACGCTGTCCAGACATTTGATCGTGGAAGTTCTCGCCGATATTTTCTGTTCGATCAGTATCATAGATCCCAGGGCGTTGTTCATAGGCGGATTCTTCGCCGAGCATCCGTTCAGGGATATCGTTTTCGATGTCATGGAGAATGAACTGCGGGACAGATGGTTGGATTTCAGCTGGAAAGGCGGGGTGGTGATGGTGCAGGACGCTCAGTTCGACGCGTCCGAAGGAGCCGCTGACGCGTTGCTGGACTGGCTGTATCAAGTGCCTCGGGTCGGAGAGTCGGAAAAAGATCGGCGACGGCTTGCCGTGCTACTTGCCGATATCGCTGATTAATCGTCGGACGGTTTTGCCGAAGTCGGTGCGTCCGGCCTCATCTGTTAAAATTTGTACTACGGAGGAATGGAAATATGCCGAAGCGGGTTTTAGTCGGTGGAATGCACCATGAGTCGGATACGTTCAATCCGATCGTCACCGGGGAGCGGGATGTCTGGGTGCGCAGGGGCGACGAGTTGTTGTGTGCCGAGCGCGAGGATTCCCTCAGCGGGGCGATCGCGACACTGAGAAGCGCCGGGTACGATGTCGTTCCTACGCTGATCGCACGGGCGGTTCCGAACGGTGAATGGGACAAGGCGTTCTATCTGTCCTTGAAGGATGAGTTGCTCGACGCTTTGCGCGCCGCGCTGCCTGTCGATGCAATCTGCCTGTCGCTCCATGGTTCTATGCGGGTCAAGGATCTGGGGGAGGCGGAGGGGGATCTGCTACAGTCCATCAGGGATATTTGCCCTGATGTTCCTATCTTCAGCTCTCTGGACATGCATGCCACGATGACGCGCAGGATGCTGGCCAACTGCGATGGCTTCGTCGGGTATAAATGCGCTCCGCATACCGATACGTATGAGACGGGAGTCCATGCGGCGAAGATGACGATCGAGGCGTTGGAGCGTGGTCTTTCTCCGAAAATGTCCGCAGTCCATGTGCCGATCTTGATCGCGGGTGAGCAGTCCGAGACCAGTGTGGAGCCGATGAATCGCTTGATTCCCGTGCTCAGGGAGTATGAAAAACGTCCCGGCGTGATGGCAGCTTCCTATCTTCTCGGCTTCCCCTGGGCCGATACCGCGGAAAACGGGGTGACGGCGCTTGTCGTGACCGATGGAGACCAACGGTTGGCAAACGATGCCGCGATGGATCTTGCCCGGTTGTTCTGGGATACTCGCCACGATTTTCGTTTCTACAACGAGACTCATGAACCGGAACAGGCTTTGGAGGCTGCGTGGGACAGTGTGTGTGACGGTGTGTGGCCTGTGGTCATTTCCGATAGCGGGGACAATCCCACGGCGGGTTCCTCCCAGGATGTCACCAATTTCCTGAAGATGATCATTGCCGATGCGAATTTGTCCAAGCTGGATCCTCCGCTCTGTTATCAAGGAATCTATGATCCGGTGGTCGTGGCGCAGGCGATCATGGTGGGAGTCGGCGGGGTCGTTATCGGCGAGTTAGGGGCGCGGTTCGATACTCGTACGAGTTCTCCGATTCCGATTCGCGCGACGGTCAAGGCTGTCAGGAAGCGCTGGGAAGGAGCGCAGGGGAAGGATCTGGCCCTTCTGGATGTGGAGGGGGTCGATGTGGTCGTCACTTCCGGCCATGTCGGTTGCTATGACCCCGAGATGATGCGGGCGCTTGGCGTTGTGCCGGAAGATCGCAAGGTGATCGTTGTCAAGCTCGGCTATCTGGAACCCGAAATCCGTGCTATCGCGAAACGGTCGATGATGGCGTTGACCGACGGTAGTTCCAACGAAGTGTTCGCCCGTCTTCCATACAGCAACCTTACTCGCCCGATTTTTCCGCTTGATGGCGATTTCGATGCCGACTTGACCTATCTCTGGGGGAACTGACCAATGCTTGACCGACAGATCCTCGATCTCTTTGATGTGCTCGACGCCCCGTCCGTCGGGGCATCTGATATTGTCCGGCTGTTCGCCACCCGATGCGAAGATTTTATTTCCATTTCTTGGGATCGTGCTGAAAGCGACAAAGGAGGTACTGATTGCATCTGTATCCGGATACCCGGTCGATATGGCAGGATCCGGGGTGGAGCCGCCCCGACGCTTGGGGTCATCGGACGGCTCGGTGGGGTAGGGGCCCGTCCAGAGACGATCGGGTTCGTCAGCGATGGAGACGGGGCGCTTGCGGCGCTTGCTGTTGCGTTGAAACTGGGTGAGATGGCTCGGAAGGGAGATGCCGTGTCCGGCGATGTCGTCGTCTGCACTCATATCGATCCTGATGCTCCTGTCCGCCCACATCGTCCTGTTCCGTTCATGGGGTCGGCGATCAGTAGCGAACAGACCAATCGGTATGAGATTCTGCCGGAAATGGAAGCGATCGTTTCGATCGATACGACGAAAGGGAATCGGTTGCTCAATCGGCGGGGGATAGCCATCACTCCGACCGTGCTGGACGGCTCCCTGCTTCCCGTGAGCGATGATCTGCTCGATATTCTGTCCGTCGTTACCGGAGAACTTCCGAACGTCCTGCCGTTGAACCAATACGATGTAACGCCCTATGGGAACGGTCTATTCCATATCAACAGCATTCTCCAGCCGTCGGTCGCTACGCATGTTCCTGTCGTGGGGCTGGCGATCACGACGCAAATCCCCGTCGCCGGGTGCGCCACCGGGGCGAGTCATCTTGCCGATGTCGAGCAAGCGGCAAGATTCTGCGTGGAGGTGTCCAAGCGGTTCGGTTGCGGAGACTGCGCATTCTTTGACGATGTACAATATCGGCGGTATGTTTCGCTCTACGGTACGTCCAACGAACGATTCATGTCGATTCCCGCACCAAGGTAGTCGGCTTCTATTCAGTACGTATTTTCTAGTCAGAATGAATTGAAAAAAAGAAGAGGTCCCATCAACGATGGAACCTCTTTTGTATAACGGAAAATTGTTGGAGGAAACACGGCCGTGTTTCTGCTCACGACCGTGGTTCGCACAAACCTTGGTTAGAAATAGATGACGACATACGGAGTGAGAGAGAAAGTCCCGCCGTACTCGGCATTCAAATTGTAGCTTACTCCACCGAGATCATAGCTTACATCGGCACCGACAGTGTAGTTGTTCGCAACATCGCTCAGATCCGCAATATTGAAGTATGCATCAAGACCGACGTTCTCGATTCCTGCATATTCGACATAGGTATTCAAACCCTTCGTCGTGTCATACAAAGTGAACTCGACATACGCACTTACATCTCCGGCTCCGCCATTCACGTTGACAGCGAGATAATTCTTCTGAACGTCAAGGAGATAGGTATCGAAAGCGGACAGACCCAAGCTGAAATCAAGATCGGCCAGCTTTGCGATGTTCACATCGACGGACCCGTTGATAGCGTCCGTATCATTCCATCCCTCGTCAGTGGTAGCATTGTAAGCATATGCGATACCAGCTTTGACGCCATCGACAGGCTCGGTCAGAGCTGCGACTGCAACGGAACGATCGGCGTTGGTAGGATCGACAGCGACCTGGAACTTCACAAGTTTGTCATAACCAATGGTCAGGCTGGTCGATGCTGCACCATTGTTCTTAAATTTATAATCTTCATTTCCTGTGACGTCGTTGTATGCGGAGAGGACCGTTACAGCCGTATTATTACCGATACTGGCCACAGCAGTGACTTTGCCGGTATCTACGCCAGCCGCGGTGAGCGCCTTGCCCAGATCGATGCTCGCATTAGCCGCCCACTTGTCGTTTGAGTTCATCGCTCCGGTACCACGCAGATCAACGGTCCAAAGTCCATTCTCATCCGCGAATTTGAAGACCAGTTTCGCTTCTTCTTTTGATCCTGTTGCTTTCCATTCGGTGATTGTTACGGGATCCGAGAAAGTAAACGTATAGCCCTGTCTAAAACGACCACTGAAAGTAGGAGCAGCGGACAACCCAACCACTACAATCAGAACCAATGCAAGAGTCGCAACAAATTTCTTGTTCATGACCTTTTTCTCCATATTTGCGTGAGATTATTTGTAGTTTCAGTATGGGCAGTGTGTATGGGTGTATGATGAACAAAAAATGTCGCGAATGTGAAATAGCGTGAGCTACATGTGTCGAATATGGAGATTTATCGCCTATATGTGGCTATTGTGTGTGTTTTCCCTGTTGGAAATAGCGTTATGTAGAAAAGATGAAGGTTACAGACACTTTGCATTGATTTGTCAAATTTCATTTGATATAAAACCACATGTAAACTTATACAGTTAGAGTATCAGTTCGATAAGGACTCGCCCCTCGAAATCCTGAATGGAAAAACGCTTTTCTTCATAGACCATATAGGAAGGTCCATATTCCCCTTTCGGAATTGAAATTGAACCTGGATTGAGCAATATGTAGTCAGTTCGATCCTCCGCTACGGGAATGTGGGTATGCCCGTGCAGCAGAATATCGCCCCGATGCATCGGGGGGAGGTGTTCCTCATTGTACACGTGCCCATGGGTGGCGAACACCATCCTGCCTCCAAGTTCCGGAAGAAACAGTGCGCTGTAGTCGGCCATGATCGGAAAGGAAAGGACCATCTGGTCCACTTCCGCATCGCAGTTGCCACGGACACACAGGATATCCTTCGCCCGGGCATTGAGCAAAGCGATCACTTCCTTCGGTGCATACTCTTTCGGAAGGTCGTTGCGAGGCCCATGGTAGAGCAGGTCTCCAAGGAGGATCAATCTATCAGCCCGTTCAGCTTCATATGCCTCGAGCATCTTCTTCGTGTAATATGCCGAACCATGTATGTCGGATGCGATGAACAGTTTCATAGTTTTGACAGTATAGAGGGAAAAGGCGGTTTTTTCCACAGGCCTGATAAAAAAAACGTCGCCTGAAATAGACGACGTTTTTGAACCAGTATCAACCGATCGAGCACCCTCAGCGCTTTCCCGCACCCGATCCTTGGACGAACGATTTCGTTCCGCGCTCCGGTTTGAATCGGTTCAGACGCAACGCATTGGTGACCACGGACACCGATGACAACGACATGGCCAACGCAGCCAGCATCGGATTGAGCAACGGACCGCCAAACAGCGTCAGCAGCCCTGCGGCGACAGGAATGCCCAGCGTATTGTAGAAGAATGCCCAGAAGAGATTCTCCTTGATATTGCGCATCGTCGCCTTGCTCAGATGGATCGCCGTCACCAGATCGGAAAGACTGCTGCGCACCAGTACCACGTCTGCCGATTCAATGGCCACATCGGTTCCGCTTCCAATGGCGATGCCGACATCTGCCTTCGCAAGGGCAGGGGCGTCGTTGATACCGTCCCCTACCATCGCCACGACCTGTCGTTTGGGCGGCGTGATCTTTCCGTCGTCATGGATTACCGGACAGGCGACCATCTGCAACGTGGAGATCGTCTCTGCCTTCTGCCCGGGAAGCACTCCCGCGATCACTTGATCGACACCGACTTTCGCCCCTATGGCATTGGCGGTCGTTTCGTTGTCTCCGGTCAGCATCACGGTACGGATGCCCTCCCGCTTCAAACCTTCAATGATATCCTTGCTTTCCGGTTTGAGCGTATCCGCTACGGCGATGATTCCCAGCATGTTACCCCCGTCGGCGACCAGCAACGGTGTCTTGCCGTCAGCGGCAAGGGCCTCGGCCTGGACAGAGACGCGGGCAAGATCTCCGACGCCAGACTGTTCCATCAGCGCCCTGTTTCCCAATAGCAGGGATCTTCCAGCCACGTGAGCCGTGATGCCTTTTCCCGGAACCGCTTGGAAATCCGTCACTGCGGCCAAGTCAAGCCCGCGTTCGTTCGCTCGAGCGACAATCGCCGATGCGAGCGGATGTTCGCTTCCTGCTTCCGCCGAAGCGGCAAGCGTGAGCAACTCGGTCTCGCTGACCGCAGGATCGAGGAGGATGATGTCCGTCACTTGCGGTTTTCCGGTAGTGAGCGTACCGGTTTTGTCGAAGACGATCGTTTCTACTTTTCGCAGTTGCTCCAAGGCTGCCGCCTGCCGGAATAGAATGCCGTAGGTCGCCCCTTTGCCAGTCCCGACCATGATCGCGATCGGCGTGGCGAGCCCCAGTGCGCATGGGCAGGCGATCACCAGAACGGATACCGCTGCAGTGATCGCGAAATTGAACGTATGTCCTGCGATCATCCATACAATGAACGTCACCAGCGCGATTCCCATCACCACGGGAACGAAATACCCAGACACGGTGTCCGCGGTGCGGGCTATCGGAGCCTTCGATCCTTGCGCCTCCTGGACCATCCGTATGATCTGCGACAGAGCGGTATCCTTGCCGACTTTGCCGGCTCGATACTTGACAGTTCCATTCCCGTTGATGGTGGCGCCGAAGACGTTGTCTCCCGCTGATTTCTCCACGGGGATGCTTTCGCCTGTCAACATGCTCTCGTCGATCGATGTCAGTCCTTCCGTGACGATGCCGTCTACAGGAAGGCGTTCCCCCGGTTTGACGATGACAATATCGTCTACGACCACCTGATCCGCAGGAACTACGACTTCCCGTCCATCCCGCATCACCGTGGCGGTTGCAGGAGCGAGGGCCATCAGTTTGCGAATCGCATCTCCTGTCCGTCCTTTTGATCGAGTTTCAAGGTACTTGCCCAGCATGACCAGCGTGATGATCGTCGCGGTTCCCTCGAAATACAGGCTTTGATGGACGGCCATATGGTCACCGCTGATGATCCGGGTCATCCCCCAGATGCTGTAGAGGAAACTCGCCGTAGTACCGACAGCCACCAATGAATCCATATTGGGTTTCAGTCTGAACAGGTTCGGGTATCCCTTCGTATAGAAGGTATATCCGCAGATCATGACCGGAATGCAGAGAATCAGCTGAACAATCGCGAATGCCAAAGGATGGACATGTGGCGATATGAACGAGGGAAGGGGAAGCCCTCCCCTCGATGCGAATATCATCGGACCCATCGCAATGTAGAGCAACGGCACGGTCAGTGCGATGGCGACGATCAAGCGTATCTTCTGGCTTTTCTCGCTGAGCGCCTTGCGCTGGCGTTCCGCCTCCTCATCCGCGGCGGTCCGTTCTATCATGGTAAAGCCGGCACGCTCAATGGCTCTGCGGATCTTTTCAAGATCGAGTTGCTTGTCATCGTAGGACATCACGGCCTGTTCGGTCGCGATGTTCACTTGGGCTGAGTCCATTCCGGGAAGTTTCTTCAAGGATCGTTCGACAGCCGCGCTACATGCCGCGCAGCTCATACCACCGATGCCTACGACAAGTTTTTTCATTGTTATTTTACCACTTCATATCCGATATCGTCGATCAGCGTCTCGATTTCAAACATATCGAGATCGTCGTCGTGGGTAATCACCACGTCTCCCGTAGCTGCGTTGGCAGTACAGTCGTGTACGCCTTTCTGATTCTTCACGGCTTTGCATACCCGTTCCTCGCAATGGTGGCAGCTCATTCCTTTCGTATGAATGGTAGTTTTGGTCATATGGTTCTCCTTCTCGGCATCCCTATGTATTGGCGGAGGACGCTCTTGGTCTGAGAGTCTGGTTCCTTCCGTTCTGAGTGTCGATTACCTTGTTTATACTATACAAAGGAAACGGATGAAAGCATAGAGTTAGTATGAGTAAACTTTCTTGTGGCATATACAAAATACGGAATGCCCATAGCAGGTATATTGTTTGGTCAGAAGAGGTTGGATGTGCAGTTTTGAGCAATGGCATGGCAATGACCGAGCAATCACCAACCAAGCATGCATCAATGGCAAAGCAATGAAAGTAACTTATTATATATGTAATAAATAATTAGCAAATTTTGTGTCGAGGGAATGTCGTGGATATGGGCAAAAAAAAACAACCGATTCGTATGAATCAGTTGTTTTAACTATTTGGGCCCGATTGGATTTGAACCAACGACTCCCACCATGTCAAAAGTGTAGTCAATCCTTTTCGTTGTATAGCCCTCTGTATATCTCTGTTGATGTAATTCTATAGTAGAGTTAGGGTTATAGTCAAGTTTTATTGTGTAAGAGTCAGTTGAATTTTTTCCCCCGTGAGTCAACAGAAAACTTTACAGATCAGGGCAA
>LVBD01000072.1 GCA_001604275.1 Spirochaetales bacterium Spiro_02
GGTCGCCCACCCAAGCGAGCGACCGAAACGGATTTATAGTATAAAAAGTCTTAAAACTCACGTTGTGAACAGACAATACGGACCTTTTGTCTTCCTTTTCTCCCCCAAAACGTACCGAAATGCTTACCGCGAGAGGAATGAAGACGAAAAAAAAGCAATTCCCACGCAGTAACCCATTACTACATGCAAAATTGCCTCAAACTGAAAAATTTAGCGGCGAAGGGACTCGGACCCCTGACCGAACGGATATGAGCCGTTTGCTCTACCAACTGAGCTACGCCGCCATATGTCGCGAATTTGCGACAACGGCTACTATATAGATGATGTTCGGCTCTGTCAAGCAGGCTCCGACATAAAGATTCAAAAACTCGCCGGCGGAATGCGCAACGCAGGAAATCCACGCATCCATGCATCCGGAGCATCGCTACAGATCGCGCATCGATACCAGATACCATTTTCCATCCCCATCGGAAAAGCGCCAGTTCACAGAGAAAGCAGGAGACGCCGAAGAGGAATCGCTGAATATCCGTAGGGAAACCGTTTTCGAGGATTCATCCCCGACCGGAGAGGAACACACCATGCGCCCGACAGGAAGCAACGCCGCCAAGGTTTCGTCCCACGCCAGCGTGAACATCCGTCGCACAGGCTCATCGACGTACGCCAGTACCCACTGCGCGGACCAAGGCTGCGAGAACGCCTCGACCGTCAGGTCGACCAGCGGATCCGACGTCCGTTCGACGACCTTGCCGATGACCGGATCCATCGGAAGCCGCGGTTCGAACCGCCGGGAAGGGAGATAGTCCTTGACCCCGACAGCGGAAAAGATCGGAACGACGGCAAGGAACAGGCACAGCAACAGAACCATACGCTTCATCGCCGACGGGCATGACTTCGGATTCTTGGAACGCTTCATGGCACCATAGTGCAACGCTTCCTCTCGTTTGTCAAATCGCATCGCGCGTCCGACGACGGAGCAGGGGCGTCGGGACAGCGAATACGGACACAGTACGGGCAAGCATTTTTCAATTTACTCCGGACAATCTTGCTCATATAATTCTGGATTTAATGGAAGCCCGAAGGAAAGAACCAACAAGAGCCGGTGATGGAGGATAGGACCGCAAGAGTAGCGATCAATGCTCTACAGTCTGAGATAGATTTCTACTCCAACTCAATCAAGGAAGAGTAAGATAACGCATGATCTTCCATCAGCAGAGCAAGTCGAGTTATGTTTTTACCTTTGTGTTGAGGAAAATCTGAAACCTGCCGACCGGACGTTCTCTCTTTTTCCCATTCGGCGATCTGACTTGGGACAATAAGTTTCGTGTTGCTGCAACGGTATTTCATCGCAGGTTTGACAAGCTGAGCGGTAAAAGGCTAGTGGGAATACGAGGGGACCTCGCAACGAATCATCATCCATACAGGCTTGCATTTCCTTGTGCATCCATGGTTTCATATCCTGACGTTATGTCGGAGAAAGGAAACAATCATGACGCTGACGCAATTGCGCTATGTGCTGGCGGTCGCAGAAGAAGGCTCGTTTTCCGAGGCTGCCAGAAAAGTGTTCATCTCCCAGCCGAGCCTCACTGTGTCGATCAAGGAACTCGAACAGGAACTGGGGATCGTCATTTTCACCCGGACGAACAAAGGAGTGAGGATTTCCTCGGAGGGAGATTCCTTCCTCGGCTATGCCCGCCAAGTGGTGGAGCAGGTGTCCTTGCTGGAAGAACGCTACCACGGTAAACGTTCGGGAAAGCAGTCGTTCAGCGTTTCTTCGCAGCATTTTTCATTCGCCGTGGAGGCGTTCGTCGATCTGGTGAAGAAATTCGGCCAGAACCGATATGATTTCACGATCCGGGAAACGCAGACATACGAAATCCTCGAGGATGTGGCGAAGCTGAGAAGCGAAGTCGGCCTGCTCTATCTGAACCGATACAACGAAGCCGTGCTGAGCAAGGCGCTTTCCCAACACAGCTTGGAATTCCATTCCTTATGCATCGCCCGGCCGCATGTCTTCATAGGGACGGACAGCCCCCTTGCGGGCAGGGACTCGGTACATCTCTCCGATCTGGCCGATTTCCCTTATCTCTCCTTTGAACAAGGAGAGCACAATTCCTTTTTCTTTTCCGAAGAACTGCTCAGTGAAATCGAGCGCAGGAAGAACATACGTGTCCGTGACCGCGCCACATTGTTCAATCTGCTGCGCGGCATCAACGGCTATACGATCAGCAGCGGCATGATCAGTTCCGCATTGAACGGCGACGACATCCTTTCCATACCGCTTGACGTCGACGACTACATGGATATCGGCTATATCGTCCACAAGCGGATCGATCCGGGCGCTCTCGGACGTTTCTATATCGATTCTCTCCACATCCATATAGAACGATATCGAGCGCTTGGTATAGTCAAAGACTATAGCTAACTAGGAAAAAAAAGTATTATACACAGGGAAACCCCTTCGATATACTTGTGAGTCGATAGGCGTATGCTATGCGTTGGTTTTGATCGCACGTACCGCAATGGTGTTCGGAGGAGTTTTCCATGGCAAGTTCAGTGATCGGGTTCCCACGATTCGGTATGGACAGGCAGCTGAAGAAAGCGACGGAACAGTATTTTTCTGGAAAGATCGGACGAGAAGCTCTCCGCCTTGTCGCCGATGATTTGAAACGTTCCCAATGGACGATGCTGCAGAATGCCGGCGTTTCGTTCATTCCATCGAACGATTTCTCGCTGTACGACGGGATGCTCGACACCATGTGGATGCTCAACGCCATACCGAAACGCTATCTGGAACTCGGCCTTGATGATTTCGATACCTATTTCGCCATGGCCCGAGGCTATCAGAGCAAGGCCGGCGACGTCGGATCGCTGGGGATGCGCAAGTGGTTCAATACGAACTACCACTACAGGGTTCCGGAACTGGACGCGGAGACGACGTTGTCCCTGAGATCAACGGATTTCCTTTCCGACTATCGTCTGGCGAAGGACATGGGGGTCGAGACGAAGCCGGTCGTCATCGGGCCGTTCACATTCCTCAAGCTCGCCAGGCATGCGGACGGGTTGGATAGCAGCCACTTCGTCGAGCAGATGATCGATGCCTATCGGGCGGTGATCGCGGCCTGCGATGAGGATCATGTGCGATGGCTCCAGATCGACGAACCATATCTCGTCATGGATCTTTCTGACGACGATATTGCACTCTTTTTCGCCATCTATGGCGCGATCCTGGAACTTCCCCGGACAGTCGACGTGCTGTTGCAGACGTATTTCGGCGATATCTGCGATTGCTATCGTGCCGTATGCGACCTTCCGTTCGACGGTATCGGGCTCGATTTCGTCGAAGGACGGGAGACCGCGGCTCTGATTGAGCGCGAAGGATTTCCTGGAGGCGCTCTGCTGTTCACGGCCGTAGTAAACGGAAAGAACGTATGGCGCTGTAACTACGATGAGGCGCTCCGGACCCTGGCATCGCTGCCGATTCCTTCCGAACGGATCGTAGTTGGAACCTCATGTTCCCTGCTCCATGTTCCGTACACGGTGGCGAGAGAGACACGGCTGTCTGTCGAAATCAGAAGCAGGCTTGCCTTCGCGCTGGAGAAGCTGGAGGAACTGGCGGAACTTTCTTCTCTTCTTGGCAAGCCGTCGTTTCGTGACGATGTAGCGTTCATCCATAATCGAGAACTGTTCCAGCATCCGCTTTCCGGTTGCGATGGAGCGCTCCGTCATCGGATCGAAGCCCTTCGCCCCGAGGATTTCTCACGCAAGGATCGTCGTGCCGTCAGGAGGGAGTCGCAGAAGCAACGGCTCGGGTTGCCGGTGCTCCCTACCACGACCATCGGCTCGTTTGCCCAGACAGCGGAGGTCAGGCAGAACCGGGCACGCTTGAAAAGAGGAATGATATCTTCGCAACAGTACGAGAAAATCGTCCGTATGTTCATCAAGGACTGTGTGCGGCAGCAGGAACGGCTCGATCTAGATGTACTGGTCCACGGTGAGTACGAACGCAACGACATGGTCGAGTACTTCGCCCAGCAGCTGGATGGGTTCGTCACGACTGACGATGGCTGGGTTCAGTCCTATGGAACCCGCGGAGTGAAGCCGGCGATCATCGTCTCCGATGTCCGCAGACCACGGCCAATGACCGTACCATACATTTCCTATGCGCAGTCCCTGACCGACCGGCCTGTGAAGGGGATGCTGACCGGACCTGCCACGATCCTCAACTGGTCCTTTCCCCGCGAGGATATCCCTCTGAAGGAATCGATGTTCCAGATCGCCCTTGCAATCCAGGATGAAGTACTCGACCTGGAACGGGCTGGCATCGGGATCATCCAGATCGACGAAGCGGCGCTTCGGGAGAAACTGCCGCTGCGTAAGGCTGATTGGAAGCCGCAATATCTCGATTTCGCCATCGACGCGTTTCGACTGTGCCATGCGAAAGTCAAAGCTGAGACGCAGATACATACCCATATGTGTTACAGTGAATTCGAGGACATCATCGAAGAAATCGATGCGATGGACGCCGATGTCATTACGTTCGAAGCGTCGAAATCGCGCTTTTCCATCGTCGATGTTCTGCGGAGCCATCAATTCCAGACCGAAGTCGGCCCCGGTGTCTATGACATCCATTCTCCTCGGATCCCTTCTGTCGAAGAAATTGAGCGGCACATCCAGCGCCTGCTGGAGAAGATTCCGGCCGACCGGCTTTGGATCAATCCCGACTGCGGACTGAAGACACGGAACCCGCAAGAGGCGATTCCGAGCCTCGAGCACATGGTTTCCGCTGTCAAGAATATACGAAAGACGCTGGGCGGTCTCCGGTAGCGACCGGAATGCCAGGCGCATGAACAAGGAGCACAAGACAATGCAACGTACGATACCCCCGTTCCGATATGATTTCATAGGGAGCTTCCTTCGCCCCCAATATCTGAAGGACGCCAGAGCGCGATTTTCCGCGGGAGCGATCTCCGCTGAGGAACTGTGGGCGGTCGAGGACCGTGCGATAGAAGAACTGGTCGCGAAGCAACAGGACGCAGGCTACCATGGGATCACCGACGGCGAATTCCGCCGATCGACGTGGCACCTCGATTTCATGTGGGCGTTCGATGGAGTCGGACACAGACCGACCAATACCGGACTGCCGTTCCACGATGAGGCCGCATTGATCGACGATACGTTCCTTACCGGCAAGATATCGATCGGCGTTCATCCGTTCGTCGAGCATTTCTCGTTCCTCAAGGGATTGGAGCGGCCCGGTTCCGTGGCTCGTCAGACGATACCCGCTCCTGCTCAGTTCCTTGAACAGATGATCATGCCGATGAACGCGGCTTCGACGTCCGCTATCTATCCCGACACCGAGGAACTGATCCATGATATCGCCGCCGGCTACCGGAAGGTGATCGCCGATCTGTATGCGGCGGGATGCCGGAACATCCAGTTCGACGACTGTTCCTGGGGTGTCTGCGTTGATCCGAACGCATTGTTGTTCTTCGGAACCGACGAGCCCGGTCTGCTGCGGGTCAAGGAGCAATTGCTTCGCGTGAACAATCTCGCCCTTGCAGGCAAGCCCGAGGATCTGGTGGTGACGACCCATATCTGTCGCGGGAACTTCCACTCCACATGGGCATGCAGGGGAGGGTACGACATGGTCGCCGGCACGTTGTTCGGCAAGGAACATGTCGACGCCTACTACCTGGAATTCGACGATGAACGTTCCGGTGGCTTCGAACCGTTGCATGAAGTGCCGGGCGGCAAGGTCGTCGTCCTCGGTCTGGTGACGACGAAGAATCCCCGGCTGGAAAGCAAACGGGCGGTGATCGAACGGATCGAACAAGCGGCGAAGATCGTACCGCTGGATCGACTATGCCTCAGCCCCCAGTGCGGCTTCGCCTCCTGCGAGATCGGCAACAAGCTGACCGAGGATGAGCAGTGGGCGAAACTGGCCCTTGTCAAGGAAATCGCCGAAGAGGTATGGGGATAAGTTCGTAGACGAAAAATGGGTTTATCAGTCCATGGAGGCGTATTGAAGCGTTACATTCCGAAGTCATTGTTCGAGTTTTGATGACAGGATAATTCTCCTTGCATCCATTTCCGGTTCTTCGATGGCTTGTAGGAGTAGCCTTGCGGACTCTTTTCCGACTTCATAATCCGGCTGGATGATCTGAATGAGATTTCTAGGACGTGGATGTTCTAGCGAATATGCATCATGGAGACCTATCTGAATTTCATCCACCCGAGTCGGGGAGATATGTTCCATTGCACGCAAAAATCCATTCAGTAGTCGGTTGTTGAGTGCGAGAACTGCGGTAAAATCGCTAGTTTCATGGAGTTTCTTTTCGATTTTTTCGATTTCTTCTTCGTCAACATCTCTATAGAGTCGATTGTCATTTTGCTGTATAAACAAAGCTTGATCAGTGCGAACGCCGGCATCTGCGAGTGCTACCTTGAATCCTTTCTCCCGTTCTTCCATGCTTGTGCAGGACAATCCTTTCAATAACAGTATTCTCGTATGCCCTCTGGCAATGAGCTCCTTTGTAAGCTTGTATGTACTCTCATAGTGGTCTGAAGATACGAAATTTGCCTCCAGCCCGGGAATTTCTCTGTCGATCAAGACGAAAGGGATCTTTTTTTTCTGGAGAATATCGGTGATCAGCAAATTATGTGAACTATCCGTACTTTCATCGATTACCGGAGAAAAAATGACGCCGTCAATATTGTTTTCTGTCAATGAATCAAAATAATCTTTCACTTTGCGAAAATTCCGGTCTCCGTTGCATATCACTGTATGGATCTTTTTTCTCCAGAGATGGTCCTCGATCCCGCGTAGCAGCGTAGATCCGAATCTGTCTGATACATCGTCGATGGCTACTCCAATCAATTTGACATGCTGGAGGCTTTCCCTGGTGCCTTTTTCATTGACGAATGTCCCTCTGCGATTTTTAGGACGGATGAGCAGTTCTTCGTCGACAAGGATTTGCAATGCTTTCTTGATAGTTATTCTGCTGACATTGAACATATCCACTAACGTACGCTCTGATGGAATTTGCTCACCTGGTTTCCAGCTTCCGTTCAGAATCTGTACCTTCAATTCAGCAATTATGGTTTCATATTTATATTCATTCATATTTTTTTCATATTTGGACATGTCCATAATTCTAGGAAAAGCTTTATACAATTGTCAATATGATCAGCTGATATTTTTTTTATTTGACAGGTGAAAATATGTGAAATAGAATAATTGGTAGATACCGTTCATCTAAATGAACATATCCAAATAGGAGGGCTTATGAAACGTAATGCTGTGGTTTTGTTACTTTTGGTATGTATCGTCGGCTTCGGGTTCGCTGCAGGACAGAGCGAATCGTCCAAGTCTCCTGCCGAGGTCGCAGGAACTGTGAATCTTTACACGCCGCACGGTTCGGAAATCACCGATCCCATTCTGGATGCTTTTCGTGCAAAATATCCGAACGTCAAAGTCCAGATCGTGACCTCGGGTACCGGCGAACTGCTTGCAAGGCTGGAGGCGGAAAAAAATAATCCATCCGCCGATGTCATGTGGGGAGGGGACACGACTTCTTTTGATTCCTATCAAGCGCTGTTCGCTTCGTATGAATCTCCCGAAGATGCGGCTATGCAAAGTGTCGATCCGAATCATAAGTGGCATCCGTTTGCAGTACTCTGTCAGCCGATTCTTGTGAATACCGATTTGCTGAAAGAAGATCAATATCCGGCAACGATTAAGGAACTCGTCGAATTGCAATGGAAAAGTGGAAAGGCGATAGCGCTTTCAGATCCGAACAAGTCCGGTACCGGGTATACGATTGTTTCAGGGTTGGTCAATGCGTACGGTTGGGATTTTGTGAAAGAACTGGTAGAAAAATCCGTTGTCATGCCCAGCTCGGATTCTATGTTCAAGGCGGTAAAGGATGGAGAACTTCCTGCCGGATTTATCAATGAAGATCTTGGGGCAAAATGGGAAGCTGAGGGGCTGCCGGTAAAGATGATCTATGCTACGGATGCAGTGACTGTTCAGATGGATGCTGTCGCGTTGGTGAAGGATGGTCCAAATCCTGAATTGGGTAAACTCTTGCTAGATTTCATTTGTTCAGCGGATTCCCATAAGATCGCAGTTGAAAAAATATCCCGAAGATCAGCGCGTAAGGATGTTGATCCTCCATCATTCCTTCCGGCTCTCGGAGACTTGAAGCTTTATGCGGCAAATGAACCCCGGCAAATTGTCAATGCAAAGTTCGATAGCTTGTTGAAATAAGGGGAAGTGCATGTATTTTGGTCGCATCTTCGTTTCTCAATAAAGAAATAAAGATGCGACCGGTATTCAAGTGAGGAGAAATAATGCCCCGTATCATGAATTTCTTGAAAGATCCATGGAAACTGTTTACTGCCGTGGCATTGGTCTGTTTGTCATTGTTAATTGGCGTCTCCCAGTTCTGGATACTCAGAACTTCTTTTCAGCAGGAAGGGGGAGAATTGACGATTACGACGGATCGGAAGACCGGCGGTTTATATGTCGAACAAACTGCGGTCAAAGGGTTCCATGTCGATATTCCAGACTCCCGTCACATTGTTCTGAGCCAAAACGGGAACGAGGTTTGTTTTTTGGAAGCTGTTGCATCTGGGACTATCCGTATAACCTATGCGGGTTTCGACGAAAAAATTGGCATCGGTCTGAAAGATACTGAGCTGATACTCGAAGGGAAAAGTCTGACGCTACAACTTTCTCAAAAGATTTTTGGCAATTTATTTTCCGGCAATGCAATGGTTGCTCCTTTGCATGCGATTCCTGTTGGGCCTTCGCAGATTGAAATTTCCTATCACCCAGGAGCCTACCTGCACATAGCTGATAAAAGCAAGCATTTTACATTCGACAACTACAAGAGATTCTTGCAGGAATCGAAATATCTCGAGGCGATACGCAATAGCTTGATCGTCATGATCTCTTCCACGTTGCTTGGAGCTGTCTTTGGAGTTGGCTTGGCATATGTGTATGCGCGGTTCAGATTGCGTGGAACGAGTTTTGTGATCACGATGATCACGATGGCTTCCATATCGCCGCCTTTTCTTGGAGCATACGCTTGGAGAATTTTGCTCGGGAGTTCCGGAATCATTACCCGCGCTTTAGGCTTGAATTGGTCGATCGTAGGCATGCACGGAGTAATTTGGGTGATCGCGTGGCTTGTTTTTCCGATTATTTTTCTTCTTTCATACGACTCGTTTACTTCCTTGGACCATTCATTGAGAGAGTGTTCGATGAGTTTGGGAGGGGATAGACGCAAAACATTGTTCAAGGTTGAGATCCCATTGGCGATGCCCGGAATCATCAATGGATTGTATATGGCGATGATGACTTCCTTCACCGATTTTGGAACGCCGTATGTAATATCTTTGAATCTGAATGTGTTGCCCGTCATGATCTATAAAGAGTACATGAATGAAATCGGAGGGAATCTTTCCATTGCAAGCGCAGGGAGCATGTTGATGGTTTTCCTTTCATTTCTTTTGCTTTCCGCTCAAAAAATCTATTTGGCCCGTCGTTCTTATGCATCGATCAAGACGCACCAGCCATCGGTTCGTCTTGCGAGTCCTAAACAGAAACTGGCGAGCGGCATCGTGACTTTCATAATTTTATTTTGCGCATTCATACCTCATTTAACCGTGCTTATCACTTCTTTTTTCGAATGGAAAGTCGGAATTCTAACCAATCAGGTGACTGTGGCGAACTATACGAGATTGTTCCGGACAAATCTCAACTCGATCTGGGTGACTCTGTTTACCGGAGGAGTCGCTACCGCATTGAATTTTGTTTTTGGAATAGGGATCGCATATGTGATTGTCAAAAAAAAGCACTGGAAGGCGGCAGGATGGCTGAACCAACTGGTGATGGTTCCATATTTGATTCCCGGCACGGTACTCGGAATAGGGTTCATTCTCATGTTCAATCAGAAACCTATCTTGCTTACCGGAACATGGTTGATACTTGTTCTTGCGTATTTTGTACGGAAATTGCCTTATTCTGTAAAAAGCGCGGAATCCGCGTTATATCAGGTTCATTCCGCATTAGGGGAGGCCGCGGAAAGTCTAGGAGCGAAACCGTTGAGAAGCTTCTGGCAAATTACTTTTCCATTAATGATCGGTGGTGTGATCAGCGGCATGACTCTGTCCTTTCTCCAGATTATGACGGAAATCAGTGCGACCATCATTCTGTACCGTCCGCCATGGAAGCCGATGACTGCCGTTGTGTTTGAAAATACCATTGATGCCGGATCGGATTTTGGAGTCGCGTCTGCGATGACTGTTCTGCTAATGGTTATGCTGTATGTCCCTTTGTACATCGTTACAATCAAGACAAGGAAACCAAAGGAGGCTCGCATTGAAAGTATCTGATTCCCATGAACGAAGGTCGACGACAGTTACTATAGAAGATCTCGTAAAGAAGTTTGGATCGTTACAAGCCTTGAAAGGGGTATCCCTTGATATCCATGAAAAGGAGTTCTTTACACTTCTCGGGCCATCCGGATGTGGAAAGACTACGTTGCTGAGAAGTATCGCCGGATTCGAAAAACCAAATTCCGGCAGAATCCTTTTCAATGGAATCAATACCACTGAACTGCCTCCTTGGGAAAAGAACATTGGTTTTGTCTTCCAGAATTATGCACTTTGGCCGAACAAGACGGTATTCCAGAATGTATCCTATGGGCTCGAACTACGAAAAAAGAGCAAGGATTATATCAATGAGAAAGTACAATGGGCTCTCGCTATGGTCGAACTTACGGGTGTTGAAAAAAAGTATCCGGAGGAGATGAGTGGCGGCCAGCAGCAGAGAGTGGCGATAGCGAGGGCGCTGGTGATCGATCCTGATATTCTATTGCTTGACGAACCGTTGTCAAATCTCGATGCAAAATTGCGGATATCGCTGAGAAAACAAATTCGGCAAATTCAGAAAGCTCTTGGCATTACCGCAGTCTATGTCACACATGATCAAGAAGAGGCCTTGGAGATTTCCGATAGGATCGCGGTCATGAACAACGGTGTGGTGCTGCAAGTAGGGCGCCCCGATGAAATATACCGCAACCCAAAAGACATATTTGTCGCGGATTTCATCGGAAAAGCCAACCTGATCGAAGGGAATCTCGATGATGGAATATTTCTTTCAGCTGCCGGATCCCGGATTCCATTATCCAAGTTCGTGAAATCGCAACAAGGGGGAGCCGTTCTGTTCACGCGTCCAGAATTGTTGGTCCATGATTCCGTTCCGATCGACGGCGGTATTCCTGCGATTGTTTCCGAGCGTTTCTATCTGGGAAATATAAGCAGATACTCTCTCGAGCTCGATGGTGGAAGCCAAATGTTGCTGGAAACCAATAAAGAATATAAAAGTGGCGATACGATTTATATTAAGGTGGAAAAATATGAGATTTTCTAGATATGAAAGCATTGAGGAGTTTTTTGCGACATTACCAGTTATGGATGCCCAATTCGGGAATTTGATTACTCTCAGGGAAAAAGACGGGGATTCGAATCCTGGGTTGCAACAGTGTTTTCTTTCTTCCGTCATGCAATTCCAACCGTTGCTGGAGATATCTGTGTATGATCCACAGAAACGGAAACTTGTTTTTTCTCGAGCGGAAGAACAAATTGATCCGTGCAGGAGAGTAATCGTATTTATTTCCGATGAAATCGAATTTGTACAAAAAGTCGTGGTCAAGGACGATCAACTACTTCTCGACCTGTCTTTGAAGGCTTTGAACGGGGCGAAAATAGATGGATATACTGTTTTATTTTCTGGTGCTTGCCTGTTTTCGCCGCAAGGGATTCCATATCATTGGGAGGATGAGGGGAAAATTACTCTGGACATTCGACAGGGGAACGCTTTTTTCGGTATATGGAACAATCTTCGTTTCTCTTTGCAGTTTTCACAGCAGTTATCGGATCTTTGGCTTAGGAAAATTCAGTCGGATGATGTTGAAAAGGAGATATATTTTTCAAGCTTCAATTTGAAAAAGCGCTATACCTATTGGGTGAAAGAAGAAAGTAGGATTCGTAATGACGAATCTGGACTCGAGAAGATTTCAGAAAGAAATGTCGGTTACGGAGCGCAGTGGGAGCCCTGTACCTCTGCAGATGGATGCGCGCGGTTGTCTGTTTGCTTTTCGGTATTTCCTGGGGACTCCGAAAAGATGCCCGATTTGCAGGAGAATCAGAACTCCTTTGAAGCCTTCAACTCTTCCGTACGGTCCAAATGGGTAGATTTCTACAATTCGATTCCAAGATTCCATGCCAAGGAGAAAGCGATCGAACGTATGTATAATACGAGTTGGTACATCCTTAAGGCCGGTAGAATCGAATTCCCCGAAAACCGGTTGAAATTCCCATTTACATCTGTCAATAAATTCCACTATTATAACCAATTCTTCTGGGATTCCGCATTCCAGAATATCGCATTGATTTGGGAAAACACACCGGATGCCGCTGAAAGTGAAATGAAGAATTTCGTTTCGAACCAGTGGCGAAACGGCATGATTCCCTATGAACTGTTCATGTATCCCGTGAATGGTCGAGAATGGATGGATGGCGATGGGTTGACCTCCGGGACGACGCAGCCTCCTGTCATTGGCATCACGTTGCGGGAAGTATATAACAAGTTTGGCAACAACGAATACTTATTGTTCTTTTTTGATTGTCTGGTAAGATATGAAAACTGGCTGTCTCTTTATAGAGATTTAGGAAATCGAGGGCTGGCTGCCTATGTGAATATCTGGGAAACCGGCTGGGACAATAGTCCCCGATTTGATAAAGCGGCGAGAAACAGAGTGCTGGATCCATATGTCGAAGGTGTCGATTTCAATGTCTATATCTATTTGATGCGTGATACGATTCTCGAGATAGCTCATATTTTGGGGAAACCGGAACCTGACGGCATTCGTGAACGACAGCGTCGGACGAAGGACAGCATGAATTCTTTGATGTACAGTGACATCGATGGCTTCTATTATGACCTTGAAGCTGGGACGGATATCAAAATACCTGTAAAAACCGCAGCCGGATTGTTACCGTTGCTGACCGATATCCCGAGTCCTGAACAAAAAGAACGGTTGATCACTCGTTATGTCTTGTCTGAGAAGGAATTCTTGACAGGGACACCGATTCCTTCCGTAAGCCGAAGCGAACCTAGTTATGTGTCGTATGATTTTTGGCGTGGTGCGAATTGGCCTCAGATTACATGGTCGATTATCTATGGTTTGCAAAACGAATATCCCGATGTAGCTGCGGAAATACTTGATAGATTTCTTTCCCATACCATGATGAATGAGAATTGCTATGAATATTATGATTCTGAAACAGGACAGGGAGCCGGACTTCCGTTCCAAGGCTGGGGGGCCTTGTACATTGACTTCATCAATCGTTATGTCGTAGGTATCCATCCAGATCTTCAAGGCTTCCAGTACAAGCCGATTTCAAGGGTATATCAAGAATTCATGCTGGACAATCTGGAAATCAAAGGGATTGTATTTTCTATAACGCATGAACTTGGAACCTGTACTTTCGAAGTATCCGGTTTTGGAACGTTTGCCATGCCTGAAAAACTACGATTCAACGCTGTTCTGAATGAAGAATGTCCACGATTTGAATTTGATGGACCTGATGTCTCTGCTCTCGTTTGTGTTACGGGCAAGCATGAGTGGCGTGGGAACTCTTTACGGTTTTTCCCCTGACAATCGTTTTGAGTGTTTTTCCTGCATTCACCGACAATTATGGAACGATTTTTTGTCTTTGTGAATGCAGGGGATATTGATTTTCAATTGATGTCGATTGCCCCTACAGGTCGTCGACCAGCGCCGTACTCTTTGCATAGGCGGTGGAACGGGCCTCGAAGAAATCGGTCTTGACCATGTTTGCGTTCGAATACTGGGCGACCCATTTCATATCCTTCGGTTCCTCCTCGTACCCTGGATAGAGCGTGTCGAAACCAAGGCTCGTCCAGCGAAAGTTCCCCAGATAGAGGATATAGTCCTCGACCATCTTCCTGTTCAGCCCCGGGATGTCGTCCCCGATGGCATACTGCCCCCAGGCGATTTCCTGTCTCACCCCCTCCTTGAGCATTTCCCGATAGACTTCGATCCTGTCGTCGGTGAACATCTCCGGTTCCTCTTTCTTCAGTTCCAGGATGATGCTGCGGAACAGCCATAGGTGGGTGTTCTCGTCCCGGTTGATGTATCGGATCTCCTGCGCGGAGCCCGGCATCTTTCCATTTCTCGACAGGTTGTAGAAGAACATGAATCCGGAATAGAAGTAGATACCCTCAAGAATGTAGTTCGCGATCATCACTTTCATCAGATGAAACAGGTCGCGGTTTACCAGAAAATCATTGTAGCAGTCTCCGATGAACGTATTGCGGCGCAACAGGTGCTCGTCGTTCTTCCACAGGAACAGCACGTTGTTCCGTTCCTCCGGAGAGCAGATGGTGTCGAGCATGTATGAATATGCCTGGGAGTGGAGGCATTCCTGGAACGTCTGGATATGCAGGCAAAGGTTCACCTCGTTGGCCGTCACATAGTCCGAGACGTTGGGTAGGTTCGCCGTCTGCAGCGAATCGAGGAACACAAGGAACGACAGTATCCTGTCGTATGCCGTCCGTTCGGCTTCGCTGAGCTTATGGTAGTCCTTCAGATCCTGGTTGAGATTGATTTCCTCGGGGATCCAGAAGTTGTTCATCGCCTGCCGGTACCAGTCGGATACCCATGGATACTTCATGTTGTTGAAGTCGTTGAGGTTCGTCGTGTTGCCTCCGACCATCCGTCGAAGGTTGACGTCCGTATCCCCGTCGGGATTGAACAAAGGTTTTTGTCTCAAAGTTTCCATTCTCATTTCCTCCAAAGAAATACCGAGCGGCTAGCTCGAGCAGCTTTCGCACTCGTCGACTTCCAGGCTCTTGCTCCTGACGTAGTAGATCGTCTTGACGTTGGACTTCCATGCCAGGATGTAGAGGTTCAGTACCTGCCGCATCGTATAGTCGTTCGTGATATAGAGGTTCATCGACTGCGCCTGGTCGATATGCCGCTGCCGGATGCCGCTCGCCCTGACCGACCAGCTCTGGTCGATTTCGTGGGCGTTCTTGTAGTACCACCATGTGGCGGCGCTCAGTTGCGGCGCCAGACGAGGAAGCATCGATCCTTTCTTTTCTTCATAGAAGAAGCGTTTCATCACGGGATCCACGCCCGCCGTCGTCCCGCTGATGATGCTCGTCGAGGATGTCGGAGCTATGGCCAGCAGATAAGCATTGCGCATTCCGTTCTGCCTCACTTTGGCCGCAAGTTCCCGCCATCGAGTGGAATCATACGAACGACGGGCGAAATATGCCCCGGTTTCCCATTCGCTTCCTGCGAACAGTGGATATGCGCCTTTTTCCTCAGCGAGCTCGTTCGATGCTTGGATCGCCGCATAATTGATGTCTTCGAACAGTGCGTCGACGAACGCCAGATGTTCTTCGCTTTCCCATCGGATGCCGTTTTTCGCAAGCATGTGGTGATAGCCGGATACGCCCAGCCCGATCGATCGATACCGATTGTTGGTCAGCTGCGCATAGGGCAGCGGATAGAAGTTCAGCGAGATGACGTTGTCCAGCGCCCGCAGCACGGTCTTGACGACGCTGCTCAGATGGGAGCGGTCGTTGACATCCATGTTGCCCAGACTCAGCGAGGCAAGGTTGCAGACGACGAAATCGCCCGGTTTCGTTTTCGTCACTACCATGGGATCTCCGTCAGGACTCTCCACGGTGATGCTCTCCAAGTCGATGTCCGACATGTTCTGAGCGATTTCCGTACAGAGGTTCGAGCAATAGATAGCGCCCGCATGCTTGTTCGGATTGGCCCTGTAGACCGCGTCGCGATTGAACGTGAACGGGGTTCCGGTCTCTACCGCGCTCTTGAGGATCAGCCGGATCAGCTCCTTCAGGACGATGCCTCGTTTGGAGATGCGGTTGTCGGCGACGCAGTCGAGGTATCGTTTCTCCCATTCCTCGCCGAACGAGTCTTCGAGATGATATCCCTTGACGGTGAATATTTCATGCGGACACATCATGTACCACATCTGGTCGAGATCCTGCTCGCAGAGCTTCCAGAAGTAGTCAGGGTAGCAGACGGCGGGAAACACATCGTGGGCCTTCATCCTGTCGTCGCCGTTGTTGGTCCGCAAATTGAGGAATTCAGGCAGGTCCTTGTGCCAGACGTCTAGGTAGACTGCGATCGCCCCCGCTCGTACGCCCAGCTGGTCTACTGCCACCGCCGTGTCGTTCGCCAGCCGGATCCATCGGATCACGCCACCGGCGGCGCCTTCGAAACCGCGGATCGCCGATCCGTTCGCCCTGACTTTGCCGAAATACATCCCCATGCCGCCGCCGAACTTGCTTACTTTGGCGAAGTTGTCGATCGACCGGAAGATTCCGTCGAGGCTGTCCGGTACGGTGTCGATGAAGCATGATGACATCTGATGGAACGGTTTGCGTGCGTTTGCCATCGTGGGGGTGGCCATCGTCACCTCCATTTTCGATAGAATGTCGTAGAAGTCCTTCACGACATCCAGGCGGATGTCCCGCTTTTCATCTTTCGCAAGATGGAGCGCGATGCCGAGGAACATCTGCTGCGGCGTCTCCAGCGGTACATGCCGATGGTTCGATATGACATACCGTTTGAGGACGAGGTCGAGGCCGGAGTAGGTGAACAGCTTGTCCCGCTCCCGGTCGATGAATCGTGCCGCATGGTCGAGTTCCTGGGCGCTGTATGCTTCGATGATGTACTGGCCGTAGAGGCCTTGTTCCGCAAGGTATTTCACCTGGCTCGAGAAGGTGTCGATCGAAAGTCCGTCCAACGTCCTGCCGAAGTTCCGGTAGAACCCGAACAGGAGGAACCTCGCCGCGATGAATTCCCATCTGGGGGCTTCGGGCGAGGCGAGCTCGACCGCCGCCTTGACCAGCGCATCGAGCGCATCCTGTTCGCTCATCGCGGGTTTCGAGAATGAAAGATATTTCGCGCTGAGCACTTTCAACGAGTAAACCTGTTCGTCGAAATCTTTCTGGATGCCTATGAGCGTCGGTTCGATGGACGCATCCCCGTACAGTGTCAGCAGTTCCTTACGCTGCGCTCGCAGTTCGCTTCGCTTTTGCCGAAACAGGATGAAGCTCTTCGCCACCGCATAATAGTCCAGACGCATCAGCGTCTCTTCGACAAGATCCTGAATATGTTCGACACTGAAATCAGTGCTTTTTTCCAAGCGCTCCTCGACTTGCGCCGCTACTTGCTCCACGGCTTGCTGTGAGAACACCCCCTCGACGCTGATGAATGCCTTTTCTATTGCTCTGCTGATTTTCGATCGGTCGAAAGCTTCGATCCTGCCGTCTCGTTTCGTGATTTCCATGGCATGCTACGCAAGGGCAGGGTCCGAAATCGAATAGGACGGCTATGTCGTATCCGGAAAGAAGAACCCTCGCTTCCTTCACGTCAACCTCCTGTGGTGATCGTCCGGAATCGTCTCCTGGCTTCCGAGTCGTCCTCTCCCCGGTCCTTCTCATCCTTTCCAGGACAATGGTTTTCTTCCGGGTTTCGTCGTCGGTTACAGTGGCGGGACCGCTGGGGATTCTCACCCCATTCCGTTGTTTCCAGACCAGTGGCTCCATCGTATCCTGTAAACCAAATCTTCGTCAATGAGGGTGCTGGTAGGGTGCTGGTAGGGTGCTGGTAGGTGCTGGTAGGGTGCTGGTAGGGTGCTGGTAGGGTGCTGGTAGGGTGCTGGTAGGGTGCTGGTGCGGTGGGTGGCGTACCTACCGCAAAGACTCCACAATGACCCTGCAATTACCCTTACCCTCATTCACAAAAGAGAAGATTATGAGTACTATGAAGAGACAGGAGACAACAGCACCATGAAAGAAATATTGGAAAACAATACGATCGACCGCCTCCGACGTTCGTTCGAAGAAAACCCGAAACACCTGGTCGCCCAGCGTGCGACCGTGAAGAACGGAATCAACGACAGCTCGATCGACGGAGAAACACTGCGATCCGTCAGACATTGCTTCTCGAACGAAGTATATGCGGGCACGATCACCAACCAGAAACAGTCGGGGCGATGCTGGATGTTCGCCGCGTTGAACGTCCTTCGGCTTGAAATCATGAAGCGATACAATATCGCCAACGTAGAACTCTCGCAGAACTACCCCCTGTTCTGGGACAAACTGGAGAAAGCGAACTACTTCCTCGAAAGCATCATGGACACCGTTTCCGAACCGCTGGACGGCCGACTGGTCGCCCACTTGCTATCGGCCCCGATGCAGGACGGCGGACAATGGGACATGTTCGCCAATCTGGTGCGAAAATACGGAGTAGTGCCCAAAGACGCCATGCCCGAGAGCGCCGCATCTTCAGCTACTCGTGAGATGGACCGCTACCTGACCCTGAAACTGCGCGAATATGCCATGCTGCTGCGAACCGACGCCGCCGCCGGAGCGAAGACGGAAACGCTTCGCAAACGCAAGGACGACATGCTCAAGACCATCTACGACATGCTGTGCATCAGCCTCGGCACTCCGCCCGAACGGTTCGACTGGGAAGCTCGAGCGAAGGACGACACGTTCGTCAGGGTTGAGGACGTCACCCCGCTGGAGTTCTACGAAAAATGCGTCGGGCTGAATCTTGACGACTACGTATCGATCATCAATGCGCCGACGGCCGACAAACCATTCCATAGAACCTACACGGTATCGTATCTGGGAAACGTGAAAGGAGGCTCCCCCGTAACCTATCTGAACCTACCCATCGAAGAATTCAAGGAACTGGCGCTCTCCCAGCTGAAGGAAGGGGAGGCCGTGTGGTTCGGATGCGATGTCGGCCAGTGGCATGAAAAGAAAAGTGGCGTGATGGATACCGACGTGCTGAAGGTGGACGAACTGTTCTCCACGACATTCCCGCTGACGAAAGCCGAACGACTGGACTACGGGGAAAGCTGCATGACCCATGCGATGGTATTCACCGGAGTGAACCTCGATGAATTCGGCGTTCCCGATCGATGGAAAGTCGAGAATAGCTGGGGTACCGAAAACGGGAACGAAGGCTTCTACGTCATGAGCGACCGCTGGTTCGACGAATATGTCTACCAGATCGTCGTAAACAAGAAGTACCTGTCGGTGAAACAACTGGAGGAGTTGGCGCTGGTTCCGACCATCCTCGCTCCATGGGATCCGATGGGAAGCCTCGCCTAGCGAACTGCATGCTCCGATGCCTGCGAAAACCTTCTTTCGCAGGCATTTTCCTTCCCGGTCATGAGAACAGCACGAGCGAAGCACCCATGACCGCCATGCCCGCCACTACTCCGCCGATGACCAGATGGTGCTCCCCGTATTCTTCTGCGGTCGGCAGCAACTCATCGAACGAAATATAGACCATGATGCCCGCCACCATGGCGAAGATCAAGCCGAACGTGACATCGTTGAATATTGACCGTAGCAGGAAGAACCCTATCAAGGCGCCGACCGGTTCCGCAAGACCGGAAAGAAAAGAATAGACGAAGGCCTTCCTTCTGTTTTTCGTCGCATAGTAGATCGGGACGGAAACGGAAATCCCTTCGGGGATGTTATGGATCGCGATAGCCACGGCGATGCTGATTCCCAGCGACGGTTCCACGAGGCCCGCCATGAACGTTGCCAGTCCTTCCGGGAAATTATGGATCGCGATCGCGATAGCGGAGAAGACCCCGGTCCGCATCAGCTTTCCGTCTCCCGCATGCGCGTGCTCCATGTTCGATATCTCGTGAGGATTCTCTCCTTCGGGAATCAGCTTGTCGATGATCGCGATGACGGCGATGCCGACGAAGAATCCGGCAAGCGTCATCCAATACCCGGATTTCCCGGGGTAGACGGAGGACAGGGAGTCCTTTGCCTTGACGAAGATTTCTATGAGCGATACGTAGATCATCACTCCGGCGGAGAACCCGAGGCTGACGCATAGGAACTTCGGGTTGAATTTCTTGGAAAAGAAGGCCATGATCGATCCGACGCCGGTAGCGAGTCCCGCGAAGATAGTCAATGCCAAGGCGAACAGTATGTCGTGTGTGTTGAACATGCGCACTCCTTCGTATGCTGTTTGTTCTTCATGCCATGTAAGGGCGTTTCCGCTGCCGTCCTCTGTCCCATCTACATGGAGACGACCGAATATCCCGCCTCGATATAGCGCTTCATCCCGGCATGCCCTGACATGTCGTCGAGCATCGCCAGACCTGACGAACTGTTCTGTTCGTAAACCCCCATGACCTTCGAGCAGGCTAGACAGACGCCTGCGATCAGTCCGCCCCGTTTCGCTTGCTCATACAGCGGATGATGTTCGTTCTCGAACATCGGCACCAGCTTGACCGAAGCGCCTTCGAAGATGATCTTCACCTCTTTGCCGGAAGCGCTGAGATCGAGCGCATTCAGCAGGACATGCTGGAAACACATCTTCTCTCCGGTCATTCCGTAGAACAGTATCTTTTCCATGATCATAGACTCCTTTGTCCGGAAAAATCGTACGGACTCTTTCCGATGATACAGCATGACCTGCCGATAGCCAAGATGAATCCATATGGATAGCGGCGTCCCGCCGGTTCCGCCGTACGGAACGACTTGCCGAAGGAGCGAATCCCGATAGGTTCACCTAGCGGCGAACGGAGCCTTTGACGGGGCCGTATCTTTGCCGAAAGTTCACTTTTTCGCAACCATGCGGCGACGTAGCCTGGCGACTTGCGGATCGTATCCTATTCTCCGATACGGGAATACGTCTCGCAATCGGACCGGCGAACCGGTTTCTTGATTTTTCTACCAATGGCTACTTGACAGGAGATTCTCCGTACTGCTACCGTTGATAGCGCATATGCAGATGCAATGACGCTATATATTGCGTATGCTTGGTGCAGGTGCTGGAAGTAGCCCAACAAGGAAGCGAGGTGGAAATCCTCCGCGGTCCCGCCGCTGTGACCGGGAAGGACGCGACGAAACATGCCACTGACGGATGTCGGGAAGGCCGTCGCGGACGATGATCCGGGAGCCAGAAGACTTGCCTGCGCCGGTTATGTCGCCACGGAGCATGGAGTTGACATACGACGATGATCTCTGACTGACGTTTCGCGTCCTCGTCCCAGGTCTCATGTCGAGTCTCCGTGCACGCATGGCCCTTGCGAACGACGAGGAGGATATGTATATGGTGCAGAGCATCGTCAAGCGGGACGGCAGGGTCGTTCTGTATGATGAACGGAAGATCGCCCAGGCGATCATGAAGGCGATGGAAGCCTCCGGAACCGCCGAGCCGGCGACGGATGCGGCGAAAGTTGCCAATGCGGTCGGTGAATTCCTGGAATCCCACTACGGGACTACGCCGCCTCCGATCGAAGGCATCCAGGATGCGGTCGAGCGTGAGCTGATGCATCAGGGCTATGACGGAGCGGCGAAGAAGTACATCCTCTACCGGAACGAACGAACCCGCAAACGAGAGATGAACAGCCGGCTCATGAAGATTTTCGACGAACTGACGTTCGCCGATTCCCGTGCCAGCGACATGAAGCGGGACAACGCCAACATCGATGGGGATACGACGATGGGGACGATGCTCAAGTACGGTTGCGAATCCGCCAAGGACTATTACAGCAAGTATCTGCTGACCCCGGAGCAACGGGCCGCCCATATCGATGGATATATCCATATCCACGACTTCGATTTCTATGCGCTGACCACTACGTGCTGCCAGATCGATCTCCTCAAGCTCTTCAAGGGGGGGTTCAGCACCGGACATGGATTCCTTCGCGAGCCGAACGACATCCAAAGCTACGCGGCCCTTGCGTGCATCGCGATCCAGAGCAACCAGAACGACCAGCACGGGGGGCAGAGCATCGTCAATTTCGACTACGGTCTCGCACCGGGAGTCGTCAAGACCTATAGGCGCATCTACATCGAGAATCTGTTGAAAGCCATCGATATTCTCAGGGAAATCGAAGGGTTCGACAGTGATGTGACTAAAACTCAGCTGAAGGCTATGGTCACGGCGATCGAGGAAGGGACGGGGCTGTATCCTCGCCTCGATACCGATCCCTTGTATCTTGCTCAGGAACTTCCGCGTCTGACCGAGCTGCTCGGCGGCGACGAAGCGCTCGCCCGGAACGTACAGAAGTTCGCCGTATCCCACACGGAAGGGGAGACCGACCGATCCACCTATCAGGCGATGGAGGCGTTGATCCACAACCTCAACACGATGCATAGCCGCGCCGGCGCACAGACTCCGTTCAGCTCGATCAACTACGGAACCGATACGTCCAGCGAAGGGCGGATGGTCATGAAGAACGTGCTGCTCGCCACCGAAGCGGGGCTTGGTCATGGCGAGACGCCGATCTTCCCCATCCACATCTTCCGTGTCAAGGAAGGGGTAAACTACAACCCCGGGGACCCGAACTATGATCTGTTCAAGCTCGCCTGCCGCGTCAGCGCCAAACGTCTGTTCCCCAACTTCAGTTTCCTCGACAGTCCGTTCAACGCGCAGTACTACAAGCCGGGACGGCCGGAGACCGAGGTCTCCTACATGGGTTGCAGGACCCGTGTGATGGGCAATGTCCACGACCCCGACCGGCAGATCGCCAACGGGCGGGGCAATCTGAGCTTTACATCGATCAACCTCCCGCGGCTCGCCATCGAGTCTGCCGGGGATGAGGCGCTGTTTTTCCAGAAGCTCGACGAAACGATGGAGCTGGTCGCCGGCCAGCTCGCCGATCGCTTCGAGATCCAGGCGACCAAGCATATGCGCAATTTCCCGTTTTTGATGGGGCAGGGGGTGTGGCTCGATTCCGAGACGCTCAAGCCTGATGATGAATTGCGGGAGATTCTCAAGCATGGGACGCTATCGATCGGGTTCATCGGGCTTGCGGAGACGCTCACCTCGCTGTACGGCCATCATCACGGAGAAAGCGACGAGATGCAGGCCAAGGGGCTGGAAATCGTCGGCCACATGAGGGAGTTCTGTGATAGGCGCAGTCAGGAAACGAAAATGAACTATACGTTGCTCGCCACCCCTGCGGAAGGATTGTCGGGACGGTTCATACGGATGGACAAGAAGCGATATGGAGTGATCCCGGGAGTGACGGACCGACAATATTACACGAACAGCTTCCATATCCCTGTGTGGTACGAGATCTCCGCGTTCGACAAGATCGCCAAGGAAGCTCCGTACCATGCGCTGACCAACGCAGGACACATCTCGTATGTCGAGCTCGACGGGGATGCGAGCCGGAATGTCGAGGCGTTCGAGACTATCGTGCGGGCGATGCACGACGCCGGGATCGGCTACGGATCGATCAACCATCCTGTGGACCGGGATCCGGTCTGCGGCTACAACGGGATCATCGGTGATACCTGTCCCGGCTGCGGAAGGCACGAGGATGAGGGGGACTATGGGTTCGAGCGCATCCGTCGCATCACCGGGTATCTGGTCGGGACGCTGGATCGGTTCAACGACGCCAAACGCGCCGAGGAGCATGATCGTGTCAAGCATAGCACCGCTAGGTTCGGGTTCTGATATGACCTATGAAGAGGCCGAGGGGCTGCTTCGGCCTCTCGACCCGAGTGGGGAGACCGTGGAGCTGGCCGGTTTCGTCGACGATAGCATTGTCGACGGTCCCGGCCTCCGTTTCGCTATCTTCGCCCAAGGATGTCCCCACCGATGTCCTGGATGTCACAATCCCACGACATGGTCTCGCGGAGACGGCAGGGTCATGACTGTCTCCCAGGTCGTCGATCGGGTTTCCCGCTGCCCGGCTCAGATGGGGGTGACCTTGTCCGGCGGAGACCCGTTCTTCCAAAGCCGACCGTTCGCCTTGCTCGCGAACGCCCTGCGGAAGGCGGGGCGGGAAGTAGCCTGCTATACCGGCTGGACGCTCGACCAGTTGATGGAAAGCCATGATCCGTATGTGCTTGCGCTGTTGTGGATGCTGGACGTTCTGATCGATGGTCCGTTCGTCCTGGCATTGAAAAGTCTCGATTTGAAATTCAAGGGAAGTTCCAACCAGCGGACGCTGGATGCCCGGGAAAGCATGCGGCAAGGTCGTGCCGTGCCGATGCCCGCCGGACGATGGAACTGACGGTACGGCTTTCTCTCCGGCCCCGATCATCATCGATTAATATCGATTATCATCGAAATCTCATGGTTTTTTCATTGCCGATTCATCGGAACGGTCTACGGTTCTCCATAGAAATCTACTGGAGGTAGACAACATGAAGAAAGCAATGGGATTGTTCATCGCGCTTGCCGTTATGCTGTTCGCTACGCAGGTGTTCGCGGCCACGGTCTATCCGCTGGACAAGGCGACGATGCTCGCCGGAGCGAAGTTCGATTTCAAGGTTGAGTTCGATACCGTCGTGCGGCCGCAGGACGTACAGGTCACCATCAACGGCAGAAACTATGCCGAAGTGCTCGGCGCGACAGGTTCCTGGATGGAGGAGCGGCTGGCCGACGGTTCGTCCGCAACCGCGTTGATAGTCAGGGACGTGGCGCTGGCCAACGACAACTATACGGTCCGCGTCAAGACTGCCGGAGGTACGGATCGCGTCGACTGGACGGTGTTCCCTCCCTCCGGACAAGCGAAGGCGAAGAACGTGATCGTTCTGATCGCCGACGGACTGTCCGTTGGGCATCGGACCGCAGCCCGTCTGATCTCAAAGGGCAATGTGGAGGGGACCTCGCAAGGGGTGCTGAATATGGACAGGATGGAGCGCCTTGGCATGTTGGGCACCAGTTCCGTCGATGCGATCACAGTCGATTCGGCTAATTCGATGAGCGCCTACATGACAGGGCATAAGTCCAGCATCAACGCTATCGGCGTCTACGCCGACCGGACCGAAGATCCGTTCGATGACCCGAAGCAGGAGAATATCGCAGAGTTGCTACGCAGGACGACCGGCAAGTCGATCGGCATCGTCTCCGATGCGGAACTCGAGGACGCTACTCCAGCCGCCGTCGTCGCCCATACCAGACGTCGGGCGGAGAAGGCTGAGATCGTCAAGGCGTTCGCCGCGATCGAACCCGAAGTGCTGCTCGGAGGCGGGGCCTCCTATTTCCTCCCTCAGTCGGTCACCGGCTCCAAGCGGAAGGATGATATCGATTTCATCAAGGAGTTTTCCCGAAAAGGCTATGCGGTGGTCACCAGCAATACGGAATTGACGTCCCTTGACAAGGATTCGATGCCGGAGAAGCTGCTTGGGCTGTTCCATCCCGGGAACATGGACGGTGCGCTCGACCGCCTGTTCCTGAAGAAGAACACCGTACCCAAGTATCCCGACCAGCCGGATCTCACCATGATGACGAAAGTCGCGCTGGATATCCTTTCCCGGAACGACGAAGGGTTCTTCCTGATGGTCGAGGCCGGTTCCGTCGATAAGTTCGCACATCCGATGGATTGGGAGCGTTCCGTCTACGATACGATCATGTTCGACCAAGTCGTCGGTATCGCCCAGCAATTCATGAAGAGCAATCCCGACACGCTGCTGATCGTCACCGGCGACCACACCCATTCGATCAGCGTCTACGGAACGGTCGATGATGAGAAGGAAGTCGTCGCTTCGATCCGGGACAAGGTCGGCACCTACGCCAACGCCGGGTTCCCCAACTATGCGGACAAGAATGGGGACGGATATCCTGACGATGTCTATCCGACCAAGCGCCTGGCCGTGGGATTCGGAAATCATCCGGACTACTATGAATCGTTCGCTCCGCATCTCGAGGGGACGTTCACCCCTGCGGTCAAGGACGAGAACGGCAGGTATGTCGCCAACGAAGCATACGACAAGGACGGGGCGCTATTCATGCAGGGGAATCTCTCGTATGACGAATCGCAGGAGGTCCATTCGGTCGATGACCAGATACTGTCGATGAGCGGTCCCGGTAGCGAACAGGTCAAGGCCTACCAGGAGAACACCGCTACGTTCCGATATATCGTGGAGGCATTGGGCATCGATCCCCGGTCGTAAAGGGGCTGGTACCGTGGGTGCGGAAAGTCGGAGCCGGTTTGTTCCGGTCTCCGGCCTCCCGTTTCCCTGTTTTCCGGCAAGGTCATGGACTGGCCGGCGGGCCTTCGCACGGCTGCTGCCGAAGGAGATGGGATGAAACGGCTTGTGATACTGTCGCTGTTGCTTTTTTGTGTCGTCGATCTGTTCTCCGCCGAGCGTCTTTCGTTCGACGAGCTGTACGACTTTACCGTTCTTGGGATGGACTTCTCGACGAAGACGCGGTCCCTGGAAGGAAAAACGGTCCAGGTAGACGGATTCATGGCGCCGCCGCTCAAGGCGAAGGGAAACTTCCTCGTGCTGACGAAAAGTCCGGTCTCCCTCTGTCCGTACTGCAATTCCGACGCCGACTGGCCGGCGGACATCATCGTCGTGTATCTGTCGAAAGATGAGGTCTTCCGTCAGAGGAATCGGACGATACGCGTCACTGGGCGGCTGGAGACCGGTTCCTTCACGGATCGGGAAACCGGGTTCGTCAGCCAGTTGCGGCTCGTGGACGCCTCATATCAGGATGTATGAAATGCCTATGAACATGAATGGAAGGTTACGGATACGGGATCTGTCATGGAGTTTCCCTGGGACGGATGAGCCGTTCCTCATGGTTCCTGAATTGGAGATTCCCGCCTCGAGCGTCGTAGCGCTGGTCGGTCCGTCAGGATCCGGCAAGTCGACGCTGCTGTTTCTGCTTGCAGGTCTTGAGGAAGGGCTGGAAGGATCGGTCGCATGGGGGGAGCATGATGTCGCCAAAATGGGCGCCAAGCGGAAGGAGATTTGGAGACGCAAACATCTGGGGCTGGTTTTTCAGGATTTCCAGCTGATGCCCGGCATGTCCGCTCTGGAGAACGTGCTGCTTCCACAGACTTTCGAGCGCTGGTCGGTTCCCTTTTCCATGCGCGAGCGTGCCATGTTCCTGATGCGGGAGATGGGACTGGAACGGAGGATGCGGGCGGATGCGTCGAAGCTGTCGCGTGGCGAAATGCAGCGCGTCGCGATAGCCCGCGCATTGCTCGACGAGCCGGACGTGTTGCTCGCCGACGAGCCGACGGCGAGCCTCGATGCGGAAAACGAGGAGTCTGTGGCGCGGCTGCTGCTCCGCCTTGCGAAGGAAGACGGCTGTACGCTGATCGTCTCGACTCATCATGTCGCCTTGCGGGATCAAGCGGATATCGTGCTGTCCCTCTCTCATGGGAAGATCGTACGTACGTCTCATGGAACGAAGAACCAGGAGGGGAGATCATGAGCAATCCGTTTCCCGTCATATTCGCCGATATGAAGAAGAACATCGTTTCCTCGGTCGGCGTGTTGCTGCTGTTGGCGTTCGCTTGTTCAGTACAATTCACTGCGAACGCATTCATCCGTAATCTGATCGATTCCGCGGCGTCGGCATCGGATGACTACGATCTGGTCGTCGGGGCTCCCGGAAGCAAGCTCGATCTGGTGATGGCTTCCGTCTTCCTCCGTTCCGAGGAGTCGCTTCCTCTGCTCGACGGTTCCTACATCGGACGGCTCGAGGCCGACCCTCGCGTCGCCTCGCTTTCTCCGTTGGTGTTCGCCGACAGCTACCAAGGGCTGCCAATCGTCGGCGTGGGTGAACAGTTCCCTGCGATCCGTTCCTCCCTGCGCCTGGCCGACGGAACGTGGCCAGTCGATACGTTCGACGCCGTCGTCGGGGCGGATGTTCCCCTAGCCGTGGGGGATGAGTTTCACAGTGTCCATGAGGGGGGCGGCAACGCTCATGGACATGACCATGACCATGACGCCTATACAGTGGCGGGGAAGCTTGACCGGTCCGGGACGCCATGGGATCGGGCGATCGTCGTCCCGTATGTCAGTCTGTGGGAAGTCCATGGTTACCACGTCCATGATGAATATGGGCACGACGGGCATGACCATGTCGAAGAGGGGAGTTCCGATCTTTCCGCTGCGTTGCACGCCAGCGTCGCGGATCATGACGAAGCCGCGGGCCATGATCTTCCCGGGGTATCGGCGATTCTGGTCAAGCCGGCCGACTTTGCATCGGCGTACGCCCTCCGTTCCGAATATCGGGAGGACGGCGTCGTCAGCGTATTCCCCGGCGAGATTTTGTCCGAACTGTTCGGCATGTTCCATGACGTGCAGACGATTGCGGTCAGCCTGGGCTGGATGACGGAACTGCTCGTCGTCGCGGCGGTCCTGCTGAGCCTGCTCGCCAGCATGCCCTCGAAATACCGGTGGATCGGTCTGCTGCGGAGTCTGGGCGCTGGACGGTGGTACATATTCTTCACCGTATGGTTCCAGTCTGCGGCGGTATTTCTGATCGCAGGGCTGGGAGGTCTGGGCGTCGGGTATCTTGCCTTCGGACGGATCGCCGCATGGGTGGGCTCCGGGACAGGAATGCGCATCGCCATGTCGGTCTCGATCCAGGACTTTCTGTTCCTGGCGATTTTCTGGGGGATCGGTCTGATCGGGTCGTTGATTCCGGCCTTCGTAGGTTTCCGGGTTTCCCCGCGGAAAGTATTGCTCGGACAGTGACCTGCCCGGAAAGGCTCGCATAAGAGCTTGGTTCGCTGTATGATCGGGGCATGGACGTATCGTTTCGAGACAGAGTATATGATCTGGTGGGACGAATTCCCTCCGGCAGCGTCGCTACCTATGGGCTGGTGGCGTTTCTGGCAGGCAATCCTCGCGCGAGCAGGATCGTCGGTTCTCTTATGGCCCACGTTCCTGAAGGGCTGGGGCTTCCCTGCCATCGGGTCGTCTACCGGGACGGCTCCTTGTGCAAGGGATTTTCGTTCGGTGGTGCGGATGAAGGGTATCAGCGCTGGCTACTGGAGCAGGAAGGCGTCGTGTTCAGCGTCGACGGAAAGGTCGATATCGCCCGATGTCTGTGGGACGGCTCATGAAACGGAAACGGGTCGCATCATCGACGCCGGATTGGAATCGCATCGGCGGTGCTACACGTTGTGACATGAAGTGTCCGAATTGCCCCGTTTTTTCTCGATAGTTCTTTCAAATTCATACTATCCTTGCTACAATCACTGGTGAGTTTTCTTTACGACTGTACACAGGAGGGTTCGTATGAAAAAACTACTTACCGTCGTCATGGTATTTCTCATGGCCATGACGCTTTTCGCCCAGGGCGGCAAGGAAGCCGCTTCGGCAGAAGCCGGCGGCAAGCCGACGATCAGACTGCTGACCGACGCTACCGGTATCGATGACAAGTCCTTCAACGCCGCCGCATGGCGCGGTATTGTCACTTTCTACGGCGACACCGTCGAGAATCCGTCTCAGCGCGGCAAATACTACGATGTGGTGACCGCCCAGAGCCAGGACATGTATGTTCCCAACTTGCGGCAGGCGGCTGACGAAGACTACGATCTGATCGTCGTCACCGGTTTTACCTGGGCGGATGCGCTGAATGAAGTCGCTCCCCAGTATCCCGATCAGAAGTTCGCGATCGTCGACGTAGACTATGTGCTGCACCCGAACGTGGTCGATTTCATCTATTCGGAAGAACAAGGCTCGTATCTTGTCGGACTTGCCGCGGCGTTGCAAGCCAAGGCCGACGGTATCTCCAATCCGAAGTTCGGTTTCATCGGCGGAGTTCCCGGAGCTACCATCACCAAGTTCGAGATGGGCTATATCCAGGGCCTCCGTTCCGTGTTCCCGAACGCCCAGGTAGTCGATTATTACGCCAATGACTGGGGCAAGCCGGAGCTGGCCAAGGCCCAGGCGAAGAACTGGTATGACAACGGCGTGTACTGTATCTTCAGCGCAGCCGGCGGTACCGGCAACGGAACGATCGCACAGGCCAAGGAATATCGGATGCAGGGCAAGAACGTATGGGCGATCGGCGTCGACAGCGACCAGTACGAGGACGGCATCTATTCCGGCGACAAGAGCGCTGTATTGACTTCGATGCTCAAGAGAGTCGAGAACTCCACGATCAAGGCGCTGACCGATATCGAGAACGGAACGTTCGCCGGCGGCGTGGTGAAGATGAGCATGGTCGACGACGGTGTCGGTTATTCGACGGCGAATCCCGAACTGTCCGCTGATGTCATCAAGCAGGTCGATGCCGCGAAGGCCGATATCATCAACGGCAAGATCAAGATCTACGGAACCTACAAGGATGCGCTTGCCGCCGGGGTCGTGCCCAAGGGGCTCGCAGCACTCGACGACTGATCGTTTTCCAGATGCTATCTTGCAGTCGGCATACCCACGGGTATGCCGACTCCGTATCTCCATGGGGGCGAGCGTCGTTTTTCGCATCCATGGGAATGCGTCTCCTTTGCGGGGGATTGCCGCAGATTCGTACAGGAGGATACGTGTGCCGGAATATGCGATCGAGATGGTGGACATCACCAAGACGTTTCCTGGTGTCGTAGCGAACGACAACGTGACTTTGCGGGTATACGACCGCGAGATACATGCGTTGCTCGGAGAGAACGGCGCGGGCAAATCGACGCTCATGTCGATTCTCTTCGGTGCGTACAGCGCTGACAGCGGGATCATCAGGATCCACGGGAACCTGGTCGATATCAAGGATCCGAATGTGGCGACCGAGCTGGGTATCGGGATGGTTCACCAGCATTTCAAGCTGGTGCAGAACTATACGGTCACCGAAAACATCGTGCTTGGCATGGAACCTCGCAACCGCTGGGGCATTCTCGATTTATCCAAGGCCGAAAAACGGGTCCGGGAACTGTCCGAGTTGTACGGCCTGTCCGTCGATCCGAAAGCGATGGCCGAGTCCATCACTGTCGGACAGCAGCAGCGTGTCGAGATCCTCAAGACGCTGTACCGGAATGCGAACATCATCATCTTTGACGAGCCTACCGCAGTGCTGACGCCGCAGGAGATCGATGAACTGATGGATATCCTCCGTCGGCTGAGGGAGGAAGGCAAGACGATCGTATTGATCACCCACAAGCTGAAAGAGATCAAGGCGGTCGCCGACAGATGTACGGTCCTGCGCCGCGGCAAGTATATAGGGACCGTGCAGGTGGCCGATGTCACCGAGCAGGATCTGGCGGAGATGATGGTCGGTCGCGCCGTGAAATTCGAGATCGACAAGGCTCCGGCGCATCCTGGACCGGTCATGCTCTCCGTCCAGCATCTGACTGTCAAGGATGCCGTCGGAAACGTCAAGGTGCATGACCTGAGCGTCGATGTCCGGGCCGGAGAGATCGTCGGGGTGGCCGGCGTCGACGGCAACGGCCAGTCGGAGCTGCTCTACGGACTGACCGGACTGTCTCCCGTCGTCGAGGGAAAGGTGTTCATCGACGGGGAGGATGTCACGAATCTGACGATCCGCCGTCGCATCGAGCGCGGACTGGGGCACATCCCCGAGGATCGACAGAAGCATGGGCTCGTCAGCGAGTTCTCGATCAGCGAGAACTGCGCCATCAAGAACTACTATCTGCCGCCGTACAGCAACCAGTACGGTTTGCTGAACTACCAGAAGATGACCGAGCACGCCGATGAACTGATCGAGCAGTTCGATATCCGTGCCGGAGAGGGGGCGGGCACTCCCGCAGGCAGCCTGTCCGGAGGGAATCAGCAGAAGGTCATCGTTGCCAGGGAGATCAGCCTGTCTCCGAAGGTGCTGCTTGTGGCACAGCCCACCAGGGGCCTGGATGTCGGGGCGATCGAATACATTCGCAAGCGAATCATCGCAGAACGGGACAAGGGGCGGGCGATTCTGCTCGTCTCGTTCGAACTGGATGAAATTATGAACCTGTGCGACAGGATCGCGACGATCAGCAAGGGGAGCATCGTCGCCATCAATGACCAGGATCAAGTCACTGAACGGGAAATCGGCCTGATGATGGCTGGCTCGAAGAAAGCGGAGGCCTGATATGAAGAAACTGGATCAGAACAAGACATTCCTCAATCGGGTCCTGGATTCGGACGGGATTATTTCGGTGCTCGTCGTGTTGCTCGGATTCCTATGCGGGACGATCCTCATCGCGATGGTCGGTCGGAATCCATTGAATATGTACAAGGCGATCCTGCAGTCGCTGACAGGATATAATATCGACAACGGGAAGATGAACGTCCGGTATATCGGCGAAACGCTCAACTATTCGGTGCCGTTCATCCTTTGCGGTTTATCGATGGCCTTCGCCGCTCGCGTCGGGCTGTTCAACATCGGCGGTGAAGGGCAGTACATCATGGGGCTGACCGTCGCCCAGGTGATCGCGTTGCTCGGTCCCCAGGTTCCGGTGTTGCATTGGTTGCTCGCCATTTTCGGCGCCATCGCCATCGGTGCCGTCTGGGGCGGAGTCGTCGGCATTCTCAAGGCGAAATACGAAGTTTCCGAGGTCGTTTCGACGATCATGCTCAACTATATTTCGCTGTACCTGTCCCGTATCATCTGTCTCCATCTTCCTGGAGCTACGACATACAAGACGGCGAACTATCCCCAGACGGCGTTGCTGACCAATTCGTTCTTCGAAAGAATCACCAATAATTCTCTGTTGAACGACGGGTTTTTCATGATGGTCATCGCCGTCGTGCTGTATTGGTTCATCATGGAGAAGACGAAACTCGGTTACGGGATGCGCGCCACCGGCTTCAACAAGGAAGCTGCGCGCTGCAGCGGCATTCCGGTCGTCAAGAGCATCGCGCTTTCAATGGCCATAGCCGGAGCCTTCGCCGGTCTTGCCGGCGGTATCGTGGCCCTCGGTTCCTTCAAGTACGGCCGGGTTCTCTCCGGCATGGACAACTACGGCTTCAACGGAATCGCCGTCGCATTGGTGGGCAACAGCACTGCGTTGGGAACGATGCTGGCGGGCTTCCTGTTCGGCATGCTGAAGAACGCCCAGGCGTTGATGCAGAGCAAGCAGATCCCCAAGGAAATCACGTTCATCATCCAAGGCTTGATCGTCGTGTTCATCGCGCTGCGGTCCGGACTGAAACTATACCAGCAATGGCTGAACAAACGGCAGCTACAGAAAGAGATCATGAAGGAGGGCGTCGCGAAATGAGTACTATCCTTGGGATGATTCCCTCGATTCTGATGATTGTTTCTCCGATCCTCATCACCGCGATCGGCGGCATGATTTGCGAAAAATCGGGTGTGGTGAATATCGCGCTGGAAGGGTTGATGGGTATCGGAGCCTGCACGGCCGCTTCCGCCCATGTGCTGATGGAGGCCGCCGGGGTGGGCGGCGGTTCGGTCTGGATCGCACTGTTGCTCGGCGCATTGGTCGGCGGTCTGTTCTCGGTCATCCATGCGGTTGCGGCGATCAATCTCAACGCTGACCAGACGATCAGCGGCACCGGCATCAACCTCCTTGCCGACGGGGTGACGATCTTCGCCGCACAGATCCTGTTCTCCGCCGACCGGACCAAGGAGTTCCGGATGGGAATGCAGACCGATGCACTCGGAATCTATCCGACGGCGTACATAGCCATCGCAGTGGTGATTCTGTCGTGGTTCGTGCTGTACAAGTTGCCGTTCGGCATGCATCTGCGTGCATGCGGCGAACATCCGAGCGCCGCGGACAGCGTCGGAATCAACGTCAGGAAAATCCGCTATATCGCTGTGATCACCAGCGGCATCCTCGCGGGACTGGCCGGCGGCTGTTGCGTGCTGACCCAGACGATCCAGTACACGTCGAACACGATCAACGGCAAGGGCTTCATTGCGCTGGCCGCCGTTTCGTTCGGCCGATGGCGGCCTGCGGGTGTAGCCGGCGCCGCGTTGCTGTTCGGAACCGCACAGGCGTTCTCGATCATAGCTACCAATTTCCCGTCGTTGAAAGTTCTGCCCTCCGAAGTGTTCAATATCCTGCCGTACGTTGTGACGCTGGTAGCCTTGGTGTTGTTCAGCGGCAAGAACTATGCTCCGACAGCTTCCGGTAGGCCGTATGTGAAGGGGGCTTCCTGATGACACCTCACAATCGAGCCAGCAAGGGGGATATCGCTCCGGTGGTGCTTGCTCCCGGCGATCCGTTCAGAGCGAAGATGGTCGCACAGCGGTATCTGACCGATGCCCGGCTGGTGACCGATGTCCGCAATATCCTCGGATATACGGGACAGTTCCAAGGAAAGTCGATCAGCGTGATGGCTACGGGAATGGGTGCCCCTTCGATAGGCATCTATAGCTACGAGTTGTTCACCGAATATGATGTCCGTACGATCGTCCGCATCGGGACATGCGGTGGGCTGCAGCCACAGATCACCGTGGGAGAGCTGATACTTGCCCTGACTGCGAGCACAGATTCCGCATGGGCGCATCAATATCGGTTGGACGGGACATACAGTCCCTGTTGCGATGCGGCCTTGCTATTTGCCGCGGTCGAGCAGTGCAGAAGCCGTTCCATACCGTTCCATGCCGGCATGGTGTTTTCCAGCGACCTGTTCTCTTCCTACAATGCGCTGGGCGCCGATAGCTGGAAGCCTTGGGCACGTATGGGTGCTCTTGCCCAGGACATGGAGACCTATGCGCTGTACAGTACGGCGGCATGGACGGGAAGGACGGCGCTGTCGATTCTGACAATGACCGACAGCTGCGTGAGCGGCGAGGGACTGCCGTCCGAGCAGAGGATGTCCGCGCTGTATCCGATGGTCGAACTGGCGCTGGAGGTCGCAAGCAACTGTCAGGATGCGTAGCGGGGGATGGACGCCTTGATGGTGGGGCGGACTGTATTCGTGATCGCCCATCGCCCATCGCCCATCGACTGTCGACGGTCGACGGTCGACGGTCGACGGTCAAGAATGCTGATGTCATCATGGTTCTCGACCATGGCAGAATCATCGAGCGCGGCACTCATGACTCATTGATAGCCGCCGGAGAACGGTACTACCGGCTCTACACAGGGGCTTTCGAGTTGGAGTGATCGAGCACCCGGTTGATTCCTTGTTCGCTCGGGTGTATGCTGTGGATGCAAAATTCTATCGCAAGCATGTTGGAGGTGCGCTATGGCAGCAAGAGAGTATCGACACGCCGCTCTCTCCAGCCTTTCGGGCAACTGGGGGATCGGGGTTCTCATTACATTTTCGTTCCTGATGATCATGGGCTTCCTCGGATATCCGATGTATCTGGTTTCGGTACTTGCTGATGCGCCTGCTTTCAGCATGGTCGTTTTTTCTCCGATTCCTCCGTTTGGGCTGTTCCTGGCGGGAATGGGCATCATCGTGCCGGTCCTGTCGTGGTCGTTCACCCTTGAGTTCCTCCTTCCGGTCAGAGGTCGTGAACTGAAACTGAAAGCCCTGACATACGGTTTCCACAATTTCAAGCGGGTCTGGTGCCTGCAGATGCTGATATTCGTGTACGAATTTCTCTGGTCCCTGTTGCTGATCGTTCCTGGGATAGTCAAGGCCTATTCCTATGCGATGGCTCCATATATCCTTGCGGATAATCCCGGGATGGGGGCGAACGAAGCGATTACCAGAAGCCGGAAGATGATGGACGGCCATAAATGGCGGTTGTTCTGTCTCGAGATTTCCTTTATCGGCTGGGCGTTGCTCAATGCGTTGACGCTGGGCTTCGGTACGTTGTGGCTCGCCCCGTACCAGGCGACTGCGTTCGCCCATTTCTACGACGAACTGAGCCGTGCCGCATCGACGGACGAAGCTGTGTCCGAAGGACCGTCGGATGCGGGGGCATCCGACTCGGAGGAAGGTTGAATATGGGAGAACTGATGCAAGCTCTACAGGCCAGGCATTCTGTGCGCAGCTATTCCGACGCTCCGATTCCGAAGGATATCCAGGAACGGCTCGAGGCCGAGATCGAGGAATGCAACAACCGTGAACATCTTTCCATTCGTCTGGTGACCGACGAACCGGATGCGTTCGGTGGGTTCCGGGCCCACTACGGCGCATTCCGCAATGTCAGGAACTATATCGCGCTGGTCGGACCAAAAGGTCCGTCATTGGAGGAGCGTCTGGGGTACTGCGGGGAACGGATCGCCATCCTTGCGCAGAGTCTCGGATTGAATTCCTGCTGGGTGGCCATGTCGTTTCGCAAGGGCCGTACTGCGCGGGCGCTGGTCGGATCGAATGAAAAGCTCGTGTGCGTCATCGCCCTCGGCTATGGGACGACGCAGGGAACACCGCATCGGAGCAAGCCGTTGGAGAAACTGTACCGGAGCGAAGGTTCCGCCCCAGGATGGTTCCTTGATGGCGTGGCTGCCGCCTCCCTTGCTCCGACTGCTGTCAATCAGCAGAAATTCCGTTTTACGTTGGTGGATGAAAACCATGTCCGTGCGGAAAGCTCTACGGGGCCGTATTCGAAGGTTGATCTGGGAATCGTGATGTATCATTTCGAACTTGGCGCGGGGAAGGATGCGTTCCAGTGGGAGAGATGAGTACTGGCATGCTTTCCGATGGCGAAATGAAGAGGATCGCGGATTTCGACTCCGCATCCGGGAAACTTTTCTGTAGCATCCCCGATCACCTGCTCATGGTACTGTCCACTTCCTCGGAAGGACGTGTTTCCTCTCGGACGATGAGCGTCGTCGTGATCGGGGACCGGTTCCTGTTCCAGACCGACCGGAGAATGCTCAAATGCCGGCAGATTCTCTCCAACCCTCAGGTCGCGCTATGTGCCGGCAATCTGCAGGTCGAGGGAGTCTGTACGATGCTCGGCGTCCCGACGGAATCGCCGGCATTCGCACATGCATACAAGGCTTGTTTTCCAGGTTCGTACGACCGTTATTCGGCATTTCAGGACGAACGGGTGTTCGAAGTCGTTCCTTCGTTTATCCAGCGCTGGGTGTACGAAGACGATGTGCCGTTCATCGAGCGGTTCGATATGCACGGACAGCGGTACGTGAAGGAACAGTATCGGCTTTCTTGACGGAGAGAGTAGCTACGGAAGGTTCCTGAAGGCTGTGTCGAGCATGTTCCAGAACTGCTCCGGTTTCGTCTTCTTTGCGATCAACGCGCCGCCTTCGTCAAGATGCGGTCCGACGACAGTGCGCCCATAGGTGAGCGCTCCCTGCAGTTCGATCTGTAGCTCCCTCCGTTCGAACGAGAACATGTCCCGGTCCAGCAGATAGGCGATGCAGCACGGATCATGCATCGCAGGGTAGTCGTGCCCATGTCTGCGGCAGCTTGCCATATAGTTGTCCATGCTCGCGCAGAACATCGATGCGGCTTTTTTCGGGAATTCGCGATACGTATCCAGACGCTCGTCGGTGAGCATGACTTGCAACGTGACGTCGAGACCCATCATCACCAGCGGGGCTCCGCTGGTACAGACGATCTGAGCCGCTTCCGGATCCGCGAAGATGTTGAATTCCGCCGAGTACGTAACGTTTCCTTCTCCTGTCGAACCGCCCATGAAGACGATTTCCTTTACCAGATCGGCTACAGCAGGTTCCATGCGGATCGCCATGGCGATGTCGGTAAGCGGACCGGTCGGCACGAGCGTGATTTCGTGTGGATTTGCCAAAACGGTATCGATGATGAACCGAACGCCGTTTCCCGGATGGACTTGTTTTGTCCGGGGAGGGAAGACCGGACCGTCGAGACCTGTCTTTCCATGGATGTTTCCTGCGGTGATCTGCCGTCTGACGATCGGCCTGTCCAAGCCGGCGAACACCGGGGCTTCGATATCGAGATAGTCGCAGACATTCAGTGTATTCTCCAAGGTCCGTTCCCTGACTTGGTTGCCGGCGACCGCGACGATTCCTTCTATTTGGATCTGCGGGGACCCTGCCGCCAGCACGAGCGCGACGGCATCGTCATGCCCGGTGTCGACATCCATGATGATTCGTTCCATGTTTCCTCTCGGTTACTCCTGCGATAGTACGTGATTGTGATGCTATCATACCAGTACGGCGAAATGAATGCAAATAGGGGATATGGGTGATGTGCCGCAGGTGACAAGCCGCTGTCCGGCGGCGCTGGAAAAAAGCTATCGGACGTCAGTCTTTCTTTGGAAGCACGATGTTCAGGACGACGGCGACCAATGTAGCGATGACGACCGGAGATTTCCCGAAGATGATCAGGAACCACTGGGGGAACGACGACAGTGCGTCGGTCGCCTGGGAGATGCCCATGCCGAGCGCCGCGGCGAGCCCGACGATCGAGGTGTTTCGGTAGTTCATAGGTTGCGATACGACCAGCTTCATCCCGGTCATTGCGATCGATGCGAATACCGAGATCGTCGCACCTCCCAGTACGCATTGCGGAATGGTCGTCAGGAGCGCCGAGAACTTGGGAACGAGACCCGCTACAAGGATGATCGCCGCGGCGAGTCCGAGGACGAATCGGTTGACGACTTTCGTCGTGGTCACGATACCTACGTTCTGGCTATAGGTAGCAGTCGGAAGTCCTCCGATTACGGAGCCCAGGATGTTCCCGACCCCGTATCCGATGATGCCTGCCTGCAGTTCCCGGTCGGTCGGTTCACGCTCCAGCCCGCCGATGGTCGTGGCGGAGAAATCTCCGATGGCCTGTATCGAATTGATGGCGAACAATATGCCGATCGCTATGCAGGATGAAAGTTCGAACTTGATGCCGAAATGGAGAACGCGCGGTAATTGGAAGACTGTCGCTTCCGATACGGTGGTGAAATCGACCATGCCGAAAAACAGAGCGACGAGATAGCCTGCGACGATCCCGATCAGTATCGATGCGAGTTTCCATATCCCCTTGCCGAAATGGTTGAGAATGGTGACGACCGTCAGCGTGAATACGGCGATCGCCCAGTTCTGCCAGCTTCCGTAGCCGGGACTCCCGACTCCTCCCGCCATGTAGTTGATCGCCGTCGGGTAGAGGGAGAGCCCGATGGTGAATACCACTGTGCCGGTGATCAGCGGCGGGAAGAATTTTCTGAGTTTCTTGATGCAGATTCCGACGACGACGGCGACTGCGCCACCGACCAGTTGTGCGCCGAAGATGGTCGCGATGTCGAAACCGAGGGCGATGGCCTGCATGCTCGACAGGTAGGCGAAGCTGACTCCCATGATGACCGGCAGTCCGGAGCCGAGGAACCGGCCGATAGGGAATAGCTGTAGAAAGGTCGAGAGCGCGGCAATTACCAGCGCGCCCTGAACAAGGAGGACGCTATCCGTTCTGGACAGATTTCCGACGCTGGCAATGATCAGCGCAGGAGTGACGCACCCGACGATCATCGCCACCACATGCTGGATCGCCAGCGGTAACGCCCGCTTGAGACTCGGCACACCCCCTAGACTGAAGATTGTCGCGTCGCTTCCGCTTCTTGAATCCGGCATAGTTGGCCACCACCTCGCGCTATCATGATTGTTGCAATTTGTTGCTTTGAACATTTTACGCCATAATTGAGAAATGACAACAGAAAATTTGTGGAAAAAGAAGTTTTTATCATGAAAAAGTACAGATAGATCATATTTAGTGACGAATATGACTTGTTCAATTTAATTTGGTGCGCCATAGTTCCAGTATGGAAAAGAAAGAAATCTATTTCGCCGGCGGTTGTTTTTGGGGACTGGAGAAATACTTTGGACAAGTGGCCGGGGTGCTTTCCACCGATGTCGGATATGCCAACGGAACTACGGAGCGTCCGTCGTATCATGATGTCTGTACCGATGCCACTGGATTCGCGGAAACAGTACATGTCGTCTATGATGCGGATCGTGCCCCACTTTTGTTTCTGCTCCGGCTTTTCTTCCATGCGATCGACCCGACCAGTCTCAATCGACAGGGGGGAGACGTAGGAACCCAATATCGGACCGGGATCTACTATTCGGATGTGGACGATCTGCCTGTCATTGAAACGGAATTGTCCGCTTTGGCCGGAAAGTATGCGTCTCCGGTCGTGGTGGAATGTCTTCCGCTACGCAACTATTTCAAGGCGGAAGAGTATCATCAGAAATATCTGGACAAGAATCCCGGCGGATACTGCCATCTGGGGGCGGCGCAGTTCGCATTCGCTCGGAACGCTACGCCGAACTGATACCGACCCGAAGTTCCAGTGTCCGGGGGCCGGAATCGTTCAGCGTTCGCTTTCCGCAAGTGCTGCGAGCGCATCCCCGGTCAGCCGGTACAGCGTCCATTCATCCATCGGTACCGCGCCAAGGCTTTTGTAGAAGTCGATGCTAGACTGGTTCCAGTCGAGACAGTTCCATTCCACTCTTCCGCAACCGCGTTCCACCGCGATTCTGGCAAGTTCGCGCAACAGAGCCTTTCCGCAACCAGTCTTGCGCGCCTCTTTTCGGACGTACAGGTCTTCGAGATAGATGCCGGCTTTTCCTAGGAATGTTGAAAAATTGTGGAAGAACAGGGCGAATCCGACGGCTTTTCCGTCGATGCATGCAAGGAGTACTTCCGCTATCTTCCGGTCGAACAACCAATGGCGCACCGAGGCTTCCGTCGCTGTCACTTGATCGAGCATATGTTCATATTCGGCGAGTTCCTTCACGAACGTCATGATCGTCGGAATATCGTCCGCAGTGGCGAATCTGAGGCTGCATCCTTGGTTATCGGTCATCGCTTGTACGCTCCTCGCATCGGATCTGATTTCATCATGATAGCAAAACCGGAGGATTTGACCAAGCCCGGACGACCGTCTTCGGACTTCGCAGAATGTGCGCCGAGAGACTTTTTTCTCGGACGGGGGTTGTCTATTTGATGCGGAGCATGTACTCTATCCAGAGACAGGTTCCGTGCGACTCAAGGCCTGTCCTGGGGTGGAACGGAGGAAACGGTGGTCGGTTTTTTTTTCAAGAAGGCTTTTTTCGACGGTTGGGACAATCTGATCGGGCTCGTCGTGCTGAACCTCGGCTATCTGGTCGTATTGGCCGGGCTGTATGGAGCCATGACCGTGGCGTCGATGAATTCGTTGCTTGGCATCGTATGCGTCATCGCCGTCATTGCGCTGTTTTCTTTGTATTCCGGTGCTGTCGCATACCAATGCCACTACTATTCCAACTATACCCGTGGCGGGTGGAGCGGATTCAAGGAAGGGTTCGCCAGGATGTGGCGGCATTCAATGGTTCATTTCGGACTTTCGGCGCTGGTGTTCCTGCTGGTGATGTTCGTGATTCCGTTCTATTTCTCCTATAACAACATGTTCGGGTTCATCCTCTCGATCATTCTGTTCTGGGTGTTGCTGGCCGTCTTGCTCGCCATCCAGTATTTTTTCCCGCTGGCTTGCATGATGCCTGGGGATCGGCCGCTGAAATCGTTGAAGAAATCCTTCATGGTCGTGGCGGACAATCTGTGGTTCTCGGTGTTTCTCGGCATCTATACGTTGGTCTGCTTTGTGCTTACCGTCGTGGTCGCCGGTCTGATTCCCGGAGCGGCAGGCATTATGCTGGCGCAGATGGATGCGATGAAGCTGCTGATGTTCAAGTACGATTATCTCGAGGTGAATCCTGATACCCCTCGCAAGAAGCTTCCATGGGAGGAGTTGCTGTACGACGAACGTGAGAAGGTCGGCCATCGTTCGCTGAAGAACATGATCTTTCCCTGGAAGGACTAGGACGCTTGTTCAGTTTCCATTTTCTTATTTGTGGATCGTACTAAGTAACTCTTTGTTATGCAAAACGATTGATACTTCTGGCAAATCTTTTGCCATGTTGATGCCTTTCATATTATGCACACGTTTGTGCCTGCCTTTTCCGTTGTGTCCGCATCTCTGGCAATCCCTCGGCGATCGGTGTACAATGCGAGTACGTGATAGCTGGCGGAGGTGGTGATATGGGAATCGAGGTAGAGCTGAAGGCGCATGTTTCAGATGCTTATGTCCTGAAGGCGAGGATCTCCTCTCTGGTAGGTGCTTCCGAAGGTATCAGCGAGCACAAGAGCGATGTCTACTGGTCGTTTCCTGATGGAGAACCCTTGTTCCGGGTGCGAGAGGAATCGACAGGTCCGATGGATGACGCGCCGCGACAGGGGAGCCTGAAAGTCACACGAAAGGACAAGCAGCTCCAGGGCGCCATTGAAGTCAATCATGAAATCGAATTTACCGTTCCTCTGATCGACGCCGATGCTGTCGATGCGTTCTGTCGTTCCCTCGGCTATGTCGTCGCTGTTAGGAAAGAGAAGACCGGATGGGCGTGGCGCTATCGGTCGGAACGTTTGTCCGGTCCGGAAATCTATATCGAACTGATCGACGTGACCTCGCTCGGCTGGTTTCTCGAAGTGGAATGCGTTCTGCCCGACGATGCGCCGGCATCCAGCGTTCAGGAAGCCCGTGGCGTGTTGCTTGCGTTGCTTGATGTTCTGCAGGTTCCTCGGTCTGCGATTGAGGAACGCTACTACATGGATATGCTCATGGGGCGCAGCTGACACCGGCTTTTGTCAGCCGATGAATTTCATGATCATCCCCAGCAGGAAGAATAGACAGCCCATTCCCATGATCGGAAAGATGTTGTTCGACCTGCCGCGAGCCTCCTTGCCACTGAATCTTGCAGGAAGAATCAGCGGAAGGAAACTCCATAGCCCTGTCATGATCGTTTCCGCGACAAGCAGCGGAAGGATCTTCATGACGGATTCTTCAGGAATGTTCCGTGAGACGATGAACAGGAGGAACGGCATCGCGGTGGAAAACATCAACGATGCGCGGATTCCGCCTTTCGTGCCGAACGAAAGCATGAACAACGCAAGAGCTGCGATCAACGTGGAGACGAACACCAGTACCGCTGAATTAGGAGCGCCTTCCAGTAGTAGCGAAACAAGGATATTGACCAGTAGCAGCGAGATGATTTTGCATGCGGTGGTCAAGTTGAAAAAGATCGGACGGACCTGGCTTTCGCTCGGAAACAGATGGTAGATGGCCGCCAGGACGAAATAGCAGATGAACAGGGTAAATACGAATACCGACAGTACGCCTGCGATTCCGAACGACGGAAGACGGTTGAGCGTGATTGCGACGACGACCATGAGCGCAATGGCCAGCAATGCGCCGATGATATCCACGATCGCATTGAACGGCGCCGCGGGCGCATAGCGTTCCGGTTCCTGTTTCGTGTCGGGAGAGAACTTCCGTCTCCACTGTTCGCTGTTGAAAGTGAACGAGAACCCGGTTCCGTTCTTCAGTCGTGCGGAAAAATCGATGCGATGGACTTGTTCGGCATGGTCGGCGATGTCCTCCACATGGGTCTTGAAATCTTCGAACAAGACTTTCAACTCCCGTTCCGTGTCGACATCAGCACCGGTCTTCCGCGATATTTCTTTTTCTTTTTCGTTATCCATGGTCAGCTCCAGAACTTGTTTGTCTTGATATCGTCGATCAGGCGGGATACTTCTTGCTTGACCGCGTCCATGATCATTGCCTCAGCCAGCTTGGGATCCGTTTTCGCTACTTCGAGCGCCTGCGGAAACTCCATCGGCTTTCCGATATTTGCATAGTAGTTCTTCGATACCACCGTCATTTCCCGTCCCGCGACCTGCGATTTCTTTCTGCGGACCCTTCGCTTTGGCGCGATCAGCCCGATGGGAATCACCGGGACGGGATGTTTCAGATAGATGCGGGCGAGTCCTCCACGGAACACATCCAGTTGCTCGATCGTGTTGAGCCGCCCTTCGGGAAAGATATACACGCTGTCGCCTCCTTCCAGATATCCGACGGCGGTATCGACGACCTGTCGTTTGTCTTCCGGCGTCAAGGCAGGTATCTGTTCCGTCCACCGGAGGAATTTCCCCACGATCGGGATTCCGAATCCCGGACCGATCACCATATGGAGATTCTCCGGCATCAAGGTGGTGACGAAATGGGCGTCGCTGGATGAAAAATGATTCGAGCAATACAGTTTCGGTCCCTGCGGCAGGTCGTTTTCCCGCCAGACTTGGAAATCATAGTGCAGTTGCAAGGTGAGTCGTATGATGGTTCTGTAGATGCCGTGGAGGAATCGCGCCCGTTTTTTCACATTCAGTGATGCTCCGTTTCCGCAAGTGTACGAGCATTGTCGTGTTCGGGTCAACGGCTTTGGTCGTCTTTACTATGATTCCCGTCGACGTGCCTGTCATGACGGAGTGGGGGGATGGCTTTTTTGCGATGATGGCGAAAAAGAACCTTGAGTCGGAATCGCTTCACAGGCTTTGCATGATGCGCTACAATGCAGGATATACCGTTTCTGGAGGGTCATGCCGTGGAATGGAGAGCGAGCCACATTCTGGTCAAGGATAAGGCTTTGGCGGATCAGATATATCAGAAAGCGAAAGCGGGCGCGAATTTCGCTATGCTTGCGAGACAGTATTCGACCTGTCCCAGCAAGAACCAAGGCGGGGATCTCGGTTGGTTCGGCCCCGGAAAAATGGTGCCTGAGTTCGAGCGGGCTACGCAGAGACTTTCATATGGAGCCATTAGCGCACCGGTGCATACCCAGTTTGGCTACCATATCATCAAGAAGACTGGAACTCGCGATTGAAATGGCTCTTGCGGCAGGGTTTTCCGTGATTTGTATGGCCTTTCGCTGTTTGTAGTGGGTAGCTCTACATGATTGGCTGCAGGGGGAGAGACAATT
>LVBD01000073.1 GCA_001604275.1 Spirochaetales bacterium Spiro_02
CAAGGTCGTACCGGCAGTACTGCCCTTGTGTCGTTCCTTGGCGCCAGCGTTCTTTCCATCGCGTCGCACAACGACATCCATGCTACATGGAAATGAACGATTCCATAGGAATTATCGCATGCGGAACTAGCTTTGCCAATGCTGAACATGCATGAAAACCGTACCATGCAACACCTGTCCGGGTCAACCGATCAAGGGCCGGAGGCTACGCTTCAGGAAGTTGGCCGAGCGCTTTCAGATACATGTCGATGGAGGTGGCTTGGACGACCGCTTGCTTGACCGGACCCGCGAACGGAACTCCCTTGAGGTAGGCGCATACGTGCTTGCGCATCTCCCTACATGCGGCGTTCTCACCGATATCCTCGGCAAGCTGAATCAGATGCCGGACGATCACCTGCTTTCGTTCCGCGATGGACGGCGGAGCCGGAACGGGAGCTCCGTCGAGCAGCGCTTTCGCTTCGCGGAAGACGAACGGGTTCCCTATGGCTCCACGGGCGAACATCACCCCATCCACACCGGTGGTCAGGATCATGACCTTTGCGTCCTCCGCCGTGAAGAGATCTCCGGAACCGAACACAGGAATCGATGGAGCTTTTTCCGAAACCCATTGCTTGAGCGCCCGAATCTGGAGCCAGTCAGCCTTGCCGGCATAGCCTTGCGCACGTGTGCGGGAGTGCATCGTCAGCATCGAGGCGCCTCCCTCCAGGGCGGCATCGGCCGTCCGTTTCCAGCTGATGGCATCCTGATCCCATCCCAGACGGAATTTCACCGATACGGGGACGGAACAGCTGCCGGTGATATACGATACGATCTCGTACAGCTTGTCCGGGGAACGCATCAGTTGTGATCCAGCTCCGATCTTGACAACTTTCGGAACCGGACAGCCGCAGTTGATGTCGATCACGGTCGGGGAGAACGTCAGAAGTCTGTCGAGACATCGCTTGACAGGATCGACATCTCCCATGAACAGCTGGATGGCGAACAAGTCTTCGTTCGACCCGCGGCGCATCAGCGGATCCGTCTTTGCGCTTTCACGGGCGACTCCTTCCGCACTGACCATCTCGGAATACGTGAAGTCGGCGCCGAAATCACGGCAAATCGACCGGAATACCCGGTCGGTATATCCCGCAAGCGGGGCGAGAAAGATATTGCCCGGAATCGGCACGGCGCCGATCATCACCTGATGGTGGAGTGCGGGAAGTCCGTCATTCATGCGTTTTCGGGGAGATGAAACGCCCGTAAGCTATTGTCGTAAAGCGCCTGGACCGTATCTTCGAGCGGGAGATCCTGCAATTCGGCGACTGCCTTGGCCGTCTCGATCAGATAAGCCGGCTTGTTGCGCTTACCTTTGTAGATAGCGGGAACCATGAACGGCGCTTCGCTTTCGATCAGAATGCGATCCAGCGGCAGCCTGGCCACGGTCTCGTGGAGGTTCCTCACGTTCTTGTAGGTGATGTTGCCAGCGAACGAGAAGTACAGCGGCAGCTCCAGCGCTTCCATTGCGAATTCCCAGTCCTCGCTATAGCAATGGAGGATTCCTCCTGCGGGCGGAATCTTGTCCTTGAGTATGTCGAGGATGTCCCGTCCCGCCTCCCGGTTGTGGATGATGACGGGAAGATCAAGCCGTCTCGCGATATCGAGCTGGCGGAGGAAGAGTTCTATCTGCCGATTCTTGTCGCCGAACATGCGATAGTAGTCCAGGCCGATTTCGCCCACTGCGACGACACGTTCGAGCTTCGCCCCCGCAAGGATCTTGTGCTCCCAATCCAGTCCCGGGTTTGTCACTTCCGACGGAGATACTCCTACGGCATGATATACGCCGGTGGCCGTCTTGAGGTTGTTGTAGACCTGTTCGAAGTCGCCGAGGCTGTTGCAGATGCTGACTATGTGCTCGACATGCTTGTGCTTTGCCATCTGCACTACTAATAGCTGTTCCATCTGGTCCTCATGGATTAGGCCCAGATGAGCGTGAGTATCAAACAATTTCATGATTTCATCCTAACGAATCGTATGTCCGCCGGATAGCGTCGTTCTCCTTCGTCCATACGGACGATTCCGACATCGGGCCCGGCAGGCGCGACTCCCACGGGAGCCATATTTCTACTGAGAAGATACCATGAACATACCCAGCAGTCAACTGAGAGTTGAGGGGACACCGTTTTTATTCCATTACACTGATTTTATTTGTATGGAATTCGAACTGTCCCATCCACGCCGTAACGGTGCTTCTCGCAAATCGGAACAGTCCTCGACTGCGGCTTTCTCTCCGTACGGCTTCCGCTCTTGGCGGACACGAGGCCTATCGTGCGGAATCTTGCTCCATCAGTTTGACAATTTTTAGCATGCGTGATAGCCTTACAGAAAATATATGAGCTCGTAAGCCATTGAAAGGCAAATAGATAGAGGCTACATGAAAAAAGATAGAAATAGGGGTGGCGGCAATCGGTCCGATCGTCAGGGGCCTGTGGAACATCCCGAGACAGCATATGTATATCTGATCAAGAATCCCAGCTCGAATGAGATTTCGGTCTGTGCATGGGATTCTCCTTTATATCCGGGCACCCAGGTCGTCGCGCCAACGAAATACGGCCTTGATCTGGGGATGGTGCTCGGATCAGCTTCCGAAATCGGAGAGACGTATGAACCGGGGTGCGTGCAGTGCCGCGGAGCTTGTCTCCATGCGCAGTCGACGCAGGAACCTTCCCTCGAACCTGACGCGCAGGATTCTCTGGATGCGATCGGGGAGCTGACTCCCGACGGAGAGGTGTTGGTCGAACAAGGAGGCGATTCTTTCGTCGAGCCCCTTGATGCGGCGGAGACACCTTCAGACGGCGGCTTCGACAGTCCGGTCCCCGCCGGGGCGGAGCCCGAAGCCATCTTTGCCGAAGATGGAGATGCCACGGATGCGGCGGACTCCGGGGGAGATGGAAGGGAGCTTTCTGATTCTGTCGGGGGCGCGGATTTCCGAACGGAAGTCGAAGCCGTGGCAGTGGGATCTTCCGCGGAAGAATCGTCGAAGTTCGCCGATATCCACTGGGATGCCGAACCTGACGAGGATCCTTGCGCAGGGTGCGGGGGGTGTTTCAAACGGATCCAGCCCCGACTGGTAGAGGTGGACGGGGACGTCGACTGGATAGATCGTCTGGCCACTCCCGATGATCTGCGCCGCTATCAGGAGAATCTCGAGAAGGAGGGTGAGGCGTTGCGCCTGTGCAGGGAAAAAGTCTCCCGGCATGGACTGGATATGAAGCTGGTCACCGCCCACTACTTGCTGGGGGAGCCGAAGCTCCTGTTCTTCTTCACCGCGGATGTCCGAGTCGATTTCCGTGAGCTGGTCAAGGATCTGGTAAGTATCTTTCGGATCAGGATTGAATTGCGCCAGATCGGAGTGCGGGACGAATCTCGAGTTCTCGGCGGACTCGCCGTCTGCGGCAGGGACTTCTGCTGCCATAGCGTGACGGACAAGCTCAACCCGGTTTCCATCAAGATGGCGAAGGAACAGAATCTGTCGCTCAATTCCATGAAGATTTCGGGACCGTGCGGAAGATTGCTCTGCTGCCTGTCGTATGAGTATGACTTCTATGTGGAGGAGAAACGCAAGTATCCGCCGGAAGGGAGCCGACTCAAGATCGGGCATGATCTGATGAAGATCACCGAAGTGAATATTCTTTCGAGAAAGATTTCTCTGGCGGGGCCGGACGGCCGATTCCTTACCATTCCCTGTTCGGCGGTGTTTTTCAATGCCGAGATGAATCGTTGGGAGATTACGAAGGCATATTTGGACGAATTTTTCTCGAATTGATATAAAGCATTGTATTGACCGATTTTACGGTCTGTGATATGTTGGTAGACCGTCGGCTGATAGCGATCTTTGGGATCCTGGCCGACCATGTATGATGAGACTATTACGATAGTTGTGATATGTTTGGAGGTATTTTCGTGGCTAATTCCGCTGAGAAGAGAGAACGACAGAATCGCGCCAGAAGAATGAGAAATCGCGCGACCAAGAGTGCAGTACGCACCGCCATCAAGAAATTCGACGCCGCAGTCGTCGCCGGAGACAAGGATGCCGCTGCGTCGGCGATGCAGCTGAGTTTCAAGTTGCTTGACAGCGCATCGAGCAAGGGTGTGATGCATCGCAACACGACTTCCCGCAAGAAGTCCCGCATGCATGCAAAGTTCAACGCCCTGAACAAAGCCGAATAGTTTGCATACGACCCTGTTGAGGGACCGGCGCGGTAGTTACATAAGACGCTCGGATAACGATTACGTATAAATAACGAAGGAGCTACCATGGCGACTGAAGAGAAGCTGACCAAAGCGGCGATTATTGAGAATCTCCATGATAAGATCGGTATGAACCGTTCCGATATCCACATGGTCATCGACGAGTTCTTTGAGGAGATCAAGCAGGGTCTGAAGGATGACCAGGTGATCGAATTGCGCGGATTCGGAACATTCGAGGTTCGTACTCGCAAAGGTCGGGAAAAAGCCCGAAACCCGAAGACCGGCGATTTGGTCGCAGTGGACACCCATGGCGTGGCTATTTTCCGTCCTGGAAAGGAACTGAAGGATTTCGTGTGGGAGCTGCGCAAGTAGCGTCCGCTTTGAGACTCCGGATTGGACTACAGACATGCAAGGCCGCGTCGGCGGCCTGTCGTGTATGTGCATGGGAGATGCCCGCTTGGTGAATCTGTATACCGGAAGAAACCTCAGGACATATGGTTCTGAGGTTCTTGTATTATTGCTGACAGCTGTTTTCTATTCATTCGCGTTTCCTGGTTTCCTGAGCGACAACGGGATCGGATTCCTTGCGTTCTTCGCTCTGATACCAGTCTTCGCGGTGATCCGCAACACTACATGGAAAGTGATTCCGTTCTATGGCTTCCTGTTCGGTTTCGCCTTCTACATGTGTTTCAACTACTGGCTGAAGACCTTCCACCCGCTTGCGATATTGATCGTCCCGATCATCAAGGGAGGGGAGATGCTGCTGCTCTTTCCCTGTCTCAAGGCCGCGGACCGATGGTTCGGGAAACTTGGATACCTGTTCCAGTCCTTCATCTGGATAGCGTACGCCTATCTCAGCCAGTCTTGGTTCGCAGGCTACCCGTACGGGACGCTGGGCTATGCGGTCTATCGATATCTGCCGCTGATCCAGATCGCTTCGCTGACCGGGGTCTGGGGGGTGACATTCCTGATGATCATTCCCCAGGCCTGGGCCGGTGCGTGGCTCGGAGACTTGGTCGCCGGTCGGGCCGAAGGTTTCGGTCGGTATGTCAGGAAGCATCTTGTCATGATCATCGTCTATGCGGTTCTTGTCGCCGCTTCGTTGATCTTCGGGTTCGCTTCGATGTCCTATTGGAACCGGCAGGTGCCGGACCGGACATGGAACGTCGTGACGGTCCAGCATAACCACGACTCATGGAAAGGCGGTTTCGAGACATATAAGAAGAATTTCAACAACTTGCGGCTGCTGACGCTGCAGGCGATGCAGAAGACCGATGATGTCGATATGGTGATCTGGTCCGAGACTGCGTTCATCCCATCGGTCGCTTGGCATGAAAACTATACCAGTCCGGATGCGGATATCGCGAAGCTTGTCGAGGAGTTCGTCAAGTTCGGCAAGGAGTTGCCCGTGCCGTTGCTCACCGGAAATCCCGAGGGGGTCATCGACGATCCTTCTTTGCCGCCGATTCTCGAAGACGGGCGATGGAACCGCAAGGATTACAACTCCGTCATTTTCTTCGAGAACGGGGAGATCAAGGAAACGTACCGCAAGCAACATCTGGTGCCGTTCACGGAACATTTCCCGTATCAGAAGCAGATGCCCTGGCTGTATAACCTGCTGCTCGCCAACGACTACAACTGGTGGGAGAAGGGTACCGTCCCCGTAGTGTTCAAGACCGACGAGGGGGTCACGTTCTCCACTCCTATCTGCTTCGAGGATGTATTCGGCTACTTGACCGCCGATTTCGTCCGGAATGGAGCCGATGTCATCGTCAACATGACCAACGACAGTTGGTCCGGTGCCGTGTCCGCCGAGATGCAGCATTTGGCCATGGCCGTGTTCCGTTCCGTGGAGACCCGCAGGACTACGGTCCGCGGCACCAACAGCGGCATGACCTGCGTCATTACTCCGGAGGGGAAGATCGTGGATCCGATGCAGCCGTTCAAGATGGGTTGGCATGCATATGATGTGCCGGTCTATTCCACCGAGAGCCATGACCTGACCGCATATGCGCAGTACGACGATTGGTTCGCATGGGTGATGGTATACGTGTCCCTCGCGCTGTTGCTTGTCGGCGGCGGCTATCAGATCTATCAAGCGGTCCGGACTCGATCCAAGGATCCGTCGGAAAGCTGAGGCGTCAACATGGAATATCGATGCGCATCGTTGTTCATCATTGGAACTGAATTGACCCGCGGGGTCATCGCGGACAAGCACGGGCAGCTGATGTCCACTGAGCTTACCCATCTGGGGTATCGTGTGGATCGGATCGTCATTGTCCCGGACGACGGGACGATCGGTTCCGTGTTGCGCGAGAGCATCGAGCACAGCGATGTCGTGCTGATCACCGGCGGGCTGGGACCGACGAGCGACGACATGACGCGACAGATTATCGCGGCCATTGCGGGAGTCCCGCTGGTCAAGGACCAGGACGCATGGGACGACCTGTATCGCCGGGTCGGCGAACGCATCTATGGGGCGAACGAACGGCAGGCAATGATTCCCGCCGGGTTCGAGCGAATCCCCAATCCGAAAGGTACGGCTCCCGGTTTCAAGGGCTATTTCGTGGTGGACGAAGGCGTTTCGGAGACTCGGAAGGTCGCCTGCGCCGCCATGCCAGGCCCTCCCGCGGAAATGCATGAAATGTTCTTCCACCAGGTGCTTCCGTGGCTTGCGACGCTTCGCGGGGACGGCGAATCCGGCAGGGACGAATATTCGGTTTTCATGATTCCCGAGTCGAAACTCGAGGACTTGTTCGACTCGGTCGCGGAACCCGGGGTAATGATGGGTGACCGATTTCAGGAGTTCCGCATCAGTCTCTACCTGACCGGTTCCGACGAACAGGCGAGAAAGCGGACGGCGGAGCGTCTGGAGGCGGCGTTCGGACCCGCCTTGATGGTTCCTGGCGACCTCCAGGCGGTTGATATCCTTACCCGGTATCTGGAAGATCATCATTTGACTGTTTCGTGCGCCGAATCCTGTACCGGCGGTTTGGTCGCTAAGTTGCTGACCGACCGGCCGGGCAGTTCCGTTTGGTTCTGGGGCGGCGCGGCAACCTATGCGAACGATGCAAAGCGCAGGATTCTCGGGGTCAATCCCGAGACGCTGGCCGTCCACGGAGCAGTGAGCGAGCAATGCGTCATCGAGATGGCCGAAGGACTGCTTGCTCTTTCCGGCACCGACCTCGCCCTGTCCGTTTCCGGCATCGCAGGCCCCGACGGAGGCACGGAGGACAAGCCGGTGGGGCTTGTCTGGTTCGGTTTCGCTTCGAAAACACGACCGACCCAGGCGGTCGCATTGCGTATGACCAGCTGGGGGCGGGACGCTGTGCGCAGAAGGGCTGCCGTCTCAGCGCTTCTTCTTGCTTCTTTGTACATAAACGGGAATGATTTGCTTGACACTGTCGCCCGCTGGCAATATATTTGAAGAAACCCAGTGGAAATGATAATCCTGTTGATGAGAGCACCGTCCGTAGTAGTGTCCGAGGTCGGTGACCGTGTGGGGATTATGAACGAAATGCTTCCACACTATCCTAATGCTATCCGAAAGAATTGAGCGACGGCCGCCGCGTGTGGTCGGGTGTGTATCGGTCCGTAAGCCGGGAAAATACTTGGACTCATTCAATCTACTATGGAGATCTGCATGTCTTCTGAATTATTCGATGATGAATTATTGGCGCAAACGCCAGCTTCGGTTCAGGGGGACTCCGAGTCCTCCGAGAATGCCTCTGCCGCGAAACCCGTGAAACGTGTGATCCGGCGAAAAGGAACGAATGCGAAAGCCGTGTTCTCAAAAAGTTCCGATTCCTTGCAGGAGTTGACGGAACCGACGGAAAACGTATCGGAGGAAACTTCAGCCGATGCTTCGAGAAAGCGTCGCGGACGGCCTCGCAAGAACGGGGTGCCCGCCGGAACTACGAATGCGCCCCAGGTGCATGGCGAGCCCGGCGCCGGTGAACAGCGTACGGAGCCCGTTTGCGCGGAGCCCGGCGTTTCGGCCCCGCAGCCGGCCTCCACCATCCCCGCCGTTCCGGCTACCGTCGGCACAGCCGCCCCAGTGGCATCGGCATCGCAGCAAACTGCTGGTTTCCAAGCTCCTGTTGTGCAGCAGACCGCTGTGCAGCACCAGCCGTATCGCCTGCAGAATGGCTACAGCCGCAATGGACAGAACCAGAACCGGAACAACCAGCAGGGCGGCAAGCAGAATCGTACGAACAAGAATAATCATGGGAAGAACTACCAGCAGAATCGCAACCGCAACAACGGCATCCCCTCCGACGATTATATCGCTCAGGAATCCTACGAAGACAATCCCAATGCGCCGAAGATCGTCATCAACGATTTGAGCGTGCTGTCGGTCGAGCAACTGCGTCAGAAAGCGGCTGCCGAGTTCGGCCTGGATTCTGAATGGCTCGGCGATCTGAAGAAACAAGATGTGATTCTTGAGATTCTGAAAAGCCATGCCGCCCAGGGCGGGGTGATCTTCGCTTCGGGAACGCTGGAGATCCTTCCCGACGGATACGGCTTCCTGCGCTCGGAGCTGAACAGCTATCTCTCCGGTCCTGAGGATATCTATATCTCCCAGTCGCAGATCAAGCTGTTCAATCTCAAGACGGGCGACGCCGTCGAAGGCCAGATTCGCTCTCCCAAGGACAACGAGCGGTTCTTCGCTATTTTGCGCGTCGTCAGCGTCAACGGGGATTCCCCGGCCGTTGCCAAGACCAGGGCGAGCTTCGACAGCCTCACTCCGCTGTTCCCCGACGTACGGCTGAACCTCGAAACCGAAGACGGCGATATCTCGACGCGGATCATCAACCTATTCTGTCCGATCGGCAAGGGGCAGCGCTCGCTGATCACCGCTCCGCCCCGTACGGGAAAGACGGTGCTGCTGCAGAAAATCGCCAACGCCATTACGACGAACCATCCCGAGGTCTACCTCATGGTGCTGCTCGTGGACGAACGGCCGGAGGAAGTCACCGATATGCGGCGGCACATCAAGGGGGAGGTCATCGCCTCGACTTTCGATGAACAGGCTACCCGACATGTGACCGTCGCCGAGATGGTCATTGAAAAAGCCAAGCGGCTGGTGGAGCACCATCGCGACGTCGTGATTCTGCTCGATTCGATCACACGGTTGGCCCGTGCGTACAACCAGACGGTCCCCGCCTCCGGCAAGATCCTGTCCGGCGGTGTCGATTCCAATGCGTTGCACAAGCCCAAGCGTTTCTTCGGCGCGGCGCGCAACATCGAGAACGGCGGCAGCCTGACGATCATCGCCTCGGCCTTGATCGAAACAGGCTCAAGAATGGACGAAGTCATCTTTGAAGAATTCAAGGGGACGGGCAACAACGAGATCGTCCTTGACCGTCGGATGGCCGACCGCAGACTGTTCCCCGCCATCAATATCAAGAAATCCGGAACCAGGCGAGAGGATCTGTTGCTGACCCCCGACGAGGCTGCGAAGATCTGGGTGCTGCGCAATGCGATCAATGGCATGGAAGATATGGAACTTACCGAGTTCCTCATTGACAAAATGCGCAAAACAAAGAACAATGAAGCGTTCCTGCGTTCGATGAACACGGGGGCCCCGCAGTCCCAGGTCTTTTGACCTCGGCGAGCGGTTCGCTTGAAAGCTGTCCACTGTGAAGGCGTGCGCCGTATCAGTGGATATCACATATCACTGGAGGATATATATCATGAAAGAGGGCATTCATCCCAAATACGAACTGCAGGAAATCCGTTGTTCCTGTGGCAACGTGATCAAGACCAAAACTACCGCCAAGAACCTCGAGGTGGAAATTTGTTCCGCCTGCCATCCTTTCTTTACCGGTACCCAGAAGCTGGTCGACACCACCGGTCGTGTCGAACGCTTCAAGAAAAGATACGGCATCAAAGACTGAGGAAGCTGCAGTTGTTTTCGCTTCAAATGGACCGCCTTGCTTTGCAAGGCGGTTTTTTGTTGCAATATCGGGTTGCATACCCTAAAATTACGAGTATCATTCTCAGGGGTCGGGCTGGTCATGGGTGCTGATATCGATGAAATAAAAACGTACCATCAGAACGAGTACGGTATAGCGCCGAGTGTGGCGGTGTTCGTGCCCGGAGTATATACTTTGCTCGGTTTGTTTTCCGACTACTGCAAAGGGCATTGCATCATGGGGACCGGAGAGCAGTCCCTGTTGCTGTCCGTATCCCCCCGGGATGACCAGCTTGTCCGTCTGTACAATGCCACTCTCAATGATCGCAAGCGGTTTTCGCTGGGCAACATCAAATATAGGAAGGAAGACCGCTGGGGAAATTTCATCAAAGGAGTCGTGGCCGAACTGGTCGAAGACGGAGTCGTCTTTCCCGGTCTGAACGTTACGATCTGCGGCGACTTGCTGTATTGTGACAATTCCACGATTTCCGGAGCTTTGGCCTTGGCGACCGTCATGGCCTTGAACGAGTATTCCTGTCTCGGGCTGGATCATGCATCGATGATCCGCATCGCATATCTGGCGAACAACACGTTCAACGGGGAGGGGTGCCGGATCGCGGATCTTCTGACGATGCTCAACGGCAAGGAGGGGCAGCTGATGCTGTTCGATCTGCAGCATGTCAGCTTCTCCCATTTCTCGTATCCGTTCCAGAACAAGGACGCTCCGCTGGGGATCATCGTGGAAAGCAGGATCTCCCCCCATGCGATGCGGGAGGAGGTCGCCAGACGGCGGCTTGCGACGAAAACGGCGTTCGAACTATTGCGGCGGCAGTATCCGTATGGACCGCTCCGTGATTTTCCGGAGAACGAACTGAAGGAGCGGACAGTCCCGCTGGACGAGGATTCCCGCCATATCTGCAGCTATGTGCTTTCCGAATCCAGATGGGCTTCGGAGGGGTTTCTCCAGCTTGCACAAAAAGATGCTGTCCTGTATGGTAAGACAATGAGTCGGATGCAAGCCGGCTTGCGCGATTTGATGGAAATTACCTGTCCGGAAGTGGACTGGCTGACGAAGCGGGCTTCCGAGGTCTCCGGCTGTCTTGGCGCCGGGTTGATTTTCAACGGGCTGAGCGGCACCATCATGGTGTTGCTTGACGAATCCGCATTGCCGTCGTATCTTGACCGTCTGGAGGAATACGAGCATATCTTTGGTTTCCGCCCCAGATGGACGATCTTCCGTCCGCAGGGATGCGCCAAGGTACTGCCGATGACAAGCGATGCGGATTCTACTGACAAACGATGACGGCTACGACAGCCTTGGCCTTGATGTATTGCGACGCAGCCTGCTTGACGCAGGGCATGATGTGTGGGTCTGCGCCCCTTCCGGACAGCGGAGCGCCACCAGCCATTCCATGACATTGCATGGCGATGTTGTCGTTACGAGATATGCCGATCGTTCGTATCATTGCAGCGGGTCTCCCGCCGACTGCATCCTCTATGGAGTGAAAGGCGGTGCTGTTCCGGTGTCCCCTGATGTCGTCATTAGCGGGATCAACCACGGGTACAACCTCAGTACCGACATTCTATATTCCGGTACGGTCGGAGCGGCTCGAGAGGCTGCGCTGATGGGATTCCCCGCCATGGCCGTATCGGCAATGCACGATGACCGCGACGTCTATCCGTTCGAGGCGGCCGCCGCGTTCCTTGTCGAGCATCTCGAGCGCTTCCTTCCACTGTGCGACGTCGATACCTTGATCAACATCAACGTTCCACCCCGGCCCAACAGGGTATGGAGAGTCGGCAATCTGGGACATCTTGAATACTATGACGCCGTCGAGCGTTGCGAGACGCCTTCGGAACGGGTCTTCGATACCAGCGGAACTCATTTCGGGGTTCCTTCCCATCTGGAGAGTTCCGTGCTCCGCCTCAAGGGGGGAGTGGCCCCCGGCCAGAGCTGCGGTACCGTCCATACCGATTTCTCCATCGTTGCCGTAGGGAACATCGCCGTCACCGCGCTGCAAGTGCTTCCGGCCGCTTCCGAACAAGGATGCCGTGCGCTACGTGCCATGTGCGGAGTTTCGGTTGATTCCGATATGGAGCGGATGGAGCGGGACGTCGCAGGCGGAGTCGTGCGCTGATGTGCGGATTCTGCGGCGGAGACGGAAAAACCGACGGAATGCGCGAATCTGCGGCGGGGCGTTCCTCCCGTTCCGGATGGGAGGCCAAATGCCGCTATTGCGGTCTCTGTTGTCACGAGAAAGCGCTTTTTGGCCGTCAGCTGGTCATAGACCTCGACTCTTGGTGCGAATATTTCGATCCCGTCACCAAAAGCTGCAGGATCTATCATGAACGTTTTGCACAAAGCAATCGTTGCAGAAAGGTCTCTGTTTGGAAAGCAATGTTCGCCTCCTATCTGCCCCCCGACTGCGGCTATGTCCAGTGGGCGAGAGCCTTGCATATCCGGATGGCGTTTCCCCGTCGGCTGCGTCTGATCCATTCCAAAGGCGCGCGCGAAGGAGACCATTCTGCGGTTCCGTTCGATTCCTATCTGCAGGATGCCGCTGGCGAGTGCGTCGCCAACGGCGATTGCCGTGATGGCCTTTCGGCGGAGGATTTCGATCTCATCGCCGAAGTGTTTCGGGCGCATCACGCGAATGGGCGCGAAGGAGACTGAAACGCGCGGGTTCATTGACATGTGGCGGCGCGATATCGGCTTGGAATGCGCTTCTTGACGTTTCCTGTCTGAGAAAGTACCTTTCAGACGGAAGAAGGTGTGGACCAATGGACAACAGGATTGTATATCTTGACAATAATGCGACGACGCAGATGGCTCCGGAAGTGACGGAGATCGTCGAGCGATCATCCGATTTATATGGAAATGCTTCCAGCATGCACGATTTCGGCCGGAAGGCCTACGCAGGAATCGATTGGTCCCGTAAGGAACTCGCAGCGTTGATCGACGCCTCTCCAGATGAAGTGATCTTCAACAGCGGTGCTTCGGAAGGGAACAATACGGTGTTCAACATCGCACGCGATCTGATCGACGGAGGTTCTGCGCGGAATCGAGTCGTCACGACGACGATCGAACATCCGAGCATCATCGAGACAGTCAAGTTCCTCAAGCGGCGCGGCTACCGCATCGACGAGGCTCCCGTGGATATCACCGGCAGGCTTGACATGGACAAGTTCCGAGCTTTGCTCGGACCTGACGTGTTGCTGGTCTCGGTCATGACTGGCAACAACGAGACGGGAACGATCCAGCCGATAGCAGAAGTAACCCGCCTCGCCCATGAAGCCGGCGCATTGATGCATACCGACGCCACTCAGGCGATCGGCAAGATTCCGGTGACCGCCCATACCTGGGGAGTGGACTATCTGACGCTTTCCGGACATAAATTCTATGGTCCGAAAGGGGTAGGCGCCCTGTACGTCCGTTCAGGAGCTCCGTTCGAACCGTTCGTCAACGGCGGACATCAGGAGGGCGGACGTCGTGCCGGTACCTATAATACTGTGGCGATCATCGGCATGGGCAAGGCGGCGGAACTTGCGAGACTGACGCAGCAGGATGAACATGACAGGCTGTGGGCGATGCGCGAGAAGCTGCGCAAGGGGCTTGAGGAACGCATCGACAACATCGTGGTCAACGGACATCCTGTAGAATGCCTGCCAGGTACATTGAATGTATCCTTTCCCAGCGCCGAGGGAGAGTCTATCCTGCTGTACCTCGACATGAGCGGGATCGCGGTATCCACAGGGTCCGCCTGCGCCACGGGTTCTCTGGAACCTTCCTACGTGCTGCTCGCCTCGGGTCTGGATGTGGAGCTCGCCCATGGATCGATCCGTTTCAGTTTCGGCAGGTTCAATACGGACGCGGATGTCGATTACGTGCTTGAAAAATTGCCGCCGATCATCGAGCGGCTCAGGGAGATGTCAACAAGATGAGCAATCTCAGCAGTTTCATGAACCAATGGGTCTATACGGATACGGTGAAGGATCATTTCATGAACCCGAAGAACCTCTGGCGCAAGGAGGAGAACTTTGAGCCGGATGGCGTTGGGGAAGTCGGTTCCCTTGCCTGCGGGGACCAGATGCGTGTCGGCATCAAGGTCAAGGATGATCGGATTTCCGATCTCCGTTGGCTGACCTACGGTTGCGCATCGGCGATCGCCAGCACCTCGATGATGAGCGAAATGGCCATCGGCATGACGCTGGAAGAGGCCTATCACCTGACCCCGAACATGATCACCGACGCTCTGGGCGGATTGCCCGAGCATAAGTTCCACTGTTCCGTCCTGGGTGACAAAGCGCTCCGCGCCGCGATCGACGATTATCTTGCACGCCAGGGGCGTGAGAATCCGTTCAAGAAAAAAGTGGCCAAGATCATCTGCGAGTGCAAGGGAGTGACCGATCAGCAGATCGAGGATTTGGTCAAGACCGACAAAGCCAAGACGCTCGAAGACCTGCGGCAGCTGACCGGCTACGGTACCGGATGCGGCAAGTGCAAGGCGGAAGTCGCCGAATATTTCGATGAGATGAAACATATCTACGCGAAATAGCCACGAGCTTCTGTACCCGGAGCGGCGGTTCCGTGGTATCCTTGAAAGGAAGACTGAATATCGATACCGCTGATTCGCCGCATATGGCGCACGCTGCAAGCCATCCCGTCCGGGGTGGCTTGTTTTTACCGGCAAGCCATAGGCGGAAGTCGGCAGGAAACGAAATAAGGAGAACGACATGGAAGCTTACCTCATGAACGAAGCGACATATCTTGTCAGGATCATTCTGGCCGCGATATGCGGAGGTTTGGTGGGCTTGGAGCGTGAGAAGAGATTCAAGAGCGCGGGCATCAGGACGCATGTGCTGGTCGCCATGTCGTCGGCGTTGATGATGATCGTTTCCAAGTACGGTTTTTTCGATGTGCTCGGCATCAAGGGTATCTCTCTGGACGCCTCGAGGATTGCGGCCGGCGTCGTGACCGCCATCGGATTTCTCGGTGCGGGAGTCATCTTCGTCCGACGGGAGAACACGATCGGCGTGACTACTGCCGCAGGCCTGTGGGGAACCGTAGGGCTTGGAATCGCAATAGGCGCCGGCATGTATCTGACCGGCGTATTCTTCACCATGTTGATGATCTTGTTGCAGGTGCTGTTGCACAACAGGCACCTCCATCTCGGTACCCAGCTGATCGGTACGGTCACCGTTCCGCTTGACGATTCCATGCGGGGGACGGAGCTTCTCGGTGACGATCTGAAGAAGAGCGGACTGTCCATCAGGAACATGCAGGTAACCCGGGGCCAGGACGGCAAGCTCCTGCTGACTGCGAATATCGTATTCAGGAAGAAAATACCGATTCCCCAGGCGATCGAGCGATTGCAGCAGATCGGGACGGTCGTATCGGTGGAGTCGTTCACCGTCAACTGACGGTCAGTTCAACAGGAAATCGAGGATGTTCCAGCCTTCCGAACTTTGCGCCTTGTAGAGTTCCGTGTAGCCGCATCTGGTGCATGATACGGTGATGAACCGTTTGTTCTGCACATCGAAGATCTTTGCGAAATTTCCCCCCGTGGCCTGGAACTGGTCATGCTCAAAACTTTTGCATCCGCATTTCGGGCACGTATAGTGTCCTCCGTCGTCGTGTGAGTCGAACCCCATGCTGTCGCTCCTTCTTGCAATCTGAATCGGATGATGATCGATCCTGTCATCGTTGTCAATCGTTTGACGGCGCGTCAGACGACATCGAACTCGCTGCCTCCGATGAATTCCCTGAGCAAGGAGTCCTTCGGGACCGCGGATTCCGGAATCGGATAGGTGTTCTCGATGAACGCCAGCAGCCTGCGGGCCAGAGGGTACGCTTTCGTGTCGGACGGCTTGACCGTCTTGAGCAACGGCTGGGCGAACGGGGCGAGAACTCCAAGTTCATAGTCGAGCGCGGAGTTGAGCATGACGTCGGCATTGTTCTGGTATGGGAAGATATGGAGATTCTCGCCGCGCTGGACCGACGGCCACATCGACAGCGTCGTTTCGGCGGAGACTCCTCTGGTCCTGCTGTCTCGTACCAATCTGCGGAGAATCCTGTTGTCCGTCGTGCTGACCCTGTTGTGGTCGTCGAGGTTCAGTTGGGTGAGGGCGGAAATGTAGATGCGGAACGTCGTTTCCTGATCGATCCGCGGCACGAGAGCCGGATTGAGCCCATGGATGCCTTCTATGACGAGAATCGAATGCCGATCCAGATGAATCGGGCGCTCGAGAAAGTATCGGCGGTTATGCTTGAAGTCGAAATGGGGGAGATCGACCTCCTTTCCGTCGTACAGATCCCGCAGATCCTGTGTGAATCGCGCCGTGTCGAGCGCTTGGAGCGCCTCATAGTCCTTCCCTCCATTGCCGTCCACCGGAATCTGCTCCCGTGTCAGGTAGTAGTCGTCCAAAGAGATTTTGATCGGACGCTTGCCCATGACCTGGAGCTGGATGCACAGTTTCTGGGCGAACGTCGTTTTTCCGGACGACGAGGGGCCGGCGATGAACACCACTTTGATCCCATCGTTCCCGATGATCTTATCCGCGAGCTTGGTGATTTTCTTCGCTTGAAGCGCCTCCGCCATCCTGATGAACGACTGTATCTGGCCTGATGCGCAGATCTGGTTGAGCTTGCCCAGCGAAGAAACTCCGAGAATTCTTCCCCACTCCTTGTATTCCTTGAAGACAGAGAACAGCAGAGGATTGTCCTTCCAGGTGTCGAGCTTGGTGAAATCGAATGATCGCGGATAGCGAAGCAACATACCCCGGTCTCCGTACGGACGGAGCTCCCAGACGGTCAGCACCGCCGTGGTATGTACCAGCGGCTCATAGGTCACGTCCAGATATCCGTTCAGCTGATAGAGATCGATCGCAGGGTCGTTTCGATAGGAAAGCAGGGCTTCCGTTTCCTGGAATCTTCGCTGACGGAAGTATTCCATTGCCTGAGCATAGGGAATCCGTACTCGTTCGATAGGAAGGTTGCTCGACGCGAGATCCTGCATGACTTGCGAAATCCGCGATATGTCGTCCGGAGAAAGGAGATACTGGTCGTCGAACGAATAGTAATATCCATCGCCCAGCGAATGACCGATGACAAGTCTGCGGTCCGGGTAGAGCCCGGAGACCGCGCATCCGAGCAGATAGCAGATGCTATGGCGGTACATCCGTTTCCCCAGATCGGAGAAAATGCGTACCGGCTCGAGGGTGCAGTCCGTTTCCAAACGCGTGCAGAGCGGCTGCAGGTCGTTGTTGACCAGGACTCCGATAATCGGATCGTCCTGATAGGATGGAATGATGGCCGGATCGACGGTCCCCAAGTCCGCGAGAGCCCGTCCGGCGGTGATTCCGAAGGGAAGCTCGAACCGGGAGTCCCCAAAAGTCAGTGCAATTGTCTGTTTCATCGTCCGTTTCTCCTGTTCGATATACCTTTCAATATATGATCGGACCGTGCTGCGTTCAAGCCTTTTCGCTCTCTTTCATTGACAGTCACCAACTCTGTAGGTAGAGTTGGTAGTATGAATCTCAGAAATGACGAGAATACATTGAGCCTCCTCCCCGGCGGCAGATACATGGTCGTCGATCTTGCGACCGAGCGCTGGGAAGTGCATGACATAGACGCCGCTATCCTCAGAGAATTCCCCGGTGGCAGGGGTTTGGCCCTGAAGCTATGGGAGCGGTATGCCGACGATACGGTGACGGATCCCACCCAGTATGAGGCTGGCAACCCCGTGGTGATCGCCTGCGGATTGCTGACCAATACATCGACGCCATGCGGAGATTTGTTTTCCATCGTCACTCGTTCTCCTGCGACGGGCAGGATGACGGTCGGCATCAGTTCCGCAAGCTTCGGACCTGCGCTGAAGGCCGCCGGGTATTCCGCGCTGGTCATCCGGGGCCGGTCGCGCCGGCCGGTGATCATGCAGATCGAGACAGACGGGATGTCGGTGATGAATTCCGAGCGTTTCATCGGGTATTCCACGACGCGGATTTCCGATCTGATGACCCGCGACCCATACGACTGCGTGCTGGCCATCGGCCCCGCCGGCGAACAGCGGGTTCCTTATGCTTCGGTGGTTTGCGATGGGACAAGCATCGGTCGCGGCGGTATCGGGACGGTGTTTGGATTCAAGAATATCAAGGCCGTGATCGTCAACGGCAATCCTGCCATTCCGTTCGAACCAGCGGTACAGCCGCGATCCGAAGAGCCCGATGTGCCGCAACCTGTTCAAGATTCGGACGGCCATGCGGTTGCCTCGGAAGCTCCGGCCGTCGCCGTTGCTTCCAGTCCGCAGACCGACATCGTTCCTAGTGTTTCTTCCGCTCTGCCTTCCGTCGCTCCTTCCGAGGATGATCGGGAAAGTGAGTCCGTTTCCGCCGGCCAGGGCCACGATGCGGCCGTCTCTGAGAGACAGGTGCCGGAGGCGGGAAGCGAGATGGCCGGCGATATCGCCAAGATCGCCAAGCTACGGAAGAAACTTGCGAATATCAATGATGTCAGCCCGATGGCTCGTCGGCTGAGAAGCGAAGGGGAGGTGACGCTGATGGCGGAAGCCAATGCCGCCGGATGGATTCCCATTTCCAACTTCTCGCTACGTACCGATCCCCGGACATTCTATCTGGGAGGTGCGGAACAGCGGCGCAGACACGGCGATTGCTACAATTCCTGTTCTTCCTGTTCGCTTTCGTGCTATCATGCCGTAGTCGATACCAACGGCAAGGTGGAGACATTGCTCCCCCAATATGAAGCGATGGCGATGCTCGGCGCAAATTTGGGCATCTACGACCCCGTCAAAGTACAGCGTTTGCTGAATGCATGCGTCGAAGATGGCGTCGATCCTGTTTCGATGGGCAATATCCTCGGATGGGCGATGGTCTCTCGCCGCCATGGATTGCTCTGCCAGATTCCCGATATCGAACATGGCGGAGTGGATGTCATGGTCAAGGTGATCGATGCCGCCTCGTACCGCAAGGGTTCCGGAGAAATTCTCGGCATCGGGCTTGAAGCGCTGGTCGGGATGTTCGGCGGAGCCGATTGGGCGTATTTGGTCGGCGGTTTGGAAATGGGTCCGTATGATGTTCGCGGGGCGTTCGGACAGGGCTTGTACGAAGCGATCGGCACGGATGTTCCGTTCCTCCCCGAAGTGGTCGTTCCTCGGTTGAACGGAGCGCCTGCGCACGTGATGGCACGATGGGCCGTCTTCAACGAAGATATCTGCTATGCGCTTGAGAGTTTGGGAATCTGTCCGATGTTCGCGTCAATGGTCTTGTACGAAGGCTTCGTGTCGAACCGTTCGCTTCGGCATCGGCGGATCGCCGGGTTGCTGATGAGACATGTCCGCCGCCCATGCAGACTGGCCTCCCCGAAGCTGTTCGTATCCCTGCTGCGGGCTCTGTTCGGGGGCAAGCTGACTTCGGCGCAGTTTCTTGCTCTCGGAACGAACGTCTGGAAATTGCAGATGGATCTGGACGAACGGATGGGTGGATTCCGTTTCGGTTCCGGCGCTCTTCCCGATTATTTCCAGATCAATCCGGAAAGCAATCACCCGCAGGATCGGGTTGTTCCTCTCCGACCATTGCTGGAAGCCTATTGGGCGCTCCGTTCCTGACGTACGGCCCCGCCGCGTTTTCTCACCAATATGCTTGTAATCCGGCGATCGGCTTGTTCCGGTCGAAGGAACGGATCGATATTCCGTCTCCGTCGACCAAGGCGAACGTCGCGCCTTCCGAGCTTCTGGGATACGTCGTTGATCCGGGGTTGAGGATCCATGGGCGCCCTTCCTCGTGTCTGATTACCGGCCGATGGGTATGTCCGCATACGAACAGGTCGTTCTCGCTGAGGTGGACGGGCAGTCCGGCGGGAGATGGGAACCTGTCGCCGTGGGTCACCAGCAGCGTCCGTTCCCCGAACCGTTCGGTACGGTAGATCGGTGGGATCGGTAGCCCCGCTTCCTGGAAATCCCAAGGGCTTTCGCAGTTTCCCCGGACCATCAGGACCGGAATCGAGGAATACCAGATGCTTCGGACGATGGCCGTCGAACAAGCCGGGCACGTATCGCCTGCAAGGACCAGTAGATCGGCATTCGCTTGTGCTGCGTACTCCATGAGCCGTTCCAGCGCTTCGTGCGCGCCATGGATATCCGATGCTACGATGATCGTTTGGATGTCCGAATGATTTTCTGCCGTCATGGTGTTGCTTCCCACCCCCAAGGTATTCGTATAGGTGTTGTTCGTCCAGTACGTTTTATCTGATTATCGTTTTTTCTTTGCTTGTCAGCGTTGCATAATACTGTTATTATTATAATATAAGACTTATATAGAATAAACAATATCATCACGAAAAGGGAAGGGCCGTGCCATGGAGACGAGAACCTTGACTTGCTCGGACGGACATATCCTCGCATACTGCGCCTGGATTCCTCACAAGAAAATGATTCGCGCGGTCCTGCATATCTTTCATGGAATGGCCGAACATGCTTCCCGATACGATGGCTTCGCGACATTTCTGAATTCTTACGGGATCGCGGTCTACGCCCAGGACCATCGCGGGCATGGCGGTACCGCTGCCGACGACGAACTGGGATGGTTCGCCGAGGAAAACGGATGGATGCGGGTCGCCGAGGACGCATATGAACTGTCGAATCTCATTGCCACGGAGAACCCGGGTCTACAGTTGTTCTTGATGGGACACAGTATGGGATCGTTCCTAGCCAGAACTGTCATGGTCCTCCATCCGGATCTGTACAGCGGCGTCATCATCATGGGGACCGGATCGGCGAAAGGCATCGTGGGAAAGGTAGGCAAGTCGCTTGCAAGACGTCATGCGAGGAAGAACGGTTCCCGTACTCCGGACAAGATGCTGGACAAACTGAGCTTTGGTTCGTTCAATAAGCGGATCGCCAACGCCGTCTCTCCGTTCGACTGGTTATCGCGTGATGCCGCGGAGGTGCAGAAGTACATCGACGACGAGTTGTGCGGATTCGTCTGTTCCTCCCAGTTCTTCGTCGATCTGCTGACGGGGGTCGAGTTCGCCAACAGCAAGGCGAATGCCTTGCTAGTGCCCAAGGATCTGCCGTTGCTGATCATCAGCGGGGAGATGGATCCTGTCGGAGGCTATGGCAAGGGTGTCCGCAAGGTCTACGATCTCTATCATGACGCCGGTATCGCCGATGTGACGTTGAAGCTGGTTCCTGGAGCTCGGCACGAGTTGTTGAACGAGACTAATAAGGGCGAGATCCAGGAGGAACTCTATAGCTGGATCAATCGTCGCATAGAGGAATAGTGCGATGGAGACTGCTCGCGATCCGTTCATGCATCCGCAGGATCCGGCGGAACAGGAGAAGAAAGGCGTCGCCCGCTTTGTTTCGAAAGTCGGGAGAAAACTGGTTCAGGCCGGGGAGTTTGCGACGATCGTGTTCAGGAACGTGTTGCGCGACCGAGTGACGATCATGGCTTCCGGTTTGGTGTACACCACGCTGATGGCGCTAGTTCCCTGTATCACGTTCGTGTTCGTGTTTCTTGGCGCTTTCGGCGTGCTGCAGTCTGTCGTGAACATGCTGACGCAGTTCTTTATCGATATTTTCGGAGAAGCCGCCGGCCAGGAGCTGGTGAAGATGATCGAGACCTACACCGGCAACGCCACCAGTCTGGGTGTCATCGGCATCATTTCGTTCATCATCACGTCCCTGCTGCTGATCAACAAGGTGTGGTCGGTCATCAACCAGATATACCATACGTCAGTCAATCGTAATCCTCTTCGACGGTTCGCCGGATTCCTGACGTTTCTGGTCGTGGGGACGTTGCTGCTCGCCGCCTATTTTTCCGTCCAGTCCGTCATGAGCAACTGGTATACGCGCCTGATGGGGCTTCCTGCGATCAGCGGCTGGCTGAAAGTGGTCCAGACCGTTTCTCCGTGGATAATCACCTGGGTCGGGTTCTTTCTCATCGCTTTCTCGGTTCCGAACGTCAAGGTGCGGTTCTCCAGTGCGTTGCTGGGCTCGTTCCTCGGTATGCTGGCGGTGGGGATTCTCAACTATTTCTATACTTGGTTGACCGCGAAAGCTGTCACGTATTCGGTGATCTATGGTTCGTTCGCGGCGATTTTCCTGTTCCTGCTCTATGTGTATGTAATCTGGATGATCGTCCTGTCCGTCATCGAGGTCGCATATGTGCATCAGTACCGGCCGGATAAGCAACAGTTGCGCGGATTGCCGCAGTCTCCCGCCCGACAGCTGACTGAAGGTGTGAATATCATGATGCTGGTCGGCAACAATTACAAGAACGGGAGGGGAGTGACGACTACCCGGGAACTTGCTCGTCGCCTGATGATTCCTGACCGTCGTCTGTACGGATATCTGGATTTGCTGACGGAACTGCACTATATTATCCCCACGAACAATGGAAAGACTTCCTTCATGCCGTCGCGGCCGCTGGAAGATCTGAAGGTTCATGACTTGGTCGATGCGCTATACGGCTTCGATGGTTTGGCTGGAGACGAGGAACAGGACACTCCGGGAGAGGCCGTTGCGGCGCAGATCCAGGGGCATGGCATCGATTCTCTGGGTGAGCTTACGATCGAAAATCTGCTGGAACGAGTTTAGGCGAGGCTTTCTGCCGCCGTCAGCCGAGGGCGACGTCAAGGATCATCATGATCGCGAAACCGATCATGCATCCGAATGTCGCAAAGTGTGTTCCCTCATGTTCATGCTCGGTGCCGCTTTGCTGGGCTTCGGGTATCAGTTCTTCGACGACGACATAGATCATGGCTCCGGCGGCGAATGCAAGGGCATATGGGAGGATCGGTTTCGCAACCACGACCAGCAGTGCGCCAAGCACGCCGGCGACGGGTTCGACGAATCCTGATGCCTGTCCATGGAAGAAGCATTTCGCTCTGCTCAGGCCTTCCCTTCGAAGAGGAATCGATACGGCCGCTCCTTCCGGAAAGTTCTGGATGCCGATGCCGATCGCCACCGCTACCGCCGCAAGGAGCTCGGCATTGCTTCCTCCTCCCGAGGCAAGGGCGCCGAACGCTACTCCTACGGCCATTCCTTCGGGAATGTTGTGGAGTGTGATCGACAGTACGAGCAGGATGCTCCGTTTCAGATGGGTGGGAATGCCTTCCGCTTCGGCGTTCGGTGTGTTGAAGTGCATATGGGGGATCAATCGGTCTGCGATCCAGAGGAAGAGGCCTCCGGCGAGGAACCCGATCGCGGCGACCAGCCAAGCCGGCAAGGGGCCGTCTTCGGCCATTTCTATGGCGGGTGCGAGCAGCGACCAGAAGCTGGCGGCGATCATGACGCCTGAGGCGAATCCGAGCATGACGTTCAGGACTCTCTGGTTGATTTCCTTGAAGAAGAATACCAACGCAGCGCCGAGGGCTGTCATGGCCCAAGTGCCCAGTGTGGCCAGGAAGGCCAGAAATACAGGGTTCTGCATGAGTTCGTTCATATCAGAAACATACGCTCTCACATTCCTCGTCTCTTGTCAATATTAGGGTCGTTGTAAGGTCGTTGTAAGGTCATTGTAAGGTCATTGTAAGGTCATTGTAAGGTCATTGTGGTAGGTGCGCGATAGTGTCTGCGGCGGGTGTGGACAGTCGCTGTCACGGTGCGTGGCGGGTGTGGGCAGTCCTGGTTGCGGTGTGTGGCAGGTGTGGGCAGTCCTGGTTGCGGTGTGTGGCAGGTGCGTGGAAGTTCTGTGTGTCAGTCGGTATTCACCCAAGGTGGTTGAACCGGCGCTTGCGTCAATACTGGTAGTATGGCGGTTTCCGTTCGATCGTATCAGAAATTAAAAAAACCTGCGGCCGAATGAACGGCGCAGGTTTCGATCTGGGCCCAGAAGGACTTGAACCTTCGACCCACGGATTATGAGAGCTTCTTAAGTCACATCCATTTTGTTTCATTTTGTGCCTAATTCATATTATTGTCAAGCATTATGAAACAAAATAATACCTACTGAAACATAATGGAATTGGTATTGTAAGAGTCAGTTGAATTTTTTCCCCCGTGAGTCAACAGAAAACTTTACAGATCAGG
>LVBD01000074.1 GCA_001604275.1 Spirochaetales bacterium Spiro_02
ATGGAGGCCACTTCATGAATACTGTAATCGATATTGGCATCGATGTCCACAAGGATTCCTACAAAAAAGGAAAAGAAGGAACCGAGGGATGAGAGGGATTGATAGACAGGCAAATCGGGCAACGATCCTGCCATCTTCGATTGACCCTTGTTGACACCAGTACGGTGATTCACGTTGTGTAGACAGAAAGGGCTGTAGGCGGACCATTGGCCTGTGGTAACCAATCCACGTATATCAGAATGGTCAAATGCCGAACAACTGATTTGCTGTCTATCAATCCTTTTCATGCATTGAAACTTCCGGGAGGTAAAAAAGAGAAAATAGCACTTGATAAGAGGTCACATCATATCAGGGTACGCACCACGCCCAGGGAACATATGTAGGGTCATGAGGGCCTTGTAGGGTTATGGGGGGGAGCTCCCGCCCCCCCCGCAATAACCCTACGACAACCCTCACAACGACCCTACAATAACCCCTATCTTGAGAGGAGAGAGTGGAGTTTTTTGGTAAAGGTCACAGGATCCTTGGGCATGACACCCTCGGCCAGGAGCGCCTGATCGAGCAACACGCTCGACATATCGGCGATGAACGCATCGTCGTCGCTCGCCTCGATCTTCTTGAGCATCGGATCGTCCACGTTGATCTCCAGAATCGGAGACGACTCAGGAAGCTCCGTCTGCCCCATCGCCTTGAGCATCTGCTGCATCTGCACCGACGGATCGTTCTCATCGACGACGATGACCGCAGGGCCATCGGACAAACGGGAGGAAACCACCACATCCTTGACACGGTCGCCCAACGCCTTCTTGATCTTCTTGACCAGCGGCTTGGACTCCTTGGCCTTCTTCTTCTGGTCCTCGTCCTGCAGATCGTCCACGGCACCGGACTTGTTGATCGCCTTCAGCGGCAGATCCTGGTACGTACCGATCGCACCCACGATCAAGTCGTCGATATCATCGCTCATCACCAGAACCTCGTAGCCCTTCTTCTTGTAGGCATCGAGCAACGGACTGCCCTTGAGCGTAGCCTCGTTGCCGCCGGTGATGTAGTAGATGCTCTTCTGATCCTCGGGCATCCGCTCCTTGTAGGAAGCGAGGCTCACATAGCCGTCCTGGGAGGAGGACTTGAACCTGACCAGCTCAAGAAGTGCATCATGGTTGGCGTAGTCGCCGTACAACCCCTCCTTCAGCGGACGGTTGTACTGCTCGATGAACTTGGCGTACAGCTCGGGATTCTGCTCGGAGATCTTCTTGAACTCTCCCAGCAGCTTCTTCACAGAAGCGTTCCGGATCGCGCTCATCACCCGATTCTGCTGAAGAATCTCACGACTGACGTTCAGCGGCAGATCCTCGCTGTCGATGATGCCCCGCACGAAACGCAGATAGGTAGGAAGCAGCTCCTTGTCGTCGTCGGTGATATAGACGCGCTTGACATAGAGCTTGACACCCGGGCGATAGTCGGCGTAGTTCATGTCGAACGGAGCCTTGGACGGGATGTAGAACAGGGTGATGTACTCGGTGGCCCCTTCGGCCTGGGTGTGGATATAGAACAACGGCTTCTCGGAATCGTGGAAGTTGTTCTCGTAGAACGAGTCGTAGTCCTCTTCGGTGAGATCGCTCTTGCTCCGTCTCCACAGGGCGGCGGCGCTGTTGATCTGCTCCACCTTGTGCTCGACCGTCTTCAAGGCGTTGCCCTCGGCATCCTTCTGCTTGTCGTCGTAGTGGGTCTGGTCGTAGGCGAGGAAGATCGGGTACGCGATATGGTCGCTGTACTTGCGGATCAGCTGCTCGAGCTGCCAGCGGTTGGCGTATTCGTTGCCGTCCTCGTTGAGATACAGCGTGATCGTGGAGCCCTGGCTGTCGCGGGTCGCCTCCTCGATCGTATAGGTCCCCTTCCCGTCGGACGTCCATTTCCATGCCTGGTCTTCGCCGGCCTTGCGGCTGATTACCTCGACCTTCTCGGAGACCATGAACGCCGAATAGAAGCCGACGCCGAACTGGCCGATGAGGTTGGAGTCCTTCTTCTGTTCGTCGGTCAGGCTGGCGAGGAACTTGCGCGTCCCGCTGCTTGCGATGGTGCCGAGGTTGTCGTTCAGGTCGTCGTGGTTCATGCCCAGACCGTTGTCGCTGATTGTCAGCGTACGCTTCTCGCCTTCGGTGAAGGAGATGTCGATGCGCGGATCGAAGGAGAATCCCTTGAGCTTTTCGTCGGTCAGGGACAGGTACTTGAGCTTGTCCAGCGCGTCGGAGGAGTTGGAGATCAACTCTCTCAGGAAAATTTCCCTGTTCGAATACAGGGAATGGATGATGAGCTGAAGCAGTTGCGATACTTCAGTCTTGAACTTTTTCTGTTCCATGCGAACCTCCCAGTCGGAACGTAGTGTGCTACAAAATGATCCGGCCCGTTCCTGCCGGAAGGCAGCGCGCCGGAAACGGCCCCCGTGTATGGCGGACCAGAATAAAAAATAGTGATAAAACGGCGGGTTGGCAACTTCTATTAACAAAATGCGAAGGTTGGGGTATGATTTGTCCATGCAGTTTTCACAACCATCGGCCGCCAGGGCCATCAACCGGCTGAGGATCCTGAATCTCCTTGCCTCACAAGAGAACCTCTCCCGCGCCGAAGCGGCTCGGTTGCTCAAGCTGAACAAAGTCTCCACCGGCGAGATCGTCGAGGCGCTGATCGCCGAAGGGCTGGTCGAAGAGACGGGCAAGATGGTCACGGTCAACGGCCGGCGACCTACGGCGCTGTCGCTCAAGAAGGATGCGAGGGCGGTCCTGGCCGTCGACCTGGGGACGAAAGCGACCAGCGTGGCGTTGTCAGACCTGGGAGGGAACCTGTTGCGCTTCGAGCGCTTCCCCACCCCGCACAATCCCAAGCCCGAGGAACTGTGCGTGCAGATCATCAAGACCTGTCTGCGCATTCTCAAGATGATGAAGGATCCCGCTTCGGCCATCGGCATCGCAGTCTCGGTGCCGGGGTCGCTCGATCCGTCGGGGTCGGTGGTGGCAAGCGCTCCGGTGTGGGGGTGGAAGGATGTTCCGCTTGCCGAGGCGATCTCGAAGAACACCGGTCTGGATGTGGTGCTGGAGCACAATGTGCGGGCGATGGTCCTTGGCGAGCGGTGGTTCGCCGCTTCGCAGGAACCGTCCGGGGCGGATGCGTCGATGCTGTATGTCAACTGGGGCGAACATATTTCGTCCGCATGGGTGGCAGACGGAAAGGTCATTGGCGAGGGTTCGCAGTTCGGACATATTCCGCTGCGACAGACGGGGTTGTGCAGCTGCGGCTCCATCGGATGTCTGGAGACAGTGTCGGCCGGCTGGGCGATCTCCAGCATGGCGGCGCGGATCACCGGCAAGGAGGACATCACCGTCAAGCAGGCGTGCCAGATGCTCGACCAGTACCCCGATCTTGCGTCGCTGCTTTTAGATGCCGCGCGGGGGATGGCCGATGCGTTGGTCTATGCGAGCGCGATCACCGGTTGCGGCAAGATCATCCTCGGAGGCGGGATCAGCTCCATGCCGGACCAGTTCTTCGCCCAGTTGCTGCGTCGCTATGAGGATGCGGCTTCGGTGCGGTTGAGCGCCGTGTCGATCGAGCGGACCAGGCTCGGCGACAAGGCCGGCCTGCTGGGGACGGCGGCGGTGGCGCTGGATCAGTTCGTGTTCAGGCGGACGATGCTCGACCAGTTGAGCCGCCAGAAATAATGACGGCCTTCATCGCTGTTCTTGTTCCTGCTCCTTTCGTTTGTTCTGTCCGATGACGATGATGACCACCAGCAGCACGACCGCGACGATGAAGACGACCGCCAGCGCGATCAGTACGATCAGCCGGCTGTCCGCAAAGACGCGTTGCTGCTCCAGGATTTCCGTCGTATCCGGAGCCGAAGCGATGTTGGCATCTTCGATCGATGCGCTCTGGTTGACGTCCGGCCCCCAGTTGGGTGTCTGCATCGCCACCAGCAAGGAATCCCATTCTTTTGAGGCCATCGGCGTGATCCAACGCATGGCGCTGACGGTGGCGATGGTATCGGAAACCATGGAGTATTCGCTGATCTCTACGGTATCTCCCGTCCGGTAGCTGGACAGGGGGAGGATCGTCTGGCAGTCGGCGGTGGGGATGAACCGGGTGTTTTTTCCCGATTGATCCTGCACGACGAACTCAAAGATTCCGTTTTCATCCGTGATCGAGAGGATGGTGCCGCTATAGGAGTTTTCTCCGACAGGCTTCGCACCTTGGCCATATAGGGAGATGCATGCCAGCATGGCCGCCAGCAGCACCAGGATCGTTCGTTTTTGCATGAAACTTCCTCCTAATAACAATTCACACTATACTTAATATAGGTGATTGATTTTTGATGATATAATTCCGGGACAGAGGACCTCATGAAACGTAAGTCTTTGAACTTCAGAAGGAGTCTGCCCTCGGTCCCGAACTTCCCTATCGGTTGATTGAGCCATCGAGCTTCTTTCAAGCGGGAGACTGGAAAACGGGATCCACTTTCTAACCCACAGG